>NZ_BBAG01000001.1 GCF_001311135.1 Secundilactobacillus paracollinoides DSM 15502 = JCM 11969
GTTCCAGTTGGAACGGACGTGGTTCGGGTTCGAACCCCACCTCCGGTACTAAAAGTGACTAAGATAAATGATCTTAGTCTTTTTTTGTGTTTTAAATTATTAATATTGCCTGTAATCATTACCGGCTCTTAGTCATCTAACGGTGCTTAAGCACGTGGTGAAGTGACCCGCAATTTTGTTCTAGAACGACAGTCGTGTACGGACTGTTGTCTAATTGGTATAAACCATGATATACTTTCTCTGAAAATTTTGAATCTGTCTGGACACTTGTTCGTTACTTTGCCCACAAAATAGGAGGAACTATGTACACTGGTCACCCATCATTGAAACAAGTGATAGAAACCTACGCTGAATTACACCGCGCCAGCCACACGCTATTTCGACCTGGACACCAAATTGATACTATTTTGAACATTCACAATCCGCTTGATCGATACCGGCCTATTGAATTACGAAATGAACAGATGCTGAGGGCAACCTCTTACGAAAATAAAATTGGCGATGTCACGCTAAAACTGATTTATGAGGGAACGCCATTAACCGCATATTTGTCCTATACAATCAAACACGCCAGACTTCATTTTAAACACTTCGTCGGCTATGTTGGAAACGAACAATACCCACTTGAGTCCTTCATTAAGGTGATTGGCGTCCAATTGCCGAAATTGATGGTCCCTAAAAATAATCGTGTCATTTTTCCAGCTTTCTTTGTGTAGGCGTTGGTTGATGTAAAACATGAAGACACAGGTGCAACCATACTTTGTTTCGACTTCCGCAGCATGCTCATACGCCCTGATTAGTCATTAGTGCCTGTATGAGAGTGGTGTTTCATACTGAGTCTTAAAAACATCCCAAGACCAGAATTCATACGATGAATTCAGTCTTGGGATGTTTTTAATGATTGGGCAGGAAAACGATGAATGAGAGTCAAACCACGCTTCTACTCGACACTATATCACTCACGAAGGCGGACCCGTTATTTTGTTATCGCTAAACTCTTAAGAAGTACGACTATGGCGTCAAAATAGGCATCTGGGCGGGCATGCAACAGATCCTGATGGTCAACGGGCAAGATGTGCATTTGATGCACTTCATGCGCGTTAAAAACGGATAAAATCTGTTTATCCACTATGTATAAGATATCGTCGTTCGCATTATCCGTTACTGAAAAAGCATGTTACAGCTGAAACTGGATAGGCAAGGTGATGGGCTGTTAACCAGTCGCTGAGGTGATCACAGAATTGATTGATTAATGCAGTATCAACAATTGGGTTTCGCGTTAGCGCAGGCTGGAACTTCCCTTCACGAATGTCCCCAACAACTTTAATTTCTTTCAAGTCTTCAACCTCCCAGATAAGTCTTGATTACATTCAGTATCATAAAGCAAGAACGGCATTTATGATATTATTTGATGGACATTTTAGAAATCTTTAAAAGGTTGGTTGGGCAGGGCGCCCTATGAGATGAAAATACGGTTGAATCATCACTTTATTCTCTAAATGAGGGGGTGCATGAGCAGTGTCTTTAAACACTAAAAAAGCCTGTAAGCTAACAAATTGGGGTTTAGCTTGCAGGCTATTGGAATTGAGAAATCCTTATATAAGGCAGTAAAATCAGCTTTAAATGAGGTTCCTTTGTCGTTAACGGTTCAAAATGAGCACGATTGCAGTGAAGCAGGCTGATAACAGTAAGAATCGGTTTGACGTTTGGGATAGCTGTCTCGTGAGTAGGAACCAGATTATGAGACATACGATCGTCACAATAATCATTAAAATAGCTGATTCTGTCATGAAGAGTGCCAAAACGATTAAAACGCCTAGGAGCCAACTGCTCCTGACCATTTAACGGTTACAAAATGAGCTTTAAAGAAGTACCCGTAACACAGAAATGGCAGTAACATGGCCTTAACGGCAGCAAGGGGCAGATATTGATGACTCAGCAGGAAAAAACTGGGCACTAACGCAGAAAAAAGCAGCGCCATACTGAGCAGACCCCATTCATTCGTGAACTGAGCTGGCAGTATAAATAACAGCACCAATAAAATGACAATGAGATCGTTAATCACATTGACCATTAGGGGTAACATTAGGTTACTCAACACGGTGACAACGATGGTGGCCAATAACCATAATTG
The DNA here is from genome assembly GCF_001311135.1 of Secundilactobacillus paracollinoides DSM 15502 = JCM 11969. Classification (GTDB taxonomy): domain Bacteria; phylum Bacillota; class Bacilli; order Lactobacillales; family Lactobacillaceae; genus Secundilactobacillus; species Secundilactobacillus paracollinoides. Next base: position 2,135 of record NZ_BBAG01000001.1, read on the forward strand.
CGTTTTAAACCGGGAGTAATAAGGGCTATTTAGGGCAATGAAGAGGTCACCAAATGCAAAGAACACCACGGCAATCATCATTAAAAAGGGGAGCAGTGTTGGTGTTTCATAGGCTTTAAAAGAGATCGAAGCGGCGTACATCGTGATTCCGGCGGTTTGTAGCACACTGAATAATATCACTTGCAGGAGTCGGCGGTAGCGTACGATCAGTAGTTTTATAGTTTCGATAAGATCAAATCCTCCGCAGTATCAATGTCCTTATCCTATACATTTTTCCCTGACTGGTCAACGAAAATCACCATTTCTTATGTTAATGACAACAAATTTGTGATAAACTGGAAAAGTTATAAGTCTATTCCCGATAGGATTCACGTTTCAGTGAAGATGCCTTGTAACCGCTCTAAATCAAGAATTGGGGGAATTTTTACAATGCAAGAGAGACATTTGTTTACTTCAGAATCTGTTTCTGAAGGTCATCCAGATAAGATTGCTGATCAAATTAGTGACGCTATCTTAGATGCCATGTTAGCGCAGGATCCGGACGCTCGGGTCGCCTGTGAGACATCAGTTACCACCGGCTTAGTTCTGGTCTTTGGTGAAATTTCAACCTCAGCGTACGTTGATATCCAACACGTTGTTCGTGAAACCATTAAGAAGATTGGCTACACTGATGGTAAATACGGGTTTGACGGTGATAACTGTGCCGTGCTCGTCGCCATTGACGAACAGTCACCAGATATTGCCCAAGGGGTCGATGACGCCCTTGAGACCCGTGAAGGTGAAACGGATCCACTGGACCAAATCGGTGCCGGTGACCAAGGCTTGATGTTCGGGTATGCCATTGATGAGACGCCTGAACTCATGCCATTAGCCATTTCACTTGCACATCAATTGATGCGGCGAATCGCCAAAGTTCGCAAGGAAAACATCCTGGACTACCTTGGCCCTGACGCTAAGTCTGAAGTGACGGTTGAATATGATGATAACGGCAAGCCGGTACGTGTTGATACGATCGTTATCAGTACCCAACATGCTGAGCGCGTTGAATTGGACCAGATCCATGACGATGTGATTGCACAGGTCATCAAACCTGTCATTCCAGCTGAGCTGTTAGATGATAAGACGCGTTATTTGATCAACCCAACCGGTCGTTTCGTTATCGGTGGGCCACAGGGTGACGCTGGGCTAACCGGTCGTAAGGTCATTGTTGATACTTACGGTGGGTATGCGCACCATGGTGGCGGTGCCTTTTCAGGTAAGGACGCCACTAAGGTTGACCGTTCAGCAAGTTACGCTGCCCGTTACATTGCTAAAAACATCGTAGCAGCAGGCTTTGCACACCAAGTTGAAGTTCAACTTGCCTATGCTATTGGGGTTGCACAGCCGGTTTCCGTTTCAGTGAACACGTTTGGCAGTGCCACTGTTTCTGAATCTGCACTGACTGCAGCTGTTCGAAAGATCTTTGACTTGCGTCCAGCTGGCATCATTGAAATGCTGGATCTTAAGCGGCCAATCTACGAACAGACTGCTGCATACGGTCATTTCGGCCGGACCGACGTTGATCTGCCTTGGGAACACACAGACAAGGTCGACGCATTGAAGGCTGAGTTACAATAAGTAAACATATCGGTTAAGACCGAGTAAAAAGAGTCGTTTATCCGTCTGGATAACGGCTCTTTTTGTCTGCCTGATTGATTCGAACTACTGACGCAGCGATTGGTCTTTGTTATACTAGATATTAGCGGTTTTATGAGCGAATACAACGTCAGCGGCAGACGACTGACACTGTGGCAGGGGTAATTGACCCCTAATTTCAACGTTGGGGGTGCGGGCCAACGTATACTGTGAGGATGTAACATGGGTTCAAGAAAAACAAACGTGACGCTGGTCACCATCGCCATTTTTATTGCGACGTTTATGTCAGCAGTTGAGGGGACAATTGTGTCCACAGCAATGCCGACCATTGTGGGTGATCTCCACGGCGTTGCCTTGATGAACTGGGTCTTTTCTATTTTTTTGCTGACAAACGCAATTGCGACACCAATTTACGGCAAGCTGGCGGATATGTTGGGTCGTAAAAATGTGTTTTTGTTCGGTCTGGCTGTTTTTATTATTGGGTCAACGCTTTCCGGACTCTCGAATAGTATGGGTGAGCTCATCCTCTGGCGGGCTGTTCAGGGGATCGCGCCGGATCGATCATGCCGATTTCATTTACAATTATTGCTGATATATACCCCTTGGAAAAACGCGCCAAGGTCATGGGGTTCAACGGGTCCGCATGGGGTATAGCTTCCATTGTTGCCCCACTTTTAGGCGGGTTCATTGTTGATCAGCTGAGCTGGCACTGGATCTTTTTTATCAACATTCCAATCGGTTTGTTGGCAGTGGTGATGATTGTCGTTTTCTTGAAGGAGGAACGTCGTCGGACAACACAACGGCTGGATCTCTTGGGGAGTTTCTGGTTGACTGTTGGCTTGCTATCCCTGATGTATGGGTTCCAATTATTAGGTGATAGCACACTCAGTTGGCCGTTACTGCTTGGTTGTTTATTAGTGGCAATTCTTGGCTTCATAGCGTTTATTCGTCACGATGGCCGTGTTGACAACCCGATTATTCCATTGGGCATGTTTAAAAATCGAACGTTTGTCACGCAAAATTTAGTCGCAGCACTGATTAGTGGCTTCTTAATGGGGTTTGAAGTTTACCTGCCAACGTGGACTCAGGGGATTCTTGGTCTGCCAGCTTCATTGGCCGGATTTGCTGTAACTCCTAGTTCGCTGATGTGGATCGTGGGGTCGTTTATTGCCGGGAAACTATTACTGGATCACACGCCTAAAAGCATCATCGCAATCAGTTTAACGTTTATTTTGATTGGTGCGATTGCCATGGCAGTATTACCCGAAACTACTGCGTTTGCCTGGTTCTTTGTCATTGCCGCCATCTGTGGGACTGGCTTTGGCATCACCATCACGACCACGACAGTTACCGCACAAAATCAAGTTAGCGGCGCCAACGTTGGGGTTGCAACTTCCATCAATACACTTGGACGAACGCTCGGTCAAACACTGATGATCTCAGTCTTTGGCATCATTATGAACGTTCAAATGGCAAACGGCGTCCACCATCATCCGGGTACAACACTCAATATGATGAACAAACTGATCAACCCGCAAACGGCGTCAGAATTGCCTGCACACCTGATTAAGCCGCTGCGGGAGATCCTCTATAGTGGGCTTCACTGGATCTTTATTGTGGCGCTATTGTTGGTCGTTTTATCATTTTGCGTCAACGGGTTGGACCGCCCGAAAACAACTTCCGAACGGCAAGCCTGATATCGTTGGATAATTGCGGTATAATCGTTGTCAGATAACCAATGAAAGAGAGGCGATCGCGATGTTTGAAAATGATCACGCACGCTATGCCAGTTATGGGGTCGTAAATATCCTCCCCGATGAAATCATCGACCAGGTCTGGTACATTATTGATAATGACCTTCAAGGCATGTTTGAATTGCCTCAGACCCTCGCGCTTGGATTGAGAAATAATGACGGTCAATTAACCTTTGACTTCAGCCAAAATGACACCCTAGTAGCAAGCTTTGACACGCCGTTCCCATTCTCAGATGACTTCCCAGAAAATGTCTGGGTCTTCGATGACGGTGAGAGTCAGATTGTGCTGCTGCCGCAGGAACAGTTGTAGAGTGTGGAGCAAGGCGGTTTAGGGGCGGTGTGTAAGGGACTCTGACCGAAAAGTCCGGGCCTGACTTTTTGGTCAGAGTCCCTTACACGTTAGCCCCGTGCCTTGCGGAACACGTTTCGGCAACGTGAAAGCAACGCACATCGCCAACAGCACTGTTGGCAGAAAATCCCGGTTCTGGATTTTTTGCCAGAGCCCGTTACATGGCCGCCCCGTGCCTTGCAGAACACGTTTCGGCAATGAGACCGAGAAAGCCAGCAGCAAGATGCACTCAATATCAGAAATGCCTGAACCTGGCATTTTTGCCAGGATTTGCTTAGGCAGAAACAATCTGCGCTGTCTTGCGGAACACAATTCAGCACAGAAGCTAAGCAAGTCTAAACACCAAAGCGAATCCACAGAACCACCAAATCGTTTCCATGATAAAAAGACCTCACCCTTAACACCCAATCCGGACGCTAAGAATGAGGTTTTTTATTCACGCCTCATCGCTACCAAACCTACCGTCGCTGAATCGCCACTAAAAACGGCGGTTCATGCACCTGATTAATAAACTGATATTGCAAAACTTGAAACGCAGCTTGATCCAAGCCACTGACATAGTCCAAAACAGCCTGTTTTTCACTTTTACCGGCGGGGTGCCCATAATAGACCATTACCGAAACGATGCCACCGCGGCGAAGATGCTGCAGGCAAGCCGCAATTGCGGGCACGGTCGTCGTGCTGGTTGTCGTGATTGTTTTGTCACTACCCGGCAAATAACCGAGGTTAAACGTTGCTGCCGTGATTTCTTGGTCAGCATCAAGGTAATCGTTCAAAGACTCGTGACCGGCCAAAATCAGGTTCGTCTGAGGGGCTAATCCCGTTAACACAAGTTGCTGTTTAGTTGCTACTAGCGCTTGTGGTTGAATGTCAAAGCCCAAAACATGACCAGTCCGACCGACTTGACTGGCCAGAAAAATCGTATCGTGACCATTGCCCACCGTTGCGTCAATCACGGTATCGCCTGATTGAATAACGGGTGCCAGTAAGGTGTGACTGTATGTCAAAGGTGATTCTAAATTCATTTTTTTCGGTAACCTCCATAAAACCGTTTTCTTAAGTATACCAACCTGAATGGTATCTTGCATTTTAGACTGCCATTTGGTAGGATTAAGACACTTGAATCTATTAAAGACTGATGAGGATTAGTAGGGGATTATCACGTTCAGAAAGTGGCTGGTTGTTGCGAAGCCACCGTGATGAGATACCGAACTCGTCTCGGAGTTAGTTTGACTGAACCTAAGTAGGTCGGACCGTGGCTGCCGCGTTATGGCACAACGAAGCGCCCGTGTTATTGACGGGAAGTGTAGGTGGTACCGCGGAATTTCCGTCCTACAAGAAACTAGTCCTTAGTTTCTTGTAGGCTTTTTTAGTTTTTAATAGTGCACACAAACATATTGAAAGGGAGCGTTTTTGTTTGGCTTACAATCACGATGTCATTGAACGCAAGTGGCAACACTACTGGAAAGAACACAAAACATTTAAAACATATGACGACGACTCAAAAAAGAAATTCTATGCCCTGGATATGTTCCCGTATCCATCAGGACAAGGACTTCACGTTGGGCACCCGGAGGGTTATACCGCAACCGATATTGTTGCGCGGATGAAACGGATGCAGGGGTTCAACGTCTTACATCCTATGGGCTGGGATGCCTTTGGGCTGCCTGCTGAGCAGTATGCTTTAAAGACGGGGCACAACCCAAAGGACTTTACTGCCCAGAACATTAAAACGTTCAAACGCCAAATTCGTTCCCTTGGCTTCTCTTATGACTGGGATCGTGAAATCAACACAACAGATCCTGGTTACTACAAGTGGACCCAATGGATCTTTGAACAATTGTATAAAAAAGGGTTAGCCTATGAAGACAAGATCATGGTCAACTGGGCACCCGACTTTATGGGCGGAACCGTTGTGGCCAACGAAGAAGTTGTCGATGGAAAAACTGAACGTGGCGGGTATCCTGTATATCGTGTCCCAATGACACAGTGGGTACTGCGGATCACAGCCTATGCTGACCGGTTGATCGATGATCTCGATGATCTGGACTGGCCAGAATCCATTAAGGAAATGCAGCGTAACTGGATCGGCCGTTCTGAAGGCACTAGTGTCTTCTTTAAGGTTGCTGGTCATGAAGACAAGCAGGTCGAAGTTTATACGACCCGCCCAGACACGTTGTTTGGCGCGTCATACATGGTTTTAGCGCCTGAACATGACCTGGTTGATGAAATTACAACGACAGAACAGGCCGATGCCATTGCCGCTTACAAGAAAGAAATTGAATCACGTTCTGACCTTGAACGGACTGACCTCAACAAGAATAAGACTGGTGTCTTCACCGGGGCTTACGGGATCAACCCGATCAACGGTGAACAGATTCCAATCTGGATCGGCGACTACGTGCTGGCGTCATACGGTACTGGTGCCATTATGGCCGTGCCAGCTCATGACGACCGGGACTTTGAATTTGCCAAGAAGTTTGACCTGCCGATCAAGCCCGTTATCGAGGGCGGCGACACGGATGAAGCAGCGTTCACTGGCGATGGGACCCACATCAACTCTGACTTCCTGAATGGGATGGACAAGAAAACGGCAATCAAGGCCGCTATTGACTGGTTGGAAGAACACGACGCCGGCCACAAGAAGGTCAACTACCGTTTGCGGGACTGGATCTTCTCTCGTCAACGGTACTGGGGTGAACCTATTCCTGTCATTCACTGGGAAGATGGCGAAACCACTCTGATTCCAGAAGATGAATTGCCGTTGCGCCTGCCTAAGGCTAAGCAGCTTGAACCTTCTGGTACTGGTGAAAGTCCACTGGCGAACCTGGATGACTGGGTCAACGTGGTGGATAAGAACGGCCGTAAAGGCAAACGCGAAACAAACACCATGCCGCAATGGGCTGGGAGTTCATGGTACTTCCTGCGCTACGTCGATCCACACAACGATAAGATGGTTGCTGACCCAGAAAAGTTGAAGTACTGGTTACCAGTTGACCTGTACATTGGCGGGGCGGAACATGCTGTTCTGCATCTGTTGTACGCCCGGTTCTGGCACAAGTTCCTGTATGATATTGGCGTTGTGCCAACGAAGGAACCATTCCAGAAGCTGGTTAACCAAGGGATGATCCTTGGGACGAACCATGAAAAGATGTCTAAGTCTAAAGGGAACGTCATTAACCCTGATGAGATCGTGGACAAGTATGGTGCCGACACGCTGCGGCTGTACGAAATGTTCATGGGACCTTTGGATGCATCAAAGCCTTGGAGTACTGAAGGGATTACTGGGTCACATCGTTGGCTTGACCGAGTATGGCGCTTGATGATCGACGATAACAATCATTTGCGTGACCGGGTCACTACGTTTAACGACGGCCAGCTTGATCTGATTTATAACCAAACTGTCAAGACGGTTACCGACGACATGAAGAACCTGCGTTTTAACGTGGCCATTTCTCAAATGATGGTCTTCGTAAATGAAGCGTACAAGGCTGATAGTCTGCCATTAATGTACATGGAAGGCCTTGTGAAGCTGTTGGCACCAATCGCACCGCATATTACGGAAGAACTGTGGTCACTTCTGGGCCACGACAAGACCATTGCCTACGCGTCATGGCCAACTTACGACGAATCAAAACTGGTCGTCGAAGAAGTTGAAATGGCTGTTCAGGTCAACGGTAAGGTCCGTGCGCACATTAAGGTCGCTACTGAAGCTGATGAGGATTCAATCAAGGCGGATGCCCTGGCTGACGACGTTGTGAAGACCTATACTGAAGGTCATGATGTGAAAAAGGTCATCGTGATTCCAAAGAAGATCGTCAATATCGTTGTGGGTAAGTAATTAATCAACCTTGGAATAACAAAATGAGGAATCATGCGCGCATGATTTCCTGAAAAAGTCACTCGTTTGCACACTAACTGTGTGCGCGGGTGGCTTTTTTGCGTCAGGGTTGGTGAAGCAGTTGTTGCTGATCCGGATCACGGATAATCGACAATCGTGTTGAGAAAAAATCGACATTAGTTCTACTAAACACGAACTATCAGTCGATAAATTTAAACATAGTTCGATTATAGTATTGACACAATCAAATGAACTTGGTACGCTATGACTAATAAACGCAAAGGAGATTTTCAGAATGCAGGTCGCACTTGTCATGGGATCAATTTATGATTGGCCGTCTGTTAAGCAAACGGCTGATCTGCTGGAACAGTTACACGTCTCGTTTGATAAACACGTTATTTCCGCACATCGGATGCCACAGGAATTGCAAGCATTTGGACAATCAGCGAAAGCCGAACAATATTCGGTCATCATTGCCGCAGCGGGTGGGGCAGCCCATTTACCAGGCATGCTGGCAGCCAATACAACGCTGCCGGTCATCGGAGTGCCAATTCAGACCAAAGCGCTAAACGGCGTTGATTCGTTGCTGTCAATCGTTCAGATGCCGACGGGGATCCCGGTTGCCACCGTGGCAATCGGTAACGCTGGCGCGAAGAATGCCGCGCTGCTAGCCGCTGAGATCATCGCTTTGACGGATGAGGATGTCAACACACAGTTGGTTGCGTACCGGGACAAACAAACCAAGGAGGCCATTGCCAGCAATGCCCAATTACAGTAAGCCCATATTACCGCCAGCAACCATTGGTATCATCGGTGGGGGGCAACTCGGCCAGATGATGGCGTTAGCTGCCAAGGCGATGGGGTATAAGGTTGGCGTCCTCGACCCGACACCTGCTGCACCGGCCGGCCAAGTTGCTGATTTTCAACTGGTTGCCGACTACGATGACCAGGACCAGCTCACTGCATTAGCAAAGCGAGCAGACGTTATCACCTATGAATTTGAAAATGTTGGTCAAGAAAGTTTAACCAAGGTACTACCGCTGACCCAGTGTCCACAGGGCGTTGATCTGTTGACCATTACCAGTCATCGGCTCCGTGAAAAGAACTTTTGCCGTAACCACGGCTTGCCCGTTACCAACTACGCGTCAGTAAAGACCTTGGCAGATCTCCAAGCGGCTGTTGAACAGATCGGCGTCCCGGGGCTGTTAAAAACCGTTGAAGGAGGCTACGATGGCCACGGCCAATTTGACATCAATAGCCCTGCTGATTTTGACAAGGTCGCTGACGAATTGCCGAACACTGAATGGATCTACGAGCAGCGACAACCCTTTGTCCGCGAATTATCCGTCATGGTCACACGCGATGGCCGCGACCACGTCATTGCTTTTCCAGTTAGTGAAAACCAGCATCAGCATCACATTCTGCATACGAGTATCATTCCGGCACGAGTACCTGCTGAAGTGACCGCACGCGCAACGGATATTGCGGAACGCACGGCGGAAGCGTTAGACCTGCGAGGCGTGCTTGGCATTGAGTTGTTTGAACTGCAGGATGGCACCCTGATGATCAACGAACTTGCACCACGCCCGCATAATTCTGGCCACTACTCCATTGAGGCCTGCAATATCTCACAGTTTGAAGCGCATATTCGCAGTATCTGCGGGTTGCCAATACCACCGATTCAACAATTACAGCCGGCGGTGATGGTGAATCTGCTTGGGGATGAGCTCACTCAGGCGCGCGCCAGTTTCAAGGATCATCCAGAATGGCATTTTCATGACTACGGCAAGGCCGAGATTCGACCCGCACGTAAAATGGGGCACATTACCGTTGTCGGTCCCTCAACTGAAACATTGTTAGCATCTGTAAGTCAATTTCAATAGCATTTAGATAACCAGAAAGGATCTGAATAGTTTGGCAACATTGATCAAGGAAGGCAAAGCAAAGCAGTTATTTACAACGGAGGATGACACGATCATCCGCGTGCACTACATGAACCAGGCCACCGCACTTAATGGCAAACGTAAAGAGCAGATCGCTGATAAGGGTGAAGTGAATAATCAGATCGACAGCTTGATTTACAACTACCTGCAATCAAAGGGCATTGAAACGCATTTCATCAAGCAGCTTGATGCTAGCGACCAGCTCGTTAAGAAAATGACGATGATCCCGCTTGAAGTTGTCATTCGTAACTATTCCTCAGGTAGTTTCCAACGCAAATTTGATACTGAATACCTGCTGCCATTTAAAACCCCGGTTCAAGAGTTCTTTTACAAGAGTGACCGTCTCGATGATCCGTTTATGAACGACTCACAGATCCTGGCACTCTCGATTGCTGACGAATCTCAGTTGAAGACCATTCGTGAGCAAGCCCTCAAGGTGAACGATGCCTTGACGGAACTCTTCGCTAAAGCTGGCATCACCTTAGTTGATTTTAAACTCGAGTTTGGGTTCGATCCCGAAGGTAAGCTAATCTTGGGTGACGAAATATCGCCTGATTCATGTCGATTAGTCGATGCGAAGACCCATGATTCCTTAGATAAAGATGTTTTTCGTAAGCATACCGGTGACGTCATGGACGGTTATCGGACCGTGCTCTCTCGTTTACAAGCCACTCGTTAACCACCCACCTAAGGAGGAAATCACCCAATGTTTTTAGCGCAAATTCACGTCACCTATAAACCATCAATTTTGGATCCTCAGGGCGTTGCTATCAAGAATGCCATGCACCGGTTATCATTCAACGAGGTGGATGCCGTCACGCAAGGTAAATATTTTGAAGTGACGTTGAATGCTGAGTCAAAGGACGCTGCCGAACAACAAATCGATTCGATCTGTGACACATTGTTAGCTAACCCCAACATGGAAACCTACCGTTACGATGTAAAGGAGCTGGCGAACCAATGAAATTTGCCGTAATCAGTTTTCCCGGGTCAAACTGTGATGAGGACCTTTACTACGCGATTGTTGACGGATTAAAGGAAACCGCTGAAATCATCCCGCATACCCAGACACAACTCGATGGGTTTGACGCCGTTCTGGTACCCGGCGGTTTTTCTTACGGTGATTATCTGCGGTCAGGTGCGATTGCCAAATTTGCGCCGGTGATGCCGGCGCTGAAGGCCTTTGCTGCGACTGGCAAGCCGGTGTTGGGTATTTGTAATGGGTTTCAAATTTTAACTGAGGTCGGGTTGTTACCCGGCAGTCTTCAACATAATACGAATATGCAGTTTATTTGCGAACCGGAACCGTTACATGTTGCGAACAACAAGACGTTATTTACAAATGACTTTGCGACGGATGCGACCATCACGCTCCCGATTGCGCATGGCGAGGGGAACTACTACTGCGACGCAGCCACGCTAGCCGACCTTCAAGAAAACCATCAAATTGTGTTTACCTATCGTGATAATCCGAACGGCAGTGTCGCCGATATTGCTGGAATCGTGAACAAACAGGGGAACGTGCTTGGCATGATGCCCCACCCAGAGCGGGCTGTCGATCCATTACTTGGCGGCAGTGACGGACTCAGTGTTTTTCGGTCACTTTTAGCCAACTTTACAAGGATGGTGTAATTTGATGCAAGAACTGCGAACGGAACCAACACCGGAAGAAATTCGGGATCAAAAACCGTATAAAGATTGGGGCTTATCTGAAGAAGAATACGACCTGATCAGTAACAAGTTATTACACCGATTGCCCAATTATACTGAGACCGGCTTGTTTGCTGCCATGTGGAGCGAACACTGTTCCTACAAAAACTCTAAGCACGTGCTTCGTAAGTTTTGGAATAAGGGATCAAGGGTCATCATGGAACCTGGTGAAGGTGCGGGTGTCCTCGATATTGGTGACGACCAGGCCGTCGTGTTTAAGGCTGAAAGTCATAACCACCCAAGTTTTGTTGAACCCTATGAAGGTGCAGCAACCGGCGTTGGCGGCATTATCCGCGACATCTTTTCTATGGGTGCCAAGCCAATTGCATCACTGGACAGTTTGCGCTTTGGCGAACTGACTGATGCCAAAAACCGTTACCTGGTGGACGAAGTCGTTCGTGGCATTGCCGCTTATGGTAACTGTATTGGGATTCCAACAGTTGGCGGCGAAATTGGGTTTGACAGTGTCTATAACGGTAATCCACTCGTTAACGTGATGTGCGTTGGTTTAATGAATCAAAAGGACCTGAAGAAGGGCCGCGCTACCGGGACTGGCAACAGCATCATTTATGTTGGCGCAAAAACCGGTCGCGATGGCATCAATGGCGCCACGTTTGCTCCAATGAATTTAGTGAAGAAAAGGAAGCCGATCGTTCCGCTGTTCAAGTTGGTGATCCCTTTATGGAAAAACTGTTAACGGATGCTTGTCTGGAAATTATTCACGACCACGCCGACATTTTAATGGGCATTCAAGATATGGGCGCCGCTGGACTAGTCTCTTCCTCCGCTGAAATGGCAGCTAAGGCCGACGATAGCGGTTTAACGATGAACCTAGACCTTGTCCCGCAACGCGAACCCAATATGAACGGTTACGAGATCATGCTGTCTGAATCACAGGAACGGATGTTGCTCTGTGTGAAGCAGGGTGAAGAACAGACCGTTCTGGACATTTTTGCCCGTTACGAGCTTGATGCAGTCGTTGTTGGTCATGTGACCGATGATGGCATGTATCGACTGACGCAACATGGCGAGGTCGTGACGAACGTGCCCGTTTCAACGTTAGTCGATGATGTGCCGGAATACGTCCACGAAGGGCGAAAGCCGCAACATATTGTGAGTCCCGCTAAAAATGATCTGCCAGATATTCCTAATGCTGAGGCCACGCTGAAGGCACTCTTGGCACAGCCAACGATTGCGTCTAAAAGACCAGTCTTTCGCCAGTATGATGCTCAGGTGCAGGCCAATACCGTCGTGACACCTGGGAGCGACGCATCCGTTATCCGCGTGCGGCATACGAATAAAGCTCTGGCCATGACGACCGACTGTAATGGCCGCTATATCTACCTTGACCCATATCAGGGTGGGGAGATTGCTGTCAGTGAAGCTGCTCGAAACATTGTGGCTGCTGGGGGCACACCAATTGGCATCACGGATTGTCTGAACTTTGGCAGTCCCGATGATCCTGAAAGTTACTGGTCCCTTGATCAATCCGTTCCAGCATCGCCAAGGCCTGTGAGTTATTTGATACACCCGTCATTTCTGGAAACGTGTCGATGTACAACGAAACGGATGGCAAGGCAATCTACCCAACACCAATGATCGGCATGGTTGGGCTAATTGAAGACTTGAACTACATTACGACTCAGGATTTCAAACAAGCGGGGGACTTAGTCTACCTCGTTGGCGAAACTCATGATGACTTTAGCGGTTCAGAACTTCAAAAATTGCTGGGTCAGACCACGCCAAGCGGCACCATCAGCTTTGATTTAGCGACTGAACATTCTAATCAACAATTTATCAAACAAGCGATTCGCAACGGTTTGATTCAATCTGCTCACGATTTAAGTGAAGGCGGGTTAGGGGTTGCCTTAGCGGAAGCCCTGTTTACCAACCACCTTGGTTTTACGGGGACACCCCCCCTGACTAACCGCCAGCTGTTTGCCGAAACGCAATCCCGGTTCTTAGTTAGTGTGAGTGCTGACCAACAAACGGCTTTCGAGGCACTTGCAGGAGATCAGGTCGTGCTGCTCGGATCAACTACTGATGCAACAACAATTACGCTGTCAACTGCTGACGGTGAACTACGCACCGATAGCAACGACCTAAATGAGATATACGGAGGCGCACTCGCATGCCTGCTGAAATCAAAGGATTAAATGAAGAATGCGGTCTGTTTGGTATCTGGGGCGCAAGTGATGCGGCTCAGTTGACCTATGACGGCCTACACAGCCTCCAACACCGGGGTCAAGAAGGCGCCGGTATTGTGAGCAATGACCAGGGGCAGTTTTATCGCCACCGCGGTCTGGGGCTGTTATCAGAAGTGTTTCGAGATTCGGAAACAATTCATCAATTATATGGGTCATCAGCCATTGGTCATGTGCGATACGCGACGGCAGGTAATCATGGGGTCGAAAACATTCAACCCATGCTGTTTACACACGATGAAGTTGGTGAATTTGCGTTAGCCCATAATGGTAACTTAACAAACGCGGATACGATTCGCGGTATACTCCGTGATGCAGGTGTCAGTTTTCAAGCCACATCTGATAGCGAACTTCTGGGTGAACTTGTGGCTACCAGTCATGAAACGGGCTTCATTAATCAACTTAAAGCATCACTTAACCAGATTCATGGTGGGTTTGCCTACCTCTTGATGACACCGCATATGATGGTCGCTGCACTGGATCCAAATGGGTTTCGCCCGCTCGTTGTTGGCGAGATGCCTGATGGGGCGACGGTGATCTGCAGCGAAACCTGTGCGCTTGACCAAGTCGGTGCTAGTTTCGTTCGCGATGTTGAGCCTGGTGAACTTATTATTGTCACTGACGATGGCATGACCATTGATCACTTTACGACTGACACGCACCTGGCGCTCTGTTCAATGGAATACATTTACTTTGCCCGCCCGGATTCAATTATTCGCGGTATCAGCGTGCATGAAGCGCGGAAACGCATGGGTGCCTTGGTTGCCCGGGAAAATCCGGTGAAAGCCGACGTCGTCCTTGGGGTACCGAATTCATCACTGTCAGCGGCCATTGGGTACGCTCAAGAAAGTGGTATTCCTTACGATATGGGGATGATCAAAAACCAGTACGTTGCGCGCACCTTTATTGAACCGACGCAGCCAAACGCGACCGCGGCGTTTCAATGAAACTCTCCGTTGTGAAGTCTGTTGTCGCTGGCAAAGATATCGTTCTAGTGGATGATTCGATCGTTCGCGGGACGACCAGCAAGTATATCGTTCGATTGCTGAAAAAAGCCGGCGCAAAATCGGTTCATGTGCGCATCGCATCCCCTGCGCTGAAGTTTCCGTGTTACTACGGGATCGATATTCAAACGACCAAGGAACTCATTGCGGCAAACAACACGATTCCAGAAATCTGTACGCAAATTGAAGCAGACTCATTAGCCTTTTTAAGCGTCCCAGGGTTGATCAAAGCCATTGGTGACCTCAACGATGCAGAAAATCATGGGCTGTGTACCGCCTACTTTGACGGCAATTATCCAACCCCGCTTTACGATTATCAGGCCGGGTTTGATGCTGAAGTTGCCCGACTCGGACTTTATGAAGGAGCGAATATTGGTGACTAGTCAATACGAACAGGCCGGCGTCAACATTGAAGCTGGCGAACAAGCAGTGGACAACATTAAGACGATTGTTGCGGCCACACAGGACACCAACGTCTTGAATGGCATTGGCGGATTTGGTGCCGAGTATGAACTGACCGCCTTAATGGGGCAGTATCACGAACCTGTGCTGGTTTCCGGAACCGATGGTGTTGGGACGAAGTTGTTGCTGGCGATTCAAGCGCAACAGCATGCCACCATTGGGATCGACCTGGTTGCCATGTGTGCCAATGATATCTTGGCTCAGGGGGCTAAACCACTGTTTTTCCTGGATTATCTAGGGCTTGGTCAGCTTGAGTCCGACCAAGTCACAACAGTGGTCAGCGGCATTGCCGAAGGATGCAAACAGGCAGGATTGTCGCTGATTGGCGGCGAAATGGCTGAAATGCCTGGCATATACCACGATGGCGATTATGATCTGAGTGGGTTTGCTGTTGGGATTGCTGACAAGCAAAACCTGCTCGGCAGCCATCACGTTGCGGCTGGTGATGTCCTCATTGGTTTGGCATCCAGTGGCGTGCATTCGAATGGGTTTTCACTGGTGCGCAAGATCATTAGTGATGCCAAGTTAGACGTTGATCACCAATACGAAGGTCTATCGGATTCCTTAATGCAGACGCTGCTGACACCGACCATCCTTTATGACAAAGCGGTGCGACCATTGATCGACGCCGGTTTGATTCACGCCGCCGCAAACATTACGGGTGGCGGGATCATTGAAAACTTAGCGCGGATGATGCCAACGGCGTTAACGGCTGAGGTGGATGAGACAACCTGGTCGACGCCGACAATTTTTAAGCTCTTACAACGGGCTGGGTACGTGAGTCAGTCTGAAATGCGGACCGTCTTTAATATGGGAATCGGGATGGTATTGATCGTTTCAGCTGACAAGGCGCAAGTTGTTCTGGATAAGTTGCATCAAACGACAGTTAAAGCCCAATCTATCGGTAAGGTGGTGACACGACATGACCAACCAGTCGAATACGTTGCCCACTAAACGGGTCGCCATCTTTGCTTCCGGTAACGGCACCAATTTTGAAGCCTGATGCAGGCGTCATTGCCGATGGATGTCGTCATGTTGGTCTGTGACCATGATAACGTGCCGGTGATCGAACGGGCAGCCAAGTATCACGTGCCTGTTGTGCTGTCGCAAGTTAAAAAAGGGGTGTCTAAGATTCAGCGTGAAACCCAGCTATTGACGCAGTTACGCGTAGCCAAGGTTGAGGCCATTCTGCTTGCGGGTTACATGCGGATCGTTGGCACGACGCTCTTAGATGCCTATCCGCGGCGAATTGTGAACATTCACCCGGCGTTGCTGCCATCATTTCCTGGTCGGACAGGAATCGAGGACGCCTTTGCGGCCGGGGTCAAGGTCACCGGTGTGACGATTCACTTCGTTGACGCTGGGGTTGACTCGGGGCCGATCATCGCTCAGGAACCTGTTCGTCGGTACGATGATGATCAGTTAAGCGATTTAGAAAATAGAATTCATGAAGTGGAACATCAGTTATACCCAAAAACCGTTCGGAATTTAATTGAAAAAGGAGTGCTTTAAGTGGCTAAATTAGCATTGTTAAGTGTTTCAGATAAAGATGGTATCGTCGACTTTGCCGCGCAATTGACAAGTCGGGGCTTTAAGGTCATTTCCACTGGCGGGACGTTAAAGGCCATTCAGGATGGCGGCGTTCAGGCGACAGCCGTTGAAGACATTACCGGATTTCCAGAAATGTTGGATGGCCGGGTCAAAACGCTGCATCCACGCGTACATGCCGGTATTTTAGCGAAACGGGATAACGCTGACCACATGGCACAGCTGGCCGAAAACCACATTGATCCGATCGATTTAATCTGTGTTAACCTTTACCCATTCAAAGAGACGATTCAAAAGGATGGCGTTTCCGATGCGGAGGCCATTGAAAACATTGATATTGGCGGGCCTTCGATGTTACGTGCAGCCGCAAAGAACTACCGTGATGTGACGGTGATCACTGACAAGGCTGACTATGCTGATTTCTTAGCCAAATTTGATAATGGCACAGCAGACGAGGCGTATCGTCGTGAGTTAGCAGCGAAGGTCTTTCGCCAAACTGCTGCCTATGATGCCCTGATTGCCAAGTATCTGACCACGGAAGAATTTCCTGAGAAGCTCACCATGACCTATGAAAAGGTTGAGGACATGCGCTATGGTGAAAACAGTCATCAAAAGGCGGCCTATTACAAGGATCCAATTCCAGAAGCTTACTCACTGGCGAATGCGAAGCAATTACATGGCAAGGCGTTATCGTATAACAACACCCGTGACGCAGATGCGGCCCTACGGATCATTGCTGATTTTGACGAGAAACCAACCGTTGTCGCATTGAAACATATGAACCCGTGTGGTATCGGTGTTGGTGATACGTTATTAGATGCTTGGCAATTAGCATTCGATGCGGACCCAATTTCGATTTTCGGCGGCATTATTGCTTAAATCGTCAAGTTGACTTAGCGACCGCTGAAAAAATGCATGCGCTGTTCCTCGAAATTATTATTGCTCCAGGCTATGATGACGATGCCTATGCAGTGTTAGCTAAGAAAAAAAATTTGCGGATCTTGACGCTAGATTTTGTCCCGATGAAAAAGCAGCGACAAGATAGTGTCAGTCTACTTGGCGGTCTTTTGCTGCAAGATAGCGACACGACCCATGAAACTTACGATCAGTTTGAGGTTGTTTCTAAAGTACAACCTACGCAAGCCCAATTAAAGGCCCTCCAATTTGGACAGACCGTAGTTAAGCACGTTAAGAGTAACGCCATCGTTGTTACAACTGATCATCAAACGTTAGGCGTTGGCGCTGGGCAAATGAACCGGATCGATTCCGTGAAGATTGCGATTGATAAAGCAAAGGATAAACCAGATTTTGCTGATGCCATTTTAGCCTCTGATGCCTTTTTCCCAATGGATGACTCGGTTGAATTTGCTGCCAAAAATGGCATTAAAGCCGTCGTGGAACCGGGTGGTAGTATCAAAGATAAGGATTCAATTGCCAAAGCGGACGAGTACGGTATTGCCCTGGTCTTTAGCGGCGTTCGGCATTTTAAACATTAATCACAGCAATCTTACAATGAAGATGACACTACGGCCGGAATACAAATTGGATTCCAGCCGTCTTTAGAAGGGACGACAATGATGGAAAATTGGTTAGTGATTGGTGGCGGCGGTCGTGAATTTGCACTCGCACAGACTTTGGCGAAAGCTGGTAACCGACTTGTTTTTGTGGCACCTGGCAATCCCAAAATGGCTGATTTAGCCCATGTTGAACCAGTTGCAATTGACGAGCTGGCGTTCTCTCAACTCGCCTATTTTGCGAAGACTCACGCGGTCGTTTGCACCGTGGTTGGACCTGAACAGCCTCTGTCGAAGGGCATCGTGGATTATTTTGAGGCGCGTGACTTACCGATTTTTGGGCCTTCTCAGATGGCGGCACGCCTTGAAACGTCAAAATCATTTGCCAAACAAATCATTACCGACAGCGGGGTTCCGACTGCAGCTTATCAGGAATTTACGGATAAAACGCAGGCTTTGAGCTATGCTGAGACGCTGACCTATCCACAAGTCATCAAAGCAGATGGTCTTGCTGCGGGCAAGGGTGTCATTATCGTCAACAGCGCCGCTGAAGCGAAAACTGCTATCACAACCATCTTTGATAAACCGGATCAGCATCGCCTGTTGATCGAGGCCTATTTGACCGGTGAGGAATTTTCACTCTTCACAATGGTGCAGGGCGACCAGCTTGTGGTGATGCCGATTGCCCAGGACAACAAACGTTTGGCGGATGGTGATAAGGGGCCGAACACGGGTGGTATGGGTGCATACAGTCCAGTACCCACATCACAGATGACCTTAAACAGGCGGCAATTGATCAGGTCGTCAAACCCGTTTTAGCAACGATGAACACCAATGGCACACCGTTCAATGGTTTTCTGTATTCGGGGTTAATGAACACAGACCAGGGGCTTAAAGTGATTGAATTTAATGTTCGGATGGGTGATCCTGAAACGCAGGTCGTTTTGCCGCAGTTGACAAGCGATTTGGGGGCAATCATTCTTGATTTGCTTGCAAACCAGACCCCACAAGTGACCTGGCAAACGGATGACTTTTATTTGGGCACCGTGATTGCATCACGCGATTATCCACGCAACGTGGTCAACGGGCGACCGTTACCCACTATTCATAATGACCAAGTCTTAGTCAGTTATGCTGGTGTTGCTGAGGAGAATGGGCAGCCAGTCAGTCACGGTGGTCGGGTGATGATGGTTACAGCCAAGGCCCCTGATTTGAAAACGGCCCAACAGCTGGTGAACGCTACGTTGGATGCTGATGTTGATGCGACGGCTTATACGTTCAGGCATGACATTGGGTTTCATGCGTTTTTGTAAGCGATCGCCACGTTAGTGATAGTGTAACTTCTACACTAGTCTTTACCCTTTTTCCAATAGTTAACAAAAAAAGCGATCAACCCATTAGTTGATCGCTTTATTTTTGCCCCATATAAAATTGGTGAGGGCTTTGTTAACTGTTAAATTATATTCGTGAAGCTTACTATGTTGTGCATTTGCGCCTGTCACTCGTAATTCGTGGTACGAACGGACTTCGTTCTTAATCAAGTACTAGAGAGCGCGCTGAGGGAATCGTAATAACACCATCTGAATTAGACCCGTCCAACAAATCACCGTAAATATTAAGCACTTCAGCCTGCTTAGGGAAACGGCTGCGAATCGCCAATAGTTTTTGGTACTCAGGCCGAATGATCGCTGGTCGGCCATTTTTTAAAAGGTGGTTCTCATTTGGCCGGTCATCCCAAAGTTTACTCAGTGGTGGATTCTGCGGTTGATTGAGTTTATGGTTATCAATGATGCCGTCGTAGGGGCCACCAATGAGGACAGCGCGTTCCAGTTTTGGATACTTCGCACTATTGCCGACAAGCATGTTGTAATAAACCCAGGCATAAGACCCCATGGAGTGGCCGACCGCGTTGTATTTATTGACGTGATATTTCGTTTTTAGGACCCGCATGATCTTTAATAACCAGTGCGCATCCTTGATTTCGCCGGCGCGATTATTCTTAAAGATCACCTGAACGATCGGATTCTTCATTTTAGCAGTCAAATGCCCCTTGATTTTGAGCTTGCCATTTGGACGCATATAAATAATCATGTGCCGTTTAGCAATTCCCAAGCTTTGGGCAGACGCAAAGAGTGGCTCCTCCGAGCGACCAGTACCTGTCCAGCCGTGCACGAAAATAGTGGGTGTGCTGGAAAAACTGTACTCATGTTTAATTGTTTGATGCTGGGTGTATCGCGCATACCAGACACCAAGTCCGAGGCCGCAAATCAAGCTGATGATAAGCGCAATCAGCAATTTTTTACTTTTCAAATGAGCCTCCTGTATGACAATTAGATTTCAAATTACGTTTATTATACCAGAGTTTGGCGGCGACTATTTTGAATTCGTGTTGAGACGCATGGGTTTAAGAAAGTCTTTTCATTTGGCCTTTAATCTAAGTGACAGGTTGTTTCAGTATGGAATTTGGTATTTTTGTCTCTGAGTGGTACCGGCGACTAATTTCTGCTGATATATTGCCGAAACGTGTTCAGCAAGGCGAGACCATGTAAGGGACTCTGGCAAAAATGCCAAGTTCGGGCATTTTTTCTTCTGAGTGGTACCGGCGACTAACTTCTGCTGCTACATTGCTGAAATGTGTTCAGCAAGGCAAGGGGCTAACGTGTAACGGACTCTGGTTTTAAACTTTCTCAAATTTAATTGCGTCAAACTCACATTCATAATACAATGTATAAGTTGTGACGAAGTTAAAAAATGATATTAGATTAGCGCTCCAACCAGCGCGATGAAAGCAGGGTTTTTGAATGAGTGAGATGTCAAATAAGGATGACACCTTAACGCCTGAAATTGATGCACAGGACCAAATGGTTAAGGGGTCAGCCTGGATGACAGCCGGCAGCATCTTTTCACGCATACTTGGGGCGATTTACATTATTCCTTGGGGGATCTGGTTTGGGTCCTTCTTTCTTCAGGGGAATGCGCTGTATGGTAAGGGATACAATATCTACAGTTTCTTTTTGATTGCAGCGATTGCCGGGATTCCATCCGCGATTGCTAAACAGGTGGCGCACTATAATACGCTTAATGAATACGGCGTTGGGTTTCGGCTCTATAAGCATGGGCTAGTCCTCGCAGGCGCCACTGGTGTGATCTGTATGCTGGTGCTGTACTTTGGCGCACCAGTCTTCGATGGCGGCGATCCACACGTGATTCCAGTGTTACACTCACTGGCTTGGGCCGTTTTGATCATTCCAGTCATGAGTTTATCCCGGGGCTTTTTCCAAGGCTACCAGGACATGGCACCATCGGCAATCTCTCAATTTGTTGAGCAGCTTGCCCGCGTCCTTTATATGTTGATCACAGCGTACTTGATTATGCGCGTGTGGCATGGCAGCTGGATCACAGCCGTTTCCCAGTCAACTTTTGCGGCCTGCGTCGGTGCGATTTTTGGCTTGCTGACTTTAGGTGTCTATTACCTGCGGCGGCGGTCACTGTATCGCAATTTAGTTGCCAACAGTAATAATGAAATCGTGGTGCCGGCTAAACAGCTCTACCAAGAAATTCTACAGCAAGCACTGCCATTTATTGTGCTTGGTGCCGGTATCACTATCTTTCAACTGATCGATCAATTTACCTTCTTCAAGTTTATGCCATCAACAGGGATATCAAACCCTGTGATGCTTAATGATCTGTTTGCGCTGTTTAGCGTGAACGCCAATAAATTGATCATGATCACCGTTTCGTTGTCCTCTGCTTTGGCCATTACGGCGGTACCGTTACTGTCCGAAGCCTTTACTCGCGGCGATAAGAAGGACATCAGCAGTCAAATTACGAACGCAGTCTTGCTGTTTGAATTCGTGATGCTGCCTAGTGCCTTGGGTATGGCAGCGATTGCCCACCCGTTGAATATCCTGTTTTATGGGGTTGCTCACAAGGGACTGGCCGCCGCAGTTTTGGCCTTTTCTTCCTTTATGTCGATCATGCTTGGGTTGTTCAGTGTCACTTCTGCAATCATGCAGGGGGTCTCGCAAAACAAGCGGGCAGTTCGTTATTTCTTGATTGGGACAGCTGTCAAACTGTTGTTGCAGTGGCCATGCATCCATTTCATGGGCGTCTTTGGACCACTTGTTGCAACAATGATCGGATTTATCGTGGCGAACTACTTTATCATGCACTGGCTCAATGGCGAATTTGGTGTTGATTACGCTGGTATCGCCAAGAAAACGAACGGTATCTTGAGTTTCTCGCTGATCATGTGCGTGATTGCGTACGCCTTGGTTAAGATTGTGAGCTGGCTGATCAGCATGTCATGGTGGTTGATTCACGTGTCGGCAGTTTGCTCGTTATTATTTTTGCGGTGGGCATTGCTGGGTACTTTTATGTCTACATGGTCTTAAAGACCCGCTTAGCTGATACGGTGCTGGGTGCGCGGACTGAACGATTAAGACAACTGTTAAGAATTAAATAATCATATCAAAAAGAAGTTGGAAATGACCTTATTCCCAACTTCTTTTTGATTCGATTCTCCTTTATTGTGCTTGGTGATCATGCATAAATCGTGGCAACTCATGCATGATCTGCGTTGGCAAGACCACATACTGCGTTGCCGCCAGTTCGTCAGCAATTGCGCTGTGCGCGTAAACGGCAGCTAACACGGCGTTCTCCAAATCAGCAAACTGCGCGGTAAAGCCACCGACCATCCCGGCGAGGGTGTCTCCCATACCACCGGTAGCTTGCGCAGGTGTGCCAGTAGGGTTCAGGTAAACGTCGTCCGCGGTGTAGATGCGGGTGTGATGTGATTTAAGGACCACGATACCGTTTAACTGTTCGCGGACTTGGGCATTGTGCGCGTCAGTTTGATCCGTAATCGTAATGCCAGATAGCCGTTGCCATTCCATTTCATGTGGGGTAAAGACCAGCCGTGCGTTTGGCAGCGAGAGGGACTTGTCTGCAACGAGGGTGATAGCGGACCCGTCGATGACTAGGATCTGGTTGGGTGACACGGTTTTGAAAACAGTCTCCAGAACCGCTAAACTATCAGCGTCCGTTCCTAATCCTGGGCCGACAACGACCGTCGTTGCAGCAGCTACCAACGATTCAAGTTGGTGTTCGTCATGGAAATCAGCAACCATCGCTTCTGGCAACCGTGAATGCAGACTCACAAAATTGGCTGGGTCAGTCAATGTGGTGTTCAGGCCGGCACCGCTATAAACCGCCGCTTCGGTGGCCATCATGATGGCGCCGCCATACTGGGCGTTACCACCTACGAGGCAGACACGGCCATAAGTGCCCTTATGGCTATTTTCCGGGCGAATTCGAATCGTGTTGCGTAAGATCTGTTCCGATAATGTTTGCATATTTTGGCCTCCGTTCAATGTCGCTACCTTGAGTATAGCACGCACGAGAAAAGAAAAGGGGCTTTCCACTTTTAGGGGATAGTCCGTTGCATTCCGTAATTCGGCAGGCCGTGTAGTGGCTCGTGATGAAGCTAATTCGATTTCTGCTGTGCAGCTCTCGAATGGATCTTCATCGTCTCGCACATCAGTAACCGACCCAAGTACGGTCGCTAACTGATGTCGACACCACAGTTCCGTGCCAAATTGGGCCATTTCACTGACGTTGAGCACCCTTTTTCCCACTGGTTAAGCATCATAACAGCGTTAATCCGAGGTCGAAGAGAATCCATCCTCGACTGCTAGTCAGACAATTAACAGCAATGCTTCTCTCGCGATGTGCTAGTTACTGGTCACGATTCATTAGCAGGTTCCATGACACCACTTATGAAACCTGACCATCTATTCAGACTAATACCAGTATCGTAGCGTAGTGGAGCCGTTCGGCATTGCCGGAGCGACCCCACCTCAGCCTGCAGGCCCGAACGGCGCAACGGAGCGACATGTTAATGCTATTTGGATCACCTAACAATGGAAAGACCCAAAGAAAAGCGGATTCATAACAGTAAACACGGTCACCTATGCTAAAATGGAGGTAGAAATAAGATGGAGGGACTTTCATGACAATTGATTGGAAACAAGCAGCAGCGGACCATCGCGATGCTTATTTAAGTGATTTAAAGGATCTGATCGCCATTCAGAGTGTGCGTGACGATAGTCAAAAAACGGCTGACGCGCCACTAGGGCCTGGGCCAGCAACGGCTTTACAGGCGTTCTTAAAACTCGCTGAACGCGACGGCTTTGAAACAACAAATCTGGACAATCTTGCGGGCTTCGTGGAGGTTGGATCAGGCGACGAAACTGTCGCTATTTTGGCGCACGTTGACGTGATGCCCGCTGGCGAAGGTTGGGACACGGATCCGTTTACCCTGACTCTCAAAGATGGCAACGCCTATGGCCGGGGAACCTCTGATGATAAGGGGCCAGCGTTGGCCTGCTACTACGGGTTAAAGATTCTCAAAGAACAGGGCGTTAAACTCAATAAGAAGATTCGGTTTATTTTGGGCACTGACGAAGAAAGCGGTTGGGCTGGGATGACCCACTACTTTAAGACGCATCCAGAACCCACAATGGGCTTCTCACCAGACGCCGAATTTCCAATTATCAATGGTGAAAAAGGGAACGTTTCCTTCACATTAACAATGGCCGGTGAAAATGATGGCGACTATACGTTGACCTCATTTAACGCTGGCTTACGGGAAAATATGGTCCCTCGTGATGCACACGCCGTTGTTGAAACTAGCGACAACGAAGCCCTGGTCAGCGACTTCACCAGTTTCTTAGATAACCAGCCCGTTACTGGGGATGTGACCACGGATGGTGACGGTGTGCATTTGCATGTGATCGGTAAAGCCGCGCATGGGATGGAACCTAAGAATGGCATCAATGCGGGGACTTATTTGGCCCGCTTCTTGAGACAGTATGGATTTGGTGCTGATGCTAAAGCCTTTCTTAACCTGTTAGGTGACCAATTACACGATGATTCGCGGGTCACAAAACTTGGGCTTGCCTACACTGACGACATCATGGGTGAGCTCACGATGAACGTTGGTGTCATGGCCTTTGATGCTGAAAAGGGCGGGCATATCGTATTGAATTTCCGTTATCCAAAGGGCATCGGCTCTGACGATATTCAAGCCACCTTTGCTGAGGTCGCAAAATTAAATCATTTTGAACTCGAAAAGGGTCGCGAAATGGTGCCACACTACGTCTCACCTGATGATCCAATCGTAACCACGTTAATGAGCACCTACCAGGAGCTCACTGGTGACACGGCTGCTGAACCAGAAGTTGTTGGCGGTGGGACCTATGGCCGGTTAATGAAGCGCGGGGTTGCGTTTGGTGCCCTGTTTGCCCACACCCCAGACACGATGCACCAGGTCAATGAATTTCAACCGGTTGATGACCTTCTGACCGCAATGGCCATTTACGGCCGGTCAATTGAGGCGCTGTCAAATGAATTAGCCGATTAATGTCAGTCGGTTAGACGACCACTTGGAGGTGGGGTCCTATGAAACTCAGTGCAAACTATCACCATATTCTGGTCGGTGTTGACGGATCAAAACAGGCCCAACGCGCGGTTCAAAAAGCGATTGCCGTTGCCAAACGAAACCAGGCTGAACTCACGATTGTGAGTGTCCTGAACGTGAGCAAACTCATTGGGTTAGGGTCGACTAAACTCGGATTTGGTTACGTCGATCAGGGCTTGCTCGATGAAATCAAGGAAAAAATTGAGCGCCTCGTTGATAAAAACGTGGCCAGTGCCAAACAAGCAGGGGTCACGAACGTCAGAGGTGAGGTTCAGTATGGCAATCCTAAGGTTGAGTTAGCTAAGAACTTACCCGCTAAGTTTGGCACCGATTTGATCATGCTTGGTGCTACGGGCGCAAACGTTGTTGAACGGATGATGCTGGGGTCAAACGCCAGCTACGTTGTGACGAATGCCCGCTGTGATGTACTGATCGTTCGAACAGACGTGACGAATCAACCAATTTTAAGTCAGAAATAAGCGACAAATTAAAAGACCTTCAACGAGGAAACCACCAAGTTGAAGGCCTTTTTTGTAGCTCGTTAACACGGATTCAGTTAAAACTGACGATTTTACAACATAAGTCTATAATACGGGCAATTTTGTGCTATACTTACGATCACTCCAGACCCCAAGCCACATAAAATGCAAAAAAGAGGCGGTCAACTCAAAATCCCCAACGAGGATATTCGAATCGACCGCCTCTATTCAACGCCTCAATTAAAATAATTGCGCTATACATTTAAAAGGCATGCCACCAACGGCGTACCGCAACACTCATTAGATCAGCGCTACTTTATCAAATTAAAGTGCTTTAACCCGTGCACGATCCCATCAGTGACATTGGAAGTGGTCACATAGGACGCTTTTTCCTTCGCTAGTTGGTGGCCGTTTGCCATGCAATCGGATTGTCGACCACGTCAAACATCTGCAGGTCATTGAGCTGATCGCCGAAAGCGTATGTTGGAATGTTTTCTAATTTGGCCGCCGACAACAGGATCTCGATACCCGTCTTCTTAGAAACGCCGGCCTTCATCGTATCCAGACAACGTGGGTTATTTCGAACCAGTGACAGCTGATTCTTGAATTCAGCGGTATACTGGTCTTCTTTGTTGGTGTTGAACACGTTCATGAAATTAATCGGTTCTTTGCGGTAAAAATCAGGGTCGACCTTGGCATCGAGTCGTAATAATTTAAAGTTTGGCCGGGTCAGGTCATTTTCTTTACTTAAGCGAAAACCACGATTGTTAAAGTAGGCGACCGCATCTCCCTGACGGTTTGCATAGTCGGTGAAGGTCGCAATCAGTTCTGGGTCAATTTCTTCTGCGTGCAGTTTTTTGCCTTCATATTGGACGTAGCTGCCGTTTGCACTGACGACTGAATTAATCCCCGTTTCATCTAGAACATACTGGATTTCAAAAATATTGCGGCCAGTTGAGACCACTGAAAGAATGTTTTGCTGCGCCATTTGTTTAATTGCGTCAATACTTGCTGGTAACACGTGTTTGTCGTTATCAAACAGAGTACCGTCTAAATCAAAAAAGACAATTGCATCATATGCCATAGGTGATCCGCTCCTTTTCTATTATGCCTGTTACTTCTGTATGAAACTGGACATCTGTCCTGCTACAATGTGCTAACCCTTATACGTTCATTATACTACACGTCGTGCGCTGTCTCAGGAACCGCGCTTGACTAAAATATCGTCAATATAGATGTGGTAGGGGGTGAATTTTGGTACACTATATCTTGCATATTTTTTTAAAAGAGGGGCTATTATGGTGATAATTACTGCCGGAATGATTGGCGTTGGGAAAACCACGCTCACAGGAATGCTCGCAGACCATTTGGGAACAAAGGCTTTTTTTGAACCCGTTGGCGAAAATCCTGTTTTACCGTTATACTATTCAGATCCAAAACAATATGGGTTCTTGCTGCAGATCTACTTTTTAAACAAGCGCTTTGGGATGATCAAACAGGCGTTGGCTGATGACAACAATGTGCTTGACCGGTCGATCTACGAAGACGCTCTGTTTACAAAGGAAAACAACGCGGAAGGCAACATTACAGACACAGAGCTTTCCGTTTACCTCAAATTGTTGGACAACATGATGGGGGAATTAAACGAACTGCCAAAGAAAGCGCCCGACCTGTTAGTATACGCAGATAGTGACTTTGACACGATTCTGTACCGGATCAAGAAGCGTGGTCGCGACTATGAACAAATTGACGGCCACCCGGAGCGTGAGGATTACTACTATAAGATGTGGACTGCATATCACAAGTGGTTTGATGAATATGATGTCAGTCCCAAGTTAAAGATCAATCTCCAGCAGTATAACCTGGAAGATCCTAAAAATGTTACTGCTGTTTTGGGTCAGATCGACGATGCGCTTAAGGCCATTCGTTCTGATAACTCAATGACTGAAGCATAAAAAATACAAAATAGTGACCAGAAAAGTACGCGGCCTATCATGCGTGCTTTTTTAGTTGCAATGAAACAAAAAAGACGCTCGGAAGCGTCTTTTTTAAAATCGACATTAAGCCATCGCTTTTTTGATGTTTGCTAACGTCATTTCAGCAGTGTTATCAAACCGAACGTCGGCATCCTTCAGCAACGTTGCGTCACCGATACCAACGGAGACTTCGTTTGCTGCGTTAATGGCTTCAATGCCAGCTGCAGCGTCTTCAACGCCGATGCAGGTCTCTGGTGCCAGGCCAAGCAATTCAGCACCCTTGGTGTAAATTTCTGGGTCTGGCTTGCCCTTAGACAATGAGGCTGGATCAACGATCTTTGGGAAGTAATCTGTTAGTTCAAGGTTTTTTAGGACGGTTGGGCCGTTTTTAGAAGCGGATGCTAATGCAATTTGGTAGCCGTTAGCGCGCAGATCATCTAAGAACGCTTGATACCGGGAAGAATATTTTCTGGGGTCATTTTACTGATCTCATTGACATAGTTGGTGTTCTTTTCGGTAGCAAGCGCGACCTTTTCGTCATGCGTATAGTCGTTTTCCTTGTGTCCGGCTTTGAGAATCATCTCGAGTGAATCCATCCGCGAGATACCCTTTAAACCGTCTTCCAATTCCTTGCTCCAGGTAACGTCTAGCTTATCTGCAAGCTGGTGCCAGGCCTTTGTGTGGTAGAGCGAGGTATCCGTAATGACCCCGTCGAGATCGAACACAAAGCCCTTAATTTGTTCAAATGAAACCTTTGCCATACTGCAACACTCCTTCGTAGTTGGTTAGTAATCGTAAATCGTTTCCTTGTTTGGTGTTAATGCAACCGGTTGTCCTAGGATTTGGATCGTCACCTTCGTATCTGTTTTAACAGAAATTTGATGGTGCGTGATCGTAAATTCAAACCAATGACCACGGATCAACTGTTTGAAATGCAAGCGCTGCCACTGAGCGGGTAAGTGCGGGTGAATTTCAAGCTGCGGTCCCAGGCTATCCACACCACCATAGTTTCTGGTCTCGATCATTAAGGTTGCACCCATGACACCAAGGTGAATCCCTTCGGCGGTCGTGCCACCTTGAATATCGTAGTAGTCAGAAAAGAGGGCGGTCGAGAAGAGCGACCAGGACTGATCCATGTTGTCGTCCATTTCAGTCAGCACTGAGTAAACAATTCGTGACAGGGTCGAGCCATGAGTCGTTCGGTTCAGATAGTACTGAATGTTCTTGGTTAAATATTCCTTCGGCAACTGATAGCCTAATTGTCCCAGAATATGACCCACTTCGTCAATGCTTAATGTGTAATAGGGCATTAATGTATCAGCCTGTTTGGCCACTTGATAAGCATCCGGGGTCTTGCCCTCGGCCTTTAAGATTCGGTCGATCCGTGAAATATCACCATACTTGCTCCGGTAATTGTCAAAGTTCATGCTTGGCAATTTGAAGTAGCCTTCGAATTGGCCAATGATGCCGTTATCGTTGATATCAAGCTTGAGCTTATGGGCAACATCGGTCATCTTTGTAAAGAGGGTTTCGTCAAACGCACTTCTTTCGGCGACGTCCTTAAAATCAGCCGCCTTCATGT
This sequence comes from Secundilactobacillus paracollinoides DSM 15502 = JCM 11969, assembly GCF_001311135.1. GTDB lineage: Bacteria > Bacillota > Bacilli > Lactobacillales > Lactobacillaceae > Secundilactobacillus > Secundilactobacillus paracollinoides. The sequence goes on from NZ_BBAG01000001.1 coordinate 31,616, forward strand.
CGGTCCGAATCGTACTTAGCATGTTGAAGAGCCAAGCCACCATGATATTGGTGTAGGCGTTGTTGGTTAAGCCAGGTTCGTCACTGTTGGGATAATTTTCGTGGAATTCATCCGGTCCCATGACGTGTGGAATACTGTAGCGGTCCGCCTTTTTATCATAGGTGACGGTACTTAGCCAGAACTTCGCGATGCTCAGCAGCATTTCCAGCCCGTATTGTTTCATAAACTTCCGGTCGCCAGCCACGTTGACGTACGTGATGATGTTGTAGGCAATCGCCAACGAGACGTGCCGTTGCAGGCGGCTGTTGTCTGGATCCCAAGTGTGCGTGATCGGGTTCAGATGAACAAACTGAGATTGTTCATCGCCGGTCTCACCAGACTGCCAAGGGAACATCGCACCATCGTAATTTTCGCTCTTGGCGTAGGCCTTTGCGGCGTCCAAACGACGGTAACGGTACATCAACAGCTGTTTAGCTAACTTCGGGAAGTGCAGGCTGTAGAAGGGCATGATGAACATTTCATCCCAGAACACGTGCCCCCGATAGGCTTCACCGTGTAACCCACGCGCACCAACAGATGCATCAAGTTCGCCAGATTCATTTGCGGCGGCTGAGACCATGGTGTGAAAGAGGTTGACCCGGGTCAGTTTTTGACTCGTGATATCGTTATCGATCTGAATATCGAAGTTATCCCAGGTTGACTTCCAGTAGGCGAGACTCTGTTTCTTAGTCTGCTTGTAACTGGCTTTAGCGAGTGCTTCGCTTGCAGTTGACATTGTTGGGGTCTCGGCCGTTTCCAAGGTCGTGTAGATGACGACGTTCTTCGTAAACGAATAGGTCTGGCCGGCAGTGACTTCTGTCGATAATTGCTGACGGATGTGCTTATCGTCGTTTGTCACCTCAATATCATTGTCTGTTGGTTGCTCACTTAACAGGCTTGCCCCGACCGTAAATCCGATTTTTGACGTTTTGGTTTCACCAGTGAGGTACATTTCGTTACCGTGGGCGCTCATGCCCGTGATGTCGATATGATGCTGGTCGAAGTCCTGGTACCGATCGACGTTGCCGTTGGTCACATCGCCATCGATTTCTGAATAGATCTGAATGCTACCAGAGAAATTGACGGGTGTCAGCGTGTACTTGATGGCGTATTGATGCCAATCTTGCATGTTAGCCATCTTTGTCGTTGTCACGTTGAGGACGTGACCCGTTGAAAGCTGAACCCGCATCATTGTTGTCAAGGTCCCATGCTTAAGATCAAGCGACCGGTAAATATCTTGAATGTCTCTTGATGTGATCTTAAATGGCGGCTGATGATCAACACCAAACGTGAGAAACTGGGCGTTAGGCATGTTCACCAGATCTTCGTTCGTGACGTCACGGTCACCAATTTTGGTGGTCAGTTGGTTATAGACACCAGCAACATAAGTGCCTGGGTAATTATCCTCATCTGCTCGCGACTCAACAAAGGCCCCACGCAGTCCAAGATAGCCGTTTCCGACCGTCAGCATGGCTTCCTGACCATAGTTACGCTTTTTTTCATACTCACCATAGTAATCTAGGTGCCACTCGTTGTAGCGCTGCTTTTTATCGGTTGCTGCTTGGAGACCGTTTTCTTCAACATCTCGCTGGCAAACCACCGGAATGTTCAACATGTTGGTCAACGCAAGCCCAATATCGATTCGTTGGTGGTTGATGCCAATAACCGTGTCTGAAAAATCGTATTCCAGTGAATTCGTCAAAATAGCGGCATCGACTGGAAGACCGGCTAGCACAACCTTGATCTTTTCCAAGTTATCCCCAATGGCCTGATCAGGATTGTACGTGATCATAAATTGCCGAAAGGGCGGTTCGTTATTATTCGTTGAGTAAGCGACCTCAATCGATTCTTGCATGACATTTAGTGCAATAGTTCTCATACAAGTTAGCCTCTTTTCCTTAAAGTTTAAATTCCTTAATTAAAACCCCTCTAAATTAATGATAGGCATGATTCGGGTTTTCTACAAATATTGTGATTTAAGTTTCATTTTTCACATTAAATTGGAAATGGTACGGTAACTCTTTCACTCCCTAAGGTCACCTGTTTGTCACCAATTTGGATGGTGATCGGTTTACCCTTTAGATTTTCAAGAATAACGGCTTGATGATTGATCGTGATACCAATGTGCCGGTGCTGGAACCAAAGCTTAAAGCGCATTTCCAGCCACTCAGTCGGCAGTTTGGGATGCAGGTGCAGCGTGGTATCTTTAATTTCAAGTCCTGCAAAGCCATAAATCAGACTTAGCCAGCTGCCGCCCATGTTGGCAGCGTGAATGCCATCGCCAACGTTACCCTGAGCGTCTGTTAGGTCCGTCAGGGCAGTGTCCATAAAGTACTGGTACGACTTATCGGCTTCATCCAAGCGGTGCGCTAAGATACCAAAAATGGCCCGAGAGAGGGAAGAATCATGAACCGTGATGGCTTCATAGTAATCGTAATCTCGTTTCAATTGGGCCTGATCTTGATCCTCTGGAAATAAGAAGTCACTCATGACCGTATCAGCCTGCTTATTGACCTGGTAGTGGTAGATCGTCATTGGGTGGTAGTGAAGCAGTAACGGAAACTGCGTCCGCGGCGTTTCTGCAATCGGCCAAACCGGTTTTTCCGTACTGGTATCATCCTGCTTTTTGATTTGGCGATTCGGATCAAACGGCAGATACATCTGGTCAGCTGCGTGCTGAAAAGCATCGATCTCGGTCGTCGTAAGCCCTAATTTTCCAATCACATTATTGTCAGTCTGTCCCAGTATTCTCGCGTAGTGCGCTGCTAGATACAAATTATGTTGCGCCATGCGGTTGGTGTAATAGTTGTTGTTGACCATTGCCGTGTATTCATCCGGACCAGTCACATCGTTGATCACAAATCGACCATGGTGTGCATCGTCCGTTGCGTAATGCCCATAAGACAGCCAGAAGCGTGCTGTTTCAATGATCAGCGGCAACCCCTGAGTTGCTAAAAAGTCCTGGTCATCAGTCACGCGAACGTACAGGTCGACGGCGTAGGCAATATCTGCGTTGATGTGAACCTGTGCAGTGCCGGCGGGATAGTAGGCACTGGCCTCGGTGCCGTTGATGGTTCGCCAGGGGAAGAGAACGCCCTTTTTAACAGTCATTTCTCGGGCGCGTTGCTGGGCTTGAAGCAGCTTACTATACCGGTAACTGAGGACTTGTTTGGCCGTTTCTGGTTGGGTGAAAATAAAGAAGGGTAACATAAACATTTCAGCATTCCAGAAATAGTGACCTTCATATCCAGAACCAGTCAATCCCTTTGCAGGAATACTCGTCATGCCATCACGACCCGCAGCTTGATTGAGGTGAAAGAGGTTAAACCGGATACTTTTTGCCAGTTTTGCGTCCCCCTTAAGTTCAACGTCGCTGTTGTCCCAAAAAATAGCCCACTGGTGCGCAGACTTATTGAGTAACGTTGAAAACGTTTCGTTCGCCAGCGTTTGGTCGACCGTATCCGGATCGGCATTGGCGATGACGACCGGGTGTGGAAACCCGATACTATAAACGAAATCAACTTCTTGGGCAATGCAGGAACAAGATCAAAGTCGGTGACGTACGTCGGCAATTGATCCTGAGTCGTTAATTTAGGGACTGGCTGGTCGTCATTTTTCAAAGGTTGTACCTGCAGCGTAATGGCCAGCTGACTCTTTCGCGTAATCATCTGCATTGTTGGATGATCAGCTTCTTGGTACGTACAAGTCAATTGTGATTGTCGCTGCACATTTCGAACATCAATGTCGTGTTGTGGAATTTGCTGCTGCGTATAGCGGTGCTGTTTGATCACCTTGACGTTTCCCGAGAAGTTGAGGGCCGATAGGGAATAGGCCACGCCATATATCCGGGCATCATCCTGCGAGGCAAAGGTCTGCATGGTCAACCGAACTGTTTTATCAGTCGGCGACGTGATTTCATAAATTTCCGATAGCAACCCCGTTTTGAGATTCAGATTTTTATCGACCTGCTTCACGCTAAATGTTTCATCGTCAGAGCGCAGACCATCAATTTCTAACACAATAAAGCGGGGATCCGGCAACTGACACATTGTTTGTGAATTTTGCGGGTATCCGGGATAGTCCTCGCCGTAATGGAGCGCTGTCAGGTCATAAAACCCGTTGATAAACAGTCCTGGCTGCCTGGGTAATCGGGGTTATCGCCCTGAAGCGGATTCGATGCACGGACGCCAAAATGGCCATTTCCAAGCGCGTAGACCGTTTCAATCGCAGTTGCTTTCTTGAAAGGGAGTCGCTGTAAGTGAATTTGAAACTCATCTGTTGTATCCATAACATGCCTTCTTTGTCACTAATGAACAGGAACCGCTTACAGTTATTGATATTGGGAAGTTTCAATGGCTGTTTGCGGTCGACTGTTAGCAATGTGGTTGTAAAACAACTCGAGAGCGGGTGGCTGAACTGCGCTTTTGTACGGACAGGTATTTTGGGTAAGTTGAGTTAGATTGAAATTCCTTGAATAGGAATTTGCTTCGGTGGTTCTCTTGTCTGTAGCTGAAACGCGTTCAGCAAGGGGCTACCGTGTAAGCAACTTCGACCGATAAAGGCAAAACCCGGCCTTTACGTTAGCTGTTCACTTATCTGTAGCTGAAACGCGTTCAACAAGGCAGAGGCTCCTGCCTAAGCTAACTCTGACAAAAATGCCAAGTTCAGGCATTTCTGTCAGAGTTAGCTTAGGCTCCGCCCTCTAAGCGCCTTGCTTCACGCTCTAAAAAAAGAGCACCGCCAAAATGGCCGCACTCATTCCTTGGTTTGCTGTTGAGTTGTTTCCTGCTGTTGCTTTAATAAATCACGGATCTCGGTGAGGACGATCTCTTCTGAACTTGGTTCAGGGGTCGCTTCTTCCTCTGGTTCCTCGGTAGGCATCAGTTTAGTGATCCCTTTGACCATAAGAAAGACCACGAATGCAATGATGAGAAAGTTAATCACGCATCTAGGAAGTCGCCATAACGAAAATGGGCTTGGCCCACGGTCAAAACCAGCCCGGATAAATCAATCTTACCCAGGAAGATCCCAATCAGCGGGTTGATCAAATTTTTCGTCAACGATGTCACAATAGCAGTGAACGCTGACCCAATGATCACCCCAACGGCGAGATCAATCACGTTTCCACGCGCGATAAATGTCTTGAATTCCTTTAACACAATCATGTCACCTCAATTCATTCTTTATGGGTCTAGTGTAACGAAAAATAGGGGGTGGGTGCAAGGAAAACGCCGTATGTTGCGACATTATGGTCATAGTGTACCCCATTAACCATTAAAAGCGACTATTAGAGATAACGTGGTTGCCCGTGAAAATCTAATTAACACGATGCCAAGTACCGGCGAGCAGATTTGGTTAAAATGGTGATAACCAATTCGGGTTCTTGCGGCTATTCTCAAAATTTGTGCCAGACCTAAATACCAAGACTTGAACAATCAGTCAATAATTGCTATTTTTAAGGTAGCACCAATTTAATCTAACAAAAATTATTCGGCGATTAACCACGGAGGCAAACTATGAGGACAGTTCGTGAACAATTGTTAAATGCAGCTAAGACCGGTCGGCTTGTGGAAATCTATCGGTATGGCGATAACGCGCATTTTTCAGTTGGCAATGTGTTGGCAGTGGATGATAAATTTGTTCTATTGAAACAGATCAACCCGGATGGGGCGATTAATGGCGGCGGTGTGTATCGCCTGAATACCATTACCCGAGTGATCGAACAATCAGATTATCTCAAATCGCTGGTTGCAGTGATGGCACTCGCTAGAGAACGTGGCTATGCCAATGTTTGGCAGTTAGACAGTATCATCAGCTCTCTGGACTTTAAGAAAAAATCGATTCTGAAGACCCTTTTAGCCTGGGCGTTTAATGCTGACCAAGTCGTGACGGTGGGAGAACATCCGGGGAAACGTGAAGCTGTCTATACCGGATTTTTGGGGAGTTTAAAAAACAAGCAGGTTGTCTTTAATTACGTTGATCGGTCAGATCTTTCAGCGCGGTGGCAGGTAGGCTTAAAGTACGCGAACATGAACTTTGTGGAGTTTAATAGCTTTGAAACATTAGCCATCACCGCCATTTTGGAGCGGTATATGTCGGAAGACTTTCATTAACCACACAATATAATGTGGGTAAGGAGACTTTAATTGAAGGGATTTATGTACACGATCATTGTATTGGTGCCGTGTCTCATTATTGGGGGCACCATGGTGCTCGTTCATGACTGGCCAGCAAATAGCGTTGTCACGATTTTGACGCTGTTTGTGGCCTTTGTCGTTTCTATGACCTTAGTGACGGTGATTTATTTGAAGTTGCTGCCCTTTGTTAAACGAGCAAACGGTGATACGGCAACGGATGACGATGATCATCACGAGAGTCATTAATTGTTAGGAGGTGGCCAGCTGCATGCAGCCATTGGAAAAGTCGGGCATCGCAAAACCGTCTGTTGCGACTCGAATCTTAATTTTTTTGACGTTCTTTGTTTTAATTCAGTTGGTACCTCTGTTATTAACGGTGATTAGGGGGCTACCTAAAACGCAGTATTTGGGGCGTTCCCTAGCCGCCGCAGGGTACATCTTAGGCTATGTTGTGCTGATCTTGGTTCTGTATCAGTGTTTAAAACGGGTGATGGACCATCCAGTGTGGCACCGACCATCACGTAACGATATTGCCTATTTGCTAATTGCGTTCGTTGTCTTTTTGGCAGTTGAGATGCTGCTGACGACGTTAAATAGTCGACTGTTTGGTGAGACTCAGACGGCGAACAACCAGGTGATCATTACGCTGTTGCGCAGTGACAGGTGGATCTTTTACCTTTTGATGTTCTCGGGAATCTTTTTATCGCCAATCATTGAGGAACTCCTGTTTCGCGGCTATTGGATCAATGCTTTCTTTAATCCTGGCAGACTTTGGCTGCCAGTGATCACAAGCGGGTTGATCTTCTCAATCGCCCATGCAAGCAATAACGTGATCAGTTTTTTGATTTACGCCTGTCTCGGCGGAATCTTGGCCTTCATCTATCGTCGGACGGACAACCTGGTAACGTCGATTGGATTGCATATGTTAAATAATTTGATGGCGATGTCGATTATGGCGGCGATGTTGAGATAGAGAGTGGCGGAAAGCGATTAAGGAGCGGAGCGTAAGCTGACTCTGGCACAAATTCCAGAACCGGGAATTTCTGCCAGAGTTAGCTTACGTGCAGCTCCTTACTTTCCAGAACTCGTTTCGGCACGGTAGACCGAAACAATCAAAAATACTGTCATAAAGCATAATTGCTATGTACAATCGTGTAAAAATTGGTAAACTGAATCAAAAAAAGAATGTCTTCAGTACAATGCAAGAAGAAACCTAACCGGTCAACCAAGCACAAACAGATCAGGGTTCTCAAAACTAAAAGTTGCTATATACAATAGACCTAATAAACAACAAAAAAACGACCCACAGGATTCAACTGTGAGTCGCTTTTTAATACCTAAATATGCTGTTAAAAACTCTTCTGAATCTTCCGGTCATTTCGCACGTTGTCCAAATCATCGCCAACGCTACGAATCTGGTCAAGAAAAGCATCGTAAGTTGCAAGGTCGAGATCAAGCAGGTCCACACACTGGTTAACGCGGTCGTAAACGACATCGCGTTGCTCAATGGCATAGTCGGTCAGTGAGATGTCCACTTGACGTTCATCCTCTTCACTGCGATCACGAGAGATCCACCCTTGTTTTTCTAGTCGTTTTAAGAGTGGTGTCAGGGTGCCACTGTCTAAGTTGAGTCGTTGCCCAAGTTCGCGAACGGTCAATGGCGACGTTTCCCAGAGCGCTAACGCTAACATGGTAATGTACTGGGGGTAGGTTAGGTGAAACGGCTTGAGCGCCTCCTGATAAAAGTGATTAAATTTTTTACTTGCCGTATAGAAGGCAAAACAGAGCTGGTCGTCTAGGAGACGCGGTTTCGTATCGCTCATAACGGTCCCTTCTTTCTTGTGAAATTGATTATGGTCATATCTTATTGTGTACAATTAAATTGCTAATTGAATTGAATTATAACGTGAATACACCATTTTGTCCATGGAATGGGGGCTAAAGTTCGTGATTTAAAGAAAAACCTCGATCAGGTATTAATTGGGACTTTGAGAAAATTGGATATTTAAACCTCTTGAAAGACGGATTAATTCAGATACGAGACGATTTGCGTTTCTGTTAACTGTGCTGAATATGTGCAAACTAGTTTATTTTTCGACTAAAAACAAAAAAATAAGAACCGGCCAAAGTTTGATTTAGCGCGATTCTTATTTTATAAAATTTATCCAGTTTTGTTAAAAATGCCCCGGGCAGGATTCGAACCTGTACTTGGTTACCCAAACAGCGACCTGAACGCTGCGCGTCTGCCAATTCCGCCACCGGGGCAGTGCCTTTAACAACAAAAAATATATTACACTATAATTGCCATATTTGCAAACCTTATTTTGAATTTTCTATCGAAATAACGGTCCCATATGCATGAACAATTAAAAACTTAGGGGCGACACTCATGCGAACAACCTCGGTGTTAAAGGAAACATCGACGATGCCGTCCGCATTTTTTTTCAGCCGCCTTTTGATATAACTTTTGCTTTGCGTCTTCAAATAGTTGATCAAATAAGTCAAACTCATCTGGCTTTTCTGAAGTTAATTGTGTATGACAAGTAACCGCAACCACACCTTTTATCACGTGTGGTTGATTAAACGCCCCCGTTGACATAAACATCATTCTCACACTCCAATCTCATAAGGCCATTATACCTAATATCGATTTTTAATGACACCTGAATATTATTTCAACAGCTCAAGACTACCCGAGTTCTTCGTTTACCATTGGCTTGATCTTAGAAATTAAGATGCCATTATATTCAAACCAGTCAAACCCATTTCGGTCGTGACCCTGTTGTGCTTCTGGTAGCTGGTGGAAATAATCGAAGCAGCAGATTGCTGCGCGAGAGAGGGTGTGTTCTTTACCACATCGGCACAAGACGTGATTTTTGTCATCTATGACGGTGACCTGTAACTTTGGGTCTTCTTTAAAGGTTAATTTTGACCCGGCAGGAATACTCAGATACTTGAAGGTCCGATTGGGGCGGGAGCCAACCTTTCGTTTGACGACCTGAATGGGTTTGCCCGTAATCTTTTCGTTGAATTTTTCCGGGCGGACTAGCTCGGCGTTGGGGTCGTTAAAACTTAACAGGTCAAATTCGGCTCTCACTTGGTTATAGGTGGCTTTGAAAAATTCCGTTGAGGTGCTTTCTCGCTTATCGGACAACGCTTTATGTAAGATCCGCTCGGCTTTCTTATAGTGGTTTAAATGCACCGCAAATAGCAGCAGTGTTGGTTTTTCCTGCGGGATCCCCGTACTGTTAAATTGGGCTAAACGTCGCGCCAGATTTTTTGTCTGGCCAACTTTAATGTATCCAGGGAACGCCTTATTTTCTAACGCATATACGTAACCATAATCTTCATCCAATGGTCGCCATCTCCAGCTTATTTTAATTTTAGGTTGCTTGTCTCGATTGGCAAATCATTACCCAATCAGACACCTGTAACACACTTATCTTCATTTTAGAACTTGCCACATTTAGATACAACAAGAAATCGTAGTGATACACGTTTGGCATAATTGACAGGCATAATTGTTTGGTTTTAGAGAGAACGTGGTATTATTTTAAGCAACGGACGTTAGGTCGGTCACCAAAGTCGTCACAACGTCTTAAATGTCATTGCCGGCAGTTATTTGTATAGCACAATAACTGGTTGAGCGAAAGGATGAGCGTAATGTTAACGAAAGAACAATACAATATTTTAGATGCCATTGCTTCAGGACGTGTCGAACCCGGGACGAGTCTCAGTCACTTTGTTGACTACTGTGACAACGCAATTGGCGGCGATCCGCAACCCTTGATCGATGCCGGCTACATTGACGCAGGTCACTACGTTAACGGGTTGGCCGAGAAGGGGAAAAAGGCGGTCGCTGAACGCCATGAATCGCAACAAAACAATTGATTTTTCAGACTATGATCGTGCTGAACAAGCCATTATCAGCCAACTTCAGGCCTGGCAACGTTGCGTTGATCAGGTAGAGATTGCTGTTCGAGACACCCAGCAGTTCACACTAGCGATTCAGGTCAACAATCAGATCCGCAGCGAGATACAGATCCTGTACCAGCAAAATCAACGTGTGAATGGCTTGCTGCCAGCTGCAAATCGTCGGTTGCAGCGCCGATTTTTAGCCGTTTTGATGACCTTAGTCAACCAACTGCGGTCGGTTCCAAGTCATGCAGAGGTCTACACTGATCTGGTAGCGTTTAAAGACCGAGTCATGGATGGGCGCATCTACATTAAAACGGGCCACAGGGGGTGACGGGATGCCATTGTTGATCAGTGATACCAGCGAGCTTCAAGATGCCACGCGATTAGCGGAGACGCAGATTTATTTGCGGGCGACAGGGTATGACTTGCAACCAGTGGACGATCAACATTTTCTAATTGCTAATAGCGTTACGTCACTTCAAGTGCGGGTACCAGTGTTACTTACCCGTTATGATCGTGAGCAATTTCTTAGCGTTCACGCGGATGGTGAAACAACCACTTTGCCGTACATTAAAAAAACGCCCCTCAGACAATGAGGGTGCGTTTTTTTAATTGTCAGTTATGTGTTAAATAAGGGAACGTCTTAGAGTTTCTTTGAGACGTAGTAGGGTTGTGACCGTGATTTTCCCTTTTGTGGATCCGTTTCTGGATTGATCATTTGATCATCAGCCAGGAAGACATCGAATTTTTTATTATCGACACCCTTGACCACAAAGACGTGGCCGCTTTCAATTTTGTTAGATTCACGGTAGATTTGGGCACTTCTCACTGCCTCGTCGTAGTCGTGAAAGTTACCAACAGAATCGCCGGGATTAAAAAAGATTAAGTTATCCATACAATCACTCCATTTCCTGGTGCCACTCTATTATACCGCATTGTTGTGGATTTAACGATGGGAGCGCTTTTTTACAGTTATTGGTGATGTTGGCTACGAGGCATTTATGTGATGTAGCGGAAACGCGCGAAGCAAGGGGGCTTTCCAATGTTAGGTGATAGGTCCGTTGCATTCCGCAATTTGGCACTCCGTGTAGTGGCTCGCGATGAAGCTAATTCGATTTCTGCTGCGCAGCTCTCGAATGGATCTCCATCGACTCGCACATCAGTAACCGACCAAAGTACGGTCGCTAACTGATGTCGACACCACAGCTCCGTGCCAAATTGGGCCATTTCACTGAAGTTGAGCTTACTTATTCCATTTTGCCAAGCATCGAAATGGTATTAAAACCAGTTCGTAGAGAATTCACCCTCAACTGCTATTAAGTCCATTAATATTAATGCTGCTAACAATGAGCTAGTCACTGGTAATAATTGATTGAGAGGCTTCATGTAATCATTGATGAAGGCGTACCCTCCGAATGACTCCTGCAAGTATTGTAGCGTAGCGGAGCCGTTCGGCATTGCAGGCTGTGGTGTCAGTGTTAGTTGGCGAGGGTTCTTTCCTCGCCTGGTAACCCGGGAGACGTAGGAAATCCTTGAATTTCTGTTAAGAAATTCAATAGCTCCGAAGCGACCCCACCTCTGACTGCAAGGCCGAACGGTGCAACGAAGCGACATGTCAGCGCTATTTGATTCACCTAATAGTGGAAAGACCCGAAGCAAGGCAAAAGGCTCCAGTGTAAGTAACTCTGGTCAAAAAAGTCAGGCCCGGGCTTTTCTGACCAGAGTTACTTACACTCCGCCCTCTAACCGCCTTGGGTCGCGCGCTCTCTAAAGAAATCCTTACAACCCCACAACCCTGGTAGTATTACAACCAGATATTTGCTAAAATGAAGACTGTTTGAACGACCATTTTGTTAAGGGTTACGATGCTGGACTTCATTGCTGGCTGGCTAGGACAAAATGGGTCGCTTTTTGTGGCGTTATCTTTGCCTTAAACAGCACAGATGCCGTTAACCCCGTCCTGGAGTCTGATGGCGGGGTCAGTTTCTTTTTTGAGGGAAACGTGAAATAATAGAAACAGTATTTTATTCATAAGTTGGAGATGAAGAAGCCAATGTCACTTGATATGACCCAAGTGTTGACTTTATTACAGGAACATCAGTTATTAACTGCAACGGTGGGGAACCAGGGGCGTCAATTCACCAGTGTGACTTATGATTCGCGCCAGGTTCAACCAGACACGTTGTTTTTTTGTAAGGGTAATTTTAAACCAGAATATTTAACGGCTGCTAAGGCGGCTGGGGCTACGGGCTACGTTGCCGAAACGGTGTACCCAGAAGGTGCTGGCATGACTGCCATTACGGTTTCAAATATTCAACAAGCAATGGCACTGTTGGGGGCGGCGTTTTACGGGTATCCGCAAAACGACCTCTTCATCATTGCGTTTACTGGGACGAAAGGGAAAACCACTTCCGCTTATTTTGAACACCATATTCAACGGACCCACACCCATGACAAGGCCGCGTTGTTTTCGACCATTGACCGGGTGCTGGGTAACCAACCAGATCAGCGGTTTAAATCTGATCTCACAACACCTGAATCACTCGACCTGTTTCACGATATGCGGGCTGCGGTCACTAATGGGATGACGCATTTGGTGATGGAAGTGTCTTCCCAAGCTTATAAGAAGAACCGGGTCTATGGGTTGACCTATGACGTGGGCATCTTTTTGAACATTACGCCGGATCATATTGGGGAAAACGAGCACCCGACGTTTGCGGATTACCTGTTTTGCAAGGAACAGTTACTTGTCAATTCACGGACCTGCATTATTAACGCAGAGACAGACCATCTTGAAGATGTCTATCAGGCCGCTAAGACGAGCACACCGCCAGAAAACATCTATCTGTATGCGCGCAAAGGGGCCAAATTACAGTTGCCACTCGACCTGGACGTGCAGTTTAGTAATGACGAAGAGACGCTTAAAGACAGCGCATTTGACGTTCAAAGTATTTCCGACAAGGCCAAGTCACTTGCCCTTGATGGCACCTACGCACTGAGCGTCCCTGGCGACTATAATGAAAGTAACGCCGCCAGTGCCATTATTGCGGGCGCGTTGTCTGGTGCTACGGCTGCTGAAATGCAGACAGCCTTGACGACGGTTCACGTGCCCGGCCGGATGGAAATGGTGACGAGTTCTCAATATGGCACCATTTACATTGATTACGCGCATAACTATGCTAGTCTGAAAGCCTTGCTGAGTTTCTTGCGGCGCCAAACCGATGCTGGTCGCGTGATCGTGGTCGTTGGCAGTACCGGAAACAAGGGGGTCTCAAGACGAAAAGGCTTCGGGAAAGCACTTAGCGAAGAGGCGGACCTGGCCATTTTAACGACCGACGATCCTGGCTATGAGGACCCGCGGGCAATTGCGGATGAAATTGATTCGTATATTGACCATGATAAGGTCCAGGTCGCGTTTGAAATGGATCGCAAGACGGCCATTCGCAAGGCCATTGAAATGAGTACAAAAAATGATATCGTGGTGTTAGCAGGTAAGGGTGAAGACAACTACCAAAAGGTTAACGGCGTCAACACGCCTTACGAAACGGATGTTACGATTGCCAAAAATGTTGTGGAGGAAAACTAGTCATGCAGGAAACACCAAAGTTTACGCCAATCTTATTAGGGAGCGACTTTAACGTCTACGGAATGGCCCGGTCACTATACGCGCTGTACCATCAGCCAGTTAAGGCCATTGCGTCGATTCAACTTGCGCCGACCCGCTATACCAAGGTGGTTGACCTTGAACTGATCCCCGGATTTGATGAGGATCCCGTTTGGATCGAATCTATGCGAAAAATTAAGGCACGCTACAAGGACCACGCCGAACCCGTTATTTTGATCGGGTGTGGGGACGGTTACGCTGAGTTGATCGCTAAGCATAAAGACGAACTTTCCGATACGTTTGTGTGCCCATACATTGACTACGATCTCTTGAAACACCTCAATAATAAGGAACGCTTCTACGAAATTTGTGACAAGTATCAGCTGCCATACCCTAAGACCCGCGTCATCACAAAGGATGAGCACGATAATCGCCAGGTCATTGACCAGCCATTTGACTACCCGGTCGCCTTGAAGCCAGCTAATAGCGTGGAGTGGTTAGACGTGCATTTTGAAGGGCGTAAGAAGGCTTTTCGGATCCAGTCTCGCGAAGAATTTGACCGCGTCCTTGATGCTGCATATGAGAACGGGTATAAATCCGACTTTATCTTGCAGGACTTTGTGCCTGGCGATGATAGCAATATGCGGGTGTTGAACGCATACGTTGACCAGCACCACCACGTGAAAATGATGTGTTTGGGCCATCCACTCTTGGAGGATCCGGCACCGTCTGCTATCGGGAACTACGTGGCGATCCTGCCAGAATACAACGAAACGATCTATCAGCAGATCAAGACCTTCCTTGAAGCCATTGAATTTACTGGTTATGCGAACTTCGATATGAAGTACGATGCGCGGGACAACACATTTAAATTATTTGAAATTAACTTGCGTCAGGGTCGCAGCAGCTTCTTCGTGACGCTAAACGGGTACAACCTTGCCGACTGGGTCGTCAAGGACTACGTGAAACAGGATCTGGCGGAGGAACCGACCGTTTATGGCAACCAGAATCCGGAACAGCACGCCCTTTGGCTGGGTGTCCCAGTTAAAACGTTTAAGAAGTATGCCCGTGAAAATGCGGATAAGGAGCGTGCGTTAGAACTGATCAAGGAACACCGTTATGGGACAACCTACGAATATTCAGACGACATGAATCTGAAGCGGTGGGCACTGATCAAGTGGATGAACCACAATTACGTGAAGAACTTTGATAGGTATTTTGCTGAAAACAAGGGGTGATCACGATGAACCATTTCTTTACGATCATCGGCGGCATGGGTACTCAGGCCACCGAAAGTTATATTCACCAGTTAAATTTACGCACACCAGCGCATTCTGATCAGGACTATCTGGACTACATCCTCGTCAACCACGCGACGGTGCCGGATAGAACGGACTATATTTTGGACCACTCAAAGCCTAATCCGTTACCGCCATTGCTGGACGACTTTAAGCGCCAGTCGGCCTTAAACCCTGATTTTTTCGCGCTACCGTGTAATACAGCGCACTACTTCTACGATGAGTTAACGGCGGTGACCGATATTCCGATCCTGCATATGCCGCGCGAGGCTGCCGGTGAAATCAAAATCAAGTATCCCAATGCCAAGAAGATCGGTATCGTTGCGACCGAGGGGACAATTGCAGATGAAATCTACGACCACGAAATTGAAGCGGCCGGTTATGCATTTGTCAAACCAACGCCGAGCGTTCAGGCTAAGACTAACGAACTCATTTACACGCAGATCAAGGATAACAACACTGTCGACGGGAACCTGTTCCATAGTTTGGTGCAGGAAATGTTTGATACGTTTGACGTAGATGCAGTGGTGCTCGGGTGTACTGAGCTCTCACTCGCGCAAGAACGTGAACCGATCACTGACTTACCGATCATTGATAGCCAGTCGATCTTAGTGGATCACTCGTTGACGTTAGCCTTGAAACAGCAAAAGGGTATTGATTACAAGACCGAATAGAAACAAAAAACCATTCTTCCGATAATTTGGAAGAATGGTTTTTAATGTTCCGAAATCAGGGCAGCTTAACAGCCAGCCACCAGCCGAGACCCGCAATGAGCAAGATCAAGACGGTCAGCACCACAACGAGCCTGGTGGAAAGGGAGCGTTCCTGTTTGCGTCCAAAGGCCAGTTCAATTGCCACTATGAGCAATAGTTCCAACCCTTCCCGCAGGCCCACCAATACTGGCGCATGCTGAAAGGTTCGAATCAACAGAATGATGCCACTGATGATGATGACCAGGTAGATGATCCGGTCAATAATTAAGAACTGCGAAATACGTTTTTCAGAGGTGCGATTTAAGCCGATAATCGTGCAAAGAATTAAGAAGACAAAACTTACCGAGTGGATGGCTAGCCACATAGACCCACGTCCTTTAATTACAATCTATGCTTAGTTTACCACGTCAGCTGGTCCAGTGGGCGTGAGTTAAGTGGAATTTGGGAAAACTTATGGAACGACAATTGTGGCCTATTCGTTGCTGTTTTCCCAAAAGTTTAAAAATATGAGGAATACTGCTTGTAATTTACTGAGGGGTTTGTTATTATCTTGTTCATCATCTTGATATGGAGGGCTTCACATGGCAGAACTTAAGATTGGCGATTACGTTAAAGGCAAACGTTTTGGCTCTTTCGAACACGATTTTCAGGGCGAGATTGAAAAGGTCTACGAAAATTCTGTTTTAATCCACATCCTCGAGTTTGATCAAGCAGACCGCATCTTAGTCGGCGAGTTAAACAACCGGGCAATTGTGCGTAAAGACGATGCAACGTTAGCAAAAGTTAAAAACAGCTAACCACGGTAATGGTGGGCTTTTAAAAAACGAAAAAGGTTGACTATTGAAAGAATTTACAAACTTTTTTTTTTTGAATTTTTACTGACAAGTTTGTAAGGATATGATATAGTTAATCTTGTTGTTGCGGGTATAGTTTAGTGGTAAAATCCAAGCTTCCCAAGCTTGTGTCGCGGGTCCGATTCCCGTTACCCGCTTAGGTTTTAATCGAATCAAAAGACGTTCTGTTTATAAAAACTGAACGTCTTTTTTCTAACTTTAAATTCAAATAACCACGCGCCATAAACGCATAAAAAACACGATTTAGCAATCATTGCCAAATCGTGTTTTGTCAGTTTATTTTGGTTGATCTTTCTGATAACGAAGGCGCACAACACTGTGCCGATACCCATAACTAAAGTAAACACACAGACCGATCAATAACCAAACGAAGAAGGCGATCCAAGTAAAGGCCTTCAATTCAAGCATGAGTGTGATACATAGGATGAATGACACAATCGGCAACACAGGATAGAGCGGGACTTTAAAGGCTGAATCCAGATCCTTAAACGCCGGATTCTGTCGGAGAAAGACGATCCCAATCGAGACCATCGCAAAGGCAAACAACGTCCCAATGTTGACCAATTCGGTAATTTTATCAATTGGGATAATGCAGGCGAAGATACTGCCGACGATTCCAAACACCCAAGTATTCACAGCTGGTGCGTGCGTTTTTGGGTTGAGACGGCTGAATAATTGTGGCAACAGGCCGTCACGACTAATCGCAAAGACCAATCGGGTACCGCCATAGAGAAAGACGATCAGCACGGTGGTCATTCCAATAACCGCCCCTAAGGAAACAATTCCAGAGACCCAATCTTGGTGAATAAAGTGCAGCGCGTAGGCAACCGGGTCAGCAACGTTTAACTTCGTGTACTTGACGATGCCGACAAGAACTGCAGACAATGCAATGTACAGGGCTGTCGCAATCAATAGGGAGCCGATGATGCCAATTGGCACGTTCCGTTGCGGCTGCTTTACTTCCTCGGCCGCTGTTGAGACGGCATCGAACCCGATGTAGGCATAAAACGCAACCGCCGCCCCTGAAACAACGCCCTTGAATCCGTGTGGTAAGAAGGGGTGGTAGTTTTCAGGGCGAATGTAGAAGACGCCGACCACAATGAATAGGATAATGACAATAATCTTTAAAATGACCATGATCGCGTTAACTCGGGCGGATTCACGGATACCACCGATCAGCAACAAGGACACGATCATGATGATTACAAACGCTGGCAGGTCGAAAATCGCGTGCGGTTGACCGGCTGTTCCGAATGCTGCTCGTAATTGTGCTGGTAAGTAGAGGTTAAACCCGGCGAGAATATTTTGGAAATACGACGACCAGCTCGCCGCGACCGCTGAAACGGAGAATAAGTATTCGGACACGAGTGCCCAGCCGAGAATCCAGCAATGAATTCGCCAAACACAGCGTATATGTAAGTATAGGCACTGCCGGCAAGTGGAATCGTCGAGGAAAACTCGGAATAACACAACGCTGCTAACGAACACACGACTGCCGCGAGGACAAAGGCTAGCATGGCCCCCGGACCAGTATATTTAGCAGCGATAATGCCTGGTGTAATAAAGATCCCGGCCCCGACGATGGCGCCAACACCCATGGTAATTAAACTAAATGCATTCAATGATTTAGCCAACCCCGTTTTTTTGAAGATATCCGTCCGAATATCTTTCCGCAAGAACAGGGTCGACTTATGTCTTCTGTCACCCATAATCAAAATCCCTTTCATTTGAAGCGCAAGACACTTCACTTATTTGTCCCTTATGGTTGTCAACCGGTGGTGACCAGCGTGGATAAATGAATTAATCCTTTGGTGTCAGCTTATTAAACAATAACCCAGGATGTGATGGAAAATGAATTTTATCTCATTCTCATAATACCCAAGGAGGTCTCACCAGTTTCTAGCATACGCCATAATTCATTAAACGTTAATGAGAAAATACTCAGTTGTTTGAATCTTTAGCTAGAATGACGGTAATCACCAGTTAAGACTTGTTATTCCTATTCAGATGCGGTAGAATGCATCAAGTGAGATTGTCACTGACAATCACGTTCAACGATAAAAGAGGAGTAACTGAGTCGGCTGTGTACAGCAAGTCAGGGAGGTTGGAAGCCTGATGGCACCATTCAGTGAAGCGCGCTTTTTAGAACGGTCAATGTGAATACGTTAAAGTGGATACTAAATATCAACTAGAGTGGTACCGCGGGTTAATCTCGTCTCTTACAATTTTTAAATTGTAGGGGGCGTTTTTTTATACCGTTTCGCGCCAGTAGTGCACACAAGTGTGATATTCTAAGATTGACACAGACATTATAGATACGATAGGAGAGTATTCGTTATGGATTACAAACAATTAGTTGCTGATACGTTAGCACCCAGCCTGACTGATGTCTTATCGGCTGAAGATATTTATCAAAAAATTGAACGCCCTAAGGACACGTCAAAGGGGGATTACGCCTTTCCAGCATTTACGCTGGCAAAAGCGATGAAAAAGGCACCCCAACAGATTGCGGCCGACCTGGTAGCCAGATCGACACATCTCATTTTGAAAAGGTTGAAGTTGCTGGTCCATACCTGAACTTCTTCCTTGATAAGAGCGTCTTTAGTGCTGACATTCTTGGTCAAGTGATGAGCGACGGTGCTGACTATGGTCAAAATGAAGACGGAAACGGTGGCAATGTGCCAATCGATATGTCTTCTCCTAACATCGCCAAGCCTATTTCCATGGGACATTTGCGGTCGACTGTGATCGGTAATTCCATTGCTGAGATTCTGAAGAAAAACGGCTACACCCCAATCAAGGATAATCACTTGGGTGACTGGGGGACCCAATTTGGGAAGTTGATCGTCGCTTACCTGAAGTGGGGAACGAAGAAGACGTTAAGAAGGATCCAATTACCAATCTGGTAAAGTACTACGTTAAATTCCACCAGGAAGATAAGGAACACCCTGAACTTGACGACCAAGCGCGTGAATGGTTTAAGAAGCTTGAAGATGGTGACGAAGAAGCTCACCATCTCTGGTCATGGTTCCGTGACGAATCATTAAAGGCATTCAATGCCATCTATGACAAATTAGGTGTTAAGTTTGATACCTATAATGGTGAAGCTTTCTATAACGACAAGATGCAGGCGGTTATTGATGATCTAAAGGCTAAGGGACTCCTGAAAGAATCACAGGTGCCCAAGTGGTCGATCTGTCTAAGTACGACTTGAACCCGGCCTTGATCCTGAAGAGTGATGGGGCCTCACTGTACATCACCCGTGATATCGCGACAGCGGTCTACCGTGAAAACACGTACCATCCAGCTATGAACCTCTATGTTGTTGGTTCTGAACAAATGTACTACTTCCAACAATTAAAGGCTGTTTTAACTGAAATGGGCTTGCCATCTGCTAAGAACCTGCACCATATTCCATTTGGTTTGATTACTGTTGATGGTAAGAAATTGTCGACGCGTTCTGGCCGGATCATCTTATTGGATGTCGTTTTGGATGACTCCATTGAAATGGCCAAGAAGCAGATTGCTGCTAAGAACCCAGACCTGCCAAACAAGGATGAAGTTGCTAAACAAGTTGGTGTCGGTGCGATTATCTTTGGCGATTTAAAGAACGAACGGATGAACAGTATTGACTTCAACCTTGAAGACCAACTGAAGTTTGAAGGGGAAACTGGCCCATACGTTCAATACGCTCACGCACGTGCCGAAAGTATTCTGAGAAAGGCCGGCGATGTGACGCTGCTTGAGTCGGATGCCAAGATCTCGGATCCTGAAGCTTGGGAGACGTTGAAGGTCTTAGCTGACTTTCCAGACACCGTTAAACTGGCCTTGAAGGAATTCGAACCATCTGACGTTGCGAAGTATGCCATTCGGTTAGCGAAAGCCTTTAACAAGTACTATGCACACTCTAAGATCTTAGCTGATGACAGTGAGAAGACTGCTCGGTTGACCCTTGTTAAGAGTGTGTCAACGGTGCTAAAGGAAGCATTGCGGTTGTTGGGTGTTGAAGCACCTGATGAAATGTAGGATGACGCTTTGTTGCTGAAGCGTTCGGCGGACAAAGAAAGTGAACTAGACTGGGTCAAAGGCTAGGGCAACTATCGAGATTGCTATATCTGTTACGTTAGCGCATCCAGATTATCTAGCCTAAATACAACAAACGGCGGATTCCGGTCATAAAGGAGGCGTCAACTAAGACCTAAATGCAGGGGTTTCAGTTGACACCTTTTTTTATTTTGGGAGAAAATTTGACTTTTATTCCAGGCTCAGGACAAACTGAGTTTCGCAAAGCGTTCTGCTGCGCTGCTTCCTCCCATTTTCCGTCACGCCCGCCATGCATCATAATGTTTAAATGAAATATTAATGAGAAAACAAACCCTGGAAATGCCCCGGTGGCTCGCTTTTTTTAGTTATACTGGACACCAACCCTGTAAATAAATATTCAATTAAAAGTAGCCATATTCATCTTACTTTGTTATAATAATTGCAGTGTTACTTACAGTAAGGGGGCTGCATTAGGATGAAAAAGAGTATTCGTCAATCGAGAATTGAACAGTTAATCAATCAATATCCGATTGGAACGCAAGAAGACCTAATGCGTCATCTAAAGGAAATTGGGATTAAGGCGACGCAAGCAACGATTTCTCGTGACATTCGTGAAATGCAGGTAGTCAAAGCCCAGGATGGCCATGGACACTTGCGTTATACCATTTTTAAACCGGGGAACAAATCCGAAGAAGAACACATGCGCGAAACAATCAACGAAGTGGTCGTCGGTCTGACCCAGATTGAGTTTATCAACGTTATCAAGACACTACCAAGCAACGGCAATTTATTGGCAGCAATCTTGGATGATTTAAAGCTGCCGGAAGTTGTCGGCACCCTTGCCGGTCACGACACTATCTTGGTCATTAGCCCAAGTAAAGAAGTCGCCCAGCAACTGAATAATGAAATTGCCAAAAGCATGAACCGGATATCGTGCACTAGTCTCGTATCCAGTTATGGTTCACTGGTGTCATTCAATTCTCCTAAATTAGGAGAGTTGGATGACATTTTTGGTTGAAATAGCGATACCACGGGTGTTGGAATTGCCCAATACCTGGATTCGAACATCTAATTTTTCTTAAATTTCAAGTGAACAGCCAGTTGACTGAACACAATGTGCTAAAATTAACGTATTAATTTGTGTAGTGAATGAGGGAGTCTATGAATAGAAATCGAGGAAATGGGTTTTTTCAGCAAATTAAGGCTTGGCTGTCACCTGGCTGGCATCGGTTTAAACGCGGGTTAGGCCGAATCTGGCATCGCTTTCAGATCACGCGGTGGCTCATTGTCATCGTGTTAGCCATCGTGTTTGTGATGAGTGCGGTATTAACGTTTCAAGCAAAGACAGCCAACGTTGGTGATTTGAAGAATCAACTTGAAAAAACAACGTATATTTACGACAAAAATGGGAAAAAGGCGGGGTCACTCTACTCACAAAAAGGGACGTATGTCTCGTTGAGCAAGATTTCGCCTAACATTCAGAATGCCGTCATTTCAACGGAAGACCGGGGCTTTTACCATGAGTATGGTTTTTCAGTAAAAGGAATTGCCCGGGCGTTTTTACTTCTGGCGAAGAATAAGATCCTTCACCGAGATTACATTAGCGGTGGTGGGAGTACACTGACGCAACAGTTGGTTAAAAATGCGTTTTTGACGCAGGAACAAACCTTCACACGAAAGTTTAAGGAACTGTTTTTGTCGGTTGAAGTTGAAAATGTGTATACCAAAAAAGACATTCTGTCCATGTACCTCAATAATGCCTATTTTGGGAATGGTGTTTGGGGGGTTCAGGACGCGTCACAGAAGTACTTTGGTAAATCAGCGTCGCAGTTAACGGTTCCAGAAGCTGCGGTACTGGCCGGCATGCTGACGTCGCCGAGCGGGTATAACCCGATCGACCATCCGAAGGCCGCGTTGGCACGGCGCAACGTTGTGCTGGATCTGATGGCCGAAAATGGCGCGATCACGCAAGCGCAGGCTAAAGCGTACCAGCAAACTAAAATCGTGACACATGATACGTGCAGTTATAAGGATTCATACAAGTATCCCTATTATTTTGACGCCGTTATCAGCGAAGCCATTTCAAAGTATGGGTTGACGGAGTCTGAAATTTTGAATCATGGGTACAAGATCTACACCTATTTGGATCAGAATTATCAGTCATCCATGCAAACAAACTTTAAATCGGCCTACCTTTTTCCGTCCAACGCTGTGGATGGCACGAAGGTCCAAGCAGCCTCGATTGCGGTCAATCCGAATAACGGGGGTGTGTTAGCCGTCGTTGGTGGCCGTGGGAAGCACGTCTTCCGCGGGTATAACCGGGCCACCCAGATGGCGCGGCAACCGGGATCGACAATCAAGCCATTGGCGGTGTACACGCCAGCACTCGAAAACGGCTACTTCTATGATTCTGAGCTGACAAATAAGAAACTGTCATATGGGACAAATAAGTACACGCCTAAAAATGAAAATAACGTCTATACGGGTAAGGTACCGATGTATGAGGCGTTAGCCCAAAGTATGAATGCGCCAGCCGTTTGGTTGTTAAATAAGATCGGTGTGAATAAGGGATACCAGTCCGTTAAAGACTTTGGCCTGCCCGTCACTAAATCAGATGATAATCTTGCGCTGGCACTTGGTGGGTTGAACAAAGGGGTTTCACCGCAGGAATTAGCGAGTGCTTATACGGCGTTTGCGAATGGCGGGACTCGAACGGATTCACACTATATCCGTAAAATTGTTGATGCAAACGGGAAGACCATCGTGGCGCAGCCCAAAGTGACGACCAAGAAAGTGATGTCCAAAAAGGTCGCTAAAGAAATGACCAGTATGATGCTGGGTGTTTATAATACGGGGACTGGGGCTGCCGCTAAACCATATGGCTACCAAGTTGCCGGTAAGACGGGGAGTACTGAAGCCGATGATACGGGTGACGGTGACGCAGCCAAGGATAAATGGATGGTTGGGTACACCCCTGATGTGGTCGTGACGACCTGGGAAGGGTTTGATAACACCAACAAGGAACACCATTTGGAAAACCTTGGCGGCACCGGAATCAGTACCTTATTTAAGACAGAGTTGCAAGAAATCTTACCGTACACAAAGCAGACGTCGTTTAATACCCAGGACGCGGCAACCTTGGCAAAGGCCTCAAAATCGTCTAACAATACTGGTTTCTGGGATAATGTTCAAAACGGCGCGTCGCAAGTTGGTAGCCAGATCAAAAAGGGTGCCAGCAGCGCTGCTAATTCCGTTAAAAAGTGGTGGTCGAATACCACTTCAAGTATTTTAGGCAACTAGACAGATAGTCAGCGCAACGCTTTCATGATACAATTATGAAGACAACTAGACAGGAGGATTCATAATGGCTGATATTAATGAAACGGCAACAACACTGAAGGAACAACTGAAGACATCCGACGAATTCAAGAAATTGGCGGATGCATATGACAAGATGAAGGCGGAACAGGCCACTTTTGATCTGTTCAAGAACTTCCAGGAGATTCAGTTGAACATTCAACAAAAACAAATACAGGGCCAACAGTTAACCGAAGAAGAAATGACGCATGCCCGCGAGGTTGCGGATAAGGTTGGTCAAGCTGATGCCATTAAAGTCTTAATGGACGCCGAAAAAGGGGTCAATGATCTGCTTTCAAAATTGAACGATGAGATCACAAAACCGATTCAAGACCTTTATCGCAACTAAGACACTAACACCTGTGAACAACGGCCACTTTTGGCCATAAGAGGCCCCATCTTAAAATCCAAGTTCAGGATTTTCGGATGGAGCCTCTTATCATTTGGGCGTTAACTAGCGATTGATTCAAAGAAATCAGGCACCTGATCGTGCCAAAGAAAGGAGCCCCTGTCGTGAAATTTATCCACGCGGCTGATTTACATTTAGACAGTCCCTTTGAAGGGCTAAGACAGCTTCCAGAACCAGTGTGGCAGCTGATTTACCAAGCACCATTTAAAGCGACGCAGCAACTCGTTGACCAAGCAATTGATCAGGAGGTGGCGTTCGTCTTATTGGCAGGCGACCTTTTTGACCGAGAGACGCAGAGTGTCGCAGCTCAGTTATTCTTAAATGAACAGTTACAGCGGCTGATCGATGCCCAAATTGGCGTTTATCTGTGTTTTGGCAATCATGATTATCAGACAGCCAACCAAGCCATCGATTTGCCAGAGGGGGTGCACGTTTTTGTGTCGACGGTCAGCACGATGACGTTGAGACCCGGAATCAAAAACGGGTTGCAATCAGCGGCTTTAGTTACCCAACCCGCTGGCTGGAAACGGACATGGCAGCCCAGTTCCCGGTACGTGGGGATGTTGATTATCATATTGGCATGCTGCACGGCGCACTGAGACAATCCGGCACAAACCATTACGCACCGTTTACACTTGATGAGTTACGAGAAACCCATTACGATTACTGGGCGCTGGGTCATATTCACAAACCAGAGGTCTTGCAGGAACAGCCGCCAATTGTTTATGCGGGTACGATTCAAGGTCGGCATAAAAACGAAGCAGGTGAGCACGGGTACACACTGGTAAGGAGTCAGGATA
The DNA here is from genome assembly GCF_001311135.1 of Secundilactobacillus paracollinoides DSM 15502 = JCM 11969. GTDB lineage: Bacteria > Bacillota > Bacilli > Lactobacillales > Lactobacillaceae > Secundilactobacillus > Secundilactobacillus paracollinoides. The sequence continues at coordinate 56,789 of NZ_BBAG01000001.1, forward strand.
CCCGGTTGGTACCGTCGTTTGTGCCGGTAAATCCAGTCGACTGGGTCACCTTAGCCATTACGGTGACGGATCAACAAAGTGAAACTGAGCTGATCGACCTCGTGTTTGAGCAGCTCAGCCGGTTAACGGATGAGACGACGTTTAAACTGGTCTCCCTCACGCTGACCAACGTGGAGGCGCTACCCGGTCAGGTTGTTGCCCAGCTGAACAATGGTAATTGGTTCGACCGGTTGTCGCAACTTCAAGAAGATCAATATGAGGCCAATCGCTGTTGGATCTACGAAACGCATAGTCAACCTGCCGCAACAGACATTCATTACAGTCAATTGGATGCCGAATTTTGGAAGGCAGCTCAGGCCGACGTTTTTACGGGCGATGAATTGACTAAAGCGGCTGGTAAGAAGCTGTTGAGTTACCCATTTTTAGCCGATCATTTACTGGCGTCAACCACGCTGGAGGATACCCAAGAACGTGCAGAAAATGAGTTATTACAACAGGCACGTTTGGAGGCGGATGACCATGCGGATTAATCAGCTGACCATTTATGGGTTTGGCAAGTTCCACGATACGCAGGTGCAGTTTGACGCCCAGCTTCAGGTGATCTACGGGCCAAACGAGGCTGGCAAAACGACCCTCGTTGCCTTCATTACCAGTATGTTGTTTGGCTTTGCGACAGCTAAGCACAAATATGCCATGTACCACCCAAAAAATGGCGCAACGTACGGCGGAGAAATGACCTTTTCCCATAAGGGGCATGATTACTGGCTCAAGCGGGTCGATGGCACCCACGGCGGGGACGTGACCTTTAGGGATACCACTACGGATACCGACCTGACGAAGGCGGACCTCGCCACAATGCTCAGACCGGTTGACCGTGAGTTGTTTTCGCAAATTTATCAGTTTAGTGCCCAGAACCTCCAGGCCGTTTTCAATCTTGACCGATTTGCGCTCATTCAACGCATTCAGCGTATCGGGGCAATTGGCAGCGACGACTGGATCACGCTCAACCAGCGGCTGCGTAAGGAAGCGGACATGATTTATAAGCCCCGTGGCCGCAAACAACCGCTTAGTGAAAAATTGCGTGAGTACGATGACCTGACGGCAAGAGTGACGGCAGCTAAGGCTGATTATCCAAAATACCAAGACCTTCAAACAAAAACAAGCGAAATGACCGCCACGCTCGCAGCAACGCAGCAGACCATCACGACACAGCGTTCAGCCTTGAATCAACTTGATCAATTACTTCAGGTTTACCCATATTATCAGGAATACCAGGCGTTTCAAGCAGAGAACGCAACGGTCCCACAGACGGTTAGTACTCAGGATTGGGAAACCTTTACAACGTTAACGACGCAGCAACACCAGGTGGCAAGCAGTCTAGAAACCGAGACGAAGCAGCTAACGACTCAGCAAGCGGCCACCCAACCAACACCAGCCCAGCAGGCTTACCAGGCCCACAAAACGACCATTGATCAATTAGGTGCTGAATTGCCGAAACGTCAACAACAGTATCGTGATCAACAATTGGCTGATCAGGCTTTGACCGCTGATGCGACCACGTTGGATGGTTTGCGGGCACAGTATGGCGCACAGTTGATGCAAAGCCAGCCGATGCGGGCGAGTGACCAGGAAACGGTCGCGCAATTATTGGCGCAACAACGTCAGCTAAATGCAACGCAGACTGCGATCACCGATCAGCGTCACCAGTTAGCCGATCAGTTGAATGCTGCCGAACAAGCTGACAATGATGCTGGTTCTGGTATTTCTGTTACCTGGCTCGCTGCCGGAATAGCGGTCGTTGTTCTGGCTGTCTTTTTTCTGAGTGGCGTTTTGCGGTCAGTAGGCGGGGCACTTGGCGTTATCGTGGCGGCGTATGGTATCTTTAAACCGATGCTAAATAACAGCAATGCAAGTGCCTCTAGAACTGATTTGTTATCTGAGCAGATCGACAAGCTTAATCAGCAGTTAAAGACTGTCAATGCACAGCTGACGGATGCGAGTGGCCGCCTAGAAACAATCGGCGCGCAGTATCATCTGACAGGGATGCCAGCAACGGAATGGCTCGACCTGCAGCCCGTTTTAAAACAATACGGTGTCCTCATGGCACAATCGGCAACTGATCAGCAGCGTCTGCTGGATCTCGAACAGCGCTTGATGCCTATTTAACGCAGTGGCAGGTTGTTGGGCGCGAGTGGTTGCAACTAACAGGAAGCCAATCCGAAAAGATAGCAGCTATCCAGCAGTACCTGAGTGCTCGGCACGATGAAACGCAACAGCAGCAACTGGCGCTACAACAACAGCAGCATAGTGAACAGCGTGTCGCAGATCTTACCAACCAATCAAAGCGGGTTTCTCAACAGTTAACGACGTTTTTAACGGCGCGACATCTGAAGGACAGTGAAGCCTTTCAAGCCGCGTATGAAACGTCCCAATCCTTTCAACAGCACCGTGCGCACATTGATCTGATCAAGAACCAGTTGGAAAGAGTGGATTCAGACCTGTTTAAACGATATCCAGACCAGGCAGCTATCACTAAGGCAAAGGCGACGTTGACAAGCCAGCTTGCAAAAACCCGTGCCGACCAGGCGGCCCAGTTGAAACAGCATAGCCAGTTGACCTACGATATGCAGCAATTGGCCAGCAGTGATACCTATCAGCATCTGTTACAGCGCCAAGCGGCCTTGGAAGCTGAAATCACTGAAATGACGGACACTTGGTTGTCAAAGACATTATTGATCAAGTGGATCGACCAAACCCTGATTCACGCGTCGCAGGGACGCCAACCGCAGATCATGGCCGCTGCAACGGACTACTTTGCGGTACTTACCGGTCAGCGTTTTCACAAGATCACCTTCACTGATACCACCGTCACAGTTGAAGACACCGCTCAAACCACGTATGATGTGGGTGAACTGTCCCAAGGGACTGCCGAACAGCTTTACGTTGCGTTGCGGTTCGCATTTACCAAGGTGATGGCTGATGACATTGAACTGCCGATTATTATTGATGACAGCTTCGTCAACTTTGACCGGGACCGAACTGCCAACGCGTTCGCGCTGTTAAAACAGCTCCAGCAGACGACGCAGATCCTGTACTTTACAGCGGATCGTTATAACCGCGATCTCGTTGCACCAGAACAGTGTTTAAACTTGGCACAAGTCGCAGTAAAATAAAAGAAAAGGGGGTCGTCATTTTGGCTGAAAAACAATTAATGACCTACGATGTGGGTGACCAGATGAACCTGATGGTGCTCATTAAGAGTGCTGAGGTTCGGGTCGCAAAAAACGGTAAGAAGTATCTTGATTTTACGTTTACGGATGCCTCAGGTGAAATGTCCGGTAAATTCTGGGATGCAGGTGAGGCCGACATTACGCGCTATCAAGCAGGGCGCGTTGTTCGGCTAACAGGTAAACGGGAGAACTATCAGGGTACACCGCAAGTACGGATCAGCGCACTTCGGTTAGCGAATGCGGACGAACCGCATGATCCTGACGATTTCATGAGTTCAGCGCCAATGAAGGCAGCCGATATGGAAGATGAAATCAACCAAGTTGTTTTTGAGATCACCAACCAAGTCTGGAATCGTATCGTTCGCTGGCTTTTGGCCAAGCATCGCGAAGCATTCTTCACGTATCCGGCGGCCAAGCGTAACCATCACGCGTTTAAGGGCGGCCTTGCTTTCCATACAGTTTCAATTCTCCGGTTAGCACACAGTGTGGCCGGTCAATATGAGACTATCAACGCTCCGTTGCTGTACGCGGGCGCCATCCTGCACGACCTTGGCAAAGTGGTTGAACTGTCCGGTCCAGTTGGGACACAGTACACGGTCGAAGGCAACTTGCTGGGACACATCAGTATTGTGGACGGCGAGATCGTCACTGCCTGCAACGCACTGAAGTTTGATTTGGACAGTGAAGATGTTGTGATGCTTCGGCACATGATCCTTGCACACCACGGGTTACTGGAATACGGTTCTCCCGTCCGGCCACGATTGTTGGAAGCAGAGGTTCTTCATGATTTAGATGAACTCGATGCTTCCATTATGATGATGACCAACGCACTTGACAAAACGAGTCCAGGGTCATTTGGTGAACGCCTATTCGCAATGGACGGCCGGTCATTCTACCGACCAAATGAAAAGGACGACCCACAAGACAATGCTTAATTGAATAGCAAAAAACGCGTGAGTTTATTGACTCAGGCGTTTTTGGTTTTAGTGGCAAATTGTTTTTGATATTCTTATGTTAGGCGATAGTCCGTTGCATTCCGCAATTTGGCACGGAGCAGTAGTGGCTCGCGATGGCGCTAATTCAGCTGTCGCTGTGCGCCATCTGAATGGATCTCCATCGACTCGCACATCAGTAACCGACCAAAATACGGTCGCTAACTGATGTCGACTCCACAGTTCTGTGCCAAATTGCTGCATTCCACTGATAGTGAGCCTATATTTAACCACTAGTTAAGCATCTCAATGATGTTAACCCATGGTCGAAGAGAATCCGCCCTCGACTGCTAGTAAGAATATTGACAGCTACGCTTATCACAATATGCTACTCATTGGTAACGATTAATGAACGGTATCATGGCATCACTTATGAAGTCTTGCCGTCTCTGATGACGAATAGAAGTTTTGTAGCGTAGTGGAACCGGTCGGCATTGCAGGCTGTGGTGTCGGTGTTCGTTGGCGAGGGTACTTTCCTCGCTTACGAACACGGGAGACGTAGGAGATCCTTGGATTTCTGCCAAGACATTCAATAGCTCCGGAGCGACCCCACCTTAGCCTGCAGGGCCGACCGGTGGAACGAAGCGACATTGAAGCGCTACTTCGAATCACCCAACAGTGAAGGACTTCTGTATGCTAATGGTCGTTATTAATTCCGCAACAAAAACCGCTCCGGTAAATTACCGAAGCGGTTAAACAGGGTAGACCCTGTTAAGATGATTTATTTACTTGATGAACTGCTTGTCAAGTAGTCTGACAGAACGTTTTGTAATTGACTGTCCTTGATGGAAATGTTACCCTTCTTAAGGACTTTAGAAACGACGCTCTTCAAAACAGTGCTGTTGTTCATATCATCATCGATGATCTGCTTCTTCAGTTCTGCCTTGTGTTCGTTCAAAGTACCTTTACCAGGGTTGCTGTCCATCTTGATAACTTCATAACCTGAAGTCGTCTTAACAGGTGTGGTGGTGTATTCACCAGTCTTCAGCTTCCAAGCAGCCTTCTTAAAGGTGCTGTCGAGAGAAGTATCGGTGCTGTCAAAGGCAGCTAACTTACCACCCTTGTTCTTAGTCGTTGAATCAGTTGAGTACTTCTTAGCCAAGGATGCGAAGCTGTCGCCAGTCTTGAGGTCCTTGATGACTGTTTCAGCAGTTGACTTCTTTGAAACTAAGATGTGTGAAACCGTAACTTTTGGCTCGTAGCTCTTGAATTGCTTCTTAAGCTGGGCATTGGTGATCGTGACGTTGCCCTTCACAGCTTCCTTAAGTAAAAGGTTGTCTCGAATTTGTTGCTTCAATTGTGAAGCGGTCATCCCACTTTGAGAAAGGACAGACTTGAATGATGAGCCGTATTCCTTCTTGTAAGTGTTGTATTGCTTAGTCACTTGTGAGGTCTTGACCTTGTCGCCATATTGTTTTTCCAATACTTTGTCAAGAATCATTTGTTGTAAGACTTGCTTACCACTTGAAGTGTTCTTCAGGCTGCTGTAATACTCACTTTCAGTGATCTTACCACCTGAAGTGGTGGCAACCGTTTTGCTACCACAAGCTGCCAATGTCAGACCCATTAAGACAGTGGCAAGTGCGACGAACCATTCTTCATTGCGAAAACACATCCATTTCTATAAATTTGTTTAACTCCCAGCTGGGGCGTTCTCAATAACTATAACATAACCTTGAGATAATAGCAGTTGGGTAGGGGAACTTAACTAAAATCTAAAACTTATCTAAAGTCTCATTTATTTTATCCAACCGCGGCTGGATCTTAAACTGAAACTGCTGCACGTCATCTTGAATACTGTCGATCACAGGTTGTGCTTTAGCGACAGCACTGTTCAACTGGGTTAATTTATCAGAAACAGCGGATGCCTTTTTTCGCCAATCTTGATAATCAGCGTACTTCGTTTTAACAGTGGTGACTGTTTCGGAAACAAAATCCACCGGTGACTGACGTTTATTAATGAGGTGCATGGCAAGCGTGCCACCCGCTGTGAGCAGGGTGGTGAGCAAGAAGCGTTTCATATGACGGCCTCCCAGTTAGAATTGCGCCTTAATGGCGTCTTGAATTTTAGTATAAGCGGCTTCATCATAGTTTTTAGAGTTGTCTTTAAAAATCATAGCAAAGTCGTCGTTACTGGTGTAGCGCGGCACAATGTGAATGTGTGAGTGGAAGACGGATTGGTAAGCCACTTCGCCATTGTTATTCACAATATTCATGCCCTTAATGTCAGGGTTGGATGCTTTGACTGCTCGAGCAATCAGCGGAATCTTAGCAAAAACGGTGGCTGCCAGATCGGCATCATAGTCAAAGATATCCTTGACGTGGGTCTTGGGGACAACCAGCGTATGGCCTGGAGTTCCTTGGGAAATATCTAAGAATGCTTTGACATCATCGTCTTCGTAAACGGTGTAGCTTGGGATCTCACCCTTAATAATCTTACAGAAAATGCAGTTATCATCATAATTATGAATCATGTCGGTTCCTCCTTAGCGTTGTTCTGTTCCTAGTATACACTAGAGTTTGGGATGGCTGGTTAGTGGATGTTGGAATTTAGGGGAAAATTAGATTTGGGTGGAGTGGCTTGACGGGAATGGGATTATTTAGGGCTTGGTTTCAGGATATCAGGAATCGAGTGGTGTTGGCGATGTGCTCTAATTTGAGATTTGCGAAACGTGTTCGTCTACTATAGATAACCGGCCATGTATCGGACTTTGACAAAAATGCCAGGTTCAGGCATTTGAGCCTGAAATCACCGCGTGGTTTTGGCTACAGCGCTCGCTTTATACATTGTCGAAACGTGTTTCACAGGCACGGGGCTAACGTGTAAGGGACTCTGACCAAAAAGTCAGACCCGGACTTTTCTGATTTTGGCAGCCGTGGTGAATGGCTGCCGCGCTGGCTTTATACATTGCCGAAACGTGTTCCACAAGGCAGAAGCTCCTGTGTAAGCAACTCTGGTCAAAAAAGTCAGGCCCGGACTTTTCTGACCAGAGTTACTTACACTCCGCCTTCTAACCGCCTTGTTCCACACTCTTACATCTATGCTATAATAAAAAATACGACACTAAAAAAGAAACTACAGAAATGAAGGGATATCCATGACGCTTCAAGTCACGAAGATTGTTGGTGGCTACTCACAGATTCCAGTTTTAAAAGAAGTTACATTTGATATTAAAGATGGCGAGCTCGTTGGTTTGATTGGGCTGAACGGTGCTGGTAAATCAACGACGATCAATCACATCATTGGGTTGCTGACCCCGTTTAAGGGTCAGATCAAGATCAATGGGGTGACCCTGGCGGAAGATAACGAAGCCTATAAAAAACAAATTGCTTACATTCCTGAAACGCCGATTCTCTACCAAGAATTGACCTTGAAGGAGCATCTTGAGATGACGATGATGGCGTATGATCTTGACCAGGATGCCGCTTGGAAACGGGCGGAAAAACTGTTGCAGATCTTCCGACTGGACAACAAATTAGACTGGTTCCCAGCTAATTTTTCAAAGGGGATGAAGCAAAAGGTGATGATCGTTTGTGCGTTCATTACCGACTCACCGCTGTTTATCATTGATGAACCCTTTCTAGGATTGGATCCGCTGGCCGTTCATGACCTGCTTGATCTCATCAACGATCAGAAGGCCAAGGGGGCCAGCATTCTGATGTCGACCCATGTGCTTGATACCGCGCAAAAATACTGTGACCGATTTGTGCTCCTGCACGATGGCCAAGTGAAAACGGAAGGAACGCTGGCAGAACTGCGACAAGCGCTGCCAGATGCCGGTGAATCACTCGACGATATCTACATGTCGATGACGAAGGCGGACCAACATGAATAAGTTATTTAGCAAACGATTGGCCAGTCATTTAAGAGAAATGTTCAAGTATTTACGGCTGGTGTTTAACGACCACTTCATTTTTGCGTTACTGATCATGATTGGTGGCCTGGGGTACGCCTATTCCAACCTATTAAAAACGTTGCATCCCAATGTTTGGTGTTCACAACCCATCATTATTCTGGTGATGTTTGCGTTATTGCAGATCGGCCGACTAGCGACTTTATTGGAAGATGCTGACGTGGTGTTTTTACTACCAAAGGAACACGCCATGCACACCTACTTTCTTGCTGCGAAACGATATAGTGAAACGCTGGCACAAATTTGCCAACTCTTTGGTCTGTTTGTCCTGCTGCCGTTTATTCAAGCAACCGATCCGTTATCAGTGGCTGCTTTGGCCGGACTGGCAGTCACCCAGGTGATCTTAAAGGATACCTGGCTGACGGCAGTTCTAATGAATCATTACCGCTTCAGTCAACGATGGCTGCACCAGGCCGTTTGGTTCCGATGGCTGGTTCCAGCAATCGTGTTGATTATCGGTGTTTATGTCACACCACTGGCTAGCGTGATCCTGGCACTTGCAGCTGACGGAATTATGCGGTTGCTTGGTCAGGGGTGGCAGCGGCAGGCGTTTGATTGGCGGTCAGCTATTGGTCAGGAAAATAATCGGATGCTGGGCGTTTATCGCTTCTTTAATTTGTTTACCAACGTGCCAATGTTAAAAGGGGTCGCAAAACGACGCAAGTACATGGATGGTATCCTGCGCTTGGTTGCCACGAAACCGGCAAACACCTACCTCTACCTGTACAGTCGCGGCATGGTGCGCAGTGGTGAATTCAGCGGTCTGTATTCGCGCTTGACCATTATTGGGATGATCCTGCTGTATTTTATTCACGGCACTTGGCTGCCTGTGCTATTGGCGGCACTATTCCTGTATCTGATCGGGTTCCAGTTGATTCCTTTTTACTGGCAGTTCGACGACATCGTCTTTACGCACCTTTACCCGATCAAGACGGCGCAACGGATCGCTAATTTCAAGAGACTATTGCGGACATTGATGATCGTGACGGGTGTGTTATTCCTAGTCATTGTTGCCATTAGTGATTTTCAGCTTGAGGTTGTAGTGATTACCGCAATCGTTGAAATCGTGGAAATTCTCGCGATGGTCAGCTACTATCTGCCACTAAGGCTTCGGAAAAATCGTTAGTTGACGCTGACCCATAAATTGCCTAAAATAGGTATTGCTTAAATTGACTGAAATGAACACAGTAACCAAACGACGGGCCTTTGAGCGCTTCACTTGAACGCTGAAAGGTGCCGTCGTTTTAATATGACATCAAAAAATGGAGGCATCATCATGCGGGTACGAAAAAAGCCGTGGGCAGAAGGGTACATTAACGACCATAGTGATCTCATCGTCACGGCCCCTGAAACGCAACTAGGACACTGGCAGGAGCGGTTTGAAAAACAGCAGCCGCTGCAAATTGAGATCGGCATCGGTAAGGGGCGTTTCATTGTCGAAATGGCCCGTCAGCATCCAGAAATCAACTTCTTAGGAATTGAAATTCAAGAATCCGTGATTGCGACAGCGTTACGCCAGCTTGTCGAAAGCGGGCTGACGAACGTCCAACTGGTTGAAACGGACGGGGCCAACGTCGATACACTCTTTGCTGAAAACGAAGTTGATGCGCTATTCTTGAACTTTTCGGATCCATGGCCGAAGACCCGGCATGCCAAACGGCGGTTAACGTCACCTAATTTTTTGGTGCACTATGAAAAGGTTTTGAAACCTGCCGGCATGATCCAGTTTAAAACGGATAACCGCGGTTTATTCGAATATTCGTTGGCCAGTTTTAATAACTACGGCCTCACATTTGATGAGGTATGGCTGGATCTGCACAACAGCGCCGGCAACGAGGGCAACGTTGAGACTGAATATGAACAAAAATTTAGCGCAAAGGGGCCCATCTACGAATTAAAGGCGCATTTTCCAACGTTAACTCATTAAGCGTCAAAAAAGACTCATGACTGACAGGTAACTGTCTGGTCATGAGTCTTTTTAACATTGTCGCAAGTTAATTAAATGCGGTTGACGCTAAGGACACTGCCAGTTTTTGCGTCCGCCATAAATTCATATTGTCCCAACGCGTGATCCTCTTGCCGGGTGATGCCGCCGTAGTAGACCAGATTTTTAATGGCGAACTGACGACGTTCACTTGGATGCGTACTGATCCAGGCGCCTTCAATCGGGGCTTCACGTTGAAAAGCGGTCTTGGCCTGGTTCAAAATTTCATCTGAGGTCATCATGGTTTGACGATCATAAACGTGGCCCAAAAGAAACCCGAGGATCACGCTTAGGATGGATAGAAAACTGAGTTGTTCTGGTGTTTTTAAATTCGATGTCATAACATGACCTCCAGTTACGGATAGATTGTGTTGCGGAATCGTCAGAATGGGAAGTAACTGTCATTACTCTGACGTGAAATTTAAAGTGTCTCTATCATAGCAGGTTTTCAGATGTAAATCATATTCAAGACTCGAAAATTGCGGTATACTTAATGCTATTAAAAAGTAAGCAAGGGAGCGATTGGATTGGAAAAACTACCAAAGATGACGACTGAAGAACTCACAAAGCGGGTCAGCGACGGGAAATACATGCTGTTTTTCTCAGCTGGCTGGTGCCCAGATTGCGCGTTCATTAAGCCCGCAATGCCAGATATTGAAAAAGAATTTAGCGATTACACATTCTTAGCGGTCGATCGTGATGAAAACATTGACCTTTGCGTTGACCTGAATGTACTTGGCATCCCAAGTTTTATTGCTTATGATCATGGTCAAGAAATTGGGCGGTTCGTGAATAAGGACCGGAAAACAAAGGAACAAGTTGAAGCGTTTGTGACCGCACTATAAGCGTCACGACAACGACTGTTTGGCGCGCATTGGGCGTTTCAAATGGGCGTTGTTTTTTTGTGTTAAATCACAATTGGAAATGCGGGTTTTAGGTACGAAATCACGCAATTGTGCGCTATAATAATAGGGCACTGAAAAAATGAGACAGTCATAATTTGAATGTGAAAGGATTCTTCATGTTAATTTCTAGTTATAATCAAAAAGCGTTGGGCGATATCCTCATCGTCTACGTTGCGCCAGACGTTGACGAACAGGCCGTTGAGACCCACCAGTCAATTACGCGCATTTATGATCCAGCCAAGAATGAAACCTTAGGCTACAATATTGCGAATGTCAGCCAGATTTTAGGTCAGTTGAACGTCAACGGACAGGTCTTTTTGACGGATGCTCAAGTTGACCAGTTAAACGAGGCCCTCGCAGCTGCTGATTTTGTGCCAGATCTCAAGGCAGACCATGAACCGAAATTCGTGGTGGGATACGTCAAAACGGCGGAACAGCATCCAGATTCTAACCATCTGTTGGTGACCCAGACAGAGGTGCAGGATGGGCAAGTCGTCCAGATCGTCAGCGGGTCACCCAACATGCAAGCCGACATTAAGGTGGTCGTCGCTGAGGTTGGCGCCATGATGCCAGATGGACTCATTATTTGGCCTGGTAAATTGCGCGGGGTCGAAAGTGATGGTATGATTTCATCAGGACGGGAATTACGGATTCCTAACGCACCCGATCGGCCAGGCGCATTGATCTTACCTGATGATTATGAAGTTGGACAGCCTTTTGATTTTGAAAAGGCCCAAACTTTATTCCAATAGAGTAAGTTTAATCGCAAAAAGGGGGCCACGCGCTCCCTTTTATTGTGCCATAAAACGGGTTATTGTTAGTTGCAACTAAAAAACTGCCCATAGCAAATTGAAATGGATGAACGCCTAATGACTCACTATGATGGACCGGCTTTCTACCGAAAGTACCGGTTACCCAGAAAAAATCGAAAATTAAATGCGGCAGCGCCGGCACCCGAGGCAACCCCGATCAAACGGACGTATCACTTACCAAGTGAGGGGGATGCCCAGACGCAGCGAGTGCGCCAGACCCAGACGCGTCAGAATCGACCGGCTGCTGAATCGCGGCCACAATTGCCGCCTCGTGAAACGGACGCGGAAATGCGCCACGAGGTTGAACCCCCTCGGCCATCCGCAAAAATGACATCGACGAACGATTGGCGGACTGACCGGCCGTTTCGTGTGACGGCAGTCCCGAGACAACTGCATCACCCAAGTCTAGCCTCACCACGCGTTAATTTTACGCAATTGGTGACTCGCTTTTTTAAAAAACAGGACAGTGACGTCCTGTTATTAAGTGATGCCAATGTGACTGAAATTCCTGATGCAATGCCATCGAGTGACACAACACAGGAAAGCATGCAGTTTGTCTCAAATGAGGCAGTTTCTGCGTCGGCATCAGGTGTTTCTGACACTGCTGACGATAACACGACTGTTTTAGATGAGGGCGCGGCGACGACGCAAGCATCGCCATCAACAGTGAAGGAAGACGGTCCCTCGATTCATAATTGGCAGTCTGACGCTGATACAACTGATGAAGTGTCTTCAATGTCTGAAACGGTGCCAGAAGCCGCCACTGATGTCCAACCGTCTGAAGTGCAACCATCGATTTCTGACATCGCGTCGGTCGAAGATGACCACTCAGCTGGGCAAACCAGTGACGCTATTCCAAGTTCTGAATCAACGGATGATGGGTTGCTAGTAAGCGAACCGACCGACACAAGCGACCAGACTACCGAGTCAGCGCCATCAGAGACGCCGGTTGAGCCCGACCAGCCTGAAAATTTGCAAGAGGCGGCTGTTTCTGAGCGTGACCAGGATGATTCTGGATTAGACAATGCCAGTGACCAGGCTGATGAGCAGACGGAATCAGATGAGTCGCAGGTGGCAGCTGATAGCAACGTTGATGGTGATGTCGATACACGCACCGCCACTCAGCCTGAAGTTGAGTCATCTGTCAATGCCCAGACAACGCTAGAGTCACCCCTTGCCGCTCACGACACAGAGTTGAGTGAAATAGATGTCCGTGCTGATCCGTCTACTGATGACCCGACAACACTTATTTCGGATCAACCAGATCAGCCAAACATTCAGCAGGATCGTAAACTGTTAGACCATGTTGAGGAATCCAGTGACGCAGCACAACAGTTTGATACCAGCCCTGTGGCGGAAATCCCAAGTGCTGATATTGTGACAGATGAGGAACCCGCTGCAGGGCATGTGACACAGACCCCATCTGCACCTAAACCTGTTGCCACCAGTGCACCGGCAACTAACACGCCCACGCCGGCGCCTAAAAAGCCAGCCGAAGCACAACACGGTTGGGCCATTCACTAGGTGATATTCTCAATGAAGAAAATGCTCAGTTGAAAGATCTAGCCCTGTTCCAGGATAAGCCGGACGTTCAGGGAGAGACTGTTCCGTTACGCGGGTATCAGTTCCCGTCGCCGGATCTGTTGACACCGCCCGTTATTCCCGACGAAAGTGCGTTGGACGAATGGATCGAACACCAGGGGGAAGTGCTGGATGAAACTCTGGCAGCCTTTCACGTGGACGCGCACGTCGTGGATTGGACGATTGGACCGACCGTGACGCAGTTCCAGGTACATCTCTCACTAGGGGTTAAAGTCAATAAGATTACGAATCTAACGGATGATCTGAAGCTGGCGCTTGCTGCTAAAGATATTCGAATCGAAGCACCCATTCCTGGCAAATCAACCGTTGGGATCGAGATTCCAAACCCAAAGACACGGCCTGTGATGCTGTCTGAAGTGCTTGAATCAAAGGCGTTTAAGGACAGCAAATCACCGTTGACTGTGGCGCTTGGGGTTGACCTCTTTGGTAAGCCGCAGGTGACTGATCTGCGGAAGATGCCGCACGGATTGATTGCTGGGGCAACCGGATCAGGAAAGTCGGTCTTCATTAACAGTTTGCTGATTTCGTTACTGTATAAAGCGACACCAGCAGACTTGCGGTTATTACTGATCGATCCAAAGGCCGTTGAACTGGCACCGTATGACAAATTGCCGCATCTTTTAGCGCCCGTTATTTCTGATCCGCAGGCCGCAGCGGCTGCCTTGAAGTGGGCAGTTAATGAGATGGATGATCGGTATGATCGTCTTGCGGCAGCTGGAGTCCGCAATATTGAACAGTACAATGAGCGGGCTGAATTAACGGAAGAATACAGTCTTAAGTTGCCGTACATTGTGATCGTGATCGACGAATTAGCCGATTTGATGATGATGGCTTCAAGTGAAGTTCAAGATTACATTGTCCGGATCACACAAAAAGCTCGGGCAGCCGGCATCCACTTGTTAATTGCAACGCAACGACCAAGTGTCGACATCGTGACTGGGACAATTAAAAATAATATCCCGACCCGGGTCGCCTTCATGGTCTCTTCGCAAGTGGACTCACGCACGATCATTGATACGTCTGGTGCTGAGCGCTCCTTGGAAAAGGGGACATGTTGTTCCTTGGTAACGGTGCCTCGCAGCCGGTTCGACTGCAGGGGACGTTTGTGGATGACGAGGTTGACCGGGTGACTGACTTTGTCCGTACTCAGGGCAAACCACATTACGAATTTGATCCGGATGGACTGCTTGCTAAAGAACAGAGTCAACAAAACGAGGATGAACTGATGCCAGAAGTTTTGGATTATATTGTCCAGGAACAGACGGTTTCAACGTCCAAGTTGCAACGGGTCTTTTCAATCGGTTACAACCGGGCGGCAAACATGATCGATACGCTGGAAAATAAGCAGTATATATCCGGGCAAAATGGGTCCAAACCCCGTGATGTTTTCCTGACGGCTAAACAACTGGCCGAAATGCGGGGACCACGCACTGACTAGCTTGCTGAAAAGACGTGGCGGCCAGCCGGTAAAAATTAAGATTCCCGTCAAATAAGACATCTGAGGCGAAATGCCCCTCGAATTTTAGGTGAGCTGTGCTAAAATAAATGAGTGACTAAAACCAGCGCGAGGGTTATCCGCGCAAAAAAATTAATAGAGCAGTGACGAAAAGAGGATATTGATGGACAACTCGACAACGTATTACTTTGTTGGCATCAAGGGTTCAGGAATGAGCTCATTAGCACTTATTTTACATGATAAGGGATTTAAGGTGGCTGGTTCAGACATCACCCAGTACACGTTTACACAACGTGGCTTGGAACAAGCCAAGATCCCAGTATATCCATTCAACGCAGACAACATTCAAGAAGGCCTGACAGTGATTGCCGGAAATTCATTCACTGATGACCATCCTGAAATTAAAAAAGCACGGGAAATGGGCTTGCCCGTTTACCGGTATCACGAATTCTTAGGAAAATTAATTGAAGGCTATACCAGTATTGGTGTTGCCGGTGCGCATGGGAAGACCAGTACAACGGGTCTGCTGTCACACGTCTTATCCGGGATTGCGCCAACCAGTTATTTAATTGGTGACGGGACAGGGAAGGGCACGCCTAACGCCCGGTTCTTTGTTTATGAAGCCGACGAATATCGCCGCCACTTCTTAGCAACCAAGCCCGACTATGCCATCATGACCAACATTGATTTTGATCACCCAGATTACTACAAAGATATTGATGACGTGTTCACAGCGTTCCAAACGTTTGCTAACCAAGTCACCAAGGGTATCTTTGCCTGGGGTGACGATGAAAATCTGCGTCGTTTGAAGACTGACGTTCCGGTATATTACTACGGTACGAGCGATAAGGATGATTTCCAGGCGCGCGACATTAAGCGGACAACAAAGGGGTCTCAATTTGACGTGTACTATCACGACGAATTTTTGGGGAACTACCACGTTCCGTTATTTGGCGAGCATAACGTGTTGAATAGTTTGGCCGTGATCGCTGTGGCGTACTTTGAAGACGTTGATCTGGATGAGATCAAGAAGGAACTTCTGACTTTTAAAGGGGTCAAGCGCCGGTTTGCGGAACGTCAATTAGCCGACATGACCATCATCGACGACTATGCGCATCATCCATCTGAAATTCGCGCAACGTTAGATGCTGCCCGGCAAAAATATCCCGATAAAGAGGTCATCGCTGTCTTTCAGCCGCATACCTTTACCCGGGTCATCGCGTTAATGGACGATTTTGCGACCGCCTTAAACAACGCGGATCACGTTTATCTGACAGATATTTTCAGTTCTGCGCGTGAATCGAACGGGAAGGTTTCAAGTGCGGACCTTGCCAAGAAGATCACCAAGGGTGGCGAGATCCTCAAATTGGATAACATGTCACCGTTGCTGGACTACCACGATGCCGTTGTTGTCTTCATGGGTGCCGGCGATGTTCAAAAGTACGAACGCGCCTATGAGGAACTCTTGAGTCATTTATCACTTAAAGATAACTAGCTGGCCACCGCTACATTTAGTGCGTGGACAGTCGAAAATAAAAGAAGCCGCCTCCCAAAATGATACGTCATGCTGGGGTGAGACTTCTTTTGTGCTTACTTATGTCATACAGTCTTAGACAAGTGTCCCAAATGTGGTTAATAAGTGATTAATTTCTTAAATAATGTCTAAAGTCACTTGTTTTAAATAGGAATAATTGCTTTTTTTACTGGGATTGATACAATGGTCAACAATTAACAAGACAGACGTTTCATAAATTGGAGGGAATTGAATGAACAATCAACAATTTGATGAACAACCGCGTCGCGTGGTTAACGCCGACGTCGGGTTAAACACTTTCTTAACCAAAATGTATGGCTGGATGGCACTTGCGGTGCTGTTATCAGCAGTGTCGGCCTATTTTGTCAGCACTAACCAGGCGTTATTATCGACCATGACCGGAAGCGGGATGTGGATCGGTCTCATCGTTTGGTTTATCTTTCCATTCTTAGTTAATGGTCAGGCCTTTAAACGGCCAACAGTGAGTTTCGTACTCTTGATGGTTTATGCGCTGATTACGGGTGGAATCTTCTCGGTCTACTCGTTGGTCTATTCTGGCACCACCATCGTTTCAGCGTTTGTCTCAAGCGCAGTCGTCTTCATCGTGATGGCGTTGTATGGGACAGTCACGAAGCGTGATTTAACCAGAGTCGGCGCGCAAGCAACAGCCGCTCTAATTGCATTGCTGGTTGCCTTGGTCATTAACATGTTCTTGCACAGTGCCATCATTGCTTACGTGTTCTCGTTTGTCGGGGTCATCATCTTCACTGCCTTGACCGCATCTGACAGTCAAAAGATGAAAACACTGTACCTGAAGAGTGACGGCAGCGGTAATGTCACAAGCGGGTTAGCCGTGATTGGTGCCATGCAGCTCTACCTAGATTTCGTCAACCTGTTTATCTTCTTGATTCAAATCTTCGGTGGCGCTGGCAGTAGTCGGGATTAATCATCTAATTGAATGAAAGTTTCAATAAAGCTGGGAAGTCATTGATTTCCTGGCTTTTTTATGTGTCGAAGTCAATTTTTAACCGATTGACGGCCATTCTTTCATTATTGTTGAATACGTCTTTCCACGGTTAGGTGATAGTTCGTTGCATTCCGCAATTTGGCAGGTCGTGTAGTGGCTCTCGAGTGAATCTCAGTCGTCTCGCACATCAGTAACCGACCAAAGTAGGGTCGCTAACTGATGACGACACCACAGCCTGCAAAGCCGAACGGAGCAACGAAGCGGCAATTTTGTTTTATTCGGCTCACTTAGCAATAGAAAAGACTTTTACGACACGCGCTTAATATTTTTATTTGCGTCAAACTTTGGTAAACTATACAGTGGACATATAGAAGATACAGCAAGGAGAAGCGCATGACAGAATCTAAAAAATTGTTGTTAATTGATGGGAACAGCGTGGCCTTTCGAGCCTTTTACGCGCTCTATAATTCGTTGAACCGGTTCACGAATCCCGATGGCTTGCACACTAATGCCATTTATGGCTTCAACACCATGCTGGATCACATGTTAAAAGACGTTCAGCCAACTGATGCCCTGGTGGCGTTTGATGCTGGTAAGACAACGTTTCGAACAAAGAAATATACAGACTACAAGGGCGGCCGGGCAAAAACGCCAGCCGAGTTAACAGAGCAGATGCCGGAAATTCGTCATCTGCTGACGGCACGGGGACTGAAGTCGTACGATTTAAAGGACTATGAACCGATGACATTATCGGCACGCTGGCTAAGGAAGCGGATGCGGCTGATTATGAAACAGTGATCATCACTGGAGATCGGGATCTCACGCAATTAACTTCTGATAAGACAAGCGTGGCTGTGACCGTTAAAGGCGTTAGTGAAGTCGAATACTACACATCCGCTCACGTGCAGGAGAAATTAGGCGTGACGCCCGATCAAATTATTGAGATCAAGGGACTGCGCGGTGATACGTCGGATAATTATCCCGGGGTTGCCGGTGTTGGTCCTAAAACGGCTGAAAATCTGATTCAAAAATATGGCACCATCGATGGTGTTTACGACAATATTGATGATATTACGGCTAAAAAACTCAAGGAACATTTGCTTGAAGATAAGGATTCGGCCTTTTTGTCACGCGACCTGGCGACGATTCGGCGTGATGCACCGTTAGCCATTGGGTTGGACGACTTAGCGTATACCGGTGATGATACCGATGCGTTGGTTGCATTTTATCAAAAAATGAATTTCCAATCTTTCTTGAGTAAATTAAATACCGATGGCGACGGTGAGGATGTGTTGGGGTTAAAGCCGGTGTCGTTTACCGTGCTCACTCAAGACAACTTGGCTGAATTGAAGACCTTAAACGACCCAGTGTCATTTTATCTGGAGATGCCGGAAGCAAACTATCACACGTCTGACTTTGCCGGTTTTGTGATTGGCAGTGGGGCGAAGTGGTTTGTCAGTCGTGACGTTGAGTTGCTGCAAGAAGACGCCGTTAAGTCACTACTGACTAGTGAAACGCTCACGAAAAATGTGTTTGATGTCAAGCGGACCTACGTTGGGTTGAACCGTCTTGGCATCCATCTGCAAAATGTGGATTTTGACCTATTATTGGCGTCCTATTTGCTTGATACGAATGAAAACAGTAACGACCTTGGTAAGCTGGCGTTTCAACACCAGTACCACGAGATCCAAACAGATGACGAGGTGTACGGCAAGGGCGCAAAGCGGGCCATTCCTGATGATGACCAGATCTTTTTTGAGCATCTGACCCGCAAAGCGATTGCGATTGAGCAGCTGGCACAACCGCTTTTTGATAAACTGACACAAAATGAACAGATGTCTCTTTACCGTGATTTAGAATTACCAATGGCCTATGTTTTAGCCATATGGAAATCGCTGGGATCAAAGTGGACACCGATAAACTCAGTGAAATGGGCAGCCAGTTCACGGAACAGTTGGCGCAAATTCAACAGACGATCTATCAAGAGGCTGGCGAAGAATTTAACATTGGCTCACCAAAACAGTTGGGTCATATTTTATTTGAAACGATGGGTCTGACCCCAATCAAGAAAACGAAGACGGGGTATTCAACCTCGGTTGACGTCCTTGAAAAATTAGCGGGTGAGGCACCGATCGTTGAAAACATCTTAAAGTATCGTCAGATCGCAAAGATTCAATCGACTTACATCGAGGGCTTGCTGAAGGTGGTCCATTCAACAGATCAAAAGGCGCACACGCGTTACCAGCAAACGTTGACGCAGACTGGGCGCCTGTCTTCGGTCGATCCTAACCTGCAAAATATTCCCATTCGAACAGAGGAGGGCCGGCGGATTCGACAAGCCTTTGTGCCGAGTCACGATGGCTGGCAGATCTTTTCGTCTGATTACTCGCAAATTGAACTGCGGGTACTTGCGCATATGACGCATGATAAGAACTTGCAGGCAGCCTTTATCGATGATGAAGACATTCATGCCAGCACCGCACGGCGAATCTTCCGTCTGCTGCCAGACGAGGAAGTGTCCCCGAACATGCGGCGTCAAGCTAAAGCGGTTAACTTCGGAATCGTTTACGGTATCAGTGACTATGGCCTGTCACAAAACATTGGCATTTCGCGGAAGCAAGCGCATGACTTTATTGAAACGTACTTCGAAGAGTATCCTGGCGTTAAGAAATATATGGATGACATTGTCCAAACGGCGAAGGACCAAGGCTACGTTGAAACCATTAGCCATCGTCG
Organism: Secundilactobacillus paracollinoides DSM 15502 = JCM 11969; assembly: GCF_001311135.1. Lineage (GTDB taxonomy): Bacteria > Bacillota > Bacilli > Lactobacillales > Lactobacillaceae > Secundilactobacillus > Secundilactobacillus paracollinoides. The sequence continues at coordinate 76,921 of NZ_BBAG01000001.1, forward strand.
CCGCTACTTGCCAGACATCAATGCCCGCAACTTTGCCCAACGCTCGTTTGCTGAGCGGACGGCTATGAACACGCCCATTCAAGGGAGTGCTGCGGACATTATTAAGATTGCGATGATCAACATGGAGGATGCACTGAAAAAGGCGGACCTCCAGGCCACGATGTTGCTGCAGGTGCATGATGAACTGATCTTTGAGGCCCCGGCTGAAGAGATCCCAACGCTTGAAAAATTAGTCCCAAAGGTGATGGACTCAGCTGTGAAATTGGAAATTCCATTAAAGGTTGAATCCCACTACGGGAACACTTGGTATGACGCCAAGTAGGTGTAAGGAGGGACAGTATGCCTGAGTTACCAGAAGTTGAAACGGTCCGCCGCGGCCTCACGCGACTCGTTGGCGGGGCGACTATTGACCACGTTGACGTGATTTACGAAAAAATGGTGAGTCCGGCGCCTGCTGAATTTAAACAACAATTGGCCGGTGTCACCATTGACCAGATCGACCGCCGGGGCAAGTACCTACTCTTTCGGTTTGATAATGGAATGACCATGGTGTCTCATCTGCGGATGGAAGGCAAATATGACGTCCAGCCTGAGGGGGCGCCGCTGACCAAACACACCCACGTTGTTTTCCACCTGACGGATGGTCGCGAGCTTCGGTATACCGATACGCGGAAATTTGGGCGGATGAACCTAGTCAAAAACGGTGCCGAACTTCAAGTTGCCGGTTTGAAAACGATTGGGCCGGAGCCAACACCTGACACCCTGACATTTGACTACATGAAACAGATTTTTAACAAGAGTAAAAAGGTGATCAAACCATTCTTGCTGGATCAAAGCAACATTGCTGGTCTGGGGAACATCTACGTTGACGAAACGCTTTGGATGACGCGGATCAACCCTGAGCAACCCGCCAATACGTTGACGGATTTTCAGATCCGGTTTCTGCGTGAAAACATTTTAAAGGAACTGTCCAAGGCCATTGATGGTCACGGGACAACGGTGCATTCGTTTTCCACTGCCTTTGGTAACGCTGGCGAATTCCAGAATCAGCTGAACGTTTATGGCCGTGAAGGCGAACCCTGTGTTCGGTGTGGCGCTGAATTACAAAAGACAAAAGTGGCCCAGCGCGGGACGCACTATTGTCCCCGGTGTCAGGTGCTCAAGAAGAAGCCCAGCCAGACAGTCGTGCTTGGTCTGACGGGCGGAATCGCCACTGGTAAATCTTCGGTTGCGACCGTGTTTCATGACCGGGACATCCCAGTCATTGACGCTGACCAAGTTGCGCGTGAAGTGGTCGAACCTGATTCACTCGCTTTAAGCCAGATTGCAGCGACGTTTGGCACGGCAATGATTCAACCAGACGGGACGCTTGATCGCCACCGGCTGGGCCAACGCGTGTTTAACGATGAAGATGAACTGGATAAGCTAAATGCCATCACGAGTCCGGCCATCCACAAGGCCGTGAAAAAACAGGTGGCCGCTTACCGCCGCAAACACACGCCGTTAGTGGTGTTCGATGCGCCGACGTTGTTTGAGGGTGACTACGCCTATGACGTTGATGTGATCATGGTCGTTGCGCTGGATACGGCTGCCCAATTGCAGCGGTTAATGGCACGAGATAACATGTCTGAGGCCGATGCGCGCAGCCGGATCAACAGTCAGCTGCCGTTGGCTGAAAAAATCAACGTGGCCGATATTGTCGTTGATAATGGCGGCTCTATTGATAAAACGAAAGCCCAAGTGGTAGAATGGCTTAATAAACTGCATTTGGTCGATTAATGACCAGATGGTTGAAAACGAGGTGAGACCATGCACTGTCCGCATTGCCATCATAATGGATCCCGCGTTGTTGATAGTCGGCCGACCGATGAAGGCCGGGTGATTCGGCGACGACGGGAATGCGAAAATTGCGGTTTTCGTTTTACGACCTTTGAACGGATCGAAGTGACACCGTTACTGGTGATCAAAAAGAACGGGACCAGAGAAGAATTTAATCGTGAAAAGATCCTGCGCGGTATCATTCGCTCGGCTGAAAAGCGACCGGTGGGAATGGACGTCATGACGAAGATCGTTGACGAAGTTGAAAATGAGATTCGCTCACTGGGCGAAAATGAAGTTTCGAGTCAACTGATTGGTGAATACGTTATGAAACGGCTGGCCGATGTGGATGAGATTTCCTACATCCGATTTGCCAGCGTCTACCGCCAGTTTAAGGACATGAGCGTCTTCTTAAAGGAACTCGAAGACGTCATGCAAAAAGATAAAGATAAACCAGACAAGTCTGATCAAAAATAATGAATGGGGGCGTTTCGGATGACACTGGATAACACCACCTCTCTGACCCCCAAAACGACGGTTGCCATAATGGCAACTGGCAGGTTAACTGTGGATCAGCGCGACGTGTTAGATGACCTGTATCAACCGCTGATTGGTGTGGCTGGATACGGGTTGCTGCTCGTTTTGTGGCGTCAGCTTGAATTGACCCACGGCACTCAGGTGCAGCTCAAACACAGTGAATTACTCGACCTGTTAAACATCAGTGTGAGCGAGCTAGAACACTGCCGCCAGCGGCTTGAAGCCCTGGAATTGATTCAAACCTATCGGAACCAGTCAGACAAGCTGCCGGAATTGATCTACGAACTCCAGCAGCCTGTTTCTGCCGGGACATTTTTTGGGATGATCTGTTAAGCGTGCTTTTGCTTGACGTGGTGGGTGAAAAACAGTTCAAGCGGTTACGTGACCACTTTGTGCGCCCTCAAGCGACCCATGATGGTTGGCAGAATATCTCGCGACAATTTTTAGACGTCTTTCAAGTGAACGACCGGTTGATTGCCACCCCGCCAGCGTTGATCTCGGAAACAAAAGCGGCCTTTAAGGGCAGTGACGATGTGACGAACTGGCCAAAGCAGACGGCAAGTTCGCGCTTTGATTTTGATCTGCTGATCGATATTTTAAAGCGGTCGTACGTCAACCTTGAGGATATTAAGGCCAACCGGGAACTCATTTTAAATGAGCACCTGATGTATGGCCTGACGGAGCCTGAAATGGCGGACTATATTAATCGGGCAACCAATCTAGCGACGAACGCGTTAAATGCCCGCCAGCTGCAAGCGATGATTGCGTCAGAACAACGAAATGCGACGCCAGTGACAACTGGCACGACAGCACAGACGAAAACGGCTGCGGCTAGTGAGCCTCAAAAACAGTCGACGACCAAGCACACGCCGCAGGAACAGGCACTGATCACAGTGGCAAACCAGGTGTCGCCCATGGCCTTTTTGACGAAAATGCACGAGGAAAAGGGCGGTTATGTAACTGGTGGCGAGCAGCGCATTGTTGAAGGCTTACTCAATAAACAGGTCTTTCCTAACGCTGTGGTCAACGTGCTGATCTTTTATCTGCTTATGAATATGAAACAGTCCACGCTGACCCAGCGGTTAACCGATACGATTGCCAATAGTTGGGCTCAGGCTAGCGTTAAAACGCCCGAGGATGCACTCAAAGAAATCCATCGTTACCAAAAGGAACGGGATAATCCACAACCAGGTCGCAAGGGTAATCGCCGGCAGCAAGGCACCGTTAAGGAAACCTTGCCTGACTGGGCAAAGTCGGACTACCAGCCGGATAAGAAGGCCACCGATAAGTCAGTTTCAGACGCCCAGCAACAACGGGCCATTGACCGGTTGAAAAAATTAAAATCAGAACGCCAAAATCGTGAAGGAGGTGACGCCTAGAATGGATAATATTAGTGACGCCATGCAACACTACATGGATCAACATCAACTGAATCATAACTACCAGCAACTGATGCAAAAAGTCTATCAAGATGCTGATGTTCAGGCGTTTATCAAAGAAAATGATGGTGAACTTGATGCGCAGCAGATCGACCGCTCGTCGGCAAAACTGTACGAGTACGTCACGGAAAGAGACCGCCTTGCCGCGGGTCAGCAGACGTTTGCGCCCGGGTATGAGCCGAAGCTGATCATGAACAATCATTTGATCGACGTTGCCTACCTGCCGACAGAGGCACAGGTTGCCAAACAAAAACAGCAGTCACTGCATCGACGGGTCAATTCCGTGCTGATGCCCAAGCTGATTCGTAAGGCATCTTTCGACCATTTTGATGCATCTGATAAGGATCGGGTGCCGGCGCTGATGGCGGCGCTTGATTTTACTGACGCCTACGAAGCAGCACCGAAGGACTATCATCAGGGATTGTATCTCTATGGCAGTTTTGGTGTTGGGAAGACCTATTTACTGGGGGCCATTGCCAACCAATTAGCTGAAAAGGGTTTTAAGACGACGTTGGTGCACTTTCCCAGTTTTGCAGTTGAAATGAAAAATGCGATCGGCAACAACCAGGTTGCTGAAAAATTGGACGCCATTAAGAAAGCGCCCGTTTTGATGATTGATGACATTGGTGCGGATGCCATGTCTGCCTGGGTTCGTGATGAGGTGCTCGGTGTTATTTTGGAATACCGGATGCAGTCTGAACTGACCACTTTTTTCTCATCCAACTTTTCGATGGATCAATTGGAAAAAGAACACTTACAGGTCACGCAGAAGGGCGACGTGGAGCCGTTAAAAGCGAAACGACTGATGCAACGGTTCCGTTTTTTGGCCAAGGAGATCGAAATGATTGGTACCAATCGGCGACCAAATTAACCTTGACGAACGAAATTCACCGTGGTTTAATAAAAGGCGTAATCATAAATTAAGACTTTAAATGTTTGAAAGACATGACTTGTTTGCCCTGTCCAAGAGAGAAACGACATCTTCTGTAAGGCGTTTCGTCAGGAATCACAAGCTACCACTTTCTGTATGTGCGGTGGATAATACCGTGCCGGCGGGTCCGTTACCCCTTATGAGGTCAGGCGATTGGTGCACCAATTTCCTGATGAATTCGGGTGGAACCGCGTTAACTAACGTCCCGGTGTTTGCAATATTGCAGACACCGGGATTTTTTATCCACCAGCACCGCAGCACATTTAAGTAGGTTATTTTAAAGGAGAAGATAAACATGTCAGAAATTTCATTAGAATTTCCAGATGGCAGCAAGCGTCAGTTTGAGGCAGGTGCCTCAGCAAAAGATGTTGCCCAATCGATCGCAATTAGTTTAGCAAAGAAGGCTGTTGCCGGTAAGTTAGACGGCAAATTGATCAACTTGAACGCCCCAATCAACCACGATGGCAAGATTGAGATCGTCACTAAGGACAGCGAAGATGGGTTGGCAGTTTTACGGTCAACAGTTGCTTTGCTTGCTAAAGTATCTTTGAAAGAAATTTTCTCAGATATTCGCTTTGGTGAAGACAGCGGCGACGAGGAAGGGTTGTACATCGATACTGATAAGGACGATGGTCAAGTCAGTGCTGATGATTTGGAAGCAATCAGCACCAAGATTCAATCCTTCGTTGACAAGAAGGTTGACTTAAAGCATGAATCCGTCAGCAAAGCTGAAGCATTGAAGAAGTTAGCCGGCACTAAATTTGAAGCCCAATTGGTTGAAGATTCAGAGGACGACAGTTTTGATTTTTACAACGTGGATGGCGTTGACGTTTTGAACAACGGGGTTGCCTTTGAAAATGCGGGCGACGTGAAGTTCTTCCGGCTTTTGTCAGTTGCCGGTGCGTACTTTGAAGGCAAGTCCTCAAACGACATGCTGCAACGAATCTACGGGACAGCCTTTTACAAGCAGGCTGACCTGGACGCTGACCTTAAAGCGCGTCAGGAAGCACGTGAACGCGATCACCGGGTGATCGGGAATGATCTTGACTTGTTCTTCGTTGATCCAAAGGCCGGTGCCGGTTTGCCATACTGGATGCCAAATGGTGCCACCATTCGTCGGACAATCGAACGTTACATCATCGATAAGGAAGTTGCTGATGACTACAAGCACGTTTACACCCCAGTGTTAGCTAACCTGGACCTGTATAAGACTTCCGGTCACTGGGCACATTACCGTGATGACATGTTCCCACCAATGGACATGGGCGATGGCGAAATGCTTGAATTACGGCCAATGAACTGTCCGTCACATATCCAAATTTACAACCACCACATCCGGTCATACCGTGAATTGCCACTGCGGATCGCTGAACTTGGGATGATGCACCGTTACGAAAAATCAGGTGCGTTGAGTGGGTTGCAACGGGTTCGTGAAATGACCTTGAACGATGGCCACACCTTTGTTACGTTGGACCAAGTTCAAGATGAATTTAAGAAGATCCTGACGTTGATCATGGACGTTTACAACGACTTTAACATCACCGACTACACCTTCCGTTTATCATACCGGGATCCAGCCAACACGGCGAAGTACTTCGATGATGACGAGATGTGGAACCGCAGTCAATCGATGTTGAAGGGTGCCATGGATGACCTTGGTCTTGACTACTACGAGGCTGAAGGGGAAGCTGCTTTCTACGGTCCTAAGTTGGATATCCAAACGAAGACTGCTTTGGGCAACGACGAAACCATGTCAACGATTCAATTGGACTTCATGCTGCCAGAACAGTTCGACCTGAGCTACATTGGCGCTGATGGTGAAAAGCACCGGCCAGTCATGATTCACCGTGGGATCGTTGGGACGATGGAACGCTTCATCGCTTACCTGACTGAAATCTACAAGGGTGCCTTCCCAACTTGGTTAGCCCCTAAGCAAGTCACGATCATTCCTGTTAGTGATGACAAGCATGGCGACTACGCTGAATCGTTACGTAAGAAGTTCGCTGCTGCCGACGTTCGGGTCGACGTTGATCACCGTGGCGAAAAGATGAACTATCTGATTCGTGACGCACAGACGCACAAGATTCCATACACGTTGGTTGTCGGTGACCAAGAAAAGGCCAACAATGAAGTCAGTGTTCGGAAGTACGGCGAACAGGATTCTAACAGCATGAGTGCTGATGCCTTCCTGTCAGAAGTACTGGGTGACATTGAAAACTACAGCCGCGCTGACAAATAATTGTGAAAAAGGGGGTCGACAGATAGTCGCCCCTGCGCTATAATTTGTATTCGTGAGCTTTTAAGTAAGACCAGTTGACACTAAACCGGATACATGGTATTCTAGCTTGGTTGATAAATGTAAGTAGAAGCACCCGCTTCTCGCCTCGTGACTCACGTTGCCTGGCTGATACGTAAATAACCTGACTGCAGTTAAGCAGTTCGGGAACTTTAACGGGTGCTGCTGTGAGACAGTACCCGTTTTGTTTATGCAGACTTATGTTGATTGTTTTTAAACTCACTCGGAGGTGAATGACCATAGCAAACGATATGATGGTTAACGAAGGAATCCATGCTCGTGAAGTTCGCTTGATTGCTGCAAACGGTGATCAATTGGGTATCAAGAGTAAGCGTGATGCGCTTCAGTTGGCTGACGATGCTGAATTGGATCTTGTCCTGGTTGCCCCAAAGGCAAAACCGCCAGTAGCCCGAATCATGGACTACGGGAAGTACCGGTTTGAGATGCAAAAGAAGCAACGCGAAGCTCGTAAGAAGCAAAAGGTCGTTAGCATTAAAGAAGTTCGCTTGAGTCCGTCAATTGATGACAACGACTTTAACACGAAGCTGAAGAACGCAATGAAGTTCTTAAGCAAGGGTGAAAAAGTTCGGGTCTCAATTCGATTTAAGGGTCGTGCCATTACCCATAAGGAAATTGGTCGCGACGTGTTAAACCGGATGGCTGCAGCAACTAGCGAAGTCGCTACTGTTGAACAGCGTCCGAAGATGGATGGCCGAAGCATGTTCTTGATGCTGACACCAAAAGTAGACAAATAGTTGTAAGAAATTAGGAGGATTTACGTTATGCCAAAGATGAAGACAAACCGTGCTAGTGCCAAGCGTTTCAAGGTATCTGCCAAGGGTGGTATTAAGAGCGCCAATGCTTACACCAGTCACCGTTTCCACGGTAAGACCAAGAAGCAACGTCGTCAATTGCGTGGGACTTCAATGATGAAGTCAAACACTATCAAGAAGACGTACCACGCATTATTACAAAAGTAATCAACGTTACTTCATTACAGTGACGCATCAATCGAGACACTGTTAGTCAACACGACTGACCGTAAGTATTAGGAGGAATTATTATGCCACGAGTTAAAGGTGGAACAGTTACACGCGCACGCCACAAGAAAGTTCTTAAGTTAGCCAAGGGTTACCGCGGCTCAAAGCACCGTTTGTTTAAGGTTGCTAAAGACCAAGTTATGAAGGGTGCCCAATACGCATACCGTGACCGTAAGGCCAACAAGCGTAACTTCCGTCGTTTATGGATTGCCCGGATCAACGCAGCTGCCCGGATCAATGGTCTGAGCTACAGCAAGTTGATGTTTGGGTTGAAGCAAGCTAACATCGAAGTTAACCGTAAAATGCTGGCTGACTTAGCTGTTAACGATGCAGACGCCTTCAAGGCATTTGCAGACGCTGCTAAGAAAGCTCTTTAATTAACAACTAATAAGACGAGGCCGAGGTGTTTGTTACCTTAGCCTCGTTTTTTTATGATGTGGCGCCATGCGGAGGGCTTACGCAGTAGGGAGTCAGTCTGCGGAATACGTTTCGGTAATATAAAAGTGTCGCTGTCCGCAATGCTGAACGGCTACACTCAGCTAAGATTTTCAGGAGTCAGCATCGTTGATGAACCTTCATAAGTGGCACCACAAACTTGTTAATTAATCGTTATTGGTGACTGCTCTACAGTGAGAAGCATTGCTGACAGGAAATTTCCTAGCAGTCGAGGGCGGATTCTCTTCGAACTCGCTTAAACGCCAATTTAATACTTAACTAGTAGTAAAAAATAAACGCAACGGACTGCGTACCTGCCATTGAAAAGCATTCTTTACGAACACGTTTCGACACAATAATAGTAGAAAAATTTATTTTTCAAGCAGTAGGGTTAGTCAAACAGGCGAAAGTTCAGTATAATAGACAATCAGTAGAGAAATAAAAGGAGTCCGTCATGATATCAGGATTTACGCCGACTTGGATGATTCGTGCCACGTACGATATTTCACCCGAGACGTTACTTCAGCTTGGCATCAAGGTCGTTTTAACCGATCTGGACAACACGCTGATTGCTTGGAATAACCCCTATGGCACCACTGAACTTAAGAATTGGATGCTGGACCTCGAACGGGTGGGGATTCAACTTGTTGTGGTCTCAAACAACTCGCATCGGCGGGTTAAGAAGGCCGTTGCACCGCTAGGCTTACCATTTGTTTCACGAGCATTAAAACCGCTCCCGTTTGGCATTAAACGCGCCATGCGTCAGTACCACGTCACGCCTGCACAGACAGTGATGGTGGGTGATCAGTTACTGACTGATGTCGCCGCTGCCAATGCCAGTCGGGTGCGGAGTATATTGGTGAAACCAATTGTCGCTAGTGATGCTTGGAATACAAAAATTAATCGCTTCTTTGAATATTTTGTGATGCACGGCGTCAAAAAGGCGCATCCAGAACTCACCTATCGAAAGGAAATAACCATTAATGGACGACACAACTAACACCGACGTCTTAGTTGACGGCGAAACACTGTACTGTATTGGGTGCGGTGCCCAGATTCAAACAACTGAAAAAAATAAACCTGGTTACACCCCAAAATCCGCGCTGGAAAAGGGCTTGGAAACTGGTGAACTGTATTGTCAACGCTGTTTTCGGTTACGTCACTACAATGAAATCGTGCCCGTCGGTTTAACCGATGACGATTTCCTGAAATTACTGACTCAGATTCGGGATGCTGATGCGCTGATCGTTTACGTGGTTGATATTTTCGACTTTAATGGGTCGATCATTCCAGGCCTCCACCGCTTCGTTGGCGACAACCCGATCTTATTAGTCGGTAACAAGGAAGATCTTCTACCACGGTCGTTAAAACGGCCTAAGCTGCGGGACTGGATCCGCCAACGTGCAAATGAACAGGGACTTCGGCCAATGGATGTCGCACTGGTTTCTGCAAAAACGAATCACTCAGTTGACCAACTGTTGCAGCAGATCGATAAGTATCGTGAGGGTCGCGACGTTTACATCGTTGGTGTCACAAACGTGGGTAAATCAACGTTGATCAACCAGATCATCCACCAACGGACGGGTGAACAAAATGTCATTACCACGTCACGGTTCCCCGGCACGACGCTTGATCGCATTGAGATTCCATTAGATGACGGTCACGCCTTAGTGGACACCCCTGGAATCATCCATGAGTCACAAATGGCACACTTCCTCTCGGGGAAAGATTTAAAGATCGCCGCACCACAGAAGCAAATTAAACCAAAGGTGTTCCAACTTAATGACCAGCAAACCATCTTCTTGGCAGGACTGGCTCGTTTTGACTATGTCAGCGGCCCCAAGAACGGATTCACCGTTTACGTTGAAAATACGCTGCCGCTGCACCGAACTAAGTTGGAAAATGCGGATAACTTCTATGAAAAACACGTGGGTGACTTATTGACACCGCCTAGTGATCTTGACCAATTGCCACCATTGACCCGGCATGAGTTCAAAATCATCGAAAAGAGTGATCTCGTTTTTGAGGGCCTTGGCTGGGTGACGGTTCCAGCGGGGACAGTTGTCGCCGGTTACGCGCCGAAAGGTGTTGGCGTACTGGTTCGAAAAGCAATGATTTAAGGAGAATTGAATTTGACATTAACAGGAAAACAAAAACATTATTTACGGTCTCAAGCCCATCATTTACACCCCATTTTTTCAGTCGGGAAGAACGGCTTGAACCCTGAATGGTTGGCGCAGCTTGATGGCGCACTGCAAAAGCGGGAACTGATCAAGATCAACCTGCAGCAGGCCGCCGATGAAAGTGTGAGCGATGTTCAGGCTTACATTGAGGCAGAAACACCGATTCAGGTCGTTCAGACGATCGGCCGGGTACTGGTTTTATTCCAACCCGCCGAAGACGAAAAATATCAACGCTATTCACTTAACGTTGACCAGTTGTAAGAAACACGCGTAAGGGGATATTGAGATGGTAAAGGTACTGGAACGCACAGAAACCAAGGTTGTCGAACAACTGGCTGCCAGCGTGCAAAAAAAGCGCATTGGTATCCTGGGGGGCACCTTTAATCCGCCGCACCTTGGCCACCTGATCATGGCTGACCAGGTGAAGGATCAGCTTGGTCTTGACCGAGTATTATTTATGCCGGACGCCAACCCGCCGCACGTTGACCGAAAGTTTGCAATCGATGCGGATGAACGGGTCAAAATGGTCTGTCAAAGTATCGAGGGCAACCCAGACTTTGGTTTAGAACTTACGGAAGTGCGTCGTGGGGGCATTAGTTATACCTATGACACCATGGTCGAACTAAAGAGAAAACACCCTGAAAATGACTACTACTTCATTATTGGTGGTGATATGGTGGCCTATTTGCCAAAGTGGCACCGCATTGATGACCTGCTTAAACTCGTGCAGTTTGTGGGGGTGCGGCGAGAACATTCGCCGTTAACATCTCAATATCCCGTTTTGTGGGTGGATGTGCCGGTGATCGACATCAGCTCAACGACCATTCGTGAGCGGGTGAAGCATGGTGAATCGATTCGATACATGGTGGCAGATCCGGTAGCTGATTTTATAAAGGAGCGACAATTATACCGTGACTAGTGACTTAGTTTATTCAGATCATTATACGACGGACACAAGGAATCAATTGTTAGCAAAAATTGAGGCGCATTTACGTCCCGAACGGTTTGCCCATGTCCAACGCGTCGAGCAGACAGCTATTGCGTTAGCCAAGCAGTACGGTGCTGATGTTGAAAAGACCTCGATTGCTGGGTTGGTCCATGATTATGCCAAACAACGTCCTGATAGCGATTTTTTGCAAGCTATCAGCGATTACAGATTGGATCCTGACTTGGCTAACTGGAATAATGCCATCTGGCACGGGGTGGTCGGCCCTGAGTTTATCAAGCGAGAACTCGGCATTTATGATGAAGAGATTCTGAATGCCGTTCGGTATCATACCACGGGGAATCCCTACATGACGACCCTTGAGAAGATCGTGTACATGGCAGATTACATTGAACCGGCACGTGACTTTGATGGTGTGGCTGAAGCCCGTGAAATGACCGCCCGGGATCTGGATCTCGGGGTGGCCTTTCAAACGTGGCACACGCTGACGTATCTGATCGCAGAAAACAAAGCGATTTACCCGAAAACGATTGAAACTTACAACGCATGGGTCCCGACTAGCGGACTCGTTAAATAAGGAGCGATTAATCTATATGGATAGTAAACAAATTTTAGAAGTGGCTGTGAAAGCCGCAAACGACAAGCGAGCCGAAGATATTTTGGCACTCGACATGGAAAAGGTTAGCCTGATCACCGATTATTTTTTGATCATGGATGCGACCTCAAACCGTCAAGTACAGGCCATTACTGACGCCGTTCACGATGCAGCGGATGCCGCTGATATTGACGTGAAACGCATCGAAGGCCGGGAAGCTGGTCGCTGGGTGCTCATTGATTTGGGTGACGTCATGGTTCACGTGTTCCAAAAAGAGGAACGTGGGCATTACAACCTTGAAAAACTTTGGTCTGACGCACCTACTGTTGACCTGAGTGACTGGGTCGAAGCATGATTTACCAGACTTTTGCTAAGTTATACGATGAGCTGTTTGACCCGCAACTGTATGCGGATTGGGCAGCTTTTACGCGTCAGACGGTGCGGCAGCCTGACCAGCCCTTACTTGAACTTGCTTGTGGGACTGGCCGTCTAGCTGTTCAATTGGCGCAGGAGGATTTGATGTCACTGGGTTTGATCTGTCAGAAGAGATGCTGACCTTAGCGGATCAGCATGTGCGTGAGGCGGATGTCGCCTTGCCGTTGATCCAGGGAAACATGCTGGATCTCAGCGAGCTGCCGGTTTATCAAACCGTGACCTGCTACGCCGACTCGCTGTGTTATTTACCAGACGAAACCGCGCTGCAGACTGTGTTTGAGCAGGTCGCGGGTCATCTAACGACAACCGGCCAGTTTCTGTTTGACGTGATCACCCCGCACCAAACAGATGACGTCTATCCTGGGTACATGTACAACTACCGTGATGAAGACCGGGCGTTCCTGTGGTCCAGTGATGAAGCCGATGAACCGCACGCTGTAGAACATGACCTGACGTTCTTTACCTATAACAGTGCTAAGGATGCTTACGATGAAGTGTCAGAACTGCATCATGAGCGGACCTATGAGTTATCGGTCTACCGGCAATTGTTACAGGCAGCTGGCTTTAATCGGGTGACGGTGAGTGCCGACTTTGGGCGTCAGCAACCTGATGCGCAGACCACGCGCTGGTTCTTTGTTTGTGAAAAAGGGGACGGTCAAAACGACTAATGCGCTAGGCATCATTGCTGAATACAATCCGTTCCATAACGGGCACAAGTATCAGTTGGTAACAGCTAAACGTCGAGCCAATGCGGACGTCACGGTCGCGGTGATGAGCGGTAACTGGGTACAACGGGGTGAACCGGCACTGTTAGATAAATGGCAGCGGACCCGGCTGGCACTAGAAAACGGACTGGACCTCGTTGTGGAATTGCCATTTGAAATGGCGGTGCAACCGGCGCACTTGTTTGCGGCGGGTGCGGTGAACTATCTGCACATGCTGGGGTGTGAGACTCTGGCGTTTGGTGCCGAACATCCAGACATGGATTTCGCACAACTGGTCGCAAATCAACCAGCGTCTCAAACGGCGCATTTTAAGCAGTTTGACGAGACCTACCCAACGCTGTTCAATGACTATTTAGAACAGCAGACGGGAATTGATCTCCGCGCGTCAAACGACATTCTGGGGTTTACCTATGTGGCAGCAAATGCGCGCTTGCAAACGCCGATGACGATCCTGCCGATTCAACGCCAGACCAGTGACCATCAGTCAGAAACGATTGGTGAAACGACCATTGCGAGTGGGGCGGCAATTCGTAAGGCGTTTAAAAAACAGGATTGGGCGGACATTGCGCAAGTGGTGCCCCCAACGACCTTATCAGCGTTGCAAACTCAGCCTACAGTCGATAGGGAGACGTTTTGGCCGCAGTTACGGTATCAATTGTTGTTAGCGGCGATGCCAGACCTTCAGCGGATCTACCAGATGAGTGAGGGCATTGAATACCGACTCAAACAGGCAGCATTGCCAGCCACGGGGTTCCAGGATTTTCTGCGACGGGCGAAGACCAAACGGTTTACCTATGCGCGGTTACAGCGTCTATGCGTGTACGTGCTCTTACAGGTCACAACCGTCGCACCAAATACGCAACCGCGCTACTGCCGGGTCCTCGGGTTTTCTCATAAGGGTCAGGCGTATCTTAACGAGATCAAAAAAGCGTTGCCGGTTCCCGTGATTTCGAAGGTGACGGATGACTGGATCAATGGCCCATATCGACTAGATTATCAGGCCGGCTTGTTGCGCCAGATGATGACTGGTATCGATCAGGACCGGTTACAGCATCCCGTCATTTTGTAATAGTTTAAACAGTAAAGGTCGAATTAGGCGTTAACTTAAGGGTTAAATAAGACTATCAAGGAAATTACCTTGACAACCTAAATCGGGCTAGGTATAATAATAAAGTTGCATTAGGAGGGTTCGTTGTGAAACTTTCATTGACCGAATTGCGTAAGAACTATCGACACGAGTCGTTAAAGTTCGATACCACCTTGGATCTCAAGACTTCACTGATGGAACGTTACCCGGATGAAGTGCTTGATGCCACCCCTGTTAAAGTATCAGGAATGGCAAGCGTTGAATCCAGTGGTGATATTCTCATCTACGCCCATGTATCCGCAACGTTAACGGTGCCGTCATCGCGGTCATTAGACCCGGTCAGCCTGCCGACAGACTTTGACATGATAGAGTTTTATGTTGATAGTCATGAAGCGGTCGACCGTTACGAAAAGACGGACGTTGTCCTCTACGTTGAGGATGATGAAATTGACGTTGATAAGGCGGTAGCAGATAACCTGTTACTTCAGATTCCCATGCAAATTCTGACGCCGGCTGAGCAATCAGCCAAGTCGTTGCCTGAGGGCAAGAGCTGGTCGGTGACCATTGAAGGTCAAGACGATGCGTCAGATGCTCAAACTGTTGATCCACGTCTTGCTAAACTGCAGAATTTCTTTCAGGACGATGCGTCTAAGAAGAAGGACTGAAGTTGACGACAAGACTTTTAAAAATTTTTCACTAGTGGACAAATTTTAGACCAAAGGAGGTGTTGGTTTTGGCTGTACCAGCACGTAAAACTTCAAAGACAAAGAAGCGTATGCGCCGTGGACACATCAAGTTGCAAACACCTAACTTGAGTGCCTGCCCAAACTGTGGTGAATTACGTGTATCACACGTTGTTTGCCCTAACTGCGGCTTCTATGATGGCCGTCAAGTTGTTACGACTAACAACTAATTGAAGCTTTCTACACAGACAAAAAACCACCCTACGAGAACCGCGGTCTCGGGGTGGCTTTTTTGTGTCTTCAGCCTAATTTTGTCGTGATAGGATAATCGCCCTATGGTTAGTGATGACCCGGCACGATAATTAATTGCAGGTCAGCTTCATCGCCCAGGGTTTGATTTAACAGGGGTAAAATGCGCGTCCCATATTTGATTGCCGTATCACCAGCAGGGATGCTGGGTAATGGTGTGCCATTCGCGCCAACTTGATATTGGGCTTTTACGGCCGCCACATCGACTGCTTGAACGGAATAATAGCGGTTCGCGTAATACATCACACTTTTTTGCCCCTGGTTATGATTAAGCCCCATGGCATGCCCAAGCTCATGTTCTGCAACATGAACCCGTTGCGCAGTTGTGTAGTGGCTCGCTTTGACAACGCTGGTGTTAATGTAGGTCGTCACGGTGATGATCTGGTTATCTGCCGTGTGCTGAATGCTGGTGAGACCGCTTAAATCGGGTTGATACAGCGAGGCAGGCAGACTGGTTGCCGTAATCTGAGCGGATGCGTGTGGTGTGAGGTCAAATGAAAAGACATGTTTGCTGTTCCAGACTTGAATTGCTTTTTGCCAGACACTTGTGTAGTAGGTACCAGCCTTAATGTGAATCGTTGCTTCAGGTTCCGAGAAACGATAGGGAAAGACTGGCGTGATCGCCGCGTTAGCAGACAGTGCTGAAAATGAGCTGTATAGTAGCGTTACGAGGCCCATAAGTAGGGCTTTAACCACGAATTGACGCGTTCGGCGCGTCCTTAAACCAGTCATGGTCGCTTACCTCCACTATTTAGGATGAGGTCATGATAGCACAAAATCCTATATAATGAATTATTTTAGCTTATCAAAAGTAAGCGTTACGAAACGTATAAACCGCCATCGTCGTATTGAGCCATAAAATCATCTAAAAGCCCACGCAACATTGCAAGAGACAATGTGACGTGGGGATTTTGGATGAATGAGCTAACTGTTGTTTTAAGATTTATTCATAAAATGTCGCAAGAGGAATCCTAATCCCATCCAAAGAATGGCGGCAATCACCAGCGTGATGACCCAGCTCCAAGCACCATGCTGGAAGGGGAGCTGGACGTTCATCCCAAAAAAACCGGAGACGATGGTTGGAATCGTCAAAAGCAGGGACCAGACCGTCAAAAATTTCATGGTGTCGTTTAGGCCGTTGTTTAAGACGTTATTGTAAGTGCCCGATAGCTGATCCAGAATTTGCCCAGTCAGTTGCGTCATTTCCGATAATTGGTTGGCTTCGATCAGGGCATCATCAAGGACTTCCTGGTCGGTCTCTGACAGTTGTTTGTAGATCTGGAGCGCCTTAAGCTGTTCCAACACCACCGCATTCTGTTTTGCCGCTGTCATGAGATAGATCAGACCGGTTTCCAGATCAGAGAGGCTCAGAAGGTTGCCCTTAGTTGTTTTAATTTTAAGCCGTTCTGTGATCTCTTTGCGTTCCTGGTCCACTTGTTCAACCAATGGGAAAAACGCGTCTGAGACGTGAAAGAGGCTGGTAAAGAGGAATTGATACACACTGGCCGAATCAGGAAGCGCCTTGGCTTGTTGCATCATTGCAATAACGTAGTCTGATTCTGGAAAGTTGATGGTGATCAGGGTGTTGTTCTTGATCATAAAGGTCATTGGCACGGCTTCATAGTGCTGATCGACCTTTTTCGTGTTGGCAACATGAAACACCAACAGGAAGGTCTTGGTTTCATCGTCGTATTCAACGTGCGCCCGTTCATTTGGGTCAGTTGCATAATCAAGGACTTCTGCATCCAGGTGATAGGTTTCTTGAATCGTTTTAATATCTTGCGGGGCTGTTGTTTTAACGGCAACCCAGGTAAACTGATTAAACTGCTGCGTTTCCATATTATGGCTCCTTAGTGGGCATTCTCCCGGTAAATCATTACCTCTATTATGGCACAATTTGGTCAACTTAATGGGATCAATTCTTATACCACAAAAAACAATGACTTCACAAGCCCACGGCGGGATGTGAAACCATTGTTTTTATTCAGGTAGTTCAGTGGTTACGTGAACCATTTCTTAAATGCGATTATTTTTCCTTAGTGAAGTCAATAACCATCCGGCCAGTGATCTCGCCACGTTTCATTTCGTCGATGATGTCGTTGATTTCGCTTAAACGACGGGTCTTAACGATTGGGTGAACTAAGCCTTCAGCACCGAATTGGAACGTTTCAGCTAAGTCTTGACGAGTCCCAACAAGGGAACCAGCGACTTGGATACCATCTAAAACAGTCTTGGCAATGTTTAATTCCATGTCGCCTTGTGGTAAGGCAACAGCAACTAACCGGCCATCTGGACGCAGGGCGTTTACGGATTGGGTAAAGGCATCATTGTTAACAGCTGTGACTTGCGCGTTGTGCACACCGCCAACTTGTTTTTGGATTTCTTCAGCGACATCCTGCGTATGACGGTTGATTAAAATGTCAGCGCCGTTTTCCTTAGCAGCGGCTAACTTGTCTTCGTTACCATCAACAGCGACAACGTGGGCGCCAAAGACGTGCTTAGCGTATTGGATAGCTAAGTTTCCTAAACCACCGGCACCAACGACTTCAACCCATTGGCCAGGCTTTGTTTCGCCGACTTTAAGGGCTTTGTACATGGTCACACCGGCACAGGTCAATGAGGTTGCTTCAACTGGGTCAAGGCCTTCTGGCACTTTAACGGCGTAGTTGGCGTCAACGATAACTTGTTGTGCCATGGCACCGTCAACAGTAAAGCCGGAGTTTTGGACGTTACGGCAAAGCGTTTCACGACCTGTGAGACAGTATTCACAATGGCCACAGCCCTTGAAGAACCAAGCGATGGAAACGCGATCGCCGACCTTCAAGTTTTCAACGTCATCGGCAACTTGTGAAACGATCCCAACACCTTCGTGACCAATGATCCGGCCAGGGAACTTGCCGAAGTCACCAGCTGCAACGTGTAAATCAGTGTGGCAAAGGCCACAATATTCAACGTCAACTAAGGCTTCACCGTGCTTGATAGGACGGAGGGTAACGTCTTTAATATCTACATATCCATCTACTGAATCGCGAATAACTGCTGCTTTCATTATTGAATAACCTCTTTCATCTGTCTGAGTTGTTTAATTTTTTCACAATGTTATTTAACCACATCTCTTACAGAAATACAAGTGATTTCGTGAGCAATCATAATTATTTTCACATAATAATTTGATGAAGAAAAATTCCCTTTATTTTCATTAATATGAGAGTTGAATGAAACTCCATTGGAATTAACTGAAATTCCGCGCAGTTTCTCGCCAAATTACGATTAATATAGTATGATAGACGAAGTGTGAGCGATAGTTGTGATACACTGTCAAACAGTGTCCAAAATACTATAAACGATGGTTATCCTAAAAAATAATATTGAATAAGAGGAGTTCGTTATAATGAGTCGCATTTTAATTATTGAAGATGAAAAAAATTTAGCCCGCTTTGTGGAGCTTGAACTTAAACATGAAGGTTACGAAACAGAAGTCCGTTTTGATGGGCGTGCCGGTCTTGATACCGCGCTGGCTGAAGATTTTGATGTCATTTTATTGGATCTGATGTTGCCTGAATTAAACGGGATCGACGTTGCCCGCCGGATTCGTGAAACAAAGAGCACGCCAATTATTATGATGACGGCGCGGGATTCTGTGATCGACCGAGTTTCTGGGTTTGACCACGGCGCCGACGACTACATTGTTAAGCCATTTGCGATTGAAGAACTTTTAGCACGTGTTCGGGCATTGTTGCGTCGGATCCGCATTGAATCGGAACAAAAAGACTTCAAGCAAACAACGGTGACTTACAAGGACCTCACGATTGAAAAAGAAAACCGAGTCGTGCGTCGCGGCGATGAAGTGATCAACCTGACGAAGCGCGAATACGAACTCCTTTTGACGCTGATGGAAAACGCCAACGTTGTGTTAGCTCGGGACGTTTTTGTTAAACAAGGTCTGGGGTTACGAATCAGAAGTTGAAACAAACGTGGTCGACGTCTATGTACGTTACCTGCGGAATAAAATTGATCGTCCTGGTGAAAAGAGCTATATCCAAACCGTTCGTGGGACAGGGTACGTGATGCGTTCATGAGCCAAAACACACCAGAACTCGCGGCGGAGACGACCGCTAAAAAAAGACGTCGGTTATCTGTCAAGTGGAAATGGGCGCTGGGCACCGCAACCGGCGTCTTTCTCATCTTCATTATTTTTTCCTGGCTGCTGTATTCGGGGCTGTCAGGGGTGCTGCTAAGCCAGGAACGCAGCCATGTGAACAGTACGCTGACAACGGTCCAATCCCGACTGGATAATCTTCAGGGCCATTTCAATAAAACAACGGTTGCTGCCGAACTACAACCCACGCTAGATCAGCCAAGCGGCTCGGTGAGCGACGAAACGAATATTTACTCCAGTAATTTAATTACAGATCTGTCACGTGATAGTACGGTCGTTACCATTTATAACGCCCAGAAAAAAGAGGTCTTTTCGTCACGAGATAAGCAATTTAAAACTGGTAAGTTAACGCTTAAACGACAGTTGTCGCGCGTCAACACAGCCCATTTTTCAGGGCTCGTTGGTCGGGCGCCCATCTACACCGCACAGGGGCATCAGCTGCTGGGCTACGTGCAGGTGACCAATTCGCTTGAGGAATATAAGGCAGCGCAACAGCGGTTTGCAATGATCTTACTCGTCTTACTTATTTCGGCTGTGTTTGTTGCGGCCGTGTTTAGTTACCTGCTATCTGCATACCTGCTGCGGCCGATCGATGACCTGAACGCGACGATGCGCGCGGTCCGGTCTGACCCGCAATCTGAGGAACGGGTGCCAGAAACTAAGCGTAACGACGAGTTGTCTGATCTGACAACGCTATTTAATGATATGTTAGATCAAATGCAGCGCTACATTGACCAGCAGCAACAATTTGTTGAAGACGTTTCACATGAACTACGAACGCCAGTCGCGGTTATTCAAGGCCACATTGAGATGCTGCAACGCTGGGGGAAGGATGATCCAGAAGTGCTGGATGAATCCCTCAGTGCCGCGATGCAGGAAACCAAACGGATGCAGAGTCTTGTGAGTGAAATGCTGGATCTGACCCGCGCAGAACAGATTGAGATCACGCTGAATCATGAAACGACTGACGTTAAGGAAGTTGTGAACCAGGTGTTCAACGATTTCAAAATGATTCACCCGGACTTCATGTTCATTTTGGATGATGATGTTGAAGGTCACGCGTACTCGCAAATATATCGGAACCACCTTGAACAGGTGCTGATCATCTTGTTAGACAACGCCGTGAAGTATTCGGTTAAACGAAAAGAAATTCATATGTCGTTGTCCGAGGGCGGTCACACGGTTGAAATTGCCGTTCAGGACTTTGGTGAAGGGATTTCCCAAGAGAACATGAACCGCGTCTTTAACCGTTTCTACCGGGTCGATAAAGCCCGTAGTCGCAACAAGGGCGGTAACGGTCTCGGGCTGTCAATTGCCCAGCGGTTGATCGAAGCCTACCATGGTAAGATTGCCATCGAAAGTGCTGTGGGCCACGGGTCGATCTTCCAGATTGCGCTGCCGTTGATCTCCGAAACGGAAAAGCAGCAACTCGACATTGCAAAAGAAGAGGGGCCGAAGCCCAAACCAACACCGCTGTCTTCCAATTTGGGTGCTGACCCGACTGATGAGTCAACTGCTGCTTCGACGAAATCGTCGGAGACGACCCCAACGGACGATACAGACTCAGGTACGGGCATTCCGGGTGTCTATCGTGCAACCGATGACCCAAGCGTTCATTCAGATGACGATGACCCTCAGGATTGATCCCGTTTAATAGCGTCAATAAAACGAAGCCGCAATTGCATCCCATTTAAGGGTGACAATTGCGGCTTTGTTTTACGCTAAATATGCAGAGCGTTGCAGCTTACAGGGCGGAAATAGGTAGCGCCAATGGGCAACCTAGGTTTTGTTTCCTCTCAAGTACCCTCCAAAAAATAGCACACAAAAAAACGCCAAGCACTTGAATACTTGGCGTTTTCTTACGATGCATTATTTAATGCTGATTACTCATGATGGTGCTGTTGCTTACCCGCATTTCGTTGCCGGTTTTTCTTATCGGTGGCTTGCGTCTTGGTCAAAGGTGCTGAATCCGTCGAGCTGCTATCAGCTGTTGGTGTTGCCGCAGCTGGCATTGGTTCCTCAACGATCTTAGGCGGGTTCTTTTTCATTTCGGCTTCAATCTCACGTCTGATCCGTGGTCGATACAAATTAATGATGATCGTCTGGATGCAGGCAAAAATTCCACCGATGAAGAAGTAAAGGCCTAGCCCAGCGTTGGCTGAGATCGTAAAGAACAAAATGAACACGGGACTGATGACCATTGTTACCCGCATTTGTTTCTGCTGTTCCTTTGGCATGCCGATCATGGATAAGTACCCTTGAAGCAGGTATGCCACGAAGGAAAGAATGGCCAATACAATGGAAGACTTCCCAAGCGGAATACCCATAAATGAAGATGAGGAAAGCTCAGGCGAGTACTGAATCGCAGCGTATAATGCAGCGAAAATTGGCATTTGAATCAGCAGCGGCAAACAGCCGATCCCACCAGTCATGCTGATGCCGTTATCCCGGTAGAGTTGCATCATCGCTTGACCAGCTGCAGCTTGCTCTTCTT
Source organism: Secundilactobacillus paracollinoides DSM 15502 = JCM 11969 (assembly GCF_001311135.1). Classification (GTDB taxonomy): domain Bacteria; phylum Bacillota; class Bacilli; order Lactobacillales; family Lactobacillaceae; genus Secundilactobacillus; species Secundilactobacillus paracollinoides. The sequence goes on from NZ_BBAG01000001.1 coordinate 99,033, forward strand.
GAGTTGAAGCCGACTTTTGACGTTTCTGAAGGGCAGTCATTTGAGGTTGATGGCTGCCATTTTTCTTGTTGGACGGTTGAACTGCGCATCTGACGGACCATCAACGGCAATAAAACGAGCCGAACGACGACGGTCAAAACGATAATGGCCCAGCCATAGGAGTGGCCTAAGAAGTTGGCCATCCATTCCATGACGTGCTGACCAGGAACGGCGAGGTAATCGTACACGACGCCGTAGGGCTTACCACTCTTCGTGCGTTGCACACACCCGCTCAACACAAGGGCGAGTCCCGCTAAGGCCATGCCCAAGCGTAAAGGTTTATTTGATTTCATTTGTTAGTTGTCAATCCCCTTCTAAAATATTGCAGTCTTCACAATTTGCTTAACGCAACAAAGTAAATATTACTTGAAATAGGGGCATTTTTCAATTGGTAATGTTAAATTCGTGCCAGACAGGGGCCGTAATTGGCTTGACGTGCACTGCATCAACGACAGCGTACGGTGATGGCGACCGTTTCAGTCCGGCGACAAAGGTGGCAAGTGTTTCTGAGTCGGCCTGGGCTAATACTGAGACGGTCCCATCCCGTTCGTTTTTGACCCATCCAGTGACGTTTAGCTCGTCGGCCATGCGCTTGGTTGACCAGCGAAACCCGACGCCCTGGACACGGCCAACGACAGAAATTAATTGTGAGGCCATATAATCACTTCCTAAATCGTGCTAGTATGTATCTATAGTAACAAAATACGGAGAAAGAGGTGGCCATGATCGAAAAGATTACGTCTACACAAAATGCAAAGGTAAAAAAATGGCAACATTTAACGACAAAGAAGGGACACCAAAAATACCATCAATATCTGGTTGAAGGGTGGCATATCGTTGGGGATGCACTGACTGCTAACGAGCCAGTGCAAACGATTCTGGCAACGGCAGATCAGCTTGAAGCGCACGAGGATGACCTGCCAGCAACGTTGGAACAGATTGAGATCTCAGAAGAAGTTGCCAAAAAATTAACGGATACGGTCACACCCCAGGGCATTTTCGCTGTTGTGAACATCACTGCTGCTACCAGAGTTGCCCCGGAAGACGCGGCCGGTGCTTGGCTTATGCTGGATCGGATCCAGGATCCCGGTAACATTGGGACGATGGTCAGAACTGCGGATGCAGCCGGATTCACTGGTATCGTGTTTGGTAAAGGCACGTCCAGCCGCTACAATCCTAAAGTTGTTCGGGCGATGCAGGGCAGTCAATTCCATGTCCAATTGACCGAGGGAGACCTAACCGCCTGGTTGACAACATTCAAAGGCGCGGACAAGCCCGTTTACGGGACGGCCTTAAATAAAGATGCGAAGAATTTCCGGGACGTCACTGCATCAACTGAGTTTGGCCTCATCATGGGCAACGAAGGCCAGGGCATGGCGCCTGAATTGATGGCTGAAACGACCGACAATCTCTATATTCCAATTAAGGGGAATGCAGAATCGTTGAACGTTGCAATTGCGGCTGGCGTGTTGATGTTTCAACTGAACCAGTAAAATTGGTTCGGTTTTGTCCGGAAATCAGTCATGATTGCACTATTTTAGGTCTCTTTAGGTTTATTTAACCGAATAAATGGCCATTTTACTTGTTATTTGTAATGAAATTCAGTATAGTATGTCTAAATGAACTTACTTAAGTAAAGGAAGCGTTCTATGAAGACCAATGATTGGCGTACAGACACAGAATACATCGCTTTAGTGGACGACTTGCTGGCTAAGCCAGAAGTACAGAAATTGGCTAACTATACGCAGCACCACCATTCTGACCGACTCACACATTCGATCTCAGTGTCTTACGATAGTTACTTAATTGCTAAAAAACACGGCCTTAACACCCGGGCAGTTGCGCGGGCAGGGTTGTTACATGATTTATTCTACTATGACTGGCGCACCACCAAGTTTAACTTGGGCTCTCATGCCTTCATCCACCCACGGGTCGCACTGCGAAACGCGGAAAAGCTGACTGAGCTGACCCCCATGGAAAAGGATATTATTCTGAAACACATGTGGGGTGCCACGGCGGCCATGCCAAGATATCGCGAAAGTGTCATCGTGAGTCTGGTCGATGATTACGATGCGATTCACGAGTTCTTTAGCCCACTTCGGGCCCGCATGAGCCAGTGGAATATGAAACGATTAAAGCAAGTCTTATTTGATGACAAATAGTGATAACAGGGGGTGTTAAGATGGATCAAACCTTAACGCAAGGATTAGTGGATATTGACAATTTTGAACTCTGTCCAAAGTTTGAGCAGACGTTTAGTATTTAGGTAAAAAATGGAACGGACTGATTATCGATGTATTGTTGAACCTCGGCCCGCAACGGTTTAAAGATATTGCAGGTAAGGTGACTAGGTGTTCAGATCGGGTGTTGGTCGAACGCCTTAAGGAACTCGAGATGAACGGCATCGTTGTTCGCAACACCTATGACGATTCGTCGTTGATCGAATACGCCCTCACTGAAAAAGGTCAAGACCTTGCCGGTGTCATGAAGACGGTGCACAACTGGTCTGAAAAATGGAACCAGTTAGATGCTGATGATCCGCAAGAGGTTGACCAATGCCACCAACCGCTGTAAACTAATTGGTGTGTAAAAATTGAATGAAATGCCTTAACGAAAGAGTAGTAGGTTCAGCGCTAATCCCAGAGAGACGGCCAGGTCAGTGGAAGGTCGTCGATTGGTTAGGATCGAATTCACTTTCCGAGCAGAGATTGGGCGTCGCGGTCATTAGGGTCGTGACAAATAATCGTCCGGTTGATTGACCGTTATTAAATTACCGAGTGTACTTATTGATAAGTAAACAAGGGTGGTACCGCGAAGACTTCGTCCCTTTATTTTGGGGCGGAGTTTTTTTATTTTGTTAAGGAGGATCCATAATGACACTTAGAGATCAATTGGAAAAAATTCGCGATGAGCGAAAGCAGAGTATCCTCGATGTTGACGACCTTAAAAAGCTTGATGAACTGCGTGTGCAGTTGTTAGGTAAAAAAGGCCCCGTCACTCAAGCGCTCCGCAGTATGAAAGACTTACCCGCAGACGAACGACCTAGCTTTGGCCAGTTTGCAAATAAGGTGCGTGACGACCTAAAAAACGCCATTGATGACCGCAATAGCGAACTACAACAGGCAGCGTTAAACTTTAAGCTGCAACACGAAAAAATTGATGTGACCTTACCAGGGGCTGCCGTTACTCAGGGACAACCACACGTGATTCAACAAATCGTTGATCAGCTGGAAGACCTCTTTATGGGCATGGGCTACCAAGTTTTGAGCGGTCCAGAAGTCGAAGAAGACAAGTACAACTTTGAAATGATGAACCTGCCTAAGGATCATCCAGCACGGGATATGCAAGATACGTTCTATATCACCAAGGAAATTTTGATGCGGACACAAACCTCACCGATGCAGGCAAGAACGTTGGAGACCCACGATTTTAGTAAGGGGCCGTTGAAGATGATCTCACCAGGGTCGTTTACCGTCGTGATACGGATGATCCAACCCACTCTCATCAATTCCACCAGGTGGAAGGGCTTGTCATCGATAAGCACGTTACCATGGCTGATTTAAAAGGTACCTTGGAACCGGTTGCACACACCTTATTTGGTGACCGATTTGACGTCCGGTTGCGCCCAAGTTACTTCCCATTTACTGAGCCTTCTGTTGAAGCCGATATTACCTGCTTTAACTGTGGCGGTAAGGGCTGTAACGTCTGCAAGTACACCGGCTGGATCGAAGTGCTCGGTGCCGGGATGGTTCACCCGAACGTGTTGAAGATGGCTGGGGTTGACCCAACCGTTTACGGTGGCTTTGCCTTTGGTCTTGGCCCTGACCGGTTTGCAATGCTGAAGTATGGTGTTGACGATATCCGGAACTTCTACTTAAACGACGTCCGGTTCCTCACCCAATTTGCTAAGAAAGGATAATCAAAACCTATGAAAATTTCTTATCGCTGGTTAAAAGAGTATCTCGATATTGATGTACCAGCCAAAGACTTAGCAGAAAAAATCGAACGGGGTTCCGTTGAAATTGATTCTGTCGAAAAGCCTAGTGATGGTCTTAAAAAGATCGTGGTCGGTGAAGTGATGTCCATGGAACCGCATCCCGATTCTGATCACTTAAACATTTGCCAAGTTGATATTGGGGAAGACGACCTATCCCAAATCGTATGTGGCGCACCCAATGTTGCGCCTAACCACAAAGTTATTGTTGCACTGCCTGGTTCAAGAATCGGCGGCAACGTCAAAATTAAGCGGTCTAAGATGCGTGGCGTCACTTCCAATGGGATGATCTGTGCGCTGGATGAAATTGGGTTCAGCAAGGACGTTGTCCCAAAGGAATGGGCGGACGGTATTTACTTCTTGCCAGACGATGCCGAAGTCGGTGAACCGGTTTTCCCTTACCTTGGGATGGACGATGAGCTGATCGACGTTGATGTAACCCCTAACCGTGGCGACATGCTGAGTGTTTACGGTGTCGCAAATGACGTCGCTGCGTTGTACGACAAAACTGCTAAGTTGAATCACCCTGATGTGACTGAAATTGGCGAAAAAGCTGTTGATCAGGTGACGTTGGACACGGATGAAAGCCTAGCACCAATCTATAAGATGCGGCTCGTTAAAAACGTGACGATTAAACCAAGTCCACGCTGGTTACAGATTAAATTGTGGAACGCTGGCGTTCGCCCGATCAATAACGTGGTCGATGTCACTAACTACATTTTGCTGAAGTATGGTCAACCGCTGCACGCCTTTGACTTTGATAAGATCAAGGGGAACACGGTCGTGACTCGAAACGCGCGGGCAGGCGAAAAGCTTACTACGTTGGATGAGGAAGAACACGACCTTGATGCAAACGACATCGTGATTGCTGATACGGATAAGCCGATTGCATTAGCCGGTGTGATGGGCGGCTTCAATTCAAGAATTGATGACGACACCACAACGGTTGCCATTGAATCAGCTGTGTTCCAGCCAACATTGATCCGGAAAACGGCGCAGCGGCACAACCTGCACACGGATGCATCCCAACGTTTCGAACGTGGGTCAACCGTGGCGGCGTTGCCGAAGCCTTAGACGCTGCTGCTCAGATGATGGACGAACTGGCAGATGGTGATAGTTTAACGGGCATCGTGACCGGTGCAGAATACGACGTGACTGACGTCAACGTTGACGTCACACTCAGCCGTATCAACCATGTGCTGGGGACTGAATTGTCTGCTGATGAGGTTACTGCTATCTTTAAACGTCTTGGCTTTGGTGTCGCATTGAATGGTGAGACCTATACCGTAACTGTGCCGCCACGTCGTTGGGACATTCATATTGAAGCCGACCTGCTGGAAGAAGTTGCCCGGATCTACGGTTATGATGCCATTCCATCAACGTTACCAGTTGGCCCGACGACTCTGGGTAGTTTAACTGATAAGCAACGGTTGATTCGCGCATCACGTAGTTTGTTGGAAGGATTTGGCCTGAACCAAGCAATCTCATATGCCTTAACCACCAACGAAAAGGCACAACAATTCCTGATGCGTGACACAGAAACGACAGAACTCAGCTGGCCAATGACCGCTGACCACACTACCTTGCGCGAAAACTTAGTGAGTGGGTTGCTGGACGACGTTGCGTATAACAACGCGCGCCACGTGAACGACATTGCGCTTTACGAACAAGGCCGGGTGTTCTACCGTGAGGGCGACGAAGTTCGACCAAGCGAACAAGAACATATCGCCGGGGTCATCAGTGGTGAGTTGACACCAACGAGTTGGCAGAACAGCAAGGCCCAAAAGGTTGATTTCTATCAACTGAAGGGCATCGTTGAACAATTCTTAGCTAACCTTGACGTCGAAGGCGACGTGACCTTTGAAGCCACCGACAAGTATCCAGAAATGCACCCAGGCCGAACGGCTGATATTGCCATTCATGGGCACTACGTTGGCTTTATCGGGCAGGTGCACCCAACGACAGCGTCAGCATACAAGATCAAAGAATCATATGTGTTCGAACTGAACCTGGATGCCTTGATCGACATGCCAAAGAAGGCCAACCAGTACGAACCAATTTCGAAGTACCCGGCTGTAACTCGGGACATTGCGCTATTAGTCGATCGGGCAGTCACAAACGATGAGATCTTAGCTAAGATCCGCAAGCGTGGCGGGGCTTATCTGAAGTCCGTCAAACTGTTTGATGTTTACGCCGGCAAGAACTTGCCGGTTGGTAAGCAATCGATGGCCTACACCTTGACGTATCAAAATCCAAACGATACGTTAACGGATGATGAGGTCAACCAAGCATTTGCTAAGGTTGAGAAGATCTTGACTGAGGATCTGCACGCTGAAATTAGATAGTTATTAAATGCTTTAAAAGGCCAAGGATTTTGGATCCTTGGTCTTTTTGTGGGGAGTAAGTTGGTGGCGCTTTCTGTTGGTGTTGGGGTATAGGTGCGCTTGTTGTGTGGTTGGTTCCTTGCAGATTATGGGTGGAATTTCTGGACGATTACTGCTGAGACTTCATGGGATTGGAATTTTTGGTGGGGTTCTGTTATATTGTGGAAACGTGTTCAGCAAGCCAAGGGGCGGCCATGTAAGGAACTCTTGCAAAAATGCCAAGCCCGAGCATTTCTGCAAGAGTTCCTTACATTCTGCCCCCTTAACCGGCTTGCTTCACACTCTGCTTCTATTACAAATTACTCAAGAACCCACAATATTACTGCAATCAACGTCGTTTTTTGGTAAACTATACAAGATTGAAAAAGAAACGGAACGGGGGAACTACTCGTGGATAAAGATAACCAACCCACCAAAAATGAGTCAGAGAACACTAAGCTGGACAGCACGGCCGCGGATGCCCAGACAACTGATACGACGGCACAGACACCAAATTCTGCACCTTCAAAAAATGATCAACAGGTAACTGGTGACAGCGGTGACAGTCAACCAACTGAGTCGGCAACGCCGTCGGGGACGATGCCACCAACAGGTAATGGGGGATCGACGCCGCCAACACCGCCAGAAAAACCGGGCAAGCCCAAGATGAGCATGGGTCACCGGATCATTATCGGCGTGGTCAGCATTTTGGTTGTCCTTGTTGTCGTGAGCGGTATCGGGTTTTATCGATACTTTAAGTCGGCGCAAAAGCCGTTAAATGCCCATAGTACCCAAGTCGTTCAAGTGGATATTCCCATGGGTGCCTCAACGAAAAAAATTGGGTCGATCCTGCAAGAAAAGAACATCGTCAAAAGTGGGATGGTCTTCAACTATTTCGTGAAGTCACGTAACTTTACTGCCTTTCGTGCGGGTTATTACCAATTGAAGTCTTCAATGACCTTGACCCAGATTGCTAAACAGCTCGAAAAGGGCGGTTCCAGTGAACCTATTCAGAGTTCCAAAGGGAAAGTGCTCGTCCGTGAAGGGGTTCAGATCAAGGACATTGCGACAACGATTGCGGCTTCAACTGATTTTAGTAAGAGTGAATTTCTGAGTTTAATGAAGGATCAAACCTTTATGAATCAGCTCTACAAACAATATCCACAGCTCTTAAAGTCAACGATGACAAGCAAGCACGTGCGGTATAAGTTGGAAGGCTATCTGTATCCAGCAACGTACACGGTAAATAAAAAAATGTCACTCAAGCAGCTGGTTGAACAAATGGTTGGTGCGACCAACACGGAAATGAGACCTTATTATAAGTACATTGCTAAGAAAAAGATGACGGTTCAGCAGGTGCTGACCTTATCATCGCTCGTTGAACGTGAAGGGGTCACCAACACTGACTGGCGTAAGATTGCCGGTGTCTTCTTTAACCGAATCAAACAGGGGATGCCATTGCAATCTGATATTTCTGTGATGTATGCCATCAACAAGCATAAAAAGAATTTATCAGATAGTGATCTGCAATCAAATTCACCATATAACCTGTATAAGTACGCGGGTTATGGACCAGGACCATTTAACAGTCCAAGTTCAGATTCCATCAAGCCGTTTTAAAGCCGTTAGACGAAAGCAAGGGGTATCTGTACTTCGTTGCGAATATGAAGACGGGTAAGATCTACTACTCTAAGACATTGGCTGAACACAACGAAAAATCAGCAAGTTTAAGTTCTGCAAATAACTAAGTAACAAATGGGAAAGGATCTTCAATTCAACATGGCAGCTACGCAATCAAAACCCGTCATCATTGGTGTGACAGGCGGGTCAGGCAGTGGCAAGACCACTGTCAGTCAGGCAATTTATCATAATTTTTCAAATGAATCGATCATGATTTTGCAACAAGATGCTTATTATAATGATCAAGCTGAAATGACGATGGCAGAACGGCGCGCAGTGAACTACGACCACCCGCTGGCCTTCGATACCGATCTCTTGATCACCCAACTCAAACAGTTGCAACAGTACAAGAGTGTTGAGAAGCCGGTGTACGACTACACGCAGTCAACGCGTAGTGACAAAACGATTCACCAGGAACCAAAGGATGTCATCATTGTTGAGGGCGTTTTAATTCTTGATGATCAGCGGTTGCGTGATTTGATGGATATTAAAGTTTTCGTTGATACGGATGATGATATTCGCATTATTCGCCGAATTGAGCGTGATATTAAGGAACGCGGCCGTGATTTAGATTGGATCATCGACCAGTACTTGGCGACGGTCAAACCAATGTATCATCAATTTGTCGAGCCGACAAAGCGTTACGCTGATCTGATCGTGCCTGAGGGTGGCGAGAATCGCGTGGCCATTGATCTCTTGACCACAAAAATCCGGTCGATCCTGATGCGTAAGAAGAATGGTCGGGCGCAAAACAGCACCCAAGTCATTTAGCGATTAGGGGTTGCAAGTCGCCTACGAGCATGATATTGTAGGCGACAGACATATTATAAAGAATTTAAGAGGTGGCTATTTTGGCTGAAGAAAAAACCTATCCAATAACTGCGGAAGGCAAAGTCAAATTGGAACAAGAATTAGAAGATCTTAAAATGAACAAGCGTCCTGACGTGATCAGTCGGATTCAGATTGCGCGTAGTTATGGAGACTTGTCAGAAAACTCAGAGTACGAGTCTGCCAAGGAGGAGCAATCAATGTTGGAAAGTCGTATCTCAACGGTTGAACACATGATTCAATACGCTGAAGTCATTGACAATGACAACACGGATAAGGATGAGATCACCGTTGGGAAAAAGGTGACCTTCAAAGAATTACCCGATGAAGAGCCAGAAAGCTACATTATCGTTGGGGCCGCTGAAGCAGACCCAATGTCTGGCAAGATTTCAAACGATTCTCCAATCGCTAATGGGCTGTTAGGCCATCGAGTTGGTGAAGAGGTCACGATCAACATTCCTGCTGGCGATATGAAAGTTAAAGTTTTAACTGTTGAACCTGCATAAAGCGGCGTCATTTAAAAAGTATCCGTTGATTCGCGCCAATGCGAAGATACGGGTACTTTTTTGATGTAAATTTCTTAAATTTCACAAGTGTGACTGAGCGTAGCAGATGCGTGTGGTTGAAAATAACCAAGAATTGATAGGGATTAAGAATTACTATTCTTTAGTTAGTGTATTTGACTTGCGTTTTTGTGAAATACAAGGTATAAATGAGATGTATTGAAAACGTATACAACTTGTGAAGGGGATATCATTAATGAAGATTACAGTTTCGGATCGCGCAAGCAAATGGTTCCACGCAGATATGGGTCTTGAAGACGGCCGTGGGGTACGTTTCTATGGTAAAGTCTATGGTAAAACACCCGTCCATGACGGCTTCTCCCTTGCATTAACGCCTGATGACCATCCTAAGAATCCCTATGCAGTTACCGAAAAAGATGGTATTACTTACTTTGTGCAACAGGGTGACGCCTGGTTCTTTAAGGGGTATGATCTGGGAATCGATTATGACCCACAGATCGATGGGCCAAAGTATGACTATATTGAAAATGGCGAACTATAGACATGTGTCGGGTGTTTAATCAGTTAACCCGTTTTAGATGACACAAAAACACGGTTTAGGACCTCTGTTGAGCTCTTGAACCGTGTTTTATTTGCCTATCTGTGACTAGTGTTGACGTCGGCGCCATAGGTATAAGCTGCCGCATCCAGCGAGACAGATGAGACTGATGGCGAGGCCGAGGTTGAATAGTGGTGGCCAATAGCTGATATGAATCGTGTGGGTACCCTTGGACAAGTTGAGTGCCAAGAAAGTATCAGCAGCCTTCTTTGCAGTGACTGGATGGCCATCAACGGTAACGTGCCAGCCCTTACTGTAAGGAATCGTTGTCATTAGGGTGGCATTGTTATGCGGCGCTGTGACAGTCCCTGTAATTGACCGTTGGGAATGATGCGTCACGGTTAGCGGATGCGCCTGCAATGTCTTGAGTGATGACTTGAATTCTGAATTGTTGAACTTGTAAAGGGTGAAGTTTTGCAACCACAGCGTACTCTTCTTGAAATTCAGTTGAATTTTAACTGTTTTGCCCTTGTCGTGGTTGGCAATGTTGACGACGATCGTGTGCCGATAGGTTGGGTATTGGCTGAGCGTCTTACCGTTCAACAGAACCGTCACGTTATCTTCATCCATGTCGGCGCCCATAGTGAGGTAGTAGGAATCGTTACTGGTGGGTTTAAACGTCAGGGTGACTGAACCAGGTTTTAGTAAGTTCGCCTTTTGCAGGAACGCACCAGTCAATTTTGTTTGCTGTTTGACGTTTGAAAATAGGACATTATTGAAGTTCTCAGCTGTAAATAAGTGTTGATCTTTTTGATTGCCCGTTAGTGACGCAAAGAGATTTGCTTGATAGCGGGTTGGATCGGCAGTTGTATTCTTCAAACTCAGCACCTTTGAACTCGAAATAAAGCCCATGGACAATGCATTTGGATTCTTATAGGTCGCGACTGTGCCGTCTTCTTTGATCTTTTGGTAATCCGCCAGGTCAGCTCTAGTAGACACCGTCGGCAGGCCGGATTGGGTGAGACCAGTTGCACTAGTTGACCCGGTTAAAACTGAATCTTGGTTGATCAAATAACGGAAGTCCAGCAGGGAATCAGTGAGTTCTGTGCCATTGGTGTAGGCAACGAACCCGTCTCCATCAGGCTGACCGATGTTCCCCATAAAGGTTGGCATCGTTTTTTCCAACGTTGAGGAGAAGACGGAGCCACCGTTGAACTGACCAGTCAATGGATCGTTCTTCGTCCGCATGAAGGTTGGCGTCATCCGATAAAGACCCTTGTGCTTGCTGGTAACGCCAGCGACCTCCTTTGTCATGACCTGCTCGTAATTGCCATACTCAGTTTGACTCACATAGGTGATGTGATTCAGGCTAGTGACCATGTTGCTGGTCATTTCTGCGATGATAAATAGCGAGAAGATCACTTGGTAGAAGAAGGCCTGTTTTTGCGGCAGGGCCACCAGACAGATGGCGGCGACGTAGAAGAGGCCACCGATCATGACCTGGTTTTGACTCAAGAAGCTAAAGGATTTTAAGTTGACCCAAACGTAGATGATCGCTACTGCACCGACTACCACCATGATCAAAATCTGCGCTGGATCAGGCACAAAGTCGGCTTTTAACGCATTGGCTGCTAACCAAATCAGCCAAAAGCTCACAACAAATGAGAAGCGGTAGGGGTACCAAATTGGGAATTGCATGGCGTGCCACAGGAGGTCCAATGGTTGAAAACAAAGGGAGAGCAGGAGGACCAAGCTAATGATGAGGGCCATCCAGCGACGTCTAGATTTGATATCGGTCCGCACGAAGAAGGCAATAACACCGACTAGAACAACGCTGCCGATAAACAGGTTCGGCATTCCCTTTGGCATTTGGCTAAAGTTAAACCCGCCTAGGAACAGTTTTGCCAACATCTTAAATGGAAAGTATTCGAACTTAAATTTGACGTCTGTGACGGTGTACTGCGACTTACTCAGTGACAGTGAATACCAGGTCGGCAGCAGTGTGACGCAGGCAATGCCAGCCGCCAGCAGCGAACTGCCAATGAACCGGCCCGTTTGTTTCAATAATGCTGGACGATTCTGATACTGACTGATGGCCTCATAGATGAAGAAAAGAATCGCAAACAGGCAGACCATGTAAGCCATATAATAATTGATGATCAGTAAGGCAGCCAACCAGAAAATATAGGTTCGACAGCCCTGACCGTTGATCAATCGGAGTAGTCCAAGGACGATCAGCGGCAGAATCACGACTGCATCTAGCCACATTAAATTGAGTTGGTTGGCAATCATCCACCCCATCATGGCATAACTGGTAGCAAATCCCAGGACAGTCCAGTGGCGCTGAACGCCGGTTTTGATCAGCAACCAGGCAAAGGTAAACCCTGCAGCGCCGTATTTTAAAACGGTAATGACGAGAATCCCACTCGTGATCACGTGGTCGGGGAAGAACAGTAGGATCAGATTGAAGGGACTTAATAGGTAGTAAGTCCAGATCCCAAACATTTCGCCGCCCAAGGCTTTTTGAAAGGTATAGAAAATACCGCTTGGGTCGTGGAGTAAACAGTGCCTGAAGTAAGCATAAAAATCCACGTACTGCTGCCCAAGATCGACCGTCAGTAGGGAAGAATTCCCAAACGGTGCCATATGGCGCGACGCAAAGTAAACAGTCATGATCAGCGCCGGAAGCAGAAAACTCAGCGTTAGGATCAACCGCCGTTCCCGTTTTTCGGTCAGATTTAATTGAAATTTTGGAAACACGAAGACAACCTCCATTAAACAAGTGATGATCTCCACGAGTACTGGAGATTTTTTCATGAGACATGGGGCGCACAGCCACCAGTGGTGATCGATGCAGATAAGTAACCCATCGAAATTTGATTCATTGTTGGATTATGACGTTCACTAGTGACGTCCGCGCACCCTTCCTAGTCATTTAGAATAGCATAAATTTCCTTACTAAGGCTTAAAAGGATGTGGAACTTCTAAAAAGTTTTAAAACCCTGTTGTGAAAATGGCCGTGCGCTTGAAATTATGGTAAAATAATGAAGTTAGATAAGGAGCGTTTAGGACATTGAAAAATTTCTTTAATCGAATCACTCGAAAACAATCACATAGAACTGGTTCAACGAGTTCTCAAATTCCGTTCCGGATGAATTTTTTGTTCGTCATCGTAGCGCTGCTGTTCATGGCTTTAATTGCACAGTTAGCGTACCTGCAGATCCTTCACGGCTCGCAATTAAAGGCGGAGGTCAACTCAACGGATAATACGGTTGAAACCAGCAACGTCCAACGTGGCGAGATTTTTGATTCTACGGGTCGGGTCCTTGTTGGGAACAAGTCGCACCAAGCCATCAGTTATACTAAGGGTGTTGACGTGCTTTCAGGTGATCTCTATAAGATTGCCAATCGACTCAGTAAGTACATTACGGTGTCTAAATCATCACTGACTTACCGTAATGAAGCGGACTACTACGTTGCGGATACGTCTCGACTGGCACAAATTGAGAAGAAATTGCCAAAGTCGCAACAGAATTCAACGGATGAGTCAGACTATGCGGTGACGTATTACATGAACCACAGCAGCCAATACAAACTGACTGCGCAACAGAAAAATGCGGCCGTGATTTACGCGAGGATGAGCGGCGCATACTCGTTGTCAACGACGTACATCAAGGAAACGGGTGTGACCAATAAAGAAATTGCCGAAGTTGGGGAGCATCTTTCCGATATGCCTGGCGTTAAGGTCAGCACAAGTTGGACGCGTGACTACCAGAAGGGAGTTCTCTAAAGAGTATTATTGGGACGGTTTCTTCAGAAAAGACAGGGCTGCCAAGTGACAAAGTCAACCAGTTCTTAGCTGAAGGCTATTCTCGAAACGACTCCGTGGGTCAGTCTTACCTTGAAGAGCAGTACGAATCTGCACTGAAGGGGACTAAGTCTCAGACTAACGTTGAAGTTTCTGGGACGAAGATCATGAAGGAAGTTAAGAAGTATGGTGGGAATAAGGGGGATAACCTGCAGTTGACCATCAACGATTCCTTCCAAAAGAAGCTGCAAGCCCTCGTGAAGTCGGCTGAATCAAGTGCCGGCGGCGATTCAACTGGGACTTACGCGGTCGTGATGAACCCGAACACGGGTGCCGTCATTGGGATGGCTGGTGAAGACCGAAACCCATCGACTGACAAGTTAACTGAAAATGCCTTGGGTACCATGACCAGCGCGATTACAATGGGGTCAGTGGTTAAGGGTGCCATGGTTTCCGGTGCCTGATGGATGGTGTGATCACGCCATCCAATAACACCTTGGAAGAAATGCCGATCCGTGTTGGTGGGGTCAAAAAGTCGTCATGGTTTAACTCGTCAGGGAGTGCCGATATGGAATTGACCGCACCACTTGCGTTGGAAGTTTCTTCTAACTCTTACATGATGCAGTTGGCCATGAAGGAAGCTGGGTTCCATTACTACTCTGGGGCACCATTAACCATGAGTACCAGTATCTTCGCTAAGTTACGGGGTTACTTCTACCAGTTTGGCCTCGGTGTGAAGACCGGGATCGATATTCCTGGTGAAACAACGGGGATCGAAGGGGCAAGTACCAAAGCACATATTGGGAACGCACTGGATGAGGCCTACGGTAACTACGATGGGTATACGGTCATGCAGTTGGCACAGTATATTTCGACAATTGCGAATGGTGGTCGTCGAATCCAGACCCACTTGCTGCAATCCATTCGTGGGACGAGCAAGTCAGGCGGTTTGGGTGCCATTAAAGCCGAAGTCACCCCAAACGTGTTGAACACCATTGATATGACAGCTGCTCAAAAAGCAGTCGTTAAACAAGGGTTGTACGACGTTGTTCACGGGACCAACACCTACAAAACTGGTGGCGCGCTTGATACGATCAAGCCAGCTATTTCAGCTAAGACTGGGACTGCCCAAACGTTCTACAAAGGGACTGCCACCGAAACGTTGAGTTTGGTTTCGCACGCCCCTGTGTCTCATCCTAAGGTCGTTGTCGCATTGGCAATGCCAAACTTGAGCACAAGCGATGAATCAAACAACATGACCTTAGCCAAGCAAATTTACAAGGCCTACTGGTCAACGGTTCAGTCAACCTCAACACTTTCATCAAGTTCTAGCAGCAATTAACGAGGTGTTAAGTAAAAATACTTAACATATTATCAAAATCCACTGGTAATTCTGGTTCAAAAATGATAAACTACTATGAGTTAAGGCTTTTGCCTAATTCGAGTTAAGTTGGGAGGTTAAGGCAATGCGCGTACACATTACATTGGAATGCACTGAATGTGGTGAACAAAACTACTTATCAAGTAAAAATCGGCGGAACAACCCAGACCGGGTAGAGCTTAAGAAATACTGCCCACGTCAACGCAAGGTTACGTTACACAAAGAAACAAAATAAAAGGCAAGGGCGATGAGCCTGCGCCTTTTTTTATTAATATTGAAACGATGGACCTGTAGCCAAGCATAAGAGAGGTAAACGATGAAGAAAAAAGCACTGCGAGAACAGATTATTGCTAACTTGACGGCACTGTCACCAGATGTTCGGCACTTTCAAGCTGACGAACTTTACCAGGATCTATTTGCCAGTCATGCCTGGAATACCAGTCACACGGTCGCTGTCACGATGTCGACTGAAACTGAGTTAGACACCCAGCCGATCATTGAGGCGGCCCAACAAGCGGATAAGCGTGTGCTCGTGCCACGAACTTTTCCGGGTCGGCAAATGGAATTTGTGCCGCTGACGGATGCGGTCCGTTTAGAAACCAGTGAATACGGCATTGAAGAACCCGTTAACGGGAACGCAACTGTCAAGTCGGCAATTGATCTCATCGTCGTTCCCGGCCTTGGGTTTACCCCGGCTGGTGACCGGTTAGGCTTTGGTGGGGGTTACTATGACCGTTACTTGGCTGATTATTCTGGCCAAACGGTGTCGTTAGCACTTGACGCCCAACTCTTTGACACCCCTCAGTGGTCGGTGAAAGAACATGATATTCGCGTTCAGCAGGTAATTACAGTACACTAAGGAAGTGGCAGACACACATGCAAGTTCGAGTTAAGCGATGGTTGGCCGGCCCGTATATGACAACGGGCCTCATTGCACTAATGGTCATCATTTTTTTAGCCATGGAACTCAGCGGCGGTGCAAGCAACGTGCACGTCCTATTGACGTTCGGGGCAAAATGGGATCCGCTGATCAATCAAGGCCAGTGGTGGCGACTAATTACGCCAACGTTTCTGCATCTTTCGGTAGAGCATATCTTATTGAACATGGTCACGCTGTATTTTCTTGGGATTCAGATCGAATCACTCTTTGGTCACAGCCGTTTTCTCATCATCTTTTTAGTTTCAGGAGTTGGCGGCAACCTTGCGAGTTACGCGTTTAATCCGTCAGCAATTTCTGCTGGTGCAAGTACGGCAATCTTTGGCCTATTTGGCGCGTTTTTGATGCTTGGTGAATCCTTTTGGGAATATGATTATATTCGGCAAATGACGCAAACATTTCTCATTTTTATCTTGATGAATCTCATTTTTGGCTTTTTTACACCCGGCACTGATATTGCGGGGCACATTGGTGGGTTAGCCGCCGGATTCCTTACAGGATACGTGGTTGGCGCACCGAAAATGGGACCGGTTGCTTTCACAAAAAGAATAATTGCTGTAATTGTTCTCATTCTTATGATGAGTGGGCTATACTATTACGGCCGAACGTTGTAAAATGGTAAAGTACTCGTGTCAGTATCGGAGGATGTCGCATTATGAAAACGCTATATGATGTACAACAGCTGCTCAAGCAGTTTGGCATTTACGTGTATGTAGGTAAGCGCCTTTGGGATATTGAAGTCATGGCGCTAGAACTTGACCATCTTCACGACGCCCAGGTCGTTGATCAACAAACGTATCTTCACGCCAAGATGGTCTTGACCCGTGAACATCGTCTCGAGGAAGCACGTGAAAGTAATAAAACCAACTAGTACTGGAGGAAACAACTCATGGCAAAGTGTTTGATTGGAATTGATTTAGGTGGAACGACCACCAAGATGGCGTTTCTCACGCACGAAGGCGAAATTACTCAAAAGTGGAGCATTCCTACTGATATCAGTAACGAAGGCGTCAATATCGTACCAAACATCATTAAGTCATTAAAGGAAACCATCAGCAAATCTGGCTACACCACGGACTCCTTTATCGGTATCGGAATGGGGACGCCTGGTGCGGTTAATATTGAAAACGGTACCGTAATTAATGCGTTCAACTTGAATTGGACCAAGACGCAACACGTTCGCGACCAGATTCAAACGGCATTGGGCTTACCGTTTGTTTTGGAAAACGATGCCAACGTTGCCGCCCTTGGTGAATTTTGGAAGGGTGCCGGCGAAAAGGATACCGACGTCATTTTCGTGACACTTGGTACCGGTGTCGGCGGCGGTGTGATTGCTGGCGGCCAACTGTTGCACGGTGTGAACGGTGGGGCCGGTGAAATTGGCCACATTTGTGTCGAACCAAACGGCTACCAGTGTACCTGTGGTAAGCGCGGCTGTCTTGAACAATATTCTTCAGCTACTGGGATCGTTCACGTTGCTAAGGACATGACAGCGACTTTACTGGCAAGTCTCGTTTAAAGGAACTGTTTGATAACCATGAAGATGTAACCTCTAAGATGGTGGTTTACCTTGCGGATAACGGTGATATTTTAGCAAGTCGGATCGTTGACAAGGTTGCCTTTTACCTGGGCTTGGCCTTAGCTAACTCAGCTAACATTTTGAACCCAGCTAACATTATCATTGGTGGTGGCGTTTCCGCTGCCGGTAACACCCTGTTACAACCAACGACCCGTTACTTCCAAGAAAACACCTTACCAGCAGTGCGTGACTCAACGCGCTTGAAGATGTCCCAACTGGGTAACGACGCTGGCGCAATTGGTGCCGCATCATTAGCACTTCGCTTTGAATAAAAAATAGCGTATACTTAATGACGGTAGTTTTTATTTTAAAGTAGAAGGGACGATGGAGATGGCTGCAGCAATTTCAACAACGGGACTTTATACGATCGTGCTGCTCATCATCGTTGTCGGTTGGCTGCTATGGCGGCTGTATACGCTTTATCAGCGGAACCAAGCGGCAAAATTGATTGATGAAGAGACGTTTAGACAAGGCATGCGCAAGGCCCAGGTGATCGATGTTCGAGAAAAGAAGGACTTCGATGCCGGCCATATTTTAGGCGCACGCAGCATTCCTTATTCAACGTTACGCGCATACTATCAACAGTTGCGTAAGGATCTGCCAATCTACCTGTATGACCAAGGCAAGGAAATGAGTTCACGTTCAGCAATCTTCTTGAAAAAGAAGGGCTATACGCAACTCTTTATCTTGAAAACCGGTTATGCGCGGTGGGATGGTAAAACCAAGCAATCTTAATGAGAAACCAAAAAACGCTGGTCGGTTGACTGGCGTTTTTTGTGGTTACATGGACTAATTAATATCGGCGCTGGATACTTTTGGATCAGGGTGGTAGTATTTCTTTTTTAACGATAGTAGAGGTATTTCATAAAGATGGCGTTCTATTGTCCGTTAGAAAAAACGCCTTCCGAAAACCAGACGCCCTTACGCTCCGCTATCTTAACGGTTTTCTCCACGCTCTAATTATGAGCAATACAATAAAGAGACGTTTTAATGATGTGCTTCTCTGTTATATAGCTGAAATGCGTTCCGAAAACCAAAGACTTGCACAGAAGGGTGTCATGCGACAAAATCCAAACCCGGGATTTTATCGCATAACACCCTTCTGCTCCAGTCTTTAACCGGTTTTCTCCACGCTCTAATTATGAGAGATTTACTAATGAATTCTCTAATTGTAGCGCTTTTCTTTCCTCAAGCTGAAACGCGTTCCGCCCCCTAACCGGTTTTCTCCACGCTCTAATTATGAGCAATATAATAAAGAGACGTTGTAATGTTGTGCTTCTCTGTTATATAGCTGAAACGCGTTCCGAAAACCAGACAGCTGCACGTAAGGGCGTCACGGCACAAAATCCAAACCCGGGATTTTATGCCATAACGCCCTTACGCTCCGCTATCTTAACGGTTTTCTCCACGCTCTAATTATGAGCCGATCGACTCTTTCTTGCTGCTTTTTTACGGTTGTCTTCAAAACGTTGTTCTTGGTCTTCGATGGGTTCGACGATCTTCTTTTTAAAGGAGAGGACGGCACCGGCTACTGCGCCTAGTGTGGCCACTGATCCAAAAAGAAAGCCCTTTGCAAAATGTTTCATTGAGAAAGCCCCCTTAACAAGTTAGAATATAGATTGTGTTAGTTACATTATGCAGGTTTTGCCTGCAAATATCCAGTATCTGAAGTTAAATTATAGCGGAGTGACAATATGAAAAAGTTAATGGCCATTATCGGCCCAACGGCGGTTGGTAAAACGGCCTTATCAATCAAATTAGCACAGGTCTTTAATGGCGAAGTGATCTCTGGGGACTCCATGCAGGTCTATCAAGGTTTAGATATTGGCACAGCTAAGATCACAGCTGATGAAAAGCAGGGCGTGCCGCACTACTTAATTGATATTAAACAGCCGAATGAACGGTATTCTGTTGCTGATTTTGTGGCCAGCGCACAGCAACTGATCGATGAGATAACCGCACGTGGTCATGTGCCCATGATCGTCGGCGGTACTGGTTTTTACTTAAAGGCACTCCTCTACGACATGACGCTTGGTGGTGACACTTATGAACCGTCAGAGGCTGTTCGCCAAAAATGGCACCAGTACGCGACTATTAGGGGCCAACAGGCGCTTTGGGACCACCTTGCAAGCATTGATCCAGATGCTGCTGAGAAGATTCCAGTCTCAAATGAACGGCGTGTTGTCCGAGCACTTGAGGTCTATGACCGAACAGGTGAGTTATTTTCAAAACAATCATCCGGCACAAAATTACGTTGTGACCCGCTCATCATTGGCCTGAATACGGACCGTGTGTTGCTGTATCAGCGCATTAACCAACGTGTGGACCAAATGCTGGATGAGGGGCTAGAACGAGAAGCACGGCAATTATTTGACGCAGGTGGCCAGGACTGGCAGTCGGGCAAAGGAATCGGTTATCGCGAGTTCTTCCCGTATTTTGAGCATCAGCAACCAAAACAAGAAACGGTCGAGCAAATTAAGCAGGATACGCGGCACTATGCCAAGCGCCAGCTGACTTGGTTTCGCCATCAGGTCCCCGTTACTTGGTTCGACATTGTCCAGCATCCGGAGCAGCTGCCGACCATTCAGGATACCGTTTCGCAGTGGCTTTTAAACTGATGTAATAAAATCTTACATGCGTTCTTGACATCCCATTTCACCGTGGTATGATAAACCCATGAAAAGGAGGTGTGAATGTGATGACAGAAAAGGAGTTACAACGTTCAAAGTCCGTGCTGCCCATTGGGACGGTCATGCGGTTAACTGAATTGTCCGCTCGTCAGATTCGTTACTATGAGGAGCAGGGTCTGGTGATTCCCACGCGAACTGAAGGTAATCGCCGGCTCTATTCGCTCAATGATATTGACCGGCTGTTAGAGATCAAGGATTATCTGACAGAAGGCATTAACATGGCGGGCATCAAAGAGATTTACGAACAGCAACGTAAACGGGCTGCTGAACGTAAAGAAGAGACCCTTACCGATAACGATGTGCGGCAGATCCTTCATGATGAGTTTCTTAACATTAGCGGCATGGAGCGTACTTCTGGGACATCATTACATTCTCAGAAACCTCTCGAGTAATCAATAATGTTGCGTTCAAACAATTCTTTTAAGGAGCGATTTTATGCCAAAACACGATTATAGTAAAGACGATATCCGTCAGATGGCCGAAGACGAAAATGTGCAATTTTTACGGTTAATGTTCACTGACTTATTTGGGACCATCAAGAACGTGGAAGTGCCGATTTCACAATTGGAAAAACTGTTAGACAACAAATTGATGTTTGATGGCTCTTCAATTGATGGCTTCGTTCGCATTGAAGAAAGTGATATGTACATTTACCCCGACTTGACCACTTGGATGATCTTCCCGTGGTCTAGCGAACGTGGTAAAATTGCGCGTGTGATCTGTGAAGTTTACACACCAGATGGCAAGCCGTTCGCTGGCGACCCACGGAACAACTTGATCCGGGTGCTGAGCGACATGCGTGAAGCTGGCTTTACAGACTTCAACATTGGGCCTGAACCAGAATTCTTCCTCTTTAAGATGGATGAAGATGGCAAGCCTACGACGACCTTAAACGACAGCGGCTCATACTTTGATATGGCGCCAATGGACTTGGGTGAAAATTGTCGGCGTGAAATCGTGTTAACCTTGGAAGAAATGGGCTTCGATGTTGAAGCTGCGCATCATGAAGTGGCGCCAGGCCAACATGAAATCGACTTTAAGTATGCGGATGCGTTGACCGCTGCTGATAACATTCAAACCTTTAAGCTGGTTGTGAAGACCGTTGCCCGTAAGTTTGGGCTGTACGCAACCTTCATGCCAAAACCATTAGCCGGTATCAATGGGTCTGGGATGCATTTGAACATGTCTCTGTTTACTAAAGACGGCAACGCCTTCTTTGATGAAAAGGGCGACTTACAGTTATCCGAAACGGCCTACCACTTCTTGGGCGGCTTGTTGGAACACGCACGCAGCTTTACTGCGATCTGCAACCCAACTGTTAACTCATACAAACGGCTGGTACCAGGCTACGAAGCACCCGTTTACGTTGCTTGGTCTGGGTCAAACCGGTCACCATTGATCCGGGTACCAAACTCACGTGGGTTGTCCACCCGTTTGGAAGTCCGCAGTGTTGATCCATCAGCTAACCCATATTTAGCAATCGCTGCCGTTTTGGAAGCTGGGTTAGATGGCTTGAAGAAGAAGCTTGTGCCTGAAGAAAGTGTTGACCGGAACATTTACCGGATGGACGCTGAGGAACGAACTGAAAACCACATCACTAACCTGCCAGACACGTTACACAACGCTTTAAAAGACTTGTCAGCTGACGAAGTGATGAAGAAGGCCATGGGGCCACATCTATTCCCAAGCTTCATTGAAGCCAAGAATTTGGAATATGATGCTTATCGCACCCAAGTCTCAAAGTGGGAACGCGATCAATACCTTGAAATGTACTAAATCTAAACTTTAAAAGAATTGTCGAAAACACGCTGACGGTGGTTGGCGTGTTTTTTAATTGAGTGCGGGCCGTTTGGTTGTAAAGTGGGGCAGATGGGGCAATATTGGGTGTAATGGTATTGTGCGTTTATTTGGCTCTTTGTCAACTGGAGTCGGCTTCGGCACTCGTATTTTACCTAGCCTAAACGTGTTCAGCAAGGCACGGGGCTAACGTGTAAGGGACGCTGACAAAAAAGTCAGGCCCGGACTTTTCTGTCAGCGTCCCTTACACACCGCCCCTGACCCGCCTGTCTTCACAGGCTTAAAAATTTTTTTCGAATTTTATCTAAACCGCTTTATTATTTGGCCCGTTTCCGTTAACATTAAATTAGCTACATATGAGAAAAGATAAACGAGGGATAATATGCAAAATAGTGAAGAAAACCAACAAGAGCTCAAACCAAGTGAGACCCAGCTTGACCTCTCGATAACACAGAAGATTACCTATTTACAGACACTGCAGCAGGCGCTTCACGATGGTGATGACCGACAGATCTACGAATTGATCGATAAGGTGCGCTATTCACGTGAAATCAAAAAATCGCGGTCGATCACGAAGGCGGAGGACCTGTCTAACCTGATCGATGATGCCCACGCGCAACTGAGTCACTATCTGAGCCAGAATTTGATCGAATACCTTGGGAAAACCTATCCCTTCTTTTACTATGACGAAACGGCAGAAGGGCAGTTTGACATTTACTTTGGTAACTGGTGGGACCGGCGCTTATTTGGCCAATTAGACGTGTTAAACGTTGCCTTTAAGTTTGATGATGACGAATACGGTAAGTTGAAAAAGGCGTTTGAGCTTGATGCCATGCACCAGCGATACAACACCGAAAACATTGCCGCAATTACGTCAAAGAGTGCTGAATTGCAGGAACTCATCAATCATCAAGACGACCGTGATCGCGAAAAAGAAGACTTGCGGGCACAGCAAAAAGAGGTCAGCCAAAAGAGTACGATGCCGTGGGATTCTGGTAAGGTTAAGGAAGAACGCCAGACCATTATCGACAAACTGACACAGTTAGCGGATGAGGATGAAGCGGCCATGAATGCATCAAAGACCATCAAGGAAAACGATGATCGCATTCTGGAATTATCAAAGGAAGACACCATTTTGAATTATGAGAAACAATCGATTCAAAAGACTTTTGATGATTTTACGCACTTTGAGTCACACAACCAAAGTCTCTACACTGATTATTTGACAAATCTGATTGGGAAAGGTCAGGTGATCTCAGATGATTAACGAAAATGATCCGTCGACACTGAGTACCAGTGGCCGATTATTATCGTATAATAGTGCCGTTAAAGAAGGGTTACAGACTGGGCTGAAGTTTACTGAACTGATGGATCAATTGATCAGTACTAAGGATCCGGACGTGCTTGTGCGTTCAGCGCAGGAACTCTCAACGTTCGTGCTGGACACGGACTACGTGACCTTCCCACACCAGTACAACACAGCGGACTATTATTTGATTTTCATGAGCCGGTTGTTAGAGCTGCACGGTAAGGATAACGTGATTACACTGCAGTCGCATGAAGACCAGCACCTGACCCAACAAATTGCGTCGCTTGAAGACAAGGGTGTCTTTTCCTTTATGATTGCCAATGATGGGACTGGTGGTGTCTATTATCAAGAACAGGTCACTGGCGAAACGATCTTTTATTTGAACCTGCAACGCAAGATGCTGCGGATCAACAGTGCGGCAATCACGAAATTATTTGTGATCACTTATCATGACCAGGTTGAAACTGATCAGATCCTGGCCACCACCCAATTGTTTATGGACTTTGGGTCTTCACTGAAAGAGGACTACGGGTTCAGTGTTGACTTCAATATTTTGGACACCAGTAATAATGAATTCTATGCCTTCAGTAATTCTAATTTATCGGATGAAGTGGTTGATAAGTTATTTGTTGCTGCAGCGAAGGAAGACTACATGCTGATGCATTCAAATGATGGTGCGGTGCTAGAATTGCCTAACCAAGTCACTTTGCATATTACAAGTAAGAATGCAAAGTGGGGGTTAACGGTCCATGATGACGACGAAACAACATCCTGGTTTAAGCTATTGCTAGACTATCCGTTTGTCCGTGAATGGTATTTGGATAACTTGACTGATTTGGAAATCAAATCCGACCCGTTAGTTTTTGGGTAGGATAATGGAGGAGCAGACAACTCGTGTGCTCCTTTTTGAGTTTATGTAAACGAGAAAGAAGTGGAAACTGTGGCATTAAATCTTGCTAACATGTTACAAACGGCGATTCAACGACGGAACCAACTATTATACGAAAACGATATTGCACTCTCCTCGGAGGAAACGATGCGGGGCAACTATGTCCGCTTGGATGTTGCTTTGGCTGATCTGGCCAACACCATGGGGTGGTTCGAACTCACTGACAAGCCAATCCAAGCAAATCACGATGACTTGCTTGCGACGTATTTAAAAGCGATGGATGGCTTTTTCCAGGTTGCGGCAAAACAGACCTGGTCTCAACTGATCGTTCAGTCAGATGATAAATTAGCGGCTTTGAAAGCTACTAAAAAAGCAAAGTCACTCAGTCAGCAGTACCTTGCGATGAAGCAGCTAGTATTCGATGCTTTTCTTAAGCACGAACAACCAGCTTTTGAACATGCCTGGCACTTATTTTTGAAGTTAGGATTAGTGGATCTTGAATTTACTGAGGATGAGCTGGAAAAGGCTTTTTTAGCGGAAAAATAACGGATTAGATGAAATGAAAAAAGCGTGGCTTGCAATTTAGTTTGCAAGCCACGCTTTTTAATCATGTCGCAAGAGAGATTCGAACCCTCGACCTACGGTTTAGAAGACCGTTGCTCTATCCAGCTGAGCTATTGCGACAGTGTATTAACGAACATGTATAATTATAAGAGATACCCAGAGTTAAGTCAACGTGATTTCAATGAGTTTTAGTGAAAAGCAGTGGTACATAACCTGCTCGCATTAAAGGTAAGGTGATTGGCGACCCAAGCATCAATAAATATTGATTGCGATAAAAAATATTCAACAGTTTTGGGTTCAATCTGATGGTCATGGCGTAGTTACTCATAGTCCAAAAGTTAAAGGAGGAACTCGCTATGTTACTGCCAAATCATTACCATAAGATTACAACGCCCGCTGGAGAAATTCGAATCGACCTCGTTGACCTGGAAATTAGGGTCTATATTGGTGATCGGTTGTTTGATCATTATCGTGTTGAGAATTACGATGAAGCCCGTTTTAAATATTTGGCAACGGTAGCCTATTTTTCAGAATAGGTTAAAGCCATTGAGATAAGACGGTCTAAGTACCGGCACAAAGGTAATTGTGATACTACAAGGAAAACACAATCAAGACCAACTAGTTCGCTGTACACCCCAAAAAATTTAGAGAAAAATCCCGATTCATACAACTAAAAAGGTTACGATTTGTTAAAAAGGAGTTTAGTTACTTGCTATTTAGCTGAGATAATTTAATAATAGAATTGTAACACAATTGAAATCTTTATTTTCTCTTAGGGGGGTTCGCTATGGTTTTTGTCTCATTTATCGTTTTTCTATTTATCATTGCGGGCGCATACGAATATTATCAAAGTTACACCCGTAAAGTTGCCGGTCCTAAGCATTTTGCGTCTAACAAGCGTGAGGGAGCAAGTTCGATATTAAGCAAAACGCATCTTAGTTAAGCCGGAAAACAGCCCTAAATCGTGACTGATGGTTAACCATCATGAACCTAAAAAATGTGTCTCGTAAGTGTGTCTTACGGGGCACATTTTTGTCGAAAAAAGAACTGCATTACGCTAAGTGAGCGTAATATGTTATATACAAAAACTAATATGGCAGTCTTTATTTCTAATTAGGTTGATGGCAATTCTCACTGCATTTTTAGCCGTGCCATTCGATTCAGAACCAAAGTTTAATATTCCTTGAATCTTTTATCTGAAGGGTGTTATCGACATCCCAGTTGCGCTATATTGACGATAAGCATGTTAGCCGACCAACAAAGTCGACTAGCTGACTTCATTTAGAAAAGAGGGAAAGGACGCCACACTTCTTACGACTGTGGCTTACACTAGCCATAGCCTAAAAGGTGGCAATATGCTTATGAATGATCTTTATTGTCCAGATTGCGGTAGTCTAGTACCCAATAACGCCCAGTATTGTCCGCGATGTGGATTACCGGTGAGTCAAATGCAAGCTCATAACTCGACGACATCCCAATCGGATGAGCGTCCAGAAGATACTAAGAACCCCAATTCACGGTCGGCCTCTGCTGCCAGCATGAAACGGCGTACGAAGCCGATACCGTGGCAACAGTTAACACCATCGCGTGCTCATTTGGGAACTGTGATCCGTTTTCTATTAGCCAACTCGTTGACCCTTGGGTTGATTTTTCTATTGGCCATTATTTTTTCACAGTATCGGTGGTGGTTCTTTGCGGTTTGGGTCATTGCAAGTTATTTATATCCGTTACTGTTAAATAAGTCGACTTGGCCATGGGAGCGGCGACTCTTTGGGTGGCTTCACCAGTCCTCCGAACCACGATCCGAACCAGAGCCTGTTTATGGTGAGCCTGCAAGTGCGAGGCAACCGCAGTCAGCGGCACCTCAAGTAGCGCCTCAATTTCAACAGACTGCTGAATCTGAACCACCAGCTGCGACCGCTAATAATCGCCGACAGGGTTTCAGACAGGTCTTGCAGCGTCTTGGCAATCCTGAATTGAAACGCGGCATTATTTTCTTACTCGTTGGTGAAGTTCTGAAATGGGTCGGTGGGAGTATTGCGAGTGAATCACTCAGCACTCAAATCACAAGCATGATCAACAGTAGTACGGTTTCATTTAAGGGCTATTGTCTGATTGTTTCCTATCTATTGATCGGTTGGGGCGTTTTTGCGATAGGTGGCGGCATTGTCAAACTATTATTTCACCATCAGCATGGCGGCCGACTTTATAAACTTGCAGCGGTGGTCATTGGCATTTTAACAACGGTTATCGTGGGCTACTTATATGGTCATCCCGTTGATGGCGGTTATCAGCTGACAACAGCACTCATTGGTCCAACATGACAACTAGCAGTTTACTGAATATCATTAACTGGGTACCGTGGGTGTTTGCAATCCTTTATTTATTGGGTATCCTGAAAAATGCACTTAGAAGAAATCGATTCTTTTAGCGCTGAACTTGTGTTTAATAAAATTGGCTATTGCAGCATTCCGGATAGGAAAGCTGCAATAGCCAGTTTTTCTGTCAGTTGGACATTTTTAAAGACACAAAAAACCGGCCACTCACTAGCCGGTTTCTAGGTAAAACATTCAAAGGATAATCGCAGTACAGAAGTTATTATAGCACAGATGATAGCGTTTTCAATAGACTTTCTGAAAGAACTTGTTATCTCTCAATTATTTGGCGGCGAACCACGTCAAGGATACCAACAAAAATCACGGTAATTGTTGGCGGATTAACGTTTAGGTCACAATCGTTTTTTTTGATAATGGATTCTCATTTTCACCATAAATGAAACAGTGACAGAAAAGTGTGCTTATTTAAACTTGACTGCTGTTCCGTACGCAGCAACTGACTGCATATCGTCGCTGATTGAACCAGAATCAAACCGCATCATCACAACCGCATCGGCACCCAAATCAACAGCATTAGACCGTAGCCGTTCGATGGCAACATCACGGGCTTCAATCATCATTTGCGTGTAGTCTTTGATCTCTCCGCCGACCAAGTTTTTCAACCCGGCACCAATGTTACGTACGATGTTTTTGGACTGAGTCGTTAAGCCAAAGACTTCACCAATGACGTCATACTTTTTTCCTGGAATGTTTTCGGTAGTGGTTACTAAAATTTCAGCCATAATTGTGGCCTCCTTAGTTAAATTAGGTTTAGTGTACCATGGGGGCTTCATATAGGAAAGAAAACGTTTCTTTTGGGGTGTCTTAGATGTTAAGACGCAGGTGATTGGTAAGGATGGGAAGGATAGAGGGATGTGACGGGCAGGGGGTAATAGTGGATTAGCTGCATTAAGTTTCAAGGTTTAGTCGGAGGATGATTGATGGGCCTTTTGCTGTTATGTTTTCTCTCAGCAATGATAGCTCTGGTGAAACGAACTTTTAACAAATGAGGGGGGGTTGGACTCTGATCTTAGAGAGTGTTGGCATTGGCTATTTTTTGGAATTAGTTAGGGATATACCATCGTTTAGTCTACATAGTCGAAACGAGTTCCAGGAAGCAAGGGGCGGCCATGTAAGGGAGTCTGGCACAAATGCCAAGGTCAGGCATTTCTGCCAGACTCCCTTACATTCTGCCCCTTAACCGCTTCCTTCCACTCTCTCTATTACTTTAATTCGTCAAGAAACTTGTGCAGTCAATTGATTAAAAATACAGCTGTGCAAAAACGACATTTCAACCTTAGATTGCGCAATAATTACCTCAGAACAGCTTGTCTTCAAGACTAGCTCATAGCGTCTGTAACGGGCTTTACACGGATAGTTTGAAGGTCAAAGAATAAATTTTAATAAAGTGTGACCAGCCCCAAGAATAGGGGGTTTTAAAACGCAGTTATGCATGCATATTCACAATAAAACTTGACAAATTAGGGGCATTTATCATAACATACTGCCATCAAATACTTTGATGTTTGAAATACTTTGACAAGGATGTGTTAAACAGTACATGCAATTAACTTCTCAGGAAATTCAAACGTTGATTCCGAATCGATTCCCGATTTTTTACATGGATGGCGTGACCGAATTGACCCCTGGCGAGTCAATTACGGCCATCAAAAATGTCACCGCAGATGAAAGTTTTGTGAATGGGTATCGCCCTGGCGAATTTATTATGCCTTCAGCACTGATCGTTGAATCATTGGCTCAGGCTGCATCGATTTTAATTCTGAAGTCACCGGCGTTTCAACACAAAACCGCTTACTTAGGCGGCATTCCAAAAGCGGAGTTTTTGAAGGACGTTAAGGCAGGAAATCAGCTTGCTTTAAAAGTTACCATGAAAAAACAGCGCGATAACATGGGCATTGTTTCTTGCGAAGCAGTTGTTGCGGACGATGTCTGTGTTCGTGCTGAACTCATGTTTATTGTTGCCCCAGATGACACTCAGGAGTGATTCTGGCAGTCGTCACTGCTATTATTTTGATGATGAAATAATTTGACTTTCAAAGCAGGTGGTGGGTGTGATGGACGCGGCGACAACTAAACGCATCAATGATCTTTTAACAACAGTGTATAATGATATTCTGCGCGTCGAGGAACGTGAACTTAAGAAAAGCCGCTTTAAAGACATTTCGATTAAGGAAGTGCACGCCATCGACGCCATTACTATGTATGAGCATAAAACGACCTCGCAAGTGGCTCGGGAGTTAAAAATTACCCCTGGAACCCTCACAACGATGATCAACCATTTGGTCCGTAAAGGCTATGTGGTCCGCTTGCGTAGTGATGATGATCGCCGGTTTGTCCGGTTGGGATTGACACGGCGCGGCCGACTCATTTTTCGGGCGCACGAGTCGTTTCACCGGCACATGATCCAATCCTTTACGCAGGATATGGATGATGAACAGGTGCAGCTTATCGAAAAAGCACTATTGAATTTACAGGCGTTTTTGGAATTTCCAGAGACCCTCAATTAAGTAAGGAGTTTACTCATGGCAGGCATTAAAATTGTGCAAACTGCGCATGAAGTTCCAGACAAGATCGTGACAAACGATGAGTTGACTCAGTACATGGATACTTCTGATGAGTGGATCAGCAGCCGGACTGGCATTCGACAGCGACACGTCACCACAACACAGACAACGTCGGCATTGTGCGGAATCGTGGCTGATCGGTTACTTGAAGACGCTGGCTGGTCAGCAGATTCCTTAGACTTTATCGTGGTCGCGACCATGTCACCAGATTACATGACCCCGGCAACGGCGGCCATTGTGCAGCACCATATTCACGCAACGAACGCCTTTGCGTTTGATTTAAACGCTGCTTGTTCAGGCTTTATTTACGGGCTTAAAGTTGCGGGCGACCTATTAAAGGGTGGTCAAAAGCGCGGGATGCTTATCGGTGGTGAGACGCTTTCAAAACTGGTCGACTGGCATGAACGGTCAACGGCTGTTTTGTTTGGTGACGGCGCCGGTGGGGTGTTGCTTGAACGTGTCAGTGATACAGATCAGTCGCAGTTTTTAGCGTCTGATCTGCAGACCTTAGGTGAATTGGGAGATCGGTTAACAGCTGGCTACCAGCCGTTGACGTCACCGTTTGCGACGGATGATACCGACGCACACCAGCAGTATTTTGAAATGGACGGCCGCGCAGTCTACAAATTTGCGACCCGCGACGTGCCTAAGTCGATCAACCGCGCACTGGTCAAAGCCGACAAAACGGTTAAGGACGTTGATTATTTTTTGTTGCATCAAGCCAATCAACGCATCATTAACCAAATTGCAAAACAACTTGATTTACCAGAAACACCGTTTCTTTCTAACGTTGCCAATTACGGTAATACCTCGGCAGCAAGTGTGCCAATTCTATTGGACGAAGCTGTTCGAGCGAGGACCATCCAACGTGGTCAGCTGATTGCGTTGAGTGGGTTTGGCGGTGGCTTGACCATCGGCACCCAACTGATTATTTACTAAAAAACTAAAACAGATATTATAGGAGAATTTTATATTATGACTAACGACGAAATCTTTTCAAAAGTACAAGCAATTATCGTGGACCAAACTGGTGAAGATGCAGAAAAGGTCACTATGACGACCAACATCAAGGAAGACTTGGATGCTGATAGCTTGGATATTTTTGAAGTGATCAACGAAATTGAAGACGAATTTGATATCAAGATCGAAACTGAAGAAGGTATCGACACCGTTTCTGATTTAGTTGGTTTCGTTGAAAAGCAATTGAAGGAAGCAAAATAACATGCAATTAGACCCTTTTATGGCCTCATTAGACCTGAAATATCCGATCTTTCAGGGTGGGATGGCCTGGGTCGCTGATGGCCGGTTAGTCGCTGCGGTTTCAAACGCTGGCGGCTTAGGCATTATTGGTGCCGGTCACGCATCTGGTCAGATCGTGCACGATGAGATCGAAATGGCGAAATCGTTAACTGACCGACCATTCGGTGTTAACGTGATGCTGCTATCGCCTCACGTTCAGGACGTGGTGGATGTCATTTTGTCTGAAAAAGACAGCATCACGGTTGTTACAACCGGTGCCGGTGACCCAAGCCGCTATCTGGAAGACTTTAAGGCTGCTGATATCAAAGTAGTGCCCGTTGTCGGTTCGGTAGCGCTTGCTAAGCGCATGCAGCGGGTCGGTGCTGATGCCGTGGTTGCAGAAGGTATGGAGTCAGGTGGCCACATCGGTAAGCTGACAACCATGGCCCTCGTGCCACAGGTGGTTGACGCCGTTGATATTCCCGTGATCGCTGCGGGCGGTATTGCTGACGGCCACGGCATGGCAGCTGCCTTTATGTTGGGCGCTGTTGGTGTGCAGATGGGCACGCGCTTTTTGGTGGCTCAAGAATCAAAGGTGCACCCTGACTATAAGCGTGCCGTGTTAAAGGCTAAGGATATCGACACGGTTGTGACCGGTGAATTTGCAGGTCATCCAGCCCGTGTCTTAAAAAATAAAATGGCAAAGCGCTTCATGAGAATTGAAAAGGCCGAGGCGTCTAAGCCGGAGCCAGATTTTACTGATGTCGAAGAATTGGGTAACGGCAGCTTGCGGACGGCAGTGCTGACTGGCGATGCTGAAAACGGTGCGTTCATGGCCGGACAAGTTGCCGGTCTTGTGAAGGAAGCTGAACCGGCAGCCGACATTTTGGCTGACGTGTACGCCCAAGCAATCGCCCTTATGGATGGTGAAAAAATCAGATGACAATTGCACTTTTGTTTAGTGGCCAGGGATCACAGAAAACGGGTATGGGTCAAGATCTTTATGAAACCCAGGCACCTTATCGCGACACCATTGACCACGCTAGTCAGGTGTTAGGGATTGATTTGCCTGCCCTGTACTTTGATGATACTAAAGCGGATCAGCTTAATGAAACGCAGTATACGCAGCCCGCAATCGTTGCCATGAGTATGGCGGTGTATCAAACCATCAAACCGCAACTCGACGATCAAGTGAAAGTCGGGCTTGGACTGAGTTTAGGCGAATACAGCGCACTTGCCGCCAGTGGCTTTCTCACATTTGACGAGGCGCTTAAACTGATCGCACTTCGCGGGCAGTTAATGCAGCGAGCTAGCGATGATGATCCTAGCAAAATGGTAGCCGTAATGAATACGCCGATTGAGGTACTGCAAGAAGCTGTTAAGGCTGGTCAGACGACTGGCCGGGTTGCAATCGCTAACGTGAACACGCCTAAGCAGGTGGTGATCGGTGGCGATGTCAGTGCTGTTGATGCTGCAAGTGCGTATCTCACTGACCACGATGCGGGTCGTCAAGTGACGTTAAATGTGAGCGGGGCGTTTCATACGCCACTCATGCAATCGGCGCAACAGCCGCTGCATGAAGCGCTCACGCAAGTCAACTGGCAGCAGGGGCACTTCCCAATCATGAGTACCACGCAACTGCAGCCGTTTACGCCGGCTGACATTGTCACGACACTTACTGATCAGTTGGTGTCTACCACGCATTTTTCAGACGCGTTGACACAGGTGGCACCAGACGTGGACACGGTGATCGAGGTCGGGCCAGGTAAGACCCTGATGAGTTTCGCTCGGAAGACGGTTAAGGGCCTTAACTACTATCATATTGATAGTGCCGAAACGCTCACTGACACGTTGGCAGCAGTAGCGGCCCAGAAATAGGAGTTCAACATGAATTTAGAAGGTAAAACTGTCCTTGTAACAGGAGGTACCCAGGGCATCGGGCTGGCAATTGCGCAAGCCTTTGCGGACCAGGGGGCAAATATCGTTTTAAATGGCCGTCACGCCGTTTCAGATGATGTTAAAAAGACCATTGAAGCTCAGGGTGTGACCTGTTGGGACTTCAGCGCCGATATTACGGATGAAACGGGTGTCGCTGCCTGATCAAACAGATCTACGCGGTCAGTGACCACCTTGACGTTGTGGTCAACAACGCCGGAATCGTTAATGATAAATTGTTGAATCGGATGTCCATGGCTGATTTCCAAGAAGTGGTCACCACGAATTTAACGGGGACCTTCAACGTGATCAAGGCTTGTTTGCGGCCCATGTATAAAGCACGGGCAGGCGTTTTCATTAACCTTGCCAGTGTCATCGGGCTGACTGGAAATATTGGTCAGGCGAACTACGCGGCGAGCAAAGCCGGCATCATTGGATTAACAAAATCGGTTGCCAAAGAAGCTGCAATGCGCGGTCTTCGATGCAACGCCATTGCGCCAGGGATGATCGACACTGCCATGACGGCAGCTTTAGCCGATAAAGTCAAGGACGGCATTCTTGAACAGATTCCGTTAAAACGATTTGGAAACGTGGAGGAAGTTGCACAAACTGCAATTTTCCTTGCACAAAACGAGTACATTACGGGTCAGACCATCACTGTTGATGGCGGCCTAACGATGCAGTAAGGAGATTGATTATGCCAAGAGTTGTGATTACAGGAATGGGAGCTGTTACCCCAGTCGGAAACGACGTTGAAACCTTTGTCGCCAGTCTGACTGCAGGGAAGGTTGGGTTTAACCCCATCACGCACTTTGACGCTACGGAAACTGGCGTGACACTTGCGGGGGAACTCACTGATTTTGACCCGTTGCAGCGGTTGAAAAAGCGTGACTTGCGGCGGATGGATGGGTTCAGTCAGTACGCGATGTACGCTACTGGTGAAGCCATGGAACAAGCCGGTATTAATGACGATAACACGGATTCTGAACGTCTTGGTGTTATTTACGGTTCAGGAATCGGTGGTTTGACGACCATTCAAGAACAGGTCATTAAAATGCATGACAAGGGACCTGACCGGGTCTCACCAATGTTTGTGCCAACGGCCATCTCAAACATGGCTTCTGGTAACATTGCCATTCACTACAATGCACAAAACATTTGTACGACCATCGTGACAGCTTGTGCCTCAGGTACGAATGCCATTGGTGAAGCTTTCCGTCAAATTAAGGACGGTCGCGCTGATGTCATGATCACCGGTGGGGCAGAAGCCTCAATTAACGAGATTGGCATCGCTGGGTTCGCAGCATTGTCAACGTTGTCCAAGGCTACGGATCCCGAAAAGGCATCCCGGCCATTTGACGCTGCTCGTGACGGCTTTGTCATGGGTGAAGGTGCCGGAACGTTGATTCTCGAATCACTGGAACACGCACAGGCACGAGGTGCAGAAATCTTGGGTGAGATCGTTGGGTACGGCTCAACTTCTGACGCTTATCACATTACGTCACCAGATCCAGCGGGAACGCAGGCATCACGTGCCATGAAGCTTGCTATCAAAGAAGCTGATATCACGCCCGCAGACGTTGATTACATTAACGCCCATGGGACTGCCACCAAGGGGAACGATAGCGCTGAATCATTAGCCATTAACAAGTTGTTTGGCGAAGACAGCGACGTGCTCGTTTCAAGTACCAAGAGTATGACGGGACACTTGTTAGGTGCCGCTGGCGCCATTGAAGCCGTTGCGACAACAGCAGCGCTTCAAAGCGGCAAGTTACCATTAAACGTCGGGATCACGGAACAAGACCCTGAATGCCAGGTTAACCTTGTCACCAAGGATAACCAAAACACGGCTGCCGAATATGCGATTAGTAACTCCTTTGGGTTTGGCGGCCACAACGCCGTGTTAGCTTTCAGAAGGTGGGCTTAAGATGACGATTGAAGAAATTCAAACGATTATCAATCAGATCAACGATAGCGAGATTCGTGAAGTCGAATTAGACTATCAAGATCTGCACTTATACTTAAACAAGAATAAACAGTCCCATCGTGTCGACCAGTCGGCGGCAGTACCTGTCCAAACGGCAGCACCAGTTGCCCAAACGGCACCAGTTGCTCAACCGTCTGAACAAGCTGCATCAGATGCACCGGCTGAACCAGTCGTTGCGGATAACGATGAAACCATCAAAGCACCGTTAGTTGGGGTCATTTATCTCCAACCAGCACCTGACAAACCAGCGTACAAGCAGGTTGGTGACCACATCGAAAAAGGCGACGTTGTTTGCGTTGTTGAAGCCATGAAGATGATGACTGAAATTAAGAGCCAAGTATCTGGGACGTTGTCACAGGTTCTGGTTGAAAATGAAGAAGTGGTTGAGTACGATCAGCCACTGTTTAAAGTGACCCCTTAGTTGCGGGTTATTAATATAGTAGAAATAAAATTGATTTAGGTTGCTGAACGTGTTCAGTAATCGCTATGTTGTTTAGGAACGAGGTTAGGATGAGGATGACTTGTTCTGACCTCTTCCTTGTAAAGTTTGTGGTTATAGGTGATGTAGCCGAAACGTGTTCCGCAAGGCAAAGCTCCTGCGTAAGGGACTTCCGACACAAATGCCAAGTTCGGGCATTTGCGCCAGAGTCAGCTTACGCTCCGCCCTTTAAGCGCCTTGCTCCACACTCTATTAAAATGAGGTGACCAAATTGTCCGAAGAAACTGAAACAAGTACCCATGAATTAGATGTTGTTGAAATTCAAAAAATCTTGCCGCACCGTTATCCAATGCTGTTGGTAGACCGTGTTCTAGACTATGTGCCTGGTGAAAAGGTCATTGCTAAGAAGAACGTTTCCGTTAATGAAGCCTTCTTCCAAGGTCATTTTCCTGGCAATCCCGTTATGCCTGGCGTTTTGATCGTTGAAGCATGGCGCAAGCTGGTGCTATTGCCCTCTTGACACTGGATGACTTTAAAGGCAAAACGGCCTACTTTGGCGGCGTCAACAAGGTAAAATTCCGTCAAATGGTTAAGCCTGGCGACACATTGCGGTTGGAAGTAACGTTAGATAAAATTCGCGGTAATGCTGGTTTGGGTCACGGGACCGCCTACGTGGATGATAAAAAAGTCTGCTCGGGTGACCTGACCTTTATGATTGGGTAGGTGAGTGCATGTTTAGGAAAGTATTGATTGCCAATCGCGGGGAAGTTGCAGTTCGGATCATTCGCGCCTTACGGGAACTTGGTATTCAATCCGTGGCGGTTTATTCCACTGCTGATGCTGAAGCGCAACACGTTAAGCTAGCCGATGAAGCTGTTTGTGTGGGTGGCCCACAACCAGCAGACTCTTATTTAAATATGCAAAATATTGTCAGCACCGCAATTTTGACCGGCGCTGAGGCCATCCATCCCGG
This sequence comes from Secundilactobacillus paracollinoides DSM 15502 = JCM 11969, assembly GCF_001311135.1. Taxonomy (GTDB): domain Bacteria; phylum Bacillota; class Bacilli; order Lactobacillales; family Lactobacillaceae; genus Secundilactobacillus; species Secundilactobacillus paracollinoides. The sequence goes on from NZ_BBAG01000001.1 coordinate 135,486, forward strand.
ATACGGGTTCTTATCTGAAAACGAAGAGTTTGCCGAACTGTGTGAGACTTGTCAGATTGCCTTTATTGGGCCTAAGCCTGAAACGATTCAACTGATGGGTAATAAGGCGAATGCTCGCATTCAAATGCAGGCTAACGATGTGCCAGTTATTCCTGGCAGTACCGGTTTTTTGAAAGATGCTGATGATGCTCTGGCAACCGCTGAAAAAGTGGGGTATCCAGTGATGTTAAAGACGGCCTCTGGTGGTGGTGGTAAGGGCATCCGTAAGGTGCTCACACCGGATCAATTGAGACCGGCTTACGCTGAAGCCACGAAGGAAGCACAGCTGTCGTTTGGAGATTCACGGATGTATCTTGAAAAGATCGTCTCACCGGCAAAACACATTGAAGTTCAGGTCTTTGCCGATGATTTTGGGCACGTGGTGGCATTTCCTGAGCGGGACTGCTCGCTGCAACGTAACCAGCAAAAGGTCATGGAAGAAAGCCCGTGCGCCATCATGACGCCTGAAGAACGTGAACACGTTCAAACGATTGCGATTCGTGCGGCAGAAGCCATTGGTTATCGCAATACTGGGACCATTGAATTCTTAATGAATCACGACCATGACTTTTACTTTATGGAAATGAACACACGGATCCAAGTGGAACATCCAATCACTGAAGCGGTTACCGGCATTGATCTGGTTAAGAACCAAATTCGGGTTGCTGCGGGGGAAGCGTTGCCGTTTACTCAGGCTGACGTCACGATTCATGGTGCTGCGATTGAAGCACGAGTCAACGCTGAAGACCCAGCCCTCGACTTTATGCCGCAGGTGGGCCAGTCAGACAGTTACGTCTGCCTGGTGGTCCTGGTATCCGAGTGGATAGTGGAATTGCCAGCGGTGATCAGATCACGCCGTTCTATGATTCAATGGTCGTTAAATTGATTGCCTATGCCGACACGCGGGACGAGGCGTTTGCCAAATTACGTGAAGCCCTGGCCGAGTTTGAAATGGACGGTATCGCTTCTAACCAGGCGTTCTTATCAGCGCTTCTCGATGATCCTGTCGTGATGCGCGGCGAAGCAACGACGAATTACATTATGACGACGTTCCTGCTTGAATTTCAGCAACAACACGTTCAGGAGGTGTCGTAAATGAATTTTGGCGAACACGTCAAACGGTTTTCGTCGCGATCCGTTTCTATCCTGAAGCACTATGAAGCCCAGGTGCCAAACGGCATCTGGATTCAATGTCCACGCTGCCATGCCAGCTTTTATTTTAAGCGTTCCGGCCAGTATCGGGTGTGCCCTGAATGTGGGTATGGGTTTCGGGTATCGGCCAAACGACGCTTGAAAATGATTACCAAGCACTTCGAAGAATGGGATGCGGATATCGTTTCAAAAGATCCAATCGATTTTCCTGATTACGAGAAAAAGTTAAAAAAAGCACAGTCTGCGACCCATTTGAAAGACGGGGTTTTAACTGGACTGGCAAAAATCGATGACCAGCCGGTTGCCCTAGGCATCATGGACCCCTTATTCATTATGGGCAGTCTTGGAACCGCCAATGGTGAACGGTTGACCCGGTTGTTTGAACGGGCGACTGAACAGGGACTGCCCGTGGTCTTGCTGACAGCTTCTGGGGGTGCCCGAATGCAGGAGGGGATTTATTCACTCATGCAAATGGCTAAGATTTCCGTGGCGGTCAACGAACACAGCGATGCTGGCTTAGCCTATATTTCGGTGATTATGGATCCCACGACCGGTGGCGTAACGGCAAGTTTTGCCACTCAAGCCGATATTACGTTGGCTGAACCGCATGCACTGCTGGGCTTTACTGGTAAGCGGGTCATTGAACAGACCATCAACAAACAGTTGCCGGATGATTTTCAGAGTGCTGAGAATAGTTACAAACGTGGTTTATTGATGAGATCGTGCCGCGAGATCAACTTGCTGGCCGGTTAAGTCAACTGCTGCGGATCTTAGAAGCACCAAAGTGGGGTGACGCGTAATGACACAGGCTTCAGACATTGTTGCGGGTGCCCGCAGCGATCAAAAAACAAACATGCAGGCTATCGTGGATGCCCTTTTTACTGATTTCTTTGCGTGTCACGGTGACCAGATCAGCGGTGATGACCCAGCAATCATTGCCGGGTTAGCAACGTTAAAGGAACACCCAGTCGCCGTTATCGCTACTGAAAAGGGGATGACCCTTGAGGAGCGACTGGCGACCCACTTTGGCAGTCCGGAACCGGCCGGCTATCGAAAAGCGTTGCGTGTGATGCGCATGGCTGAACGGTTGCAGGTACCGATCGTCACTCTGATCAATACCCCGGGCGCTATCCGGGTGCGGATGCAGAAGCTGCGGGACAGGGTCAGATGATTGCTAAAAATATTCGAGAAATGCTCACGCTTAAGACGCCGATCCTCACGATCATTGTTGGGGAAGCGGGGTCCGGCGGTGCGCTCGCACTTGCTTGTTCCGATACGATTTGGATGCTGGAGAACAGTATGTATTCAATTCTGTCGCCTGAGGGGTTTGCTTCCATTATGTGGAAGGATGCGCACAGGGCGGACGAAGCCGCTGAGTTGATGCGGTTGACGCCTGAACAGCTCAAGGAACAGCAGGTCATTGACCAGGTGTTTCCAGACGACGTTGTTTTAGATGACACGTTTCAGCAAACAATGGCGGATGAGCTAACTAGATTGGCCGATCAGACCACGAGTACGCTGTTAACGAAACGACAAGCAGGATTCCGTAAATTTTAGGTTGTAATTTTACTGCAATTATACTAATAATAAATAGAGATAAAATTGGATTTGTGAAACTACCGTCTGGTAGGGGGTTGACGACGCCCTGTTTTTCATGTAAAATGCAATTTGTTGTATTTGTGGACTTCCACACTGCAACCGCACGGGCCAAGTTCCTAAGTGTGTTCAATCACCACTTGTTCTCGGCGAGTCTAAGTTATTACTATATGAAGGAGGTGCACATACATGTACGCAATTATTGTAACGGGCGGTAAGCAATACCGTGTTCAACAAGGCGAAGCTGTTTACGTCGAAAAGCTTGATGCCAAGGCAGGCGACAAGGTCACTTTTGACCAAGTTGTTTTCGTTGGCGGCGACACGACCAAGGTTGGTGCTCCATTAGTTGATGGTGCTTCAGTTTCTGGGACTGTTGAAAAGCAAGGCCGTGAAAAGAAGGTTGTTACCTTCAAGTACAAGCCTAAGAAGGGTCAACACACTAAAGTGGGTCATCGTCAACCATATACCAAGGTTGTTATTGACGCTATCAACGCTTAATGTAGGTGATTGATCTTGATTCAAGCGACATTTGACTACGACAACAGCCACCGGATCATCGGGTTTAACCTTACCGGTCACGCGGATAGCGCGCCTTATGGCAGCGATATCGTGTGTGCCGCGGTTTCAGCACTGAGTATCAGTGCTGTGAATGGGCTGTCAACGGTAGCTGAGATCACCCCTGTGGTGGTTTCAAAAAATGACGAAGGCGGCTTTTTGAGCCTTCGAATGCCACCCGTTGACGACTACATGTAAGACCGAATTAGTCAGGCACTGTTACAAAGTTTCTTAAACGGACTTTTAGATGTCGAAAAACAATATTCGGAGTATGTCCGAATCTCATAAACTTTCCTAATGGAGGTGAAACGTAATGTTAGAAATGAATTTACAATTCTTCTCTCACCATAAAGGGGGCGGTTCTACTGCCAACGGTCGTGATTCTGCTGGGCGTCGTCTCGGTACGAAGGCTGCTGACGGTTCTACTGTAACCAGTGGTTCAATTCTTTATCGTCAACGTGGAACTCACATCTATCCAGGTGCCAACGTTCTTCGTGGTAACGACGATACATTATTTGCAAAGGTTGACGGTGTCGTTCGCTTCGAACGTAAGGGTCGCGATAAGCGCCAAGTTTCCGTTTACCCTGCATCAGATGTTGCTGCACGTTAAGCACAACATTTAAAAAGGCCCCGCGGGGTCTTTTTGTTTGTCATGAATTAGGGTTAGTCAGGAGGGTACGGCTATGCAAGCAAGAATAAAACAGCTTCAAGCTAAGTTTGACGACTTGCGGATCGATGGGTTCCTCGTTACGAATGCGTTTAATTTGAAGTACTTGATGAATTTTGATGGCCTTCAAGGTGATGGCGTTGCTGTAGTGACTGCCACTCGCGCGTTCTTAATAACAGATGCCCGTTATGACCTTGAGCTGCGTCGCCAGCATCCCGACTATGAGTTGATGATTACGCGCAACTACCTTGAAGTTGCAGCCAAAGTCGTTGCTGAGCAGGGCGTGACCGTGCTTGGATTTGAGGATGATCTGCCATACTTTGACTATGATCAGATCGATGACCAGATGTCTTCTGATATTGTTCCGCTGACGGGGATTATCGATCAATTGCGCTGGGTCAAGGATGCTGATGAACTTAGCGCCTTGAGAACAGCAGCCGAGTTAACCTCCGATGGGTTGATGAAAACGATTGATACGCTGCATGCTGGGCAGACTGAGCGTGAGGTTGCGAATCAACTTGACGCGACGATGCGCCAACTGGGTGCTACTGGAGAAAGTTTTGCGACGATTGTCGCTAGTGGGTATCGGTCGGCGCTGCCGCACGGTGCTGCAAGCGATAAGACCTTCAGAATGGCGAACTTGTCACCATTGACTGTGGGTATTATTTTGACGGGTACACGTCTGATATTACCCGAACCGTGGCTGTTGGTGATCCGGGTGCAAAGTTGAAGGAAATCTACACCGTTGTTCAAACCGCACAGCAGCGCATCATTGACGCCGTTCATGATGGTGTTTCCGGACGGGTGCTTGACCAAGTAGGTCGTGAGTTGATTACCCAGGCCGGTTACGGGCCAGCTTTTAACCATGGTACTGGCCACGGCATTGGGTTGGATATTCATGAAGGACCAGCACTGTCGGCCCGTTCAACGGATACGATGCATACCAATAATGTGATCACCGTTGAGCCAGGTATCTATCTCACCGATCTCGGTGGTGTTCGAATTGAGGATGATGTTTTAGTTCAGCCTGATTCTGGATCGCGGTTAACACCAGCACCAAGAGATTTAATAATCGTATAAATAATGGAATAAATTAGCGGTCTAGCTTGCATTTAGGGGGGCTTAATTGCTATGATGGTAAAGGAAAAATTAGGAGGACTCTCGTATGGCTATTTCTACAGCAGATTTTAAAAATGGGTTAACAATCGAAGTTGACAATGCAATTTGGCGGATCGTTGAATTTCAGCACGTTAAGCCTGGTAAGGGTGGCGCCTTCGTCCGTTCAAAGTTAAAGAACTTGCGGACTGGTGCCGTTCAGGAAAAAACATTCCGTGCCGGTGCAAAGATGGAACAAGCACCAATCAACCAACGTAAAATGCAATACCTTTACGCTGATGGTGACTCACGTGTCTTCATGGATACTGATAACTACGAACAAATTTCAGTGCCTGACGAACAAATCAAAGATCAATTAGTATACTTGCAAGAAAACATGGAAGTTACCTTGATTCAATATGGTTCAGAAACACTTGGTATTGAAGTGCCAAACACCGTTGTTTTAACAGTTACAGCAACTGAACCTGGTATCAAGGGGAACACTGCTTCTGGCGGTTCAAAGCCAGCTACCATGGATACTGGGTTAATCGTTCAAGTGCCATTCTTTGTTAACGAAGGCGACAAGCTGACCATTAACACCCAAGACGGTACTTACATTTCACGTGCTTAATTAACGTTTGATCACGTTTATTTGAAACGGAGGTTCATTAATTGGCTGAAGATACAAACATTACTTTAACAGCAGAAGAACCAGCCCTCGGCAATATTCAAGTTGCCCCCCAGGTGTTGGAGATCATTGCTGGCATCGCTGCCAATGATGTTGACGGCGTGGCACGGATGCGTGGCTCATTAGCTAATAGTGTCAATGAACTGTTCGGTCGTAAGGAGCGGGGCAAGGGCGTCAAGCTGTCGTTAACTGACGATGACCTGCGCGTGGACGTTTACGTTTACTTGGACTATGGTGTGTCGGTGCCAAAAGTGGCCCTGGCCATTCAAGAACAGGTCAAACAACAGCTGCTCTTTATGACGGATCTGCACTTGAGTGAAGTCAACGTGCATGTTGAGGGCGTTATTCCTGAGAAAACAACTCAGGCGGTCGACCCAAACAACCTGTTTGATGACGATGATGAAAGTGAAGATGGTGACATTAAGTGACGCAAGAACTAACGAGACACGATATTCGCATTCGCGCCTTTCAGACGTTGTTTGCCTTGAACGCGAACCCAGAGGCTGATAAGGAAGTGCTGTATCAACAATTGCTGACTGATGATGGTAAGCTTGAGTTGAACGTGCCGCCCTATTTGGACGAACTGGTGAGTGGCGTTCTGGAAAATCAGGCAGCGTTGGATGAAAAAATCAAGCAGTACCTGATGCAGGGTTGGACCATCTCACGAATCGCGAAAACGGATTTAATTATTCTTAGAATTGCTTTCTTTGAATTAGATAACGAGCAAGACATCCCGAACCGCGTTGCGGTTAACGAAGCACTGGAACTGGCAAAACAGTTCAGTGATGATCGTTCACGACGCTTTATCAACGGTGTGTTAGCGCACGAAGTCGAAACAAACTAGATGGCATCATAAACAAGACCTTTTTGCTGAGTGCAGGGAGGTCTTTTTTAGAGCGTGGAACAGGGCGGTTGGTTTAGGCAGGAGCCTCCGCCCTGTGAAACGCGTTTCGGCACGGCAGCATAGAACGTCATGCAGTTTTAAAATCTCTGGCAACCGAGCCTGCTAGCTTCAACGCCTCCAATCCAGACACAAACACCTCACACCGCCCACATTCCTCCGAGAGCTGAACTCAACGCGAGAATATGCTAAAATATCAAGTATCAGTATCTCGAAAAGCACGTACATAATCTTAAAGCGAGGGTGATTGAATTGGGAGACATTATCGATGGGAAGCGCGTTGCGAGTGACATTAACGCGCAAACAAAAATAGAAGTAGAAACCTTAAAAAAAAGAGGCATTGTCCCGACGCTTGTCGTAGTTATTGTTGGTGAGGACAATGCTAGCAAAATTTATGTGAGAAATAAGCATCGCAAAGCGGTTCAGCTTGGTATTAATTCAGTGGTCCGTCAATTACCGGCTGAAACAACTCAGGATGAGCTGCTGGCGGTCATTGCCGAATATAATCAAGATCCAACGGTTCACGCGCTCATGGTGCAATCGCCGTTACCGGCGCAGATTGATGAACCAGCGATTACGCGGGCCATCTCGCCGGTTAAGGACGTGGATGGCTTTCACCCAATCAACGTTGGTAAACTCTTGACAAATGCCCAACTGAACTTCCCCGTTTCTTGTACGCCAAAGGGCATTATGAGCATGTTACGGGCATATAACGTCCCATTAGAAGGCGCACATGCCGTTATCGTTGGCCGGTCAAATATTGTTGGGCGGCCAATGGCAGCTCTTTTGTTGAATGCCAACGCAACTGTGACGATCGTCCACCATCATTCTGGTGATCTGTCTCAATATACGAAGACGGCTGATATTTTAGTGGTTGCCACAGGAATTGCCCACTTAATTAAACGCGGCGATGTTAAGCCTGGGGCGACAGTGATCGATGTCGGCATGGACCGTGATGAGAATGGTAAATTAACGGGGGATGTCGACTTCGATGGGGTGAAGGATGTTGCCGGTCTGATCACCCCCGTACCAGGCGGTGTTGGTCCGATGACCATTGCAACCTTACTACAACAAACTGTTGAATTAGCAAAATGGAGTGACTAATTTGGAACCAAGTGAATACTTAACGGTGACCGCGTTAACAGCCTATATTAAGCGGAAATTTGATAATGATCCGTACCTTGGCAAAATCTATTTGACTGGGGAGATCTCAAACTTCCGGTTACGGCGTAATGCGCACCAGTACTTTAGCTTGAAAGATGACCATGCAAAAATCAGTGCGATCATGTTCAAATCGGCTTTTAGTAAAATTAAATTCATGCCTGAAGAAGGCATGAAGGTCTTGGTGACGGGGCGCATTTCGCTGTACGAACCAAGCGGCAGTTATCAAATCTATGTGGATCACATGGAACCAGATGGCGTTGGTCAGTTTTATCAAGCCTATGAACAGTTGAAGAAAAAATTGGCCGAAGAGGGCCTGTTTAATGCATCGAAAAAGCCGTTGCCACGTTTTCCAAAACGGATTGCGGTTGTCACGAGCCCTAGTGGTCAGTGATTCGAGATATTATCACGACAACGCGGCGTCGTTACCCAATTGCCCAGATCGTGCTGTTCCCAGCCCTTGTTCAGGGAACTGAAGCGGCGCCAGACATTGTGCGTCAGATCAATCGGGCAAATAGTATTGGCGGCTTTGATACACTTATCATTGGTCGGGGCGGTGGGTCGATTGAAGACCTCTGGCCGTTCAACGAAGAAACGGTTGCCCGAGCCATTTTTGCGAGTCAGATTCCAGTGATTTCATCCGTGGGGCATGAAACGGACACTACGATCGCTGATCTGGTAGCGGATGTTCGGGCAGCAACGCCAACGGCCGCTGGTGAACTGGCAGTCCCTGTGCTCAGCGATGTGTTACTGGAGATCGGCCGAGATCGGGTGCGGTTGCTTAATGCGTTTCGTCATGAGTTATCCCTGCTGCAAGAACGACTCACTAAGCTAAGACAGACCTATGTTTTCGAGCAGCCTGAGCGGCTGTACGAAGGTTACAGTCAAAAGGTGGATCAGTTAAGCCGCCAGCTAGAGCAAACGATGACGCACCGCGTCACGTTAACGCAGACGCAGTTAACAGCGGACCATGATCGATTGATGGCCGCGACACCAGCTACCCAGGTTGCACAACTCACCCAAACAACGCATGATCTTCAAGCTAGACTGAATCGCGGTGCCCAGCAGACCCTGTTGAATCATCAGCAGCATCTGGGGCAGCTCGCGCAGTCCCTGGACTTCCTAAGTCCGCTTAAAGTAATGGGGCGTGGGTACAGCTACGTGACAAGTGACGATAAGGTGCTTGCCAGCACAGCAGACCTGGCTGTAAACGAAACGGTGACCATGCATTTTAAAGATGGTCAAGCGACTGCAGAAATTAAGACTATTAAAACGACAGATAAGGACTGATAATTGTGAGTCAAGACGCAAACGAAACACCAACATTTGAAGAAAATTTAACCCAACTCGAACAGATCGTAACCGAATTAGAGAAGGGAAATGTCCCGTTAGAACAGGCATTGTCACAGTTTAAACAAGGGGTGGCACTCAGTCACGACCTGCAACAACGATTGAGCGAAGCAGAAAAGACCCTTGCTGAAATGATGACCGATGACGATCAAACGGTCGCTTTTGAAAAACCGGAGGCGTCCGACTCGAATGACGATCAGTAAACAATTAGCAACGTTTGAAGCCAATTTTCGGCCACTGATCAATACGTATTTGACGGAAAATCTGCCAAAAGATGTGGATCAGTCAATTCTCTCTGATGCCATGGCTTACTCAGTGAACGCCGGCGGCAAACTACTCCGACCATTACTGACGCTGGCAGTTTTAGTGGCAGCGGGCCAGTCAGAAATCGCAACGGGGCAACTTCGTGCAGCAAGTGCGTTAGAGCTCCTGCATACTTATTCATTGATTCATGATGATCTGCCAGCAATGGACAACGATGATCTCCGGCGCGGTGTGCCCACAAATCACGTTAAATTTGGTGCCGGAATGGCCACGTTGGCAGGTGATGGGCTGTTAACGCTGGCGTTCCAGTGGGTTGCTGACAATGACCTGCCAGCGGATCAAAAATTGGCGCTTGTTAACGCGTTGGCTGTTAATGCCGGCCCTAGCGGTATGGTGGCAGGTCAAGCTGATGATATTTCAAACGAACATCATCAGCTTGCCTTGCCCGCACTTGAGAATCTACACCGCCATAAAACGGGCGCGCTGCTACACTACGCTGTTCAGGCTGGGTGCATTATGGCGCAAACAACGCCACAAGAAACAGCGGCCTTGCTCACCTTTGCGGATCAGTTTGGGTTGGCTTTCCAGATCTATGATGACCTGTTAGACGTGACGTCGACTGCAGAACAACTTGGCAAACGCGTGCATAAGGATGCTCAGGAGTCTAAGAACACCTACCCAGGGTTGTTTGGTGTTGAAGGCACCAAGACCCGACTGGCAGAAGTTGTTGCAGCCGCAAAAACGGCTTTAGAACCACTTTCACAAGACTCACAATTAGATGTTACATTACTCACTGCATTTCTAAGTTATTTTCAGATTGAAGGATAGGTGCCACGATGGAAAAACAACGTGTCGATGTACTACTCGTCACACAGGGGTTATTTGAGACCCGCGAAAAGGCTAAACGCGCCGTTATGGCGGGCGAAGTTCTTGGTAACAATGAGGAGCGACTGGACAAACCGGGGGTCAAGATTCCCGTTGACACCGATCTGCACATTAAGGGAAAGCCATTACCTTATGTGAGCCGCGGTGGACTGAAATTAGCGAAAGCGCTGCAGGTGTTTTCTATTAGCGTGCAGGATAAAATCGTTTTGGATATTGGCTCGTCGACCGGCGGCTTCACGGATGTGATGTTGCAAAATGGCGCGCAATTGTCCTATGCATTAGACGTCGGCAGCAATCAGCTCGTTTGGAAACTGCGTCAGGATGATCGGGTTGTCGTTATGGAGCACACGAATTTTCGGTACAGTAAGCCCGAAGATTTTACCCACGGTCGGCCGTCGTTTTCATCTATTGATGTCTCGTTTATTTCCCTATCGCTGATTCTGCCGCCGCTTAAGCAGATCTTACTGCCTGACGGTGACGTGGTTGCTCTGATCAAGCCGCAGTTTGAGGCGGGTCGCGAATACGTTGGGAAACATGGCATTATTAAGGATTCCAAGGTGCATGAAATGGTTATTAACAAGGTCATTCAACTCGCGCTGGACAGCGGATACAGTGTTGAGAACCTGGACTTTTCACCGATCACTGGTGGTGAAGGCAATATTGAGTTCTTAGTCCACCTGCATTCAGTTGAAACGACGACAGCGGTTGCCGAAAGTGTTGATCCGGCTGCAACCGTCGAAAACGCGCATCGAATACTCAATGCATAAAACCCACAAATGACTTTTAAAATCTTGTGAAAGGGGTTATCATAGGAACTAAATTGATTGAAAACGTAGGGAGATGGCCACATGAAAAAGCAGGATCGGCAGCGTTTAATCCGGCAATTACTTAGCACACAGGATATTGAGCGCCAAGAAGATTTCGTAAAACTACTAGAAGAACAAAATATTCATGTGACCCAGGCGACCATTTCACGGGATATTAAGGAAATGCAACTGGTTAAAGTGCCGTCGATCTCCGGTGGCTATCGGTATAACATGCCGATTCAAAAGAAACTGGATACCAAAAAGAAGTTAAAACGAACCCTGCGAGATGCCTATGTGAGCTTTAGTGTTCAGGGGAAAGATACTTTTTTGAAGGTGTTACCAGGAAATGGGCCGGCAATCGCATCTCTCATCGACCAAATGAAGTATGATTTTGTGTTTGGCACAATTGGTGATGACGAGACGGTGCTGACCATTTGTAAAAGTGACGAGGGTGCACTGGCACTTCAGGATGTTGTCGATGATCTCTTAAAATAAGACGGGTTGGATTTTACGTCACGGTAAAATCTAGCTCGTTTTCCATTATTATCCTGGGTGTGAATCGCGTGGCAAATAAGGAGGTTAGCGGTTGTTACAGGAACTTTCAATTAAAAATTTTGCAATCATCGCCAGTCTTGACGTGGAATTTGAAAACGGCATGACGGTGCTGACTGGTGAAACCGGTGCCGGAAAATCAATTATTATTGATGCCGTCGGTCTGTTAGCCGGCGGCCGCGGGTCGCAGCATTTTATCCGAACTGGTGCGGATAAGGCGGTTATCCAGGGGGCGTTTATTTTTCCAAAGGATGGTGCCACGTACCACATGCTGGATGATCTTGGCATCGATTACGATGACGGTGCCATTATCTTGCAGCGTGAGATCTACCGCAGCGGCCGTAATATTTGTCGGGTCAATGGGATGCTGGTCAATACATCGACCTTAAAGCAACTTGGTGAGACGATCGTCGATATTCATGGGCAAAACGAACATCAAGAACTCATGCAGCCGGATAAACATTTACGGTTACTTGATGAATTCGGTGGTAAACCAGTCGCGCAGTTGCGTCAGGAGTATCACTCGGCATACGATCAGTATCAACACTTGCATCAGGCCATGGTCGAACGCAACACGCACCGAAACGAGTGGGCGCAACGATTGGACATGTTGCGCTTTCAGGTTGCAGAAATTAAGGATGCTGATCTCAAACCAGATGAAGAAACGCAACTGACGCAGCAACGCGATCGACTGACCAATTTTCAAAAGATCAACGCTGCCCTTCAGGAGGGGTTCTTAGCCCTAAATGGTGAGGAGGACGCTCCTGGCGCGCTGGATCTGAGCGGTCAGGCGATGAACGCACTTGCCAGGATTACAGCACTTGATCCGGAGTATGAAAAATTGCACGACGCGTTATCGTCAGCTTACTATGCCCTGCAGGATGCTTCCGGTGAGCTCTCTCGTCAGGCAGATCTGATGGAGTGGGACGAAAATAAGCTGGATGAGATCGAACAGCGGCTGGAGGTTATCCACCAATTAAAACGAAAGTACGGCGATTCAGAAGCTCAGATCTTAGCTTACTATGATAAAATCAGTCACGAATTAACGGATATGGAAGCTGCGGAATTAGATGAGGGTGATCTGGATACCCAGCTCACAAAGCAGGAAACGCATTTAACTGCCCTTGGCAAGCAGCTGTCCAAACAGCGCCACCAAATCGCAAAGAAACTTGAAGTGGCTGTTAAGGGCGAACTGGGTGATCTCTACATGGCCAAAACGGTCTTTCAGGTCCGGTTTAAAACCCTTGGCGAGCATCAATTTTATGCGACTGGGTTGGATGACGTTGAATTCTACATTCAGCCAAACCCTGGCGAAGAGATCCGGCCGCTGGCTAAAATCGCCTCTGGTGGTGAATTATCACGTCTGATGCTGGCGTTAAAAACGATTTTTTCTCAATCACAGGGTGTGACGTCGATTATTTTCGACGAAGTAGATACAGGGGTTTCCGGTCGCGTGGCACAAGCCATTGCTGAAAAGATCAGCGGTATCGCCCAGAACTCTCAAGTGCTGTGCATTACGCATTTACCGCAAGTTGCGGCCATGAGTGACCACCACTACTTCATTGCCAAAGAAGTGATCGGCAAACGGACGGAAACACATATCCAACGCCTAAATACTAAGGGACGGGTGACGGAACTCGCCCGCATGTTGGCAGGCACAACCGTGACCGAACTCACGCTAGACCATGCACAAGAATTGTTGAACATGGCTAAAGATGAAAAGAAAACTGCCAAATGATGGCATAAAAAAACTGCAACTTATCCTAGAATGGATGGTTGCAGTTTTTGACTTTTATGTGCTGGACGTACCCAGCGATTACCCGAGTTAGTAGTCTAAACGGGAGATAAAACTGATTTGATTCAGATGTGCGATACTGGTCATAGTATCGTGGGGAATTGTGACAAGGACGGTATTTTTTGGGCCACGTTTGAGGTAGCCGGTCATGGTCGATTCAGGGTCGCCGGTAAGGGTTAGTTGAACGTGATAGTGACGAGTAATGGCCTGATCAATAAAGTATTGCCGCTGCTGTGTTGGCATAGCACTTGGTTGATCTAGGGCAAGCAACTGGCGGTAACCAGCGTTAAGTTGCGTCGATAGTTTTTTTAAAGCAGAAGTTTCGTTTGTCATGAATATCACCTCGAACATTTGTTTGCATAGCCTATTATACGAACTAATGTTTGTTTTGACAATAGGTTTTTGAAATTTTTTTGACAAGTGATGTAAAACCAACGAATAGCGCTTGCCAAGTTGTATTGGAACGTGCGATAATTATTTTTATTATCACTCAAAAAATTAAGGGGATCTCGATCAATGACAAAACGAGGCATGCTGATTGTCCTGTCCGGCCCTTCTGGTGTCGGTAAAGGTACCGTACGTAAGGCACTATTTGACGAAGGCGACACCGACTTTCAATACTCTATTTCAATGACCACCCGGCAACCACGGGACGGCGAAAAGAATGGTGTGGACTACTTTTTCGTTTCGAAAGAGCAGTTTGAAGATAACATTCAAAATGGCGAGATGCTGGAATACGCCAAATACGTTGACAACTACTATGGCACACCGTTAAACTATGTAAATGAGACCTTGGATTCTGGCAAGGACGTTTTTTTGGAAATTGAAGTGAACGGGGCGATGCAGGTTCGCGCCAACTGCCCCGATGCTGTTTTTGTCTTTTTGACCCCGCCTGACCTTATGGAATTAAAGCACCGGCTGATCAATCGTGGTACGGAAGACATTGAAGTCATCAATGCCCGGATTAAAAAAGCAGTGGGCGAAATTAAGATGATGCGCAACTATGACTATGCAGTGGTCAACGACGAAGTAGAAAATGCCATTGCCAGCATTCGGACGATCATCCGTTCCGAACGGTTACGGGTGACCCGAGTAATGCCAGATTATGAACAAATGATCGGAGAGGAAGATTAATTATGTTACTTTACCCATCAGTTGATGATTTACTAGAACGTGTTGATTCACGTTACTCTTTAATTATGCTAGCAAGCAAGCGGGCACACGAATTAGACGCTGGCGCAAAGCCACTCTTGGACGACTACAAGTCGCCAAAGACCATTGGCCGGGCACTGGAAGAAATTGCAGCCGGTAAGGTTATGATTGACCCGGATAACGAAGAGGCGATTTAATAGCGTGGAACAAGGCGGTTAGAGGGCGGAGCGTAAGCTGACTCTGACGTAAATGCCTGAACTTGGCATTTGTGTCAGAGTTGGCTTATGCAGGAGCCTCTGCCTTGTGAAACGCGTTTCGGCAACGTCGCCAAGAACGAAACATCCAAGTTCAAGGCAAACAACCACTACCGAAAAAATGAAACCCGCAAAAGCATCACACACATGAGAACGGAGAGGCCGACATATCTGTCAGGGCCGCTCCGTTTTTTAAGCACAAAAGCTAGTGGGCGGGCCATCCAAAGTATTAAACAAAGCTGTGGCGGTGGTTGCCATAAATTGCGATGATGAACTGCATTGGTTGGGTGATTCACTTTGAAACCGTCCGGTAATTAAGCTCCCATTAACAGCACAGGGATTGGCTTTCTGAAAAGAAGTCGTATTCATCATTCTTAGAACTGTGCCCCGCACGCATTTCTTGGTACAATGGATACTAACAAGGCTAACGGAGGCATCAGCATGTTAAACGATAAAAATGTGGCACTCTACGTCACGGGCAGTATTGCTGCCTATAAATCTCTTTACTTAACCCGCTTGTTAGTAAAAGCGGGGGCGCACGTTCGTGTGGTGATGACACCCGCAGCCCAGGCGTTTGTTACCCCGATGAGTTTTCAAGTGCTGTCTAAAAATTCAGTTTTAACGTCAGCATTTAATGGTAAGACACCAACTGCAGTTGATCACATTGAATTAGCCGACTGGACGGATTACGCTGTCGTCGCACCCGCGAGTGCAGATATTATTGGTAAACTTGCAAACGGCATCGCGGATGATATGGCAAGTCTCACCCTGATGGCGACGACTGCGCCCATTTTGGTGGCGCCGGCCATGAATGAACACATGTTAAATCAACCGGCTGTGCAGCGAAATCTTGCTGCATTAACAGCTGACGGTGTGCACTTTGTGGCCCCGGGCACTGGGTTTCTTGCTGAGGGCTACAACGGTCAGGGCCGGTTAGCAGAACCAGAAACGATTCTAGCTGAACTCCAACTGTTGTCGCGGCCTAAAACCGTGTATACCGGTAAAAAAGTGCTGGTCACGGCCGGGGGAACTCGCGAACGAATTGATCCCGTTCGGTTTATTACAAATGACTCTTCTGGTAAAATGGGGTACGCGTTAGCAACCGAATTGGTGGCACGAGGGGCTGATGTGACGCTGATCTCAGCACCAACAAAGCTTGCCGCCCCAACCGGGACCACGTGGTGCCCGTTACGACGACGGAAGAGTTAGCGGAGGCTGTGACGACGCATTTTCCTAAGGCAGATATTTTAGTGATGGCAGCCGCCGTCGCAGATTTTCGACCAAAAACAAGTGTGACACAAAAAATCAAAAAAACGAGTGATAACGATGAAATGACGCTGTCACTCGTGAAAACAACGGATATTTTAAAAACGGCAGCGACCCTTAAACGACCAGGCCAACTGACCGTTGGGTTTGCTGCAGAAACACAAAATTTAATCGCTAACGCAACTAAGAAGTTG
Organism: Secundilactobacillus paracollinoides DSM 15502 = JCM 11969; assembly: GCF_001311135.1. Taxonomy (GTDB): domain Bacteria; phylum Bacillota; class Bacilli; order Lactobacillales; family Lactobacillaceae; genus Secundilactobacillus; species Secundilactobacillus paracollinoides. The sequence continues at coordinate 151,858 of NZ_BBAG01000001.1, forward strand.
ACCAGTAAGGCGCTTGATCTGCTCATCGCAAACGATGTTTCCCAACCTGGCGTTGGGTTTAATGGGGATACAAATCAAGTCACGATTTTGAGCAAGAATAAGGCGCCCGTGACAACTGCCCTAGTCTCTAAAACGGCAGTGGCAGGCATTATCGTCGACGAATTAGAACGGTTAGTTGATTCAAAAGAGGGGTAAGTCATGTCTCAGGTTGCAGAAGTCATTGTTGATGTGCCAACGATGCAAACGAACACGCCGTATTCATATTTGATTCCTGCTGCGCTGACAACGCCCTTACTGCCGGGAATGCGCGTGATCGTGCCCTTTGGAAATGGCAGTCGAAAGGTTCAGGGATTTGTGTGGCAGGTGCACGAGCAAGTACCCACGACCCACGAATTAAAAACGATCGATAGCGTCATGGATCTCAGTCCGGTTCTGAATAAAGAGTTATTGGCGATGGCTGATTGGCTGGCGAAAACGACTTTTGCGTTTACTATCACCGTGTTATTGACGATGCTGCCAAACGCCTTGAAAGCTGCTTATGAACGCTGGGCGACGCCTAATTCGGACTTAGATCCGGCCTCAAAGAAACGACTTTTTGGCGAGCAGGAAAAAATTGAGCTGACGGATAAATTACCGGCTGCCCAACTTAATGAACTGATGGGCTTGTATCGGAAACATGAGATCTCGGTAACCTACGAAGTGAAAAGTAAGGGCCATGTCAAACAAGTGACAATGGTGAAGCCGGCAATGAGTGTGGCTGAACTACAGGAAGCCAAGCAACAACTTCGGATAACTGCTGTCAAACAGGCTGACCTATTAGATTATTTAGTGACCCAGACGGACCTTATCAGCCAACCAGCGCTGGAGAAAACGCTCGGCATTACGAGTACCGTCATTAAGAATGCTGCGGAAAAGGGCTGGCTGACGCGGTTCCAAGCGGAAGTGTATCGCGACCCGTTGAGTCGGGCGGTCGATAAGACTCGGCCGTTGCACCTGAATGAGGCGCAACAAAAAGCAGTCAGTGCCATTTGTGCCGCAACGGATGACCACGAAGACACAACATTTCTTCTTGAGGGTGTGACGGGAAGTGGCAAGACGGAGGTGTATCTGCAAGCCATCGCCAATGCACTTGAAAAGGGGCAAAATGCCCTGATGTTAGTCCCAGAAATTTCCCTGACGCCGCAGATCGTTGGCCGGGTCAGAGGACGCTTTGGTAAACAAGTTGCCGTGCTACATAGTGGGTTGTCGGCCGGAGAACGGTTTGATGAGTGGCGGCGAATCGACCGTGGCGAAGCTCGTGTCGTTGTTGGCGCGCGGTCTGCAGTGTTTGCGCCACTGACCAACATCGGCATCATCATCATGGATGAGGAACACGAAGCGAGTTATAAACAGGACGACAATCCACGGTATCACGCCCGCGACGTCGCGTTATGGCGTAGTCGTTATCACCACTGCCCAGTTGTATTGGGGAGTGCAACACCATCTTTGGAGAGTCGTGCAAGGGCGCAGAAGAATCGCTATCAGCGATTACTGTTGCCAACGCGAGTTAACCAACAAGCGTTACCTGAAGCCACGATCGTGGATATGACGCAGGAACTGCAAAAACATGCTGAAAGTACGTTTTCTTCTCCCCTAATGGCGGCGGTGAACGACCGGTTAGCCAAGGGTGAGCAGACGCTTTTGATGCTTAATCGCCGCGGCTATTCGTCATTTGTGATGTGTCGTGATTGCGGGTTTGTCTTAAAGTGTCCAAACTGTGATATTTCATTGACGCTTCACATGGACAGCCACAGTATGAAATGCCACTATTGCGGACATGAGGACCAATTCCTCAAATTTGTCCAAATTGTCATTCACACCATATTCGCTACTATGGGACGGGGACGCAAAAGGTTGAAACAGAACTCAAACAACTGTTACCAACAGCTCGAATCTTGCGAATGGATGTGGATACCACGCGGCGCAAGGGTGCTCATGAGCGCCTTTTGCGACAGTTTGGCAACCACGAAGCGGATATCCTGCTGGGGACACAAATGATTGCGAAGGGACTGGATTTTCCCGATGTGACATTAGTTGGCGTGTTGAACGCCGATACTGCGCTTAGCCTACCCGATTTTCGGTCGAGCGAGCGCACATTCCAACTGTTGACTCAGGTGAGCGGGCGAGCCGGCCGGGCACAAAAACCAGGTCAGGTTTTTATTCAAACGTATAATCCGGAGCACTATGCCATTCAACTGGCGAAGTCGCAGGACTATGAGCGGTTTTTCTTGACCGAAATGAAATTGCGGCACCAGGCAACTATCCGCCGTACTATTTTGCGGTTAAGGTGACAGCCAGTGACGTTGAGGAACGGGTTGCGGCGGCTGCCATTCATCAAATTGCCGCCCAATTACAAGCTGGGATGAGTCAAAGTTCGATTGTCCTTGGCCCGACGCCAAGCGCAATTGCTCGTGTGAATAAGCGGTACTACTATCAATTAGTGATCAAGTATAAGCAGGAGCCGCAATTGTCGGCGCTCTTATTTAATCTACTGAATCAAGCACAAAAGAATCGAAAAGGATTGCAGATTGCAATCGATAATAATCCAATGAGTTTTATGTAAAAGGAGAATTGCGATGACTTCAATCGTATTTATGGGGACGCCCGAATTTTCAGCCCCGATCTTACAGTCCCTTGTGGACACCGGGTATGACGTTAAGGCCGTTGTTACCCAGCCAGACCGACCAGTTGGCCGGAAACATGTGTTAACTGCCTCACCTGTCAAAAAGGTCGCTGTTGCCAATGATATTTTGGTACTGCAACCCGAAAAAATTAGCGGCAGTCCTGAAATGGCACAGGTGATCGATATTGCGCCGGATCTTATTGTCACTGCAGCGTTTGGGCAGTTTTTGCCGACTAAATTATTGAATTCAGTCAAGGTGGCCGCAATTAACGTTCATGCGTCCCTGCTACCGAAATACCGCGGCGGTGCACCAGTGCACTATGCGGTGATGAATAACGATGATGAAACAGGTGTCTCGATCATTTATATGGTTAAGAAGATGGATGCCGGTGACGTGATCAGTCAACAGGCAATTCCAATCGAGAAAACGGATGATGTTGGCACGATGTTTGATAAGCTGAGTATTTTGGGTCGCGACCTGCTGTTAGCAACGATTCCTAATATTTTGAGTGGCGATATTTCACCTATTGCGCAGGATGAAGGTAAAGTGACCTTTTCACCAACCATTAAGCCAGAACAAGAAGAAGTCGATTTCAGTTTACCCGTTGAACTCGTCGATGCTAAGATTCGCGGATTGCGGCCATTTCCATCGTCCTATATCGTCCTGGCTGGTATCCGGACGAAACTTTGGGACGTCACGGTTTTGGATGAAAAAACGGATCTATCAGCAGGAAAGGTTGTCCGTCGCGGCAAGCACGAGCTAGTGCTCTCAACTGGTCACCACGGCACGATTCAGATCAACCAGTTACAACCGGCGGGGAAACCAAAACAGACCATTACAGACTATTTAAACGGTACAGAGGACGCCTTAACGATCGGCGAGCAGGTGGTTGACCTATGACAACACCAGACACAAATCCGCGTTCCCTTGCAGTGACTGCGCTGATGCGCATTCAAAAGGGCGCTTATTCAAATCTGCAATTAAATCAGATGTTGGATGACACCCACCTTGATCCTCGCGATGCTAGTTTGTTGACGACGATCGTTTACGGTGTGATCCAACACCAATTAACGATCGATTACCAGCTGAAGCCATTTATTCAAAAACCAAATAAGCTTCAACCCTGGGTCAAGGTGCTCCTTGAAACGGCCATTTACCAGTGGCAATATTTGGAACGGGTGCCTAAGCGCGCCATTTTTAACGAAACAATTGATATTGCTAAAAAACGCGGTCATGAAGCATTCGACGTTTTGTGACCGGCGTTTTACACCAGATGGATCGCAGCGGTCTGCCGGATCCATCTGAGATCACGGACCAAACACAACGGTGGGTCACTCAGTATTCCGTACCAGAATGGCTGATCACTTCTCTGTTGGATCAGCGGGGTGCTGAGAAGACTGAGGCCATTTTGAAGGTGATCAACCAACCCGCTAACCAGTCGGTGCGTGTCAACAGAACGCGGTTGACGGTGGCCCAGGCAACTGAGCAACTTCAGGCGGATGGGTATGACGTGACAGCCAGTGCAGTCAGTGAGAACGGTTTGGTTCTTAACGGCAAACCTGCTAACCACGCCGAACTATTTAAGCAGGGCGATATCACCATTCAAGATGAAAGTGCCATGCTGCCTGCTTAGAGTATGCACGTTAAGGCAAATCAGGAAATTTTAGATGCCTGTGCTGCGCCTGGTGGCAAGACCGTTCAACTGGCTGAAAGTGTCGACGAGTCTGCCGGCGGACAAGTGACTGCATTGGACATTCATCAGCATAAGGTTCGGCTGATCACGCAAAATGCTAAGCGAATGGGTGTCAGCGACCGGGTCGATGCCGTCACACTAGATGCTCGAAAAGTGGATGACATGTTTGCGGATGGGCTATTTGACCAAATTCTGGTCGACGCGCCCTGTTCTGGAATCGGTCTCGTTCGTCGTAAACCTGAAATTCGTTACGAAAAACAATTACGCGACTCTGAAGCGTTGGCCAAGGTGCAACTGGCAATTTTGAATGCTGTTGCCACCAAGGTGACAATTAACGGTATAATAACTTACAGTACCTGCACAATTTTAAATCAGGAAAATCGTGATGTCGTAGCAGCCTTCTTAGCCGCCCATCCCGACTTTGTTTCGCAGCGGGTACACACGCTCATGATCTTAAAGCGGACCGTGAGACAGATTATTTAGAAATCTATCCGGATGATTACGGGTCTGATGGGTTCTTTATCAGCCAGTTCAAACGGATCCGGTGAACGGAGACATAAACATGCAAATTGCTTATCGAACAGCGATTGGTGAACGGCGTACCGACAACGAGGATAACGTTGGGGTGTTTACCAACCAAACTGGGGTTAAGTTAGCCATTATTGCGGATGGTATCGGTGGTAATCAGGGTGGTGACGTTGCGTCTGATATAGCGGTCTTTCACCTTGGTCACGCGTTTGAAAAATCAACGTTAACGGACTTTGATACCGCCTCGACATGGCTGCAATCCCAAATTGATGAAGAAAATTCAAATATTCGCGAACGTTCCCAGCAGTTTGTGGACCTGAAAGGGATGGGCACGACAATCGTGCTGGCGTTGCTGTTACCAAACGAGTTGATCGTTGGCAACATTGGCGATAGTCGCGCGTATCTGTTACGCCACAAGAAGTTTAACCAAGTAACAGAGGATCACTCACTTGTTAATGAGCTGGTCAAGCGCGGCGAGTTGTCCAAGCAAGCGGCCAAAGTGCACCCGCAAAAAAACGTGATCACGCGATCCTTAGGGGTGACGGATGCGGTTCAAATTGACTTGCACTACCTGAAATTAAATGCTAAGGACGTTGTGCTGCTCTGCTCAGACGGGCTGACGAACATGGTGAGTGATGATGACATCCAAGCGGTATTAAAGGGCCACGAGTCGTTGATCGACAAGTGTGACCGCTTGATTGCCATGGCCAATGAAGCCGGCGGTCTGGACAACATTACGGTGGTTATCGCCGATAATGGATCGGGGGTAGCTGACTAATGCGAGCAAACTATACATTAAATGGGCGCTATCGCATCATCCGTTCTCTGGGGGAGGGCGGCATGGCAAACGTTTATCTAGCGCACGATCTGATCTTGGACAGGGATGTGTCCGTGAAGCTATTACGGCTGGATCTTCGTGATGACCCAAAAACGATCAAGGGTTTTCAGCGTGAAGGACTTGCGGCAACAGAGCTTGTGCACCCAAACATTGTCAGCGTCTATGACGTTGGCGAGGAAAACGGCATGCAGTACCTGGTGATGGAATATGTGAAGGGGATGGATCTTAAAGCTATATTCAAGAACATTTTCCGATTCCTTATCAGGAAGTCATCAACATTATGGAGCAAGTGCTCTCCGCTGTGCGGGTAGCACATGACCATAATATTATTCATCGGGATTTAAAGCCTCAAAACATTTTGATGGATGAAAATGGCGTGGCGAAGATCACCGATTTCGGGATCGCTGTTGCGCTGTCACAAAATTCATTGACGCAAACCAACACGGTGTTAGGTTCTGTCCACTATCTGTCACCGGAACAGGCCCGCGGTGGGATGGCCACAAAACAGTCTGATATTTATTCTCTGGGTATTATTCTGTATGAAATGCTGACAGGAACCGTACCGTTTAAGGGTGAGACGGCCGTTTCAATCGCTATCAAACATTTTCAGTCGGAGATTCCATCAGTGCGTGACTTTGATCCCCGAATCCCGCAAGCACTTGAAAACGTGGTGTTGCAGGCAACGTCAAAACGTCCTGAAGACCGGTATGACACCGTTAAGAGTATGGCGGATGATTTGGAAACCTCACTTTCACCACGGCGTGCCAGTGAGCCAAAGTTTGTGCCGGATCACGACTCAGATAATGGCGAAACGAAAGTGCTTGATAAAGCCGCATTGCAGTCGGAATTAGCCGCTCACAAAGTGGATGAGACCGATGAAAATGGGGTCAAGGTTGCCAAACCCAAAAAGAAGAAACGCCATCATCGCAAGCGGTGGTGGGCCGTCCTTATTGGACTGATCCTGCTTCTCGTCGCTGGAACGGTGTTTGCGTTTTGGCTTGGACGACCAAAATATGTTTCTGTTCCAGATGTGACTGGGATGACAGAAACGGCGGCCAAGGCTAAACTGTCTGATAAGAACTTGACGGTTAATAAGGTGACACACAAAACGAGTCGGCAGATCCGCAAGGGCCGGGTCATCAAAACGAATCCGAAAGCCAAGAAGTCGGTTCAGACACAGAGCAATGTGATGCTGACGTTGTCCAGTGGCCCTAAACTGGTCAAAATCGGTAACTACGTTGGGCAGTCCTATACGCGTGCAGCGTCTGTACTGCGGGCGAAGGGCGTCACCGTTAAACGGCAGAACCAAACGTCAAACGACGTCGCGGTTGGCACTGTCATGGCGCAGAGTACAACGTCTGGCACCCGAATCGACCCGGACAGCACCACGGTGACCTTCACCGTTTCTGCGGGTCAGCGGCAACTTACGCTTGCTAACTTAGTTGGGAAAACGAAGACTCAAATTCAGGCGTATGCCAGCAAAGAATCCCTGAACGTTTCCTTTAACTACCGCTACGCAAGTGCAAAGAAGGACCGGGCAACCAGTCAGAGTCCGGCTGCAGGTAGTCTGGTGAGTGAAGGGACAACGATCGTCGTGACCTTGTCACGGGGACCAAAACCGACAACGCCGAAGATCGACGAGTTCAGTGTGACCGTTGATATTCCATTTGAGCTTCGTCTGATGATTCAAGCAGCAACGCCACCGATGACAGTTCAGATTCTTCCGATACGAGCAGCAGCAGTTCAAGTGCTGTCTCAGCTACCAACGTCGTCCAGATCTATTTGCGTGATCAAGACCATAACTACCGCAGCGTCTACAAACAGTTGACGATTGCACAAGATACGCAGGTCAACTTGCCATTTGCCGTTGAATCCGGCAAGAGTGGTGGTTATAAAATCGTTCGCGACGGGAAGGTTATTTTATCTGACAATAACGTGACGAAAAATTATCATTAATAGTTACTGCAATTTAAAACCAGTTCCTCTATAATATAGAGGAACTGGTTTTAAATTTATTTTGAGAGGTGGCGTTGATGTGGCGGAAGGCCAAATTCGACAATCTTTAAGTGGGTTTTATGATGTGGTGACTGACGATGGCGAGACGGTTCGGACCCGAGCACGGGGAAATTTCCGGAACCGTAAAATCACCCCGTTGGTTGGTGACCGAGTGACGTTTGAAGCAACTGATGGCAAGGATGTACATTCTCGAAGTATTGCCGCGACGTAACCAGTTACAACGACCACCAGTCGCAAACGTTGACCAGGCAATCGTTGCCACGGCAGTTAAGCAGCCGGATTTCACAACGAACTTGTTGGATCGTCAGTTATTGGCGCTTGAGATTGCCAATATTGAACCGGTGATCTACTTTACGAAAACGGATCTGTTAACTTATGCCGAGATGGCCAACTTTGACACTTTAGCTGCAGGGTATCGCAAGGCGGGGTTCCAAGTGATTTTGACGCGTGAACCGTTTAGCGACGCGGCGCTCACTGCTGTTAAGGCCGTGCTCAAGGACAAGGTGAGTGTCATCATGGGTCAGACCGGGGCTGGAAAATCGACGCTGTTGAACCATGTCGCGCCTGACTTAGATCTTGCGACTGGTGAGATCTCGGCAGCCCTCAATCGTGGGAAGCATACCACGCGGCGGGTGCAGCTCCTGACAGTTGCTGACGGTCTAATCGCTGACACACCAGGCTTTTCTTCGTACGAGCGTTCTCATTAACCTCTAAAGAACTTGGCCAGTACTTTCCGGAATTCAAACGCGCATCAGTTGACTGCCGTTTTCGGGGGTGCGTCCACGTGAACGAACCAGGTTGCGCCGTTAAAGAGCAGGTCGCAAACGGCGAAATTATGAAAAGCCGTTACGATAATTATTTGCTGCTCTACCAAACCTTGAAAAATCAGAAACCAAATTATAAGAAATGAGGGACGATTCATGATTATTGCACCGTCAATTTTGAGTGCGGATTACGTAAATCTTCAAAAGGATATTGAAACTGTAGACAAGGCCGGTGCGGAATACCTGCACATCGACGTGATGGATGGCAACTTTGTGCCAGCCATTTCATATGGTCCGGGTTGGTTAAAAGCTATTCGGCCAATTACAAAGATGACCTTGGACGTTCATTTGATGGTCCAAAACCCAGAACGGTACGTGGAACAGTTTGCTGAAAATGGTGCTGATATCATTGGTGTTCACGTTGAAGCCACACCCCATATCCATCGGGCGCTCCAATTAATCAAGAACGCGGGTGCGAAAGCAGAAGTTGTGATTAATCCAGGCACCCCTGTGGAAGCCATCAAGCCGGTGTTATACATGGTAGACCAAGTGCTTGTCATGACCGTTAACCCCGGTTTTGGCGGTCAGAAATTCTTGCCTAAGACGTTAAAGAAGATCCAACAACTGGATCAGCTCAAGCAAACTGAAGGCTACGACTTTGACATCGAAGTTGATGGCGGGGTTAAGGCAAATACGATCAAGTCCTGTGCCGATGCTGGCGCAACCGTTGCCGTTGCTGGATCATACATTTTTGATGCCGATGATCCTGCTGGCCAAGTTGCAACGTTAAAGGAAGCGACTAAGTAGCATGAGCCATCTGAACTTGCTTGTGGGCGGACCCACCAGCGGATGGCCGGAACAACTCACCGCTGGCAAGGTCAGTGGTGATTGGATCGGGGTTGACCGCGGCACGTTGCGATTGCTTAAGATGGGGATAACGCCATTGGTGGCAATTGGCGATTTTGATTCCTTGTCTGCGGACGAGCTTCACCAAGTTAAAACGGCGGTTAGCGACATTCGTCAGGCCATTCCTGAAAAGGATGAAACAGATACTGAATTGGCCGTTACGGTGGCTTTGAAGGAGTTTCAGTACGACCGGTTGGATATTTATGGTGCAACGGGGGGTCGACTCGACCATTTCCTAGCCAATCTCTGGCTGGTATTAAAACCACGATACCGTGACTTTGCCCCGCAGATTCGCTTCATTGACCAAACGAATACGATCACGTTCTTTTTACCAGGGGATTACACCATTAAAAAGGAAGCTGATAAGAAGTATTTGGCGTTTATTCCACTCGAAAAGGTGGATGGCCTGACGTTGGTCGACGAAAAGTACACCCTCGATCACGAGAATGTGCCGTACCCAATATCGTATGCAAGCAATGAGTTTGTGGGCGAGACGGGTCAGTTTTCGTTTGAAAGTGGGCTGTTGGCGGTGATTCAGTCTAAAGATTAGCCTGTTTCGCAAGGCTGCCACTGCCTTGCGAACACATATTGACCAAGTCAAATAGTGACACGAAATCAAGCCTTATTGACCGTGTCGTAACCAACACAAACCGTAATAGAGAAAAAAAGCGCCACTAGTCATAACGACTAGGGCGCTTTTTAATGGTTTTAAAATAATAAACCAAACAAAAAAAGCTTGGCTAAGCCAAACTTTTTTGATTAAACACGGGTCACTTTGCCTGACTTTAAAGTCCGAGCTGAGATCCAAACCTTCTTAGGCTTGCCATCAACTAAGATACGAACTTTTTGTAAGTTTGGCTTCCATGCACGACGTGATGAGTTCAGGGCGTGAGAACGCTTGTTACCAAAGTGCGTCCGCTTGCCACTAATGAAATCTTTTGCCATGGGTAACATCCTCCTTCAAGACTTATCTAAAATACGTTGCTTTAAGCTCACTAAAACAATTTATCATACCCGTTTTAGGAATGCAATAGTTTTCTTTCAAGTAGAAATACTTGACAGTCAAGATTGCCGGTATAATAGGGTTTCAGAATTTTTAAATTTAGCGGTCTTTTCCAATGAAAGCTGTATTCAAACTAGTCCGTTGTGCAAAGGTCATAACGGTGTGTTGTGCTCTTTGCCGAATGTTACTATTATGACCGATTTTAGGAATTCGGGCAAGTGATTTTGAGATTTTTTACGGTGTCCTTTTGTGAAACAGTGGGTTATTTCAGTTGAGTTGTCCTGTTCGGTGATTCAAAGATGGCATTTCGACAGAAGATGGTATAATAGTCGTGATGTTGGGGGATATTAAAACCTAGTTTATGCGGAAAAGCGGATTTTGAGGGTGGTATTTTAGCTGATTTTCGTTGGCAAGATGGCTGACAGCTAAAGTGTGTTGGTGTTGGGTGCAGGTTGAGGGGATTCTTAGCTCGGCTTTTTGGCACCAGGCATTCAGGGCTAAGCAGCTGGAACACGAACCTAGGTCTGTGTTTCCATCGGTCTAATTTTTTTCTAAGGGCATTGTCACTTTGCGCGTTGCCTTCATGGCGTCGAAACGTGCTCCCAAAGGCAAGGGGCTCCTGTATAAGGGGTCTAACACCTAAAATCCCGAACTTGGATTTTAGTGTTAGACCTTATAGGCCGCCCCTTAAGCGCCTTTTTTCCGCACTCTTTATTTTTAATCCCCACCAACATGTGTTAATATAAAATATCGTTAAGACTAGGACTACAAGGAGGCTGCGTTCAGATGGCCGTTAAAATTAAAACACCACATGGCTTGATCGACATTGACAACGATGTGATTGCAACCGTTGTGGGTGGTGCTGCTACTGACAACTATGGGGTTGTTGGCATGGCTAGCAAGAATCAGATTCGCGACAACGTAAATGATATTTTAAAGCGTGAAAACTACGCTAAGGGTGTTGTTGTGCGTCAGGAAGAAAATGGTGTGGCGGTTGACGTTAATATTATCGTCAGCTACGGCACTAAAATTTCAGAAGTCTCACGAACTGTTCAGTCAAAGGTTAAATATAATTTAGAAACGATGCTGGGCATCACTGCAAATTCCGTGAACGTTACGGTGCAGGGTGTTCAAGTATTAGCTGACTAGTGGGGCGAGGAGGATCATGTTGTTGCAAACAAAGAAAATAACGAATCGTGAATTCGCTAAAATGGTCGAGGCAGCGTCTGCTTTCCTGGACCAAAACGCTGAATTCATCAATTCCCTAAACGTTTTCCCCGTTCCAGATGGTGATACAGGGACAAATATGAGCCTGTCTTTGGACAGCGGTTTAAAGTATTTAAATGATGAAACAAGTACGTCCGTTGGTGCCTTAGCAACTGCCTTAGCTAATGGACTTTTAATGGGGGCACGCGGAAACTCCGGGGTGATCTTATCACAGATCTTCCGGGGCTTTTCAAAGAGCACTGAGGGCAAGGATGAGTTGTCAGCCACTGATTTGGCCGATGCTTTTGCTGCGGGTGCTGAAACGGCCTATAAAGCCGTTATGAAGCCGACGGAAGGCACAGTCCTCACCGTTGTCCGGGAAGCTGCTAAAGCGGCCCGTAAGACGGCAGCACGCGACGATAACATCGTTGCTGTGATGGATGCCACCTATGAAGCTGCTAGTGACGCCTTAAAGACAACACCAGATCTGTTGCCTGTATTGAAACAGGTCGGTGTCGTTGATTCTGGTGGTCAGGGATTGACTTTTGTGTTGCAGGCGTTTGACGACGTGTTAAACGACCGTGAGATCAAGGTTTCAGCAACGCACAAGCCAAATACCAATGAGATGGACGAAATGATCGATGCTGAACACCACCGTAGTGTTCAGGGCAATATTGATCCTAACAGTATCGTTTATGGCTACTGCACGGAGATCATGGTTCGAATCGGTAAGGGTAAGCAGGTGGATCATCCATTTGATTACGACGAGTTCTACCAATATTTGGCTAACCTAGGTGACTCACTGTTAGTGGTCAGCGACGACGAGATCGTTAAAGTCCACGTGCACACTGAGCATCCGGGCAAGGTGCTCGCTTGGGGTCAAGAATTCGGTGACCTCGCTAAGGTTAAAGTCGATAACATGCGACTTCAACAAGAGACCATCATGGAAAAAGACGAAGCCAACGATGATGCAGCTGCTGAAACGGCACCAAAGGAAGCACCAGAAACAGCAATCATCACAATTGCTGCCGGCGATGGCATGAAGACGTTGTTTAAGAGCCTTGGTGCGACCACTGTGATCAGCGGTGGGCAAACCATGAACCCAAGTACGCAGGATATCGTGGATGCTATTAACCAAAGCGGCGCTAAACAGGCCATTGTGTTGCCTAACAACAGCAACATTTTCATGGCTGCTGATCAGGCGGTCGAGGCCGCCGACGTGCCAACGGTGATCGTCCACAGTAAGTCGATCTCCCAAGGGATGACCGCCATGCTTGGCTTTGAACCTGATCACACCAATGAAGAAAACCAGAAGGCTATGGAAGAAAATTTGACCACGGTCACTGGCGGCGAGGTGACCCACGCGGTTCGTGATAGCCACGTGGATGGGTTTGACATCAAGAAAAACGATTTTATGGGGTTAATTGACGGTAAGATTGCCGTTGTTGGCAAGACGCTGCAGGAGACTGCCAAGCAAATGGTCGCTAAAATGCTGGATGAAGACAGCGAGATCGTCACGATCATTTACGGGCCGACGCCAATGAAGCTGAAGCCAATACGTTGTCTGAGGCGGTTAGCGACCTTGATGATGAGTTGGAGGTTGAAATTCACGAGGGTGATCAACCGGTATATCCATTCGTTGTCTCAGTTGAATAAAAACTGAATCGTAACGATGTTCAGCATCTTGCTGGACCGAAAGGCGAATAGCAAACAATTGGCGGGCAGCCTGCGGTTTGTTATTCGCCTTTCATGCCACACACACATAGAAAAGGAGGTCATGACGGTGGCGTTAACCGATTCTGTGAGTACGTTGCCAGGGGTGGGCCCAAAACGGGTCGATGCCTTGGCAGCGCTTGGTATCACTGATATTGCCTCACTATTGACCTACTATCCTTTTCGCTATAACGATATGCGGGTTAAGAATTTAAACGAGATCCAGGACCAAGAACAGGTCACCTTAAAGGGCGTCGTTGCTGCGCCGCCAACCATTGCGCGGTTTGGTCGTAAGAAAACACGATTGAATTTTCGGTTGCTGATTGACCATGACGTCGTACCGGTAACTTTCTTCAACCAACCATGGCTGCAAAAACAGATCACAGTGGAAGAGCCAATCATGGTCTACGGGCGGTTTGACGCCAACCGCAAACAGCTTAACGGGATGAAGATCTTAGCCAGCGGGAATGCTGATCCAATGGCCTCGGTCTACCCAAGTAACAGCGGCATCAGACAAAAAACGATTCAGCAGTTGGTACAAGCCGCGTGGGACCAGTACCATGATGAGATCACAGACCTCATCCCGGCACCGATTGCGACGCACTATCGCTTGCTTGATCGCCAGCAAATGATTCATGACATGCATTTTCCAGAGACGCTGGCGGCAGCTCAGGCAGCGCGTCGCAGTGCGAAATTTGAAGAGTTTTTTCTCTTTCAAATGCAGTTGCAGCAGTTAAAACACCAGGATAAAACTCAATCTGGCGTGCCGATCGCATACGATAATGAACAGGTCACAGCGTTGACGCAGTCATTGCCTATGAACTGACGGGGGCACAGAAGCGGGTCGTCAATGAGATCTGTGCTGATATGAAGCGGCCGTTCCACATGAACCGGTTGTTGCAAGGCGATGTTGGGAGCGGGAAAACGGTCGTCGCAGCAATTGTGATGTACGCTGCCATTACTGCCGGCTTCCAAGCGGCACTGATGGCACCGACGGAAATATTGGCGGAGCAGCATGCGAATAATCTGCAGGCACTCTTCGAGGGCTTTCCAGTTAATATCGTTATACTAACTGGGTCGACGAAGCCGGCGGTCAGAAAGGAAATTTTACCGCGAATTGAAAGCGGTGAACTCAATTTGATCATTGGGACGCACGCGTTGATTCAAGACACCGTTCAGTACCATAAACTCGGGTTGGTCGTGATCGATGAGCAACACCGGTTTGGGGTCGGTCAGCGGCAGGCACTCCGCGAAAAGGGTGACAACCCTGACGTGCTGGCAATGACCGCAACGCCGATCCCCCGAACCCTCGCGATTACAAGCTACGGGAGATGGATATTTCCGTCATTGATGAACTGCCGGCTGGTCGCAAACCAGTATCGACATACTGGATCAAAAGTACGCAGATCGACTCGGCGATTCAATTCGTTACGGGTCAACTTCAGGCAGGCCATCAGGCATACGTGGTCACACCGCTGATTGAAGAATCTGAGGCGGTTGATATGAAGAATGCGGAATCTATTTATGAGCGGTTCTCGCAGTACTTTGCGCCGAAATATCAGGTCGGTTTATTGCACGGCCGGATGAAAAATGAGGAAAAAGAATCGGTCATGGCAGCGTTTAAGAACCAGGAATTTCAGGTTTTAGTGGCCACGACCGTGATCGAAGTCGGCGTCGATGTTAAAAATGCGACCGTCATGTTTATCTATGACGCGGATCATTTCGGCTTGTCGCAACTCCATCAGTTACGCGGCCGGGTCGGCCGGTCAGACCAGCAGTCCTATTGCATCTTGATTGCGGACCCTAAGAATAAGAATGGGGTGCAGCGGATGCAGGTCATGACCCAGACAAACGATGGTTTTGTGCTTTCTCAAAAGGACCTCGAGTTGCGAGGCGCGGGCGATGTGCTTGGTAAGAAACAGTCCGGGGTACCCGATTTTAAAGTTGGTGACCCCGTGGCTGACCTCACCATGCTGAGCGTTGCGCAACAGGAAGCTAAGCAGTTGAGCGACCAGAAAGACTGGGCACAACAGCCTGAAAACAATGCGCTAGCTGACTACATGAAACAAAAAGAACGCACCACTTATTTATTTGATTAACCAAGTACCAAGACATGAAGGGATGGATTGATTGTGAAAATTGCTGTTGATGCTATGGGTGGCGACTACGCCCCAAAGGAAATCGTTGCAGGGGTGGAACAGGCGCGTGACCGGTACCCAGAAGTAGAATTTAACCTGTACGGCCAACTGGATCAGGTGAAGCCGCTCCTCCAAAATGAGGATCGAATCACCCTTATTCAAGCGGACGAAGTGATTGCCATGGGCGACGAACCTGTCCGGGCCATTAGACGAAAGAAACAGTCCAGCATTGTCCTTGCTGCACAGGATGTGCGCGACGGCAAGGCGGATGCATTTTTCTCAGCAGGAAATACGGGTGCTATTTTAGCTGCGGGACTGTTGATCATCGGCCGGATCAAGGGCATTGAACGACCTGGATTAACCACGGTATTACCCGTTTTAAACCAGCCTAACCAGGATAGTTTTTTGATGTTAGACGTTGGTGCTAATGCCGATACAAAACCGTTCAACCTGTATCAGTACGCCATTATGGGTAAGTACTACGCGGAAACAGTGATGGGCGTTAAAAACCCACGGATCGGCCTTCTCAACAATGGGACTGAGGCGGATAAGGGAGACTTAGTACACAAGGCTGCCCATGACGCACTGGCCTCAATTGAAGACATTAATTTCATCGGCAACGTTGAGTCACGCGAACTTCTAAATGGTGCAGCGGATGTCGTTGTCAGTGATGGTTTTTCTGGAAACGCCGTTTTAAAGAGCACCGAAGGCACGGCCTTGACCATGTTGAAATTGATCAAGTCAAGCATCATGGATGGCGGACTGTCAGCTAAGTTGGGCGCCGCAATGTTGAAATCAACGTTTGGTAAGATCCAATCCCAAATGGACTATTCCAAGCACGGTGGTGCTGTCTTGATCGGCGTGAAAGCACCGGTTGTCAAAACTCATGGCTCCACGAAGGCGCCAACTGTTGCGAACACCATTGGCCAGATCAAAACGATGCTTGAAAACCACGTTGTCGCTGACGTTGTCACCTATTTTGATGAACACAGTGATGAAATGATTGCAGCTAAGGAACAGTTAAAACAAAAATAGGGTGGCTGGCTCAGCCATGGACTGTTTGTTACCGGTCACTGGCGACGTGCAAAGCTAGTTTACCGTAACGTAGTACTGGGTGGAATTTTGTAGTTTCTAAAGCAGACATGATGGCTGATCGTTGCGCGGTCCCGCCCAGTAAAAAAGCATGTTGTTAGTTGCAAGTTTGTGATAGACTAACAAATGAACAAGGTTGATTGAGTGAGGTAGAGAAATGTCAAAAGAAGAAACGTTTAATAAGATTGCCGATATTATTGCTGACCGGTTCCAAGTGGATCGCGACAAGATCACGGATAGTCTGAATTTTAAAACTGATTTGGACGCTGATTCCATTGATTTTGTGGAATTTATCTTGGAGTTGGAAGACACCTTTGGCGCTGAAATTTCCGACGAAGATGCGGAAAACCTAAACACGGTTGGCGAAGCGGTGGATTACATCACAAGCCACAGTAAATAGGCAAGTCGGCGGTTACCTGCGTAATCGCCTTTTTACTTTCATGACTAAAAAAGGAGTTAACCACGTTGATACAAGGGTTAAATGAACTACTGAAGAAACGCTTTCACATTACGATTCACAATCAAGATCTGCTGGACGAAGCCTTTACCCAGGCGTCGTACGTGAACGAGCACCCTAACCAGAATCTTAAATTTTACGAACGCATCGAATTTTTGGGTGATGCGGTCATGCAGTTAGTCGTGTCAGAATATATTTATAAACGCTATCCAAAATTACCTCAGGGTCGGTTGACGCGTCTGCGCGCCGCAATGGTCAACGAGGATAGTTTTGCGAGCTTTGCGCGTGAATGTACCTTTGATAAGTACATTCGACTGGGTAAGGGTGAGGAAAAGGCACACGCGCGGAACGTGACTCGCTGCTATGTGACATTTTTGAATCCTTTATTGGTGCTTTGTACCTTGATCAAGGAGTGGAACCCGTCATTGCCTTTTCTCATCAGGTGATCTTTCCAAAACTTGATGAGGGCCGGTTCGACGAATTCTTTGATCACAAAACAGAATTACAAGAAGTCGCCCAGCAAAACGGACCTGTGGCCATTGACTACGAACTTGTTTCAGAGGATGGCCCGGATAACGACCGGGCTTTCAAGGTGGCCGTGACCATTGACGGTAAGGAACTTGGGATCGGTGAAGGCCACTCTAAGAAACATGCAGAACAGGTTGCAGCTAAAGCAGCGCTGAATAAATTACAGGCGAACAACTAAACGTTAATTTTGAATGAATGGGGACTACGCGATGAAGTTAAAGTCGCTTGAAATTAGTGGTTTCAAGTCGTTTGCAGATGATACAAAGATCGATTTTGAAACCGGGGTTACAGGCATTGTTGGCCCCAACGGGAGTGGCAAAAGCAACATTAGTGAAGCCGTTCGTTGGGTCCTCGGTGAGCAGTCAGCCAAAAATTTACGGGGGCAGCGCATGCCGGACGTGATCTTTGCCGGGAGTGCTGAGCGAAAGCCGCTGAACCGCGCCATGGTGACCATGGTGCTGGATAACACGGATCACTATTTAAAATCGGACTACACCGAAGTCAGCGTGACGCGGAAGTTGTTTCGAAATGGGGACAGTGTGTATCAACTCAACGGTCAAGAGTGTCGCTTAAAGGATATTACCGACCTGTTCTTAGATTCTGGTATCGGGGATGATTCGTTTTCGATGATCTCCCAAGGCCGAGTTGAAGCCATTTTTAATTCCAAACCGGAAGACCGGCGCTTTATTATTGAGGAAGTCACGGGCGTTTCAAAATACAAACTGGGCAAGCAAAAGGCCCAGCGAGAGATGGAACAGACGGCTGAGTATCTCGACCGGGTCAATGATTTGATCACAGAACTCTCTGCACAGGTCGAACCACTGGCCGAACAGAGTAGTCTGGCTGAGGAGTACGTGACACAAAAGGCCCAGTTTGACACCCTTGAACAGAGTCGACTCGTGTTGATGATTGATAACGCTTCTGCAACGTTAAAAACGCAGACGGAAAACCTGACAAAGGCACAAGCTGAACTCAAAGAAAGCCGAACTGCGGCGGATGAGAATCAAAAACAAGTGACAGCCTTTCATCAGCAGGAAACAAAATGGCAATCCCAAAAAGATAAGGCTAATGATAGTCTGATTAAGCTGTCCGGTGACCAGCAAAAACTCGCTGGGCAACGCGCGCTCAATAAGGAACGCCGGGCCAATCGTGCCGAAAATGTCACCAAGTTAAAGGCCGAGCTGGCAACCGTGGCGGATCAACTGACCGCGACTCAGGAAGACTTAGCGGCGGATAAGACGGCACAACAAACCATTGATCAGCAGGTCAAGGCCGGGCGCCAATCGGCTAAGACGCTGAAACAACAACTGGCAAAACTTGATCAAGCCACACTGTCACAAAAATTGGATCAGCTTCAAGACGATTACGTTAAGGCGATGCAGGCCCTGACATCGTTGCACAATGAACGCCAGTACCTGGAAAAGAATCAGCAGCGTGCCGATTCGCAAACAACGCAAGCTAAGGCACAACTGACCGCGTTACAGAAGCAGGTCACAACGCAAGAAGCTGAGTTGACAACGCTCACCGAGCAACTGAATGGGTGTGACAAAACGTTAGCTGAGGCCAAACAGGCGCAACAGGATGCTACAACGGTTCGCCAACACCGCCAAACGAAGATCGACCAGCTCAATGATCAGTGGCTTAAGGCGCTGGAAGTAAGTCAACAGGCGAAGGCCCGGTTGAAGTCGTTGGAAGAGGCGCAGGCAAATTACAACGGGTTTTATCAGGGAACCAAGGCGGTCATGCAAGCTAAAGATAAGCTGAATGGCGTCATCGGTCCAGTCGCGGAATTACTGCAAGTTGACGGTCAGTATACGAAGGCTGTTGAAGCCGCGATTGCGCCCAGCAGCAAAATGTTGTGGTCGCCGATGAAACGGCAGGAAAACAGGCCATTCGTTACCTGACGCAAAACCAGCTTGGCCGCAGCACCTTTCTGCCATTAACAACCATTAAATCACGTCAGGTGGATAGCCGAACGTTAGCGGACTGTCAACAAGTGACCGGCTTTCTTGGCGTTGCTTCCGCGCTGGTCCACGTGACAGACCGCCAGTACCAACCAGTACTCGAGTTTCTGCTGGGAAACGTGTTGTTTGCGGATGACCTGGACCACGCCGTTGTTTTGGGCCGGCAGATTCATCACCGTTACCGGATCATTACGCTTGGCGGCGAAGTGGTTTCCGCGAGCGGAACGATGACCGGCGGCCGTGACCGCCGATCTAATAACTGGTTATTGGCCCGGCAACAAGAGCGTCAGCAGTTAGCGGAATCGGTCAAAACGATGGATGCTCAATTGGCTGCCAAGCAAACGGAATTACAAATGCTCAAAACGCGCCAGGCAGAGCTTGATCAGACGGCACTCATGTCGGCTGTAACGGAGGCCACGACTGCGTATCAGAGCCAGTTGAGCTCGGTCAACGTTGCTAAGGACCGACTTGCTGCGTTGCAAAAACAAGTCAAGGTACAACACGCGCAACAAGCCTTGCAGGGTGGCGAAGAAGACTACCAAAAAGCCCTCGAGGACAACGATGTGCAGACTGCAGCTACGACCAAACAATTGGCAGCTTTAAAGGCTGACATCACGGATACGAAAACGGAACAGCAGCAGGCGAGCGAGACGAGTCAAACGGTGAGTGATCAGTATCAGAGCTGTAAGGAGGATCTGGCCCGACTAACTGAGAAGCAACATCATAGTCAAGAGACTGTTCAAGCTGCTAAGGATCAACTTGAAGCGCTAGAGGCACACCAAGCTGATCTGCAGCAACAGTTAGCTGATTTGACGGCTGATGACAGTACAGCGGACCAGTCCTCATCAAGAATCGATGCTGAGTTGACGAAAATTAATGCTGCGCAAAAAACGGCCCAGGGGCTTGTTGATGAAGCAACACGGGAACTGAAGACAGTTTCAGCAAAAGTCGATGAACTCGAATTAACCAAGGCAGCGTTGACCAACACGATTGCGGCGGAGCAGTCAGCGGTGCACGAAACGCAGTTGGCCCAGCAAAAGACCAGTAATCAAGTGGATCAGCTGACGTCTGATCTGACTGAAAACTATCACGTTAGCGTGGCGTTTGCGCGTGATTCAGTGGTTGATCAACCGCTTGACGATATTAAGGAGCAGTTAAAACTCTTAAAGCGCGGGTTAGACGACCTTGGTGACGTCAATCTGGGGGCTATCGAGGAGTATAAACGCGTTAAGGAACGTTATGATTTTCTGACAAAACAACGCAGCGACCTGGAAGCTCCAAGGATAATTTGCTGACAACCATGAATGAAATGGATAAAGAAGTCGTCACGCGTTTTGAAAAAACGTTTAATGACGTCAACGTCCAGTTTGGCCAAACCTTTGTTAAGATGTTTGGCGGTGGTCGCGCCCGACTTGAGTTAACGGATCCCAATAATTTGTTAACGACTGGGATTGAGATCATGGCCGAACCGCCTGGCAAAAAGTTGCAAAGTATGCGATTGTTGTCTGGTGGTGAACGGGCATTGACGGCGATCACATTGTTGTTTGCTATCCTGCAGGTGCAACCCGTACCGTTCTGTATTTTAGACGAAGCGGAAGCTGCTCTGGATCCGGCAAACACGGGCCGATTTGCGAGTTACTTGAGTCAGTTTCAGACTGACACCCAATTCATTGTGATCACCCACCGTAAGGAAACGATGGTGCAAGCAGATCGCCTGTATGGCATCACAATGCAGGAGTCTGGCGTCTCGAAACTTGTTTCCGTCGACCTAAGCCAGGTCAGTGCCAGCAATTAACGCATTAAATAGTAAAGGAAGTGTCTCACGTGGGGTTATTTGATTTCTTTAAGCGCCGCAGTAAAGCGGACGAAGAAAGGAAGCCTGAACAACCGGCAACACCCGTTGAACCAGATGCATCTAGTGCACCCGCTGATGCGCAAGATGCATCGCCTGATACCCAGGCGCAAGGCGATACTACACCAGCTGATGAAATGGCTGAAACAACGGATGATGCTAGCGCAACGGCGGTGCCTGACGAGGCAACCGACGCGCCTGAAACGGAATCTGAGCCTGAATCGGAGTCGCAAACAGACGAAAAACCTGATTCACAATCAGAACCTGTATCAGAACCAAAAACAGAACCCGAATCAGAATCAGAACCAGAGTCAAAATTAGAACCTGAATCAGAATCCGAACCTGAGTTAGACACAGATTCAGATCTGAAAACAGACACTCAGCATGTAACTGACGCCGATAACGCCACAGCTGACAGTGAACCTGAATTGCCATCCAATGCTGATGAGGTAGCGCCAACTGACACACAAAACACTGACGTCAGTTTATCGGCTAGCGAAGCACCAACGGTTGAAGCTGACCGTTCAACAACGGAACAGGATGCTGAAACGGATGCGCAAGAGACGGTGGTTGAAGCATCGAAAGATCGTAAAACTGATGTTGATGCAACCGTTGAACCGGTTTCGGAAGCGACTGAACCAGAGACGTCAACCACAGAAAAGGCGCCAACGGATGCCGAACGGTACGACAAGGGGTTGGAAAAATCCCGGACCACGTTTGGTGAACGGTTGAACCATCTGCTGGCGAACTTCCGGCACGTGGATGAGTCCTTCTTTGACGACCTGGAAGAAACCTTGATCGGTGCTGATGTCGGCTACGAGGCCGCCATGCAGATCAGCGACCAGTTGCGTGATGAAGTGAAGTTGCAAAATGCGAAGCGACCAAAGGACGTTCAAAACGTCGTGGTTGAGAAATTGATCGATCTTTACGATGCTGCTGGGACCGAGGAAAATAACGAGCTGCACTTTGCAGACAAGGGGCCGACTGTCATTTTATTTGTCGGTGTTAACGGGGTCGGTAAAACGACCACCATCGGTAAGATGGCCAAGATGTTTAAAACTCAGGGTAAAAAGGTGTTGCTTGCCGCTGCCGATACATTTAGAGCTGGTGCAATCGAGCAGTTGAATGTGTGGGCAAAACGAGACGGGGTTGACATTGTCATGAAGCCCGAAAAGAGCGACCCCTCTGCCGTGGTGTTTGATGCGGTTAAAAAGCGAAGGCCGAAGACTACGATATTTTATTCGTGGATACTGCCGGTCGGTTGCAGAACAAGTCCAACCTGATGAATGAGTTAGCCAAGATGAAGCGGGTCATTAGTCGGGAGATTCCGAATGCACCGCATGAAGTGTTGCTGGTGCTGGATTCAACGACTGGCCAAAATGCGCTTAACCAGGCAAAGTTATTTAAGGAAACGACGGACGTCACTGGCATCGTCTTAACGAAGCTGGACGGGACGGCCCGGGGCGGTATCGTGCTTGCGATTAGAAACGAGTTGCACCTGCCTGTGAAATATGTGGGTCTTGGGGAACAGGTTGATGACCTGCGACCATTTGAGCCAACCGAGTTTGTTTACGGGTTGTTCAAGGGGCTTATCGACGTTAAATAGAGTCACGAGAGGTTGCCTTAACGGGGGCCTCTTTTTTTGGCTGATAATCTTTTAAAAACCGTGGTAGAGCGGTCTAAACCGCTTGCCCAGAACGCTTAAAAATGGTAACCTAGTTGAGTGTATGTAGACAACGGAGGGCGTTACCTTGGAAATTGAAAAAAATTATCGCATCAATTCGCTTTTCGAATTTTACCAGCCGTTACTGACGAAAAAGCAGAACGACTATATGCAGCTCTACTACGGTGACGACTATTCTCTTGGCGAAATTGCCGAAGATTTTAGCGTCAGTCGTCAAGCCGTTTATGATAATATTCGGCGCACAGAAAAGATTCTCGAAACGTATGAGACCAAGCTGCATCTCTTAGCTGAGTTTACGCAACGTAACCAGGTTGCTGATGAGATTCAAGCCTACGTTAAACAACAATACCCAACCGATCAGCGACTCAATCAGCTTGTCAATCAGCTTGAGTCTGCTGAAGAAGAATGAAAGATAGGTGCATTTATCCATGGCATTTGAAGGATTAACTGAACGATTACAAAACGCGATGAAGCGGCTCCGTGGCAAGGGGAAGGTTTCTGACGCCGATTTGCGCGACACCATGCGCGAAATTCGGCTGGCCTTACTGGAAGCGGATGTTAACTTTGACGTCGTCAAGGACTTTGTCAAAACTGTCCGGGAACGGGCCGTTGGCGCGAAGGTGCTGGAAGGCTTGAACCCCGCACAACAGATCGTTAAGATCGTTGACGAAGAATTAACGAAGATGATGGGTGAGACTGAGGTCCCGCTGAACAAATCGCCAAAGATTCCAACTGTCATCATGATGGCTGGTCTTCAAGGGGCTGGTAAAACGACCACGGTCGGCAAATTAGCCAACCGGTTGAAGACTGAAGATAATGCGCGGCCGTTAATGATTGCGGCCGACGTTTATCGGCCAGCCGCCATTGACCAGTTAGTAACGGTTGGTCAGCAAATTGATGTGCCGGTATTCGAAATGGGTACGGACACGAATCCAGTGGAGATCGTGCGTCAGGGGTTAGCCCAAGCTCAGGAAAACCACAACGATTACGTGTTCATCGATACTGCTGGTCGGCTCCAAATTGATGAACAGCTCATGAATGAATTGGCCGATATCAAAGACCTGGCCCACCCAGATGAAATTTTACTGGTCGTGGATGCCATGACTGGGCAAAACGCCGTCGCTACGGCACAAGGTTTAATGATAAGCTCGATGTGACGGGTGTGATCTTAACAAAACTTGATGGCGACACCCGTGGTGGGGCTGCGCTGTCAATTCGGGCCGTCACTGGGAAGCCAATCAAGTTCGTTGGTGAAGGTGAAAAGATGTCTGATTTGGACGTCTTTCACCCTGATCGGATGGCCTCCCGGATCCTTGGGATGGGCGACATGCTGTCCCTGATCGAAAAGACGCAAAAAGAGTATGATGAAAAGCAAGCGCAAGAGCTCACTGAACGCATTCAGGAAAATTCGTTTGATTTCAATGATTTCTTGGATCAAATGCAACAGATTCAAAAGATGGGGCCAATGGACCAGATCATGAAAATGATTCCTGGGATGGCTAACAATCCTGCCATGGCGAACGCGCAGCTGGATCCAAAAGACATGGATCATACAAAGGCCGTCATCTACTCAATGACTGAGCAGGAACGGACGAATCCTGACGTCTTGAACCCCTCACGTCGCCGTCGAATTGCGGCTGGTTCTGGCCGTCCTGTCCAAGAAGTTAACCGGATGATCAAGCAGTTCAATCAGATGAAAAAGATGATGAACCAGGTCTCAAAGGGAAACTTCTCAGGCATGGAAGGTCTAATGGGCCAATCAGGCATGGGCGGCGCCATGGGTGGCAAGATGGGCCAAATGGCCATGAAGCAGATGTCTCGACGCATTAAGAAGAATAAGAAACGTCGGAATAATTTGAAACGTCGGCGGAAATAAGTCAATTAGATAGAATTCAGATCATTTCCTTTAGCGGGTAGTCTGGGTTCTTTTTGTTTTTGTTTGATGGGAAAGGTTTTTATCGTTAATATGAAGTAACAACAGATACTGCTGGTTACTTTGAATTCATCACACTAAAGTCGAAAGAAGGCTCAATATGTTAAGCTACCAACAACTGCTCGTGGCGATTCCACTCGTGCTAAAAGCAGGTAACGTGCCGACCATCGTTGGTGAAGCGGGTATTGGTAAATCGGCATTGGTTGCAGATGTTGCCGACCAGATGCAGGCCAAATTATTTACGACAACGGTCAGTTTGTCTGAAAAAGGTGACCTTGCTATTCCAATTCCGCCACTGACAGATAAGGCTTACGTCCAAACGACACGGTATGGTGAACTTGCTGACGTTAAGTTTGGCTATACGCACACCCTGATCGAAATTATTCACGCTGCGGAAGCTGAATCCAATCGGCCCATTATTTGGTTTCTTGATGAGTTTAATCGGGGGACACAAGCCGTTCAAAGTGAGTTGATGAATTTGGTGTTGCAACGACAGATCAATACGCTGAAGTTACCCGCTCAAGTTCACTTGATCCTGGCAGAAAACCCGGATGCAACGATGGCTGGTTTTGAACAAAGCGATTACGGCGTGGTCACTGGTGATGCGGCCATCAACGATCGGACAGTTCGACTTGTGATGCGTGCCGATACTGCCGACTGGTTGGCTTGGGCAAGACAGGATAATGGTCATGGCCAGCCTAGAATTCAGCCAACAGTGACCCGTTTTATTGAAGAAAATCCGAACCAGTTGCGGCCTAGTGATCACGATGACGATCTGTATCCAACACCGCGTGCATGGGCACGGGTCTCAGCGAATCTCACGCAATTAAGCATATTGCCTGCTGACCAGCAATCGGCTTTACGATTAGATGTTTTAGCGGGTGATCTGGGTGTCACTGTGAGTCGCGCGTTTGAACAATATTTGCGTCGCGATGAACAGGGACTTACAGCGGCTGAAATATACGCGGATGCTGAGGAGACACCTGAGTTGTCAGCCACAGTTCTAGACCGGTTTGACCGTTTTAATCCGGGTCAGCAGCAAAGCATCCTGGCCGACCTCGTTGATCAAAACCCGACCTATCCATTGAACACCCCGCAAGTTGCAGGAAGATTTTTGACGCTGTTACAACACCTTGCTCCAGATGGTCAGTACGCGATTGCGCTTAAAATTGCGGAAACCCCAGAAATTCTGGAGGGCTTGGCTGCTCATGCCGAGCAGAAACCGGATGCTGTGGCTGACCTGTATCAAGCTTTAGCACAGATCGGCGTGGCGAGTGATGCACAGAACTAAGATTCTTGAAAGGGAGGGCGTCGAATGTCGTTTTCACAAGCGTTAATGACGCTAAAACAACTTCCCGCTGGCAGTCAGCAAGACGAGGCGTGTCTGTCCTTGTTGACTCAGGCCACAATGACAATGCTGGGCAGTCAGCGCCTTTATGGCGAGCTGCTCTTACGACTGCCTAAACGAGTGGTTCACGACCAGCAGGCTGCCGTTAAATTGCAAGTGAAACCGGAATTGACACTATTGGTTGACCCTGCAGAACTCATTCGGCTTTGTCAAACGCCCGAATCAGTAATGGCAATCCTGGCCCATGTTTTGGGCCATCTCATTTGGCATCATATCGACCGGTACGGTGCCCAGTCTGAAGACCCGTTTGTCCAGTTAGCCACCGATATGGCGGTCAATGAGTATGTGCCACATTTGCCGCAGGGCGCGATTACGCGTTCACAAATGAACTACCAATATCATTTAAATCTTCAGCCAAAACAAGATTCAGGTGTGTATTTGCGTGCGCTTAAAAAATTGAATTTGGGCACGCAACAGCAGGGCCGGTCTTTTCAACCGGGAAGTGCGACTCAGCTGCCAACGGTGACGCAACTGGATAGTCACGCAGAATGGCACAAAACGGACGCTCAGGCAACGTTAGCAGTTGATCAGCTGTTATCTCAGGCTTGGCATGGGACGCCCGTTAAGCAGCGCGGATTACTGCCTAGTCAGATGCAACAGCAACTGCAAGTGACCGTTCAGCCGCTTCGACTCGATTGGCGCCAGCTTTTGCAACGTGGGCTTGGCAGCACGCTTAAGTTGCGAGATGATGCCTACAATCGGTTTGACCGGCGACAGCCGTACCGGTTGGAACTGCCAGGAACACGCGTCAGTCCGGTCAGAACGGTACTGGTCTTTGTTGATCAGTCTGGGTCAATGAGCGACGCGGAAGTCAGCAGTATTTTGGGTCAGGTGATGACCCTGATCAAACGGTATCAGGATGCGCTTGTTGTTATTCCGTTTGACGCCGTTGTTCATGCCGACCAGGCACAAACGATTCGTCGCGCCAATCAACTTGACGCTCATCGGTTCGGTGGGGGCGGCACAGCATATCAGCCGATTTTTGATTGGCTGCTGACAAATGGCTATCGAAATGATAATGCGGTGGCCCTGATCTTGACTGATGGGCATGGTGAGGAACACGTATCACAGCATCGGTTCACTAATGTGATCTGGGGGTTGACGACAACCGTTCAGGACCTCTCAGTCGAGAATCCAAGCGGCGCAGTGACCGTTATTGCTTAACCCACAAAGGAGGAGTAAACATGCTTTCAGCAGCGGATTGTCGTAGTGTGATTCAGCATGATGCACGTTATCAGCGTGCGAGAAAACTACTAGCGGATGATTGGCAGTCAGTCGATACAAGTAACCCGCTCATGAGTGAACTGATCACGGTTCAAGATCTGCAGTTTGCACAAGCGTTACAACGTGCTCAGCTGGTGCCACTTACGCTCGATTTGGCTGACTATGGTTCTGTAATGGCGTTTTTAAATCACCATCAACGTACCATTACAACCGCGTCACAGCAGTGGTTAACCCAAAAATTCAAATAGATTTAAGGGTGTAAAGAAAAAAACCTTTACAACCCTCTTATTTACTGGTATATTATTTATCGTTGAAAGAATTACAGGAGGTGTCAATGCATGTCAGTTAAGATTCGTTTAAAGCGGATGGGTTCAAAGAAGCGCCCATTCTACCGTATCGTTGTTGCGGACTCACGGAGCCCTCGTGACGGTCGTTTTATCGAAAAAGTTGGGACTTACAACCCACTTGCTGAACCAGCCAAGGTTGAACTTGAAGAAGAATCAATCATGAACTGGTTGAACAATGGTGCCCAACCTTCAGATACTGTTCGGAACATCCTTTCGAACGCCGGTATCATGAAGAAGTTCCACGAAGCTAAGTTTTCAAAGAAATAAGCGAAGTGATCAGTAATGACCGACTTTAAACAACTCATTAAAACAATTGTCACACCACTAGTTGAGAACCCGGACGCCATTAGTATCGAAGAGGTAGAAACAGATCGTTTTTACGAATTCCATCTAACGGTGGCTGGTGACGATATCGGTCGGGTGATCGGAAAGCGCGGCCACGTGGCCTCAGCCATCCGGACGATTGTATATAGCGTGCGGGTCAAAGGCCCAAAGCGTGTTCGTTTAGTCATTAACGACGAATCAAAGGCTCCCGAATGAAGTGGTTTTGAGACTGCTTCTTTTGGAGGCTTTTTTTGTAAGAGTGTGAAGCAAGGCGGTTAAGGGGCAGAATGTAACGGACTCTGGCAGAAATTCCTGAACTTGGTATTTTTGCCAGAGTCCGTTACATGGCCGCCCCTTGCCTTGCTGAACACGTTTCGGCAAAAGAAGCGAGTAAGCAAAACAGAAATTCCTGGGCTTGGAATTTTTGTCAGAGTTGGCTTAGGCAGGAGCCTCTGCCTTGCTGAACATGTTTCAGCAATATAAAAATAACCAGTTAAAACCCAAAATAAAATTGACTATCCAATACAAAATCAAACCTATAAACTAAAAATTAAAACCAGAAAGGCAGTGACCGCATGTACTATAAAGTAGGCACCATCGTAAACACCCACGGCATTCGCGGCGAACTAAAAGTTGTCACCACGACAGACTTTCCTGACCAGCGATTCAAAAAGGGCAGTCAGTTAGCTGTTTTTAAAAAGGAGTCGGATCAAAAGCCGAAACAGACGATCACCATTGCCAGCTCGCGCCAGCACAAAGGCTTTATGCTGATCACATTAGAGGGGGTTGCTGACATTAACGAAGTGTTGCCACTAAAGGGGACAACGTTAAAGGTTTCAGACGATAACCTCTCTGACAGCGACCTGGATGATGGACAGTACTACTACCATCAGATCATCGGGTTAGCTGTTGTGACTGAAGATGGCGAGCACTTGGGCGAAATTAAGGAAATTTTGGCGCCTGGGGCAAACGACGTGTGGGTCGTTGCGCGACCGGAAAAAGATGATCTGCTGCTGCCGGTCATCGATCAGGTCGTTAAACGCGTTGAATTAGACAAAAACCAAGTCGTCGTCGAATTAATGGAGGGGTTAGAGTAACCATGCGGATCGATGTGTTAAGTCTCTTTCCAAACATGTTCAGTGGGCCATTACATGATTCAATTGTTGGCAAGGCCCTGGAACGCGACCAGTTAACGTTAGAAGTGACCGATTTTCGGCAGTATTCGACCAACAAGCATGGCAACGTTGACGACTATCCATTTGGTGGCGGTGCTGGTATGTTGTTGCAGGCGCAACCGCTATTTGACGCCTTCGCTGCAACCCAGAAAACGGCAAGTGAGGCCGGGATTCCGTCGGGGCGGGTCATTTTAATGGATCCAGCAGGTGTTCCGTTTACCCAAAGGGTGGCGGAAGACTTTTCGCGCGAGGACCATTTGACGTTCATCTGCGGCCACTATGAGGGCTATGATGAACGCATTCGGACCCTTGTGACGGACGAGGTCTCAATGGGTGATTATGTGCTTACTGGCGGTGAATTACCGGCAATGGTGATGATTGATGCCATTACCCGACTGCTGCCTGGTGTGCTTGGTAACGAGGCCTCAGCTCCTGGCGATTCCTTTTCAACCGGACTGCTCGAATACCCGCAATACACGCGGCCGGCGGAGTTTCGCGGGATGAAAGTCCCCGATGTCCTGATCAGCGGTGATCATCAAAAAATCGATGATTGGCGCGAAGCACAATCGCTAAAACGGACGTTGGAACGGCGTCCAGACCTGTTGGATAAGTTACAGTTAACTGCCAAACAGCAGCACTTGTTGCGCGACATTCAACTTGAATTGGATGAAAATGCAGATTAGGGTTTACTCAAGTCTTGAGATATGATAGTCTAGTTATTGGCTGTTGAAAGCCACATTAACAACATTCCGCTGTCGAGAAGAGAATGAATGTTGGCGAAGGGAAAGATATTCATGCGTCAAAATCAATTAATCGAAAAGATCAACGCAGATCAATTACGTACCGACATTCCTAACTTCCGTCCTGGGGACACCATTCGTGTTCACGCCAAGGTTGTTGAAGGCACTCGCGAACGTATCCAATTGTTTGAAGGGGTCGTTATCAAGCGTCACGGTACCGGCATCCAAGCAATGTACACTGTTCGTAAGATCACCAACGGTGTCGGTGTTGAGCGGACGTTCCCAGTTCACTCACCACGAGTCGCTGAAGTTGAAGTTGTACGTTACGGTCGTGTCCGTCGTGCTAAGCTTTACTACTTACGTGCATTGCATGGTAAGGCAGCTCGTATTCCAGAATCACGTCGTCCTCGTAACTAGTTCGACATCTGGCAAAAATGAAGCACTTGGGGTTAGCGCTAAGCTGACTTTGAGTGCTTTTTTGTTGGCAAAGACTGAATCTAAGTGCTAAAAATGTGACGAAACCCTGTTTTTATTCTTAAGAATCGGCCATCTTAACCGGGTTTTAAGGACAAAAGGGAGATTCGTGGCATAATAGAAGATGGCATAATTCTGAAAAAAAGTGTGATTTATTGAAAAGGCGGGAGAACTGATGGAAAAACGATCATTTAAGATCCCAGTTTGGCTGATTTACTCGGTGGCGTTTGCGGTGGTCATCACCGCAACGTTTGGGTTACTGCGATTTGAGGGATTAACGAATATTTGGCGTGTTGATGGGATTGCCCAACACTTTCCAATTTTAAAGGAATTTTACGGTATTCTTCACGGAACCGTTCACCAATCGTTATTTAGCTGGTCGTGGAATCTGGGGCTTGGCGCTGATCAAATGACAAGTTTTGCCTATTACGTGGTCGGCGATCCGTTTGCTTATCTGATTGCTTTATTCCCAGCGGACAAGATCGAGCTGGGGTACCAACTGCTGACGATCGTTCGGCTGTATGCGGTCGGGTTGTCATTTCTGGCACTGGCCAGGCAACTGCGGTTCAAGCGTGCTGGCTCACTGTTGGGGGCACTTATTTACACGTTTAACGGGTTCACCTTCTACGTGAGCTTCCACCACCCATTCTTCTTACTGGCGCCATTTTTCTTCCCGCTGTTGTGTTTGGGTGTTGATAAAATCTATCAGGGGGAAGTCATTTCTTTGGCTGACTGGCTTTACAGCACTCGTTTTGATCTGCAATATTTATTTCTCGTACTTGTTGGGATTAGGCGCACTGGTCTTTGCGATAGCCCGCTATGCCGATTTAAAACGACGTGGCGAACTTGTCCGGTCATTTCCCAAATCACTTGGATATTTTGCGGCAACCGTTGCCTTAGCGTTAGCTGTGGCGAGCGTGATCCTGTTGCCGACGTTACTGGCGATGATGTCATCGTCTCGGACGGGCAGCGCGACCTTTGCGAACGGGTTGAGTTTATATCCACTGGTCTACTATCTCAACCTGCCCAACGCGCTATTTAATACCACTGGGACCATGTATTACTGGGACGTCATTGGGACTGGGGCGCTTTCATTTGTTGCCGTCGTGTGGACGTTTAGGCACTTTAAAGACCACATTGCACTTAATGTGACCTTGATTCTAATTGCGTTAGGCGTCTTAGTTCCAGCCTTTGCCGCCTTTATGAATGTGATGAGCACGCCATCTAACCGCTGGCTGTTACTGGCAAGTTTACCATTAGCGTTAGCGGTTGCCAGTTTTACGGACAGTTTGGAGTCGCTGACCACTAAGGATTTCAAATGGTTTATCATTGCTGCAACCGGTTTTTTGATCCTACTGTTCGTTGGAAACGGCTTTACTTTCCTGCTGCGGCCGAGCCACTATCTAAGTTATGGGTGTCTCTTCATTTTCATGGTGATCCTTTCCTATGGCTATATGCGGTCGATGAACGGATTGCCGTTTAAAACGATGCTGCTGGCGTTGGTCGGTTTAAATGCGATCGCAATTGGCACCAGTTTTTATAGTACGAACTTCAACGCGTCGGTTGCTTATAATGAAATTCCAACGGGGAGTGCAACCAGCTGGGCGAAGAATTTCTTTGATGGCGCAGATAAGTTCCTTAAAAAATATGATAAGTCCTTCTACCGAACGTCCATGATGAGTAACTATGACATCCTGGACACGGCCGGAAACAACATCCCGATGCTGTTGGGGACACATACGATTGAATCGTATTTCTCCGTCCAAAACGGGGCAGTCAACAATTTTAATAAACAATTGGATAATAACCAACAAACAATGAATGACCCGACAAGTGACGCCAACAACCGCACAACGATGCTCAATCTTCTGGGTGTAAAGTACGTTTTTGCACGGCGTGATGACGTGGCTCTGAGACGATCGTTCCCGTATGGGTTTAAACTTGTGCGCAATAAACAGGGCAAGATGGTGAAGTTTTCTAACCGAACTGTCTATAAGCTGGAAAATCACTCCAGCACCGTCTTGTTGAAGAACCAGAATGCACTGCCGCTGGCCTACATGCAAACGCGTCAGCTGAACAGCAGCTCATACAATAAACTATCTGGTAACGACAAGGAACAGGCGCTGCTGACTGGGGCCAAGGTCGATCATCAAGTTGCCGGTGTTAAAACGACCAAGGCGACGTCAGCCTCGAAACCTATGAGTTACACGGTGAAGTCGCTAAGTGAACCAATCACGACCTTGGCGCAACTCATTCGGTATCGTTTGACTAAGAATAACGATTTACGGGTAGATCACCTAGATGTTAATAAGTATTCTGATGCGCAATTGGTCAAGTATTTCGCAAAGTCCGCCAAACTCGGTCACGTTTCCAAACGGGTCAACAAACTGCTGACTGAAAATGCTGCCATGGTCACTAAAAATAACGCTGAGAATGCTAACGGCCTGAAGAAGGTGACCAGTGATGTTGCCGGCAACCATCAGGCTTATCAGCTGGAAATTAAAAATCCGCAACGCTATCGAAACTCTGAGCTGTATCTGCAAATTAAGGGTATCAAGATCAATCAAACAACGACCCAATCGAAACTGACGCAGTTGTCAAACCGGTTAACCTTGTTGGATGAACCAACGACACCGGCCTTGAAAGTCACGCACTGGCGGTACGTTTTGAATCACCCGTCGTTTGGCGGTTACCTGATGAGCATGAACACATCGACCAGCAGTAATAATCTGATTCAGCTGGGCTACAACAACATGTCTGATTATGAACAGAAGGGCAGCGCCACGATCAACCTTGGCTATTCTTCAAGAAAGGTTGCCCGCCGATTGATCAACATTTGCTTCTCAGGTGAGGATAGTATTAGCTTCAAGAGCGTGAAATTGGTCGCTGTGCCGTTTAATCGGTCATATGAGACCAAGATTCATCGCTTGCAGAACCAGGGCTTAAAGAAGCTGAAAGTGACAAATAACACGGTCAGTGGGGTTTCAACCACGAAACAAAATGCCATTTTGACCACGTCGATTCCGTATTCAACAGGCTGGCATCTGACAGTGGATGGGAAGGCAACGCCAACCCAGAAGGTCAATACAGGGTTTGTGGGCGCTAGTGTAAAGGGTGGCACGCACCGCATCAAGCTAACGTATGAAACACCAGGGCTCGCTGTTGGGAAGTGGCTAACCCGCATTGGCGGGGTGATCTTTATTGGCATCTTCCTTGCTGAAACAGTGTTAGTGATTTTACGAAAACGCCGACCTGATAACCAGAGAAAACGGCATTAGCTTCGAGTTTACAAAATAGTGCTGCTTAGCCCACGAAAATGGGGTGCGGCACTATTTTATTTTGAGAAACTTAGTTTGGAATAAAAAGTTACTTTAACCTATTAATTAAAAATCAAACCAAGCACCTACGCAAATTAAAGCGCCGAACACATGTTACAATGTGCTCGGCGCTTTTTGACGCTTATAAGTTTAGATCTTGTTTGTACCTAAGTGGTGACAGACCAGTGGCCTTCGTGATCAAATCAGCTGTTAAGTCACGATAGCGTTTAAGCCTAATTCGGCTTGCGCGGTGCTGACTTTGGTGAGGTATGCAGCTAATTCAACACCATCTAAGTCTTGACCAACGTGATCAGCTTCAATAACCGCTTGGCCAAACTGCTGGTTTAAGTCCTTTTGCACGTCAGATAATAGGCCGCCAAATTCGTGGTAGTGGCTATCGACCATAACACCAGCCTGTTTATAGACCCAATAGGCAGAATCTGGTTGATAAGAGACCTTATCACTTGTTTGATAGGCGGCTGGCGTAGATAGGATGCCCGCATAGAAGGGCACGTAGACGCTTTGCGCTGCGACGCCCATAGCCAGCCAATGGATGCCTGCTAATTCTGGTTGCGCGAATTGTCTCAATTGCAGAACATGGGATTCCTGAGTCGTTGCAAGGCTAACGGGTCGGAATCGTTTACGGTCTTCTGGGCTGCCGCTGCCGATAGGATCGTAGGCGGTGCTTGGTAGTGGGAACTTAAGAAAGTCTTAGCATCATCGACTGATAAAAGATTGGTTGCTTGCCGCAAGAATGGTAGGTCATAGCTGTTGACAGCCTGACTGATTTCAGGGTTGAACATTTTTTGTCCATACCAGACCCGTGGTAGGTTATAGTAGGTATCCATCTGGTTTGCGGTGCCAAAAATTTTCCGGAAGTTGAACCCCTGACGAACAGGATTTAGCGCATAATTTGAAACGAATTTCTGGATGCCAGGGTGCCACATGAAGTTGTCAGGATCAGCGAAATCAATTTCTTGAATGGCCATTTGGTTGGCAATCACGGCGTAACTATCATCTGGAATTCGCTGGGCGACCCAGTAGTGGCCGGAGCCGGTCTCGAAATACCACGCTTCATTTTGGTCAGCAAACAGAATGCCGTTTGATTAATCAGTACCATAGGTCGCGACAATCGTGCCGAGACGTTTCACACCTTCGCGTGCTGATTTGATATAGGGGAGTGTGACCGTAATCATGGCCTCTTCACCAATGCCGTCTTTGACAAGCGGATCAGCTGCTAAAACGCGCGCGTTTGCGTAAGTACTTTCAGTCGCACTCATCGCAACGCCATATTCGTTAATGCCGTCTTCTTCAAACAATCCATATTTAGTGGTCCACTCAGGCGTTGCCGTATACTTGGCTGCCTGCGTTGGCAGCGGCATTGAAAAGGCGTTATCCTGGGAAGTGAATACTTGTGAGTCGTCGTGCGTCACAGCCGGATGGACCACAAAGTTCTTTGGCCACGCCGGACGTGAATCTTCGTTTCGGCCAATGATTACAGAGCCGTCAACTGTCGCGTTTTTACCGATCAAGATACTGGTACATGCTGAGAATGGTTCAGATTGCACAATAATCCCTCCAATAAACTCGTATTGATACCTGTATTCTATCATTAACCTTGGCAAATAAACATTAACACGCCGTGAACCTGCTCATGCAAATTTAACCGGCAAAACGGTAGTACAGTGGCGGGATTTATGGTATAAATAGTACCTTATGTTATTCGTTAAAAAAGAAGGGTGGACCTGCAGATGCAATTAAAAATTGACCAGAAAGATCTTGCGCTTAAAGTAGCGTTGATGGTGGGCTCATCCTCATCAGTGCCTTTGCGCTGAACGCCTTTTTGATTCCAGGGAACATTTTCAGTGCCGGGATCAATGGGGTGTCACAAATTTTATCTCTGTTACTCAAAAATGTGTTTCGCCTGACCGTCAATACTGGGTGGCTGATCCTGCTGTTTAACATTCCGATTGGCATTTTAGGGTGGGCAAAAATTGGCCGCGGGTTTACGATCTATAGCTTTTTAACCTCGTTTCTGACGTCATTTTTAGCAATTGTCATGCCCATTCAAAGTGTTGCGGGGCACAACCCGTTACTGAGTGCACTGTTCGGTGGTATCTTAACTGGAATTGGTGTTGCCTATCCTTTGAAGTATGGCTTTTCCACCGGTGGAATGGACATCGTGGCTGTGGTGCTGGAAAAAACAACGGGGAAAACGATCGGCACCTTAATGATGGTCACGAATTCTGTCATCGTGCTGATTGCAGGAACCAAATTTGGCTGGGAAAACGCTCTGTATACGATCATCTCGATTTACGCAATGTCACGGGTTGTGGACGCCATTCATACTCGGCACCAAAAGCTCACTGCCTTTATCGTGACGACCAAGACAAATGAGGTCATTGATGGCTTGCACGACACGCTGATTCGCGGTATCACGATCATGCCAGGTGAAGGGTCCTACAAACGGCGCCCAGGGTCAGTCCTGATGGTTGTCATTTCGCGTTATGAACTGTACGAATTAGAACACGTTGTTAAGTCAGTTGATCCGCAGTCCTTCGTCAACTTGGTCAATACAATTGACATTGAAGGGAACTTCTACGATGAGACAGAACAACTAAAAGTACGAAATCAATCCACTCATTGAAATTTAATGAAAAACCGAGTATAATTTTGAGCAATTAACTAAGAAGGAGCGTTTTAAAAAATGCCAATTGTACACATTGACCTCATCGCAGGTCGTTCACAAGAACAACTTAAAAACCTTGTTAAGGACGTTACTGACGCCGTTTCAAAGAACACTGGTGCACCAGCAGAACACGTCCACGTCATCTTAAGCGAAATGGCAACCAACCGGTATAGTGTTGGTGGCGTTTTGAAGAGTGATGAAAAGTAGTAGAGTGCAGAACAAACCGTTTAGATAGCGGAACAGAAGGGCACTAATCAATGAAATCCCGGGTTTGGATTTTATTAATTAGTGCCTTCTGTGGTAGCTATCTGGTTTGTGGCGCACGTTTCGGCTCGAGGACAGGAGAGCGGGAACTAAGTCTCTTTACCTTATTTTTATGTATTATTATATTGAGAAACAGTGGGTTACTCTTTGTATAAGTGGGCTTCTCTCCTAAATAACGTCTCTTAATTTACAGAATTTTTACCTGATTCCTTCTGGGCCTCTCAGTCGAAACGTGTTCCAGGCAACGGGAGGCCATGTAACGGGCTCTGACGGAAATACCAAGTTCGGGCATTTCTGCCAGGATAGTGGTACTCACCTATATTGCCGAAACGTGTTCCAGAAGGCAAGGGGCGGCCATGTAACGGACTCTGATGGAAATGCCAAGTTCGGGCATTTCCATCAGAGTCCGTTACATGGCTGCCCCTTAAGCGCCTTCTTCCACACTCTTGTTTTTATTTTAACGTTTTTTAATTGGCGTAACCGCTTTTATTAGGTATACTAGGGAAAGATACAGTTTCAAAACGCAGATTATAAATGATTGAATGAATGGAGACGGCTAACATGAATGACGAACAGTACATAATGGCAATCGACGAAGGAACCACGAGTACTAGGGCGATTCTGTTTAATCGTGATGGGAAAATTGTGGGGCAGGCGCAGCGTGAATTTCACCAGTATTTTCCAAAGCCGGG
This sequence comes from Secundilactobacillus paracollinoides DSM 15502 = JCM 11969, assembly GCF_001311135.1. Taxonomy (GTDB): domain Bacteria; phylum Bacillota; class Bacilli; order Lactobacillales; family Lactobacillaceae; genus Secundilactobacillus; species Secundilactobacillus paracollinoides. The sequence continues at coordinate 189,490 of NZ_BBAG01000001.1, forward strand.
CTGGGTTGAACATGACGCAACCGAAATTTGGAGCGCAGTTCAGTCTGTTGTCTCTGACGCTGTCATCAACGCTAAAGTCCAACCTTATAAAGTTCGCGGCATTGGAATCACTAACCAACGGGAAACCACGATTGTTTGGGATAAACAAACTGGCGAACCAGTCTATCACGCAGTAGTTTGGCAATCGAAGCAAACCAGTGATATTGCTGATGCCCTTAAGGAAAAGGGCTACGCGGACCTGATTCACCAAAAAACCGGTCTGGTTATCGATTCTTACTTTTCCGCAACTAAAATCATGTGGATCCTAGATAACGTTCCCGGTGTCCGTGAACGCGCGGAAAAGGGCGAGTTACTGTTTGGGACAATTGACACGTGGATCCTTTGGAAACTTAGCGGTGGTCGAATCCATGCCACTGACTATACGAATGCCAGCCGGACAATGCTTTTTAACATTCACGATCTTAAATGGGATGAAGAGATTCTTGATTTATTGAACATTCCTGCAAGCTTGCTGCCGGAAGTCCACTCGTCATCAGAAATCTATGGCTATACAGCCGGATACACCTTCTTCGGTCTTCAGGTACCCATTGCCGGCATTGCTGGGGACCAGCAGGCGGCCTTATTTGGGCAAACTGCTTACGATAAAGGATCGGTTAAAAACACTTACGGGACTGGGGCGTTCATTGTGATGAACACTGGGACCGAACCAACCTTGTCAGATAAAGGCTTGTTAACCACGATTGCGTACGGCGTCAATGGTGAGATCACATATGCGCTCGAAGGAAGTATTTTCGTTGCGGGTTCAGCTGTTCAATGGCTGCGTGATGGGATGCGGTTGTTTGAGCATGCCTCAGAGTCCGAGAAGATGGCCGTTGACGCAAAAACAACCGGCGATGTGTATGTCGTTCCGGCCTTCACAGGGCTTGGTGCACCGTACTGGGATCAAGAAGTACGTGGTGCAGTCTTTGGCCTTACCCGCGGGACGACCCGTGAACAATTTATCCGCGCCACACTGGAAGCCATTGCGTACCAGACACGCGATGTTGTCGATACCATGAGTGCTAATACCGGAATCGATATTAAGACGCTCAGCGTTGACGGTGGGGCCGCTAATAATGATTTCTTAATGCAGTTCCAAGCAGATATTTTAAATACCCACATTCAACGCGCAGCAATTGCTGAAACGACCGCGTTAGGCGCTGCTTACTTAGCAGGGCTGGCTGTAGGGTTCTGGGATAGTATGGACGAAATTAAAAACATGCATCAGATCGGCAGTACCTTTGATCCGCAAATGGATGAGGATGCTCGCCACCAATGCTATCAAGGCTGGCAAGCAGCCGTAAAGGCGACGCAGCTTTTTAAACCTAATGAAACACTGTAACAGTTTTACTCAGATCTAGCGATAACCGGCGTTCACGCGAATGCCGGTTTTTGTTTGAGTCAGAAGAAAAGACATAAGGAGATGATCATTTGCGGCTTTTAGTCACTGGTGGTGCCGGATTTATTGGCAGCAATTTTATTCACTACGTTTTAAAAAAATATGACGACATTACACTCTTAAACGTTGATAAGTTGACCTACGCCGCCAATTTGGCATCGCTGGCTGATATTCAGGACGATTCACGCTATACGTTTATCAAGCTAGACATTACCCAAACAGACGACTTAAGAAAATTAATTGACCAGTACGGGATTACGCACATCATCAATTTTGCAGCGGAATCACACGTTGACCGTAGTATCGAAGACGCGTCGGTGTTTTATCACAGTAATGTGCAGGGGGTCATGAGTTTACTGCAGATCTTACAAAAACGACCAGCACTCCGGCTGCTGCAAGTTTCAACTGATGAGGTCTATGGCGATATACCACTTGCGCAATGTCCCGTCTCTGAATCGGCACCGTTAGCACCAAGCAGTCCCTATGCTGCTTCAAAGGCAGCTGCTGATCTAATGGTTCACGCGTATTGTCGCACCTACGATGTCAATGCGGTCATCACCGATCGGCAAATAACTATGGCCCGTATCAAAACGTTGAAAAATTGATTCCTAAAATGATTAGTCAAGCGCTTTTAAAACACCCACTGCCAATTTACGGGACGGGGGAAAACATCAGAGACTGGCTTTTTGTATTAGACAATTGCCGAGCACTCGACCTTGTGTTGCGTTCGGGGCATTCTGGTGATATTTATAACATTGCGGCTCACGAGGAACTGACGAATAATGAGATCGTGTCAGAAATCTGTCAACTTACACATGCAGATAAAGGCTTGATTCAGTATGTCAACGACCGGCCCGGACATGATCTGCGGTACGCTATTGCAACTGATAAAATTAATCAACAATTAGGATGGCGACCCACAGTAACGTTCTCAGATGCAATTAAACAGACAGTTGTATGGTACAAAAACCATTTGGAATGGTGGACGCCGTTAAATCAATAAGCTGGTTAACACAGCAATCAAACCGAATGAAATGACTCATCTACATCCTGTTCTGACGTTTGCTGTATAATACAAAAACAAGGCCAGTCAGAAAGTATCCATTTCTGACTGGCCTTGTTTTTAATGTCGCCTTACGCTGTAACCGTCTTTTCAAGATGAAAGGCCTTTTGCAAATAGTCGGCTAAGCCGTCCTCCTCGTTCGTGTATGCTGTTTCATCATTCGCAATCGCTTTTAAATGCGCGGTTGCGTTTTTCATGGCAACACCAGTACCTGCGTATTCGATCATATCGTTGTCATTCTGTTCATCACCAAAAGCAATAACGTCCTCACGCTTAATATCATAGAGGTGCGCAAGAAACTCTACACCAACAGCTTTTTGAATGCCCTTGGCGCCCATTTCAATGACGCTGTTTGGACCGCCCCAAGAATTTACATCGACCTGATCGCCATAGTGCTCGTGCACGTACGCAATAAATCGAGGCTGAGCGTCGCGTTTTAAAGCAATGGTGAGGCTAGTTGGATTTTGTTGTAATGATTGGCGGGTGAGCACCTGCTGCTTGGTGAGTGCAGACGGGAAAAAGCCATATACCAGCGACTTAGTTTGGTTTGCTAAAAATAGTGTTTTGCCTTCAGCAGCCATGGCTTCAACGTCAAATTCACGCTGATGCTGCATGAGATCAAATACAATTTCGCGATTAAAAGTGTACTGGTACTCCTTATCCCAATGTTTGTGAGGCAAATGACCCAGCGAGCCGTTGAAATTGATCATCGGTGTTTTTAGACCCAGCTGATCATAAAATTGCTGCGAGATCCGGTTCGGTCGACCGGTCACAATACTGACGATGTGGCCCGCGGCAGCAACCTGTTGAATCGTTTTGATCGTTGTCGGTGAGAGGGCAGCATCGTTGTTTAACGTTGTCCCATCAAGGTCAAGCGCAATTAACTTTCGTTTCAAATCAACACATCCAGTTCTTTTGAGTTTATCCTGCTCACTATACCATAGAATGGTCTAGAGGTCATCTGACGGCACCTTCAGTGGCGTTCAGGCTAGAAATGTCGTATACTTTTCCAGAATGATTAAATAGAGATTGGAGTCATACCGTGAATTTACCAGAAGATTTCATTAAAAAATATACCCAGCTTTTAGGTGACGAAGCCCCAGCATTTTTGGCGAGCTTTGACCAACCTGAGTATAGTGGGTTTCGAATCAACATTGCGGGCATCCTTGCCAAAAACGTGGACCTATCACAACCAGTGCCATATACAAAATGGGGCTACTACGGCAAAGTAACCGGTCATACGGTTGCGCATCAATCGGGTGCTGTGTATAGTCAGGAACCAAGTGCCATGTTCGTTGGCGAAACAGCCCATCCCGTTGAAGGCGACCGTGTGTTAGACCTGTCGGCTGCCCCTGGTGGGAAAACAACGCATTTGGGCAGCTTTTTAAACAATACTGCTTACTCGTCAGCAACGAGATTATGCCAAAACGCGCAAAAGTATTATCTGAAAATGTTGAGCGGTTTGGGTTAACGAACACGCTGGTTTTGAATGAAACGCCTGAAGTGATTGCCAAACATTTTCCGGCCTACTTTGACAAGATAGTGGTTGATGTGCCTGTTCTGGTGAAGGGATGTTTCGAAAGGATCCCGAAGCCATATCATACTGGTCGCTGGACTACCCGAAGGCTTGCGCAGAACGCCAACGCATGATTTTAGCTGAAGCGGTTAAAACGATCAAGCCTGGCGGTGAACTTGTGTATTCCACCTGCACGTTTGCGCCGGAGGAAGACGAACAGATTATTGCGTGGCTGCTGGAAACGTACCCGCAATTTGAGATTGTGCCGATCGATAAACCAGCCGGCATTGTTGATGGTCGGCCAAATTGGGCTGACGGGAACCCTGACTTAGCGGGAACTGCACGCCTGTTTCCGCATTTGATGAAGGGCGAAGGACACTTTGTAGCGAAATTACGCCTGAATGCGCCACTTGTTGCAGAACAAAAAGTCAGAACTGAAACGTCGCATACGAGTAAAGAAGAAAGTTTGCTTTTTAAGCAATTTGTTGCTGAAACTTTGTCACCAGCATTTCAATATGAGAGTAAGCGGCTCTTAACGTTTGGTGAACAGCTGTACTACATGCCAGACCATATGCCACGCCTCGAAAAATTGCGTGTCGTGCGTCCTGGCTTGCACTTAGGGACATTGAAGAAGGGCAGGATAGAACCCAGCTACGCGCTTGGATTAGCCTTGAAACCGGAAGAAATTAAGCAGAAACTAGAAATTACACCAGAGGAATGGCAGCTGGTCGTTCACGGCGATATCTTCAAGCGTGATGACCTCCCAATCAAAAAGGGGTGGGTAAGACTGGTCTGTGAAGATCAGCCGATCGTGTTTGCGAAGGTTGTTGGTAATACTGTGAAGAATTTCTTTCCGAAGGGGTTGAGGTTCAAGGTGTAGAGCGTGGAGGAAGGCGGTTAAGGGGCAGAATGTAAGCAACTCTGGCAGAAATGCCTGATTTTGGCATTTTTGCCAGAGTTGATTACATGGCCGCCTCTTGCCTTCTGGAACGCGTTTCGGCAATATAACAGAGAAGGGCGATAACGCACTCTACTCGATCAGAATTGGTAAATTTAGATTTTTGTCAAAAATGATTTACTTCCATCCAACTACCTAATCAGAAAACATTAGAAACCAAAAAAGCCAATGCCCGCAGCATTGGCTTTTTGTATATAACAATTTAAAATTCAAATCTCAATGCCACGCTGCTGCATATAGTCCACAAGCGGTTGGTCAAAAACCACCGGCACTTGTGTCAAAGCACCAACATTTTTTGCACCAACCAGCAACATCAGTTGTTTGAACTGTTGTAACCATTCTTGGAACCAAACGATTGTGGCATCTAAGTCAGTTTGAATCAGATGGTGCAGCACTTCGCCTGCCATCGCCACACAGTCGGCGCCTAAAACAAGCGCTTTAATGGCATCTAAAGGCGTCTTGATACCGCCGCTTGCAATGATCACCGGCTTCGTTTTCAATCGTCGCATTTCCAAAAGGGATTCAACGGTAGTGAGTCCCCAGTCAGCGAGGTAGGCCATATCCTTATCACCACGACGAAAGTTTTCAATTTTCGCAAAATCAGTCCCGCCACGGCCGCTAATATCGACTGCCTGCACGCCAACGCTCATAAGTTGCTGGACCGTTTTAGCAGTCATGCCAAATCCAACTTCCTTAACAATAACCGGCACATTGAGGTCTGCCACAAGCTGTTGAATGTTTTTGAGCCAGCGAAAATCTTGGTCGCCCTCTGGCATGACCGTCTCTTGTGCGGCATTAATGTGGAGTTGAAGGGCGTTTGCTTGAATCATGTCAATCGCCGTCTTGGCGGCTTTTAGGCTATGATTAGCGCCCATGTTGGCAAAAAGAATGCCAACCGGATCATTGAGACGCGCAACACTGAAGGTTGCAGCGAGTTCCGGTTCACGAATGGCAACACTTTGCGACCCGACTGCCATGGGCAGGTTAACCGCCTTAGCAAGCTGACTTAACAGGTCATTTAGCCGACCAGTACGCTCACTGCCGCCCGTCATTGCTTCGATCATGACAGGAAATGGCAATTGAAAGGCGCCAGTTTAACCTGGGTGTTGATATCAGTTAGTGCCAGTTCAGGCAAGCTCTCATGAATCAGGCGCACTTGTTTAAACCCCTGGTCATCGGGTTGCTGATAAAACTTTTCTGCAAGCGACACGTGTTCATCTTTACGATGTGATTGTTTGGAAGTCATTCGCTATTCCTCTACAGTGTGGACGTTAAACGCTAATGGTGTGACGTGATGCGCTTGCCAATCAGCAATCAAGGCATCGATATCTTTGGCCTTATCGATCAGTGCGATTCCGCAGTCACCACCACCGGCACCGGACGTTTTCGCAGCGCCGCCGTGGGCTTCAGCAAGGTCACAGAGTGTCTTTAACAACGGCGTTTCAATATGGACGTGCGTAAAACTATCCAGTTCGTTTAAAATACGGCGGTTCATGGTCAATTCTCGTTGAATTGCTGCAAGATCCTGGTGTCTAAATCCATCGACCATGCGGTTCAAACAAGCCTGACTATTCGTTAAAAAGGCTTGGTAATCTGCGTGCTGTTTGGCCTTATTCAGGGCAACTCGGTCAACGAGATGCGAGGTCGAGGCAGGTGATCCGGTCCAACCGACAAGCAGTTTTAAGTTTTCTGGTGGGGTCAATAATTCAACCTCAAGGCCCGGCCATTTTTGGTCTAAGAGGTCGGCAAACGAGTACGTTTTCCGCACCAATTTTAACCACTCGCGGTCAAAGGAGTGGTAGGCGATCCAGCCGCCATACACACTGGCCGCAATATCACCCAATGAGCCGTTACCCTGAACATCAAAGTGTGCAATCGCTGCTAATTTAAATAACCGATTGTGATCAACGGGTAAGTGATAAAACTTACAGAGGGCTTTAATGGTCGCAACCGTCACAGCGGCGGAAGAGCCTAACCCGTATTTGCGACCGTCAGAACTGTCCAGATCACTTTCAACGGTGAGGTGGTAGATGCCTAAAGGCTGTTTCAAAATTTTTGCGTAATCTTCAGTCACTTTAATGGCGGACAAAATGTAGTGGAAGGGATTATCACGGTTATCAAACACCATTTCCCCGTCTTCACGCCGCCAGTAAATCGAATTTTCTTGATACTGTGCGGACACAATACTGCCGATTTGGTCAGCCGTTTGAATGCTGACCGTGACAAATTGATCCAGGGCGACAATAATTGCGGGGAAACCTGTTTCCACAACGGCATATTCGCCAGCAATATAGAGTTTACCTGGGGCTTTCACAGAAATCAAAAACATCATGTCCTTTCGTCAGTTACACTTTAGTTAAGTTGATGGTGCGCTAATCGGTGATAAAGGTCAAGCCAGGACCAGGGTGGACCACTAAAACAGCATCTTCACCGAAGGCCGATTGAAGACTGCTGACCACCTTTTCAACAGCCAGTTTTTGACACAACACCTTAATATTGGGACCCGCATCGATCGTAAAATAACACGGATAACCAGCTGCTCGCAGGTCAGTAATAATGGCCATGGCGCGCAGCGTATCAGCGTTAAAGTATGTAAAGCTTGGGTCGGCACTAAGATTGAGCGCATGCATGCGCATGGCATTTTCCTCACTCACGTGACCAAGTGTCTCAAAGTCCTTGTCGTTAATTGCCTTGCGAACTGTTTCGAAATCTTGGGTTGCAGTTTGAACCCAGGCAGGGTAGTACGGCGATGTCTTAACGGCCGCCCGCATGCCTTGGCGACTAGAGATCTTTTTAGCAGCTGTAGTTAGAACCACCGCCACGACGGCAATGTCCCAATTAACGTTTTCAGCGATGGGATAGCCATAAGAGTCTTCGTCATTGTGCCCCATTTGCCAGGCCGCAAACCCGCCAAAAATCGAACGAGTTGCCGATCCAGAGCCGCGGCGTGCAAGCCGTGACAGGTCACGGGGTGCTAATTGCAATCCAGCTGCCCGACTTGCTGCACCAGCCAGTGCTGCGAAGCCTGAAGCTGAAGAAGCAAGTCCCGCAGCAGTGGGGACGTGGTTCGTCGTTTCTACGCTAGCAAATTCAGTAATGCCAGCAAGATCCCGAACCACATTTAAAAAGCGGCTGATCTTCCGCTGGGCATCACCAGTTAAGGTGCGCCCATTAAACGTGATTTGATCAGCCGCCAATTCGTCCCTAAATTGGACAGCAGTATCCGTATAAAATTGATCAAGTGTTAACGAGAGACTTGAATTTTGTGGAATAATGAGGTCTTCGTCTTTTTTGCCCCAGTATTTTACCAGAGCAATGTTTGTGTGTGCCCGTGCTTTAACGGGTAACGTTGTCGGTTTCATCAGCTAATTCCTCACTTAATAGTGGTTGAACCCAAGTTGCGGTTGCGCCGGCATCACTGAGTGCTTGCTTCACGCGTTGGGCAACGTGGATGTCTTCAACGAGACAGATCATGCAGCCACCCATGCCGCCACCGGTCAATTTTGCGCCTAATGCGCCGTTGGTCTTGGCAATTTGAATTAACTTATCAAGGGTCGGGTGGCTGACACCTAACGCCTTTAATTGTACCTGTGCAGCGTCTAAAATGGTACCTAATTTTTGAATTGCATTGTGCCCCAGAGCGTCCTTAGCATCTTTTGTGAGACGGCCAAGTTCGGCAATGAGCTTCTTAGCGCGCCGTGGGTGCCGTTTAAGAATCTTGCCCACACTCGCGACAGCTGACCCAGTTTGCCCATAAATGCCGCTATCGGCAATGACCATGTACCCGCCAAGATGAAACGGCAATGATTTAGGTGTTTCCCCAGTAACGAACCAGACTGGTGCTGATGCACTGGCAGTTGCGACATCTAGGCCGCTTGGATTGCCGTGAATAATGTGTTCAGAAATATCAGCGTCTGACAGGAGCTGTTCGTGGGTGAGTGGCACCTTTAAATAAGCATAGAGTGCTCGAATAGTCGCAACCGCTGTGGCGGCAGATGACCCCATGCCCCGTTCAGCAGGTAGTTGGCTTCTAATTTCAAGGGTAAAGCCTGCTTGCTGCTGGTTGAAACGCGCAAGCAGGACATCTAACAGATGGTTGATACCATTAAGTTGAATGGGCGCATCACTGCGGTTGCCAGAAAAGTAGCGGCTGATCAGCCACTGCTGGTTCCCACTACGTTCCGTAATGGTAACGGTGGTTTTAACAGCAGGCAAGGGCAGCGCAATAGCGGTTGGTGATACACCACGCTGTGTTCACCGATTAAGATAATTTTGGCATGACTTGTGCCAGTAGCCGAAATAGGCAACGTGACGACCCCTTTCAATGGTAAATTTAATCGCGTTTTTCTTCCTCAAAGTACGCAAACACACTGTATCATACTCTTTTTTGGGGATAAACGCTAGAATGCAATCATTAGGCATTAGGAAAAATTAAAGAGCGCGGAAGAAAGCGGTTAGAAGGTGGAGCGCAACTGGACGCTGCCATAAATTCCTGGTTTTGGAATTTGTGGTAGTGTCCAGTTGCGTGCAACCTTCTGCTTTCAGGAGCGCGTTTCGGCTTGGTAACCAAGAAAGAATTGCACGTTTCGACATAGCATTAAAATCAAATTAATTCCAATTATCAGCAATTACAATTATCAGCAATAGTAATTTCAACACCTAGCAACTAATCAAGAATTAAAGTAATGCTAACAATATCATTATTCATGATCTATCAGTGGTTATTCAACTCAAAACACAAGTGAAAAATAGCCACCATGAACGATTCATAGAAGTCTTAGAAACAAATAACCAGGCCGCTTCCAGGCCACCACGCCAAAACGAATTTCGCAAACCAAAGACTTGCACAGATACGGACACGTTAGGCAATCCAGACCCGGTATGACCTAACATCGTCCGTATCTGCTCCAGTCTTTAACCGGTTTGCTCCACTCTCTCACCACTTTTATGACGGAATGTAGTATGATGTTTAGGGCAAGTAATGAAAAGATTTGGTGAATAAAACTATGGATACTAATACAATTTATGCCATCGTTGATATTGAAACCACGGGGACAAACGTGGCCGATGGTAATCGCATTATCCAATTTGGCGCTGTTTTAGTTCAAAACGGCCAAATTATTAATAAGTTTGCAACGGATGTTAATCCGCAACAATCAATTCCAGAACCCATTAAGGCCTTAACGGGTATCACGGATGAGCAGGTTAAACACGCACCGCTGTTTGACGACGTTGCTGGAACGATTTATAGCCTCCTCAGTGGCACCGTTTTTGTTGCGCACAACGTTAACTTTGATTTTCCCTTCGTGAATGCTGAACTCGAACGAGTGGGGTATCCCGTGTTACCGATCGAAGCGATTGATACGGTCACGTTGAGTCAGATTCTTCTGCCAACGGTGGACAGTTATCGGCTTCATGACCTGAGCAGCTACCTGAGCATTCAACACGATCATCCGCACTCTGCAGATGACGATGCTTTGGTGACCGCCAAACTATTGATCGTTCTTTTAAAGCGTTTGACGTCGTTACCGATCGTCACCCTGCAACAAATGGTCGCCGTCAATGCAGACCTGCCGCAACAGACCGCAAAATTGTTTGACTGGGCTCTACACGATGCACGAAAACGTCACGAGTCACTAGCTGATGATCTGATCGTCACTAACGGGTTAGCGTTGCGCAAAAACAAGGTATTAAATGAAACTGATGACCATGAGTATACGTTTCCGCGGACGAAGAAAAGTAAGCTGAAACTTTATCCAAAGTACTTGGAGTGGCGCACAGATCAGGCCAAGATGATGAATTTGATCTACCGCCAGTATACGGTGCCTAAAACGCAGAACCAGCCATTAATTATTGAAGCGCCGACCGGTACCGGTAAGAGTCTGGGCTACACGTTACCGCTGGCTTATTTAGCACGTCATGAAGACCACCAAGTTGTTATTGCAACGGATACTGTGCTCTTACAATCGCAGCTCATGAACCAGACTTTGCCGCTATTAAATGATATTTTGCCGTTTAATATTAACGCGGTCGTCGTAAAGGGGAAACAACACTATTTAGATCTCAATCGTTTCATGACATCGTTAAAGCATCCAGAACGGTCAAAACAATCCCAACTGATCAAGTTGCGGCTGCTTGTCTGGTTAACGCAAACAGTGACCGGTGATTTAGATGAGTTACATTTCCGAAATGACCCGCCATATCTCGACGAAGTACGTCATGAAGGACTGGAAACAGTGACAGATCAGTCGCCGTTTTACGAAAATGATTTTCTGCACCGCCTTTATGCGCGTCTACCGTATGCGCAATTTATCATTATTAACCACGCGTTTTTGGTCCAGTACGCGACTTACTTTGGTGCCCACTTAAGTAAGCCGTATCTGGTCGTTGATGAGGCACAACATTTAGCAGACTATGCGTTGCGAACGAACCGACAGAAATTCGATTTTCAAGTGACGCTGAACCTGGTGCATCACCAGTTAGATCAACTAGATCCTGATAATAAGTACGGGGTGGTCACCGCGTTACATGAGCCAGCGTTTACCAGGGATTTTGCGACTATGCGCGCGTGGCTGGTTGAATTTGACCGCCAGTTGACGGCGTTAAGTGACTACTTGTTAAAAACGGTGCAGTCGAAGTTAGGCAAAATCAAGCAACCGTATAAAGAAGTGGCGCTGGATGCGGATGAATGGCAAGCGTTTAGTGAGGACCATCAGGGGTTGTTTGACCAACTGAACATCCTCGCCGAAAAGATGAAAACGTTGCTGACGACCCTGTCTCAACGGTTCGAGAGTCAGGCAGCAAAGTGGTTGCCAAGCGATAACGAGCACTTTAGCGGCTTTGCGAACAACCTGATGACGGCGTTTGATAATTGGCAACGACTTGTCACCATTCAAAAACAACCGACCATGGTCAGTGACGGCCGGGGCGCCTACCTTTACTGGGTAACGGTCAGTCAGGATCTTGAACACGTCATTATGGCGTCCAGTCTCATGTCGGTGAAGGGCTTCTTGTCACGCCAGGTCTATAGCAACTTTCAAGCACCGTTGTTCACGGGGGCAACCTTGTTCTCCTCTAACCGGTCGCAGTATCTTTACGATCAGCTTGATTTAGACCGGGAAAACGTTAAGGTGCGTCGCCTGAAATCCGATTTTAACTTTGAAAAACAGGCCAAGCTATACATCAGTAAAGACGCTCCAGATATTAAGAACGATGCCGCATATACCGACTATATCGTTGGGGCGATTCGCGGTCTGTTACGGGCCGCGAACCGGCCAACGCTGATCTTATTTAACTCGCTTGAGATGATCCAACAGGTCTACCAGCAACTTACTACTGGCAGTTACCGCGTGACACGGTTGTTGCTGGCCCAGGGTGTTTCTGGTGGTAAGGAAAAGTTGATCAAACGCTTCATGGATGAAGACAATGCCGTGCTCCTCGGGGCTGCCAGTTTTTGGGAAGGCATCGATCTGCCTCAGGAAAAACTGCAGGTGTTAGTCATTGCCCGGCTGCCATTTGATTCACCGGACCGCTTAGAGACCCAGGTGCAGTTTGCACAACTGAAGTCCGAGGGGAAGAATCCGTTTTATAATCTCTCACTCCCCAAGCAACGTTACGACTACGTCAGGGTATCGGACGCTTGATTCGGACGCGTTCTGACTACGGCGTCGTGGTCGTTCTCGATAGTCGGCTTGTCAATCGCCACTACGGACAGACCATTATGAAGACGCTCCCTGAATCGTTGCCGGTTCTTGCCGCAGATATGCCGGTAATTACGAACGATTTAGCACAATTTTTTAAGATTCACCAAACAGGACGCCACAAATCGTGATAGTCTGCTATAATTTTAAATATTAGGCCGAAAACGGCACAATTAGACGCATCACAGGCCAGTAGGTTCCTTGGCGCTGGCCATGTAATAAAGGAGTTTTAACATGAGAAGAGAACAATCGGGACGCCGTCGACGGGGCCGTCGCGTGTTAAGCTCGATTTTAGTCATTATTGTGATCTTGATCATTGGGACATTGTGGGGGTATCATCACGCGACAGCGCCGATCAACAAAGTACGGTCACAATCGATTTCAATGGCGGAAAAATACGCGGGTCTCAAAAAAGAGTCGGCTTTCTATTGGACTAATTTGAATAAGACCTACTACACCGTTGCGGGGACCAATAAACAAAATAAGGCCATTTATGTGCTAGTCCCGCAAAAGGGCGCCCAACTGCGGGTCATGCAACAATCTGACGGATTGACGCGAAACCAAGTCCTCAGCAAGGTTTGGTCGCAGCGCAACCCTAAGAAGGTATTATCAGCAGCCCTGAGTGTCTTTAACGGTAAATCGGCATGGATCGTGAGCTACATGAATAAAAAGGGGCAGTTGTGTTACGAGACCCTGAGTTTTAAGAGCGGTAAACTGCTGCAACTGATCGAAAATATTTAACTGGTTTACGTGGCAAAAAAGTCAGCTCCCAAGTTTTTTTGAGAACTGGCTTTTGTGTCTTCATAAAATGCGGTAACATGGTTCATGGAACACTTGCAGCGCGTTAACATACTCACACACCTTTAGGAGGCGTTTTTCTTGCACTTATCAAAGAGAAGCTTACAGATTCAGCCATCAGCGACAATGAAAACTTCTGCGCAAGCTAAGCAGATGATTGCTGACGGAATCGATGTCATTAATTTGGGAATCGGTGAACCCGATTTTGAAACCCCAAGAGTCATCGAAGACGCCGCCATTAATGCCATCAATACTGGCAAGGCAAGCTTTTACACCCCGGCAGCAGGGTTAATGCCACTGCGTCAGGCAGTTGCTGATACAACGAATACTGCATATGGGTTGGATCTGACTGCAACCAACGTCGCGGTGACCACAGGTGCGAAAATGGCACTGTACGCCACTTTCCAAACCATTCTTGATCCCGGTGACGAGGTGCTCTTACCTGATCCATACTGGGTCAGCTACTCAGAACAGATCAAGTTGGCGGATGGCGTCTCCGTGCCGGTCGCAACGGGAGAGACCTTTAAGGTAACCCCCGCACAGTTAGATGAGAAACTAACGGCTAAGACCCGTGCCCTCGTTTTGAATAGCCCGCAAAATCCCACTGGTGTCATTTATGATAAAGCGGAATTGATTGCCCTAAAGGCCTGGGCTGACGCTAACGATGTGATCGTTGTAACGGATGATATTTATGGCAAGCTCACCTATAACGGTGCCACCTTTACTTCAATTGCCCAGTTAGACGACCACTTGAGTGATAATTTAATCGTCATCAATGGGGCTTCAAAAACGTACTCTATGACTGGTTGGCGAATGGGGTATGTGATTGCCCCTGATTCAGTGATCAAGCAGCTCAGTGCGTTTTTATCCCACGCTACGGGGAATCCAACCGCTGTGAGTCAGTATGCATTTTTAGCTGCGTTGCAGGGTGATCAAAGTGCCGTTGAGAAAATGCACGATGCATTCGAGGAACGGTTGAACACCATTTATCCGCTTGCAAATGCACTGCCCGGCTTTAACATGGCCGTTAAACCGCAGGGGGCGTTCTACTTATTCCCAGATATTTCTGAAGCCTTAAAACTGACTGGTATTCAGAGCACAGCTGAATTTGTGGCGCGTATTTTGGACGAAGCCACGTGGCGCTGGTTGACGGCAACGCGTTTGGTGTGGATAATCATCTACGGATCAGTTATGCCACGGATTTAGCTTCCCTTAAAAAGGCGGTTGACCGCTTAAGCAAGTTTATGAACCAAAACATTCAATAGTTCTGGAGGAAAACACATTGGTGCAACAAATTAACATTATCGACGCAAAAGACCACGTCAATGAAAAAGTCAAAATTGGCGTATGGCTGACCAACAAACGATCAAGTGGGAAGATTGCCTTCCTGCAATTACGGGACGGAACCGAATTTTTCCAAGGCGTTGTTTTAAAGAAGAACGTCGACGAGGCTGTTTTTGAGATGGCCAAGGAAATTAAACAAGAAACCAGCATGTGGATTACAGGTGTCATTCACGAAGATGCGCGGTCAAAGTTTGGGTATGAAATTGAAGTTGAAACGATTGAAGTGGTTGGTGAAAGTCACGATTATCCGATCACGCCAAAGGAACACGGTGTTGACTTCTTGATGGACCACCGTCATCTCTGGTTACGCTCAAGTCGGCCGCACGCGATTATGACGATCAGAAACGAAGTTATTCGGGCAACGTACCAATTCTTCAATGACCATGGCTTTACCAAGATCGATGCGCCAATTTTAACGGGAAGTGCGCCTGAAGGGACGACCGACCTGTTCCATACGGAATACTTTGATCGGGATGCTTACCTTTCTCAATCAGGTCAACTGTATGAAGAAGCGGGTGCTTTAGCATTTGATAAGGTCTTCTCGTTTGGACCAACATTCCGTGCTGAAAAGTCAAAGACACGTCGGCATTTGATTGAATTTTGGATGATCGAACCCGAAATGGCTTCATGCATCAGGAACAAAGTCTTGAGGTTCAAGAACAATACATTGCCTTCTTGGTTCAAAACGTCATCGATCACTGTGCCGGCGCCTTAAAGACCTTGGATCGCGATGTTGAAACATTGAAACGCTATACGCAATTACCTTACCCGCGGATCAGTTACGATGAAGCCATCGACCTGTTAAAGGAAAACGACTTTGACGTGGATTGGGGTTTTGATTTCGGGTCACCTGAAGAAACCTTCTTGGCTGACCATTTCGACCAACCAGTGTTCGTTTTGAACTACCCAAAGGCCATCAAGCCATTCTACATGAAGCCGCATCCAACGCGGGATGACGTTGTCATCTGTGCCGACTTGTTAGCGCCAGAAGGCTACGGAGAAATTATCGGGGGGTCAGAACGGGCAACCGATTATGATTACCTGTACGACCAAATCGTCAAAGCTGGCTTAGATCCAAAGGACTATGAATGGTACTTAGATCTAAGAAAATACGGCAGTGTGCCTCACTCAGGATTTGGATTAGGCCTAGAACGGGCCCTCACCTGGATCACAGGAGAAGACCACGTCCGTGAGACCATTCCGTTCCCAAGATTGTTGAATCGGATCTACCCGTAGAGAGTGGAGGAAAACGGTAGGAAGCGGAGTGTAAGCCAACTCTGACGGAAATGCCTGAACCTG
The DNA here is from genome assembly GCF_001311135.1 of Secundilactobacillus paracollinoides DSM 15502 = JCM 11969. Taxonomy (GTDB): domain Bacteria; phylum Bacillota; class Bacilli; order Lactobacillales; family Lactobacillaceae; genus Secundilactobacillus; species Secundilactobacillus paracollinoides. The sequence goes on from NZ_BBAG01000001.1 coordinate 205,606, forward strand.
GCATTTTCGTCAGAGTTGGCTTACATGCAGCTTTCTGTTTTCCGGAACTCGTTTCGGCTATGTCGCTAGATAGACAATCGCTGAAACACTAGTACGCTCCAGCGCAAGTTTCAATTTAGCAGCCTATTCACAAGCAAATAATGTACAAAATCCTTAAAGAAGACAGCTATTAAACCAAATAGTTGTCTTCTTTGTCTCAAACCACTATCCTATTGAAGTTAGGACTTTATAAAAAGGAGGACGTCGGAGTGGACGCATTTACAACAGCATTGTTGTCGTCTGGAAACACCGTGGTGTCCACGTTACTGCTGCGTCATTATCGTGACCTTGGACTGACAAATGAGCAATTTTTAATCTATCTTCAGTTAAAATCCTTCGCGGATCAGGGCAATGACTTTCCACCGACAGCAACGATCGCGCAGTCAGTGGGTCTGTCTGATAATCAGGTCTTTCAAGTGTTACACGAAATGATCAGTCAAAACATGATGCAAATCAAAACGACCCATCAAAAGGATCAGCTTGCTCAGGACGCCTATGATTTTACCCAGCTCTATGAAAAATTGGCCCAGTACGTTGCCAATCAGGAAACGGCTACGGTCAAGCAATCAGCGACTAATGATCGCCAGGTGGTGTTCAAACAGGTTGAATCTGAATTTGGGCGTCCACTGTCGCCAATTGAACTCGAAACAATTGCCCAGTGGTTGGATAAAGATCATTATTCAGGTGAGTTGATTCAGTTGGCCTTGAAAGAAGCTGTGCTCAGTCAAGTCTACAGTCTCAAATACATGGATCGAATTCTTTTGAGTTGGGAGAAGAAACACATTACTACTCCTGAACAGGTACAGCAGGAAAAGGAACGGTATCAGGGCAATTCAAGGCAATCTGGCCAGCAATCTAATCACTCATCAGATGCGACTAAGACACCTGATATTCCGCTATTTAATATTGGTGACCAAGACAAGTAACCTTTATGATCGCCATAAAAAGGACCTCTGGAATCGGGTGATTTCGGAGGCCCTTTTTATGATGAGCTGTTTGTCACTGAATCGTCGATGAGTCGAGCGGCCCCGTTTCAGCTAGATAATCCTGTTCTTGCTGGTGCCAGTAGTCCTGGTCTTTCTGAGTGATCGACCGCAGTACCTGGCAGGGATTTCCAGCTGCGACGACATTTTCGGGGATATCATGGGTCACAACAGCCCCAGAACCAATGATCGTGTTGTCGCCAATTGTGACGCCTGGATTCACAATGACACCGCCGCCAAGCCAAACATTATCGCCGATTACGATGGGGTGACCATCGGCTAACCATTTTGGTTCGGACGTCCGCCGCAATGGGATGACTCGCCGCAAATAAGCTCACACGCGGGCCGATTAATACCCGGCTCCCAATCGTGATGCGACCCGAGTCGAGAAAAACAGCGTTGGTGTTAATGTACACGTCATCGCCAAGTGTAATATTGTCGCCAAAGTCGCAGAAAAAGGGCGGTTCAATGTAAAAGTGTGCGCCGGTTTTGCCCAGAAGCTGTCGAAACTTTGGCTGAACGTCCGTTGTGGTGCTGGGATCGTTAATGGATGCAAGCAGGGTTTGTTTCCGATCCGTTTTCTTAGCCAGGTCTGTGTCGTAAACGTTATAGAGCTGACCACTTAACATCCGTTCTTCGTTGGTTGTCATGGTGTTGTACCTCCGTATGATGATGCAGGGTTTAGCTGTAGTATAACATGTAAACGATTACAAGGGGGGGACAATAAAAACAGATCGAATCCAATCAGACGGATTCAAGCTGTTTTTGATTTAAAATGTGTCCCTTAACTGCTTGCCTTGGCACTCGACTTCGTTGAAGTGGTACCACCAGTGGTTGTTGAACCACCAGTACTTTCAGAAGTGGTGGTTGACGTCGACGATGACGTTGTCGTTTCCGTGCTGTTACCATCGTTGCCACTACCACTGCCGCTTCCGCCACTAGGTTCTTGCTTGGTTGAAGTTGAAGAACTCGTGGAGTCAGTTGAACTAGTCGACGACGATGTTGACCGGTTCGTGGTGGCTGCGTTACTTGAACTGGTGCCAGTTGCACTGCTTGCAGAACTGCTATAAGCATTCGTTGAGGTGCCACCGTTAGCGCTCGTGGTTGTATCACCAGGATACCCCTGAATATAGTATTCATCGACCCCGTTTCGGGTTGTTTCAACAACGTCGTTCGGCTTGGTCCAGTCGGTGTTTGAAACGTTCTCGTTTTGTGCGAGATAGGTCATTTCATACTTGTAGATCTCTTGGGCTATCTTGGTTTCATCCTCAGTCACGTATCCACCCGTGGCAAATTGTTTGTCGTACCCGGTCCAGACAGACAGTGAATAATTCTTGGTGTACCCAGTAAACCATGAATCCATGGTGCTGCTTGCTGGAACCTTATTCACATAGTCGTCAGGGTAAGCCGTTGTCCCAGTTTTACCAGCTTGGTATAACCCAGAAATTGCGGCTGCCGTTCCTGAACCGTTAGAGCTATTAATAACACCCTTAAGCATGTTGGTGATCATAAAGGCTGTGGCTGATGACATGGCGCGCTTCCCGGTACTGCCGTAGGAGTGTGACTTGCCATCCTTGGTGACGACCTTGTTCAGCAAACTTGGCTTGTAGTAGGTCCCACCGTTCGCAAAGGCACTATAACCAGCGGCCTCTTGTTCGGTGGAGATATAAGCCCCAATCCCGTTTTGCAGGGTCAGTTTGTCCTTAAACGTCATCCCAAGACCACTCAGGAACTTAGTCGCCTTTGTGATCCCAACAGCATCCAGCGTTCGGATAGCTGGAATGTTTCGGGATTCAACCAGCGCTTTCCGCATGGTAATGGTGCCTTCATACTTATCATCAAAGTCGTTTAGCTGTTTATCAGTACCAGGATAGGTGTATGCCGTATCCTTAACTGGTTCATACGTCGGGTATTTAAGGTACTGAATAGCCGGCCCGTAATCCATCAGTGGCTTGATCGTTGACCCACTCGACCGGTCAGTTTGGACAGCTCGGTTAAGCCCGAAGCTGACATTACCAGTCTTTCGGCCGCCAATCATGGCGGTCACCTTACCATTGTTAGGATTGATCAGCGTCGCACCAACTTGGAACTTTTTACTTGGGAAGGCGACGTAGTTGTTGGAGTTGACGATGTTATACAGGTGTTTTTGAGCCGACATATCAAGGTTCGTGTAGACCCGCAAGCCATCGGTACTAGTGTTATAGCCATCCGCCTTTAATTCTGCGTAGACTTGTTTTAAGTAAGCATCGATATACTTTTGGCTCTTATTCGTGACCGTTGTGACCGGATGGGTTTTGGCTAAACCACTTTGCACGCTCGTGGCTTCAGCAGCCTTTGCTTGAGCGGAACTGATCACCTTGTTTTGGGCCATCGCGGCGAGCACTTGGTTCCGGCGGTATGTCGCGTACTTAGGGTAGCGCGTTGGATCATAGTTTGTCGGACTTTGCGGCATCCCAGCCAACATTGCGAGCTGCGGCAGCGTTAAGCGGCTGAGTGATTTGCCGTAGTAATATTTAGCGGCGGTCTCCATGCCGTAAACCCCGTTACCCATATAAACCTTGTTAATGTAGAATTCTAGGATCTTTGACTTGCTGTACTTTTGGTCAACCTTGATGGCCAACCAAGCTTCCTGGGCTTTCCGTTTTAAAGTTCGGTCAGCATTGGACGTTGAAAAGACAGACAATTTCACGAGTTGCTGGGTCAGGGTACTCCCACCCTGCATCCCTAATGAAGAGCCGCGGATGTTAGAAAAGGCGGCTTCCACGATACGGATCGGGTCAACCCCGTGTTCCTTATAGAAACGACGGTCTTCAATGGAAACAACAGCTTGTTTTAACGTACCAGGGATCTTGCTTGACTTCACGTAGTCACGGTTTTGAGCACCTAACCGGGAAATAACGTTATTGTCAGCATCGTAGACCTTGGTCGACGTATCACTTGAAAGTTCGGATTCAGTGATGTTAGGCGCGCCTTGCGCGTAGTAGAAGAATAGTCCAGCGCCTAATAGGATGGCGCCTAAGAATAAGACCAGCAGACTGGTAAATATCGTTCGAAATAAATGACGTTTTCGTTTGGGCTTGGCATTTTGCTGTCGACGCCCAGAACGCGTCTCATCGTTATTTGAATTACTTGACATAGGTAAGCTCCTTTGATTAAGGCGTTAAATAATGTGATCAACCGCATCGAGATAGGGAATAATTGGGTTGAGTCGGTAGTGGATCGGCAGCGCAATGTCGTCAAATACTTTAAGGGGTATCGATTTGTGTCCCGTATCCTGGTGATCCCAGTAGGTGATGAGATCCGTAGCCTTTAATAAGTATAGCTGATCTAATTTAACAAACTTAATCAGACCAAAACAAATGCCGCCTTGTTTTAAACAACTTCTCATGTGCTCAATCTGGTGTTTATGGAAGTTATCTAGTGGAAAGCGGGTCGTTTCCTGGGTTTCCTTGGCATCAAAATCGACGTATCTGCCACGATAGATACCGTTGTAGTCCGTGGTGGAAGCTTGCCGAAAGTAGGCTTCCCGAATAACTGCGGCGGAACGTTTGGGGTAATCGACTTTGACGATTTGAATGGGGGTCGGCTTTTTATGAATGACAGCAATATCGTTAGCCAGGTAGTATTGATTGCTCTCATTAAGCTCCTGTTCTAAAGTCATCCCTCGGCCGCCATAGGTGGTCAGCTTTAACTTTTGGTTGGGTTGCTGACCTGGCGAGAAGCACGCGCCGTTCGGATAATGAATTGTCACAGACCGGATCATCTCTTTTCGTTATGAATTCGTCGAAACTATGTTAACCCAGTTAGTGTTATTATACCAAGGGACACGTTTTCAATAAACAAGTAAATGCAAAAAACCCGTGATAACGGGCTTAGTTCTTTAAAAATCATCGAACACTTGTATGGGAAATGTCCGAATATGGGACAATTGCCGATGCTTTTAAAGTTGGGTTAAGGTGTGCAAGCGTATGATACGGTTATGTCTGCCGTTTTTCAAGTAGCTGATTGGCATCACTGCACAAGTTTAATGAAATTAAGCTATATTTTCGTCTGTATATAGTGAAAGCAATTGGTCTCAAAGGTTCTTTTCAATTTTAGGAGGGAACTTAAATAGTGCTATTATGCCGCTTTGTTGTACAGTTCGGCCCTGTAGGTTGAGTTGGAGTCGATCGCGGTCTGCACTGCGGAACGGTTCCACTACGTTACGATATTTGTAATCGTTATCTTAGATGTCAAGGCTTCATAAATGGTGTCATGAAACCTGTTAGTCAGTTGTTATCTGTGACTAGAACATGGTAAGAAGCACACCTATTAACGGTCTGGTTAGCAGTCGAGGGCGAATTCTCCGCAAACTGGTTTTAACGCAATTGTGATGCTTAACCAGTGATAAAAAGGGAGCTCAACGTCAGTGGAATGCAGCAATTTGGCACGGAGCTGTGGTGTCGATATCAGTTAGCGACCGTACTTTGGTCGGTTACTGATATGCGAGACGATTGAGATCCACTCGAGAGCCACGCAGTGGAAATCGAGTTAGCTCAATCGCGAGCCACCACACGGAGTGCCAAATTGCGGAATGCAACGGATTTTTACCCAATATTTTTACCCAAAAACAAGTGTGGATCATCCATTCAATAAAGGAGGACGTGCAGACATGGCACAACGACTATGGATCACTGGCTATCGGTCATATGAATTAGGCTTATTCTCAGAAACTGAGCCGAAGTATCAAGTGATCGACTATGCGCTGACTAAGCTGATCACGCAAGCAATTGAAGACGGCACGACTTGGGTCATCACTGGGGGCCAGCTTGGCATTGAACAGATGGCAGCGAAGGCGGCCATTTCGTTAAAGCCAGATTATCCTGAACTTAACGTTGCATTAATGATGCCATTTGCGCATTTCGGCAATCAATGGAAACCGGATAACCAGGAAAAACTGGCGGATCTAAAGGAACAGGTGGACTTTCAAGCCCCCGTCAGTGATCAGGATTACACGTCGCCACAACAATTAAGAAATTATCAAAATTTCATGCTGACCCACACTGATGGGGCACTTTTAGTATATGATGTAGACAACGAGGGCAAATCGCGGTACGATTATGATGCGATTATGCATTGGCAAGAAAACCATACCTATCCGTTGCAGCTGGTTGATTTCGACCAATTGCAAGAGTATTCGTATGAATTTCAAGAAAATTCAAAAAAAGGTTTCAATCTCGACTAATTTTTGGTATCATCTTAAATGTTGGTGTTGAATAAATGATGAGGTGTATTTAAATGGCAACGATCAATTTTACTCCCAAGGACATTTTACAAAAAGAATTCCGTCAGAAGATGCGGGGCTATGACCCAGCTGATGTTGATAGTTTCTTGGATAATGTCATCAAAGACTACGAAGCGTTTACGAAGGAGAATCAACACCTCCAAGACGAAAACGAACGTTTGTTAGCCAAGGTAGATGAGCTGACGAAACAGATTTCTGTTGGTGGCGGTCAGCAAACGGTTCAAACGAGTCAACCGGCAAGTAATGTGACTAATATGGATATCCTGAAGCGCTTATCAAACCTGGAACGTCATGTGTTTGGTTCCCAACTGGATTCCAGTAATAGTAACACGTCACACCGGCTCTAATATAAGTTAACATTTTTTGTAAATCGTGGGTAATCGCGGTCGGCTTAAGTCGGCTGAGGAAAGTCCATGCTCGCACAGGCTGCGATGCCTGTAGTGTTCGTGCTCGGTGAAAAAATAAGCCGGGGGACTTCGCAAGAAGTTACGGCGGGGAAAAGCGCTAAGGTTTCGGCTATGCGTTAATACCTCTGAAAGTGCCACAGCGACGATGACGCTATTGGAAACGGTAGTGGTGGAACGTGGTAAACCCCTCGAGCGGGCAACCCAAACTACGGTAGGGGCGCTTCACACACGGAAATGAACTAAGTTGTGGGGGGAGAGTTTTTAACTCTCGAGATAGATGATTACCGCTTGACCTAACTGTCCCTGGCATTAGGTGAAGTACGGAACATGGCTTACAGCGATTTACAAATCAGGATTGTGGGCGCTTAGGCGTCCACTTTTTTTATGGCTATAAATTGAGGATCGTGATGAATAAGGCTGTTTGATCTCGCCAGCACCTGATTTCGAGCGGTCTCGCTTTAAAAACAGAACTGTCGCACCGAAAACAAAGGAATAGGAGCACAACATGAATAACGAAGAAATGAACCTCTACGCAGCAACTGCCAGTGGTATTGAAGCCATTGCGGGACAGGAACTGCGGGACATGGGTTACGATGTCCAGGTTGAAAACGGCCGGGTAGCGTTTAAAGGGAACATGCACGATATCTTACGCACTAATTTGTGGCTGCGGACAGCAGACCGCATCAAAATTATATTAATTCAGTTTCCAGCCAAAACTTTTGATGATATTTTTGACACAGTTAGTGCAATGTCATGGGATCAATGGCTCCCTATGGATGCCAAATTTCCCGTTAATGGCCGTTCAAAAAATTCAAAGTTGTTTAGTGTATCCGATATTCAGGCGGTGACGAAAAAAGCAATTGTCAGTCAAATGACTGAGGCCTACCATCGTAAAACACGTTTTCCAGAAACGGGCGCACTCTTCCCACTTGAAATTGCGTTAGACAAGGATGTTGCCACGCTGACACTCGATACGACCGGTGATAGTTTATTCAAACGTGGTTACCGACAGGAAAAAGGGGATGCGCCGTTGAAGGAAAACTTTGCGGCCGCCTTGATTAAATTAACGACATGGCGCCCGGATATGCCATTTGTCGACCCAATGTGTGGTTCCGGTACCATTCCAATTGAAACTGCGCTCATTGGCAGAAATATTGCGCCTGGACTCAACCGGCACGTGGTCTGTGAAGACTGGCATCCTGACTATCGTAAAATGGCAGATACCTTGAAGGAAGAAGCTCGGGCTGCACAGACTGACCCAGTCCTTGATATTACAGGGTACGATATTGATGGGTCAATGATCGATATTGCAAAGTTAAACGCTAATGGTGCCGGTGTTCTTCACGATATCCAGTTCAAGCAGCTGGCAGTAAAAGACTTTACGACGGATCAAGAAAACGGCGTCATGATTGCTAACCCGCCTTACGGGAAGCGGATGGGGGACCAAAAGAGTGTCCGCCAGATCTATAAGCAAATGGGGCAAGTCTTTAAGCCAATGACAACGTGGTCGAAGTACATTCTGACTGCTGATCTATCATTTGAGTCCTTCTATGGCGAGAAGGCGACCAAGCGTCGAAAACTCTATAACGGGGCACTCAGAACCGATTACTTCCAATATTGGGGTCATCAGAACCGCCAGCATTAATATCAACTAGAATAAACGGGTGTCAGCTTAATGACCAAAATGGGTGTTGAGCTGACACCTTTTTTGTGTTGACTGCATTTTAGTGTCCATTGAAGGACAATCATTAGAGAAAGGTCAGTCATGTAACCTCGAAATACAACTGCATCATAGAGCCGATACTGTTAAGACGGGCGCTTGACTAGCAATAATGAAATTTATGTCACATCATAGATATGACATAAAACGTGCCATTGCGTTGAACAAGTCTCAAAATTTTTTAATCATTTTTTAACGTCGTAAATTGGTATAGTAAGCGGTTTCCTTATCTCCTAAGGCAACCTGACATCTCACTAAAGTAGTGGTTCTCTCTCATAAATGATGTTAGACTTTATAACATTAACGAGAGGAAGTGATGCTGTTGAATTTAGCCAACGTAGCATTCATGATCTTAGCAACCATCTTAGTCCTGTTTATGACCCCGGGATTAGCCTTCTTTTATGGCGGGTTAGTCTCGAAACGAAACGTGGTCAACACGATGTTATCCGTGTACATGCTGACTGGGGTGGCCATTCTGCTATGGATCATTATTGGGTACAGTCTATCGTTTGAAGGGAATCTTGGCGGCTTTATCGGCTCAGCGTCTCACATCTTCATGCATGGCGTCAATATGTCGCGATTGACGGCAACTAAAATTCCAACTGGCCTCTATGCCATCTTTCAAATGATGTTTGCCGTCATTACACCAGCGCTGTTCGTTGGCGCCGTTGTCGGTAGGATCAGATTCCGGTTTTTGTTGGTATTCGTTTGTCTATGGTCGATTTTGATCTATTATCCCATGGTCCACATGGTCTGGAGTCCCAACGGGTTATTAGCCCGCCTAGGAACCGTCGATTTTGCCGGTGGGACGGTCGTTCATATCAACGCTGGGATCACCGCCTTTGTTCTGTCAGCCTTTTTAGGTAAACGGATCCACTACGGCGATATTCCGCATACCCATTACAACCTGCCATGGGTGCTTTTAGGAACCGCGATTCTTTGGATCGGCTGGTATGGGTTCAATGCGGGGTCAGCATTGGGTGTCAACGGAGTGGCCGTTCAAGCCATGTTGACGTCAACGGTTGCCGCAGCGACAGCCATGGTAAGTTGGATGTTTCTCGACATGTTCACGAAGAACGGCAAGCCAACCTTGGTCGGCGTCTGCACGGGAACCCTATGCGGCCTGGTTGCAATTACACCGGGAGCAGGCTACGTGACGATTACCGGAGCTTCTTCATTGGGCTGGCTGGCACACTGGCGAGTTACTTTTTCGTCAACGTTTTAAAGGATCGCATTGGTGTCGATGATGCCTTAGATGCGTTTGGGTGTCACGGTGTGAGCGGAATCGTCGGTAGTATTCTAACCGGACTGTTTGCGACCAAAACTGTCAACGGCAGTTTGCCAGAAAATGGCCTTTTCTATGGTGGCGGTTGGCATATGTTCTTGGTCCAACTGGCAGCGACGTTTGGCACGATCATCTTTGTTGCCATCATGGGCAGCATTATCATTAAAGTGATGCAGCTGTTCATGCCCATGCGAGTCGATCGGCGCGAAGAAGAGCTGGGCCTTGATATGGGCGAGCACGGTGAAGAAGCCGATTACGCGGTTGAGTTTAGCCGGGATCTCGACCGGTACCGGTCTGATATGAACCAGTACTCTTCTGAATTCCAAGGCCAAACTGCTAAACTTGGTAAAAAATAACGATTGCATTAACATTCTCTCGGAAATGCTCGGGTATCTCAAAATAAATGGTCTGAAAACAAAAAGCGTTGCTTGGATTTGTTATACTAAATCCAAGCAACGCTTTTATATTTAAATTGAGGTGGATAAAATGCCATTAGATCGAACAGAACCCGTTGAACTCGTCAATATGTGTATGGTGATCAATGAAGACACGCAGGAGGTCCTTGTGGAAGACAAAACCGACGTGGATTGGAAATTTGGTCATTCCTTTCCCGGCGGCCACGTTGAACCTGGTGAACCCTTGGCGACCGCAATGGCGCGCGAAGTATTTGAAGAAACTGGGTTGACTGTTAGTCAGCTAGAATCCTGCGGCACCGTTGAGTGGTTTGACACGCAAGACCACTATCGCAAAATCGGTTTCTTGTATCGCACAAGTCAGTTTTCCGGTCAGCTGAAACAAGGCGATGAAGGCCGCATCCTTTGGTACCCACTGGCGGACCTCAACCGTGCCAATACAGCGGAGAGTTTTATGGAAATGCTGGCCATTTTTACGAAACAAACAACGGTGGATGCTGTGTCATTTGAAATGAACGGCAGTTTAACGCTAACCCCCGATGAGGCAACGACAAGTAAGTCCCAGACACTGTGGGTCACGATGCCCGGCCACAGGGAGTGACTCTTAACAAACAGCCAGCCAAACAGGTATCCCAGTAACCCGACCGTGATCAGATTCGTGATAATGGTGAGTGCGGACAAGGTGGGATAGGTTGTAAAGTACCGCGGCAGGTGAATACCAGCGAACATGACGGCTTGAATGATCAGGGCGGTCTGTTCATTGTCGTAGAGCTTTAAGAGGAGATTGAGAAAGTAGCCCCGAAACATGGTCTCCTCGCAAATACCTACAATCAAGAAGTCCTGAAAGAAATATTCGGGCTTAAATTTGGGACTGATGGCAATTTGGTGATGTTGCATAACTGTCACCACCAAAAAATAAACAATAATGGCAGCTAACCAGTAATAGAATGGCTTAAAACGCCAGTTAAACAGGTAGGGCCGTTCAATTGCCAGTTGTTTTCTGGTGTGGTGAATCAGCCAAGCACCGAAAACAAACCAGATGAGAAATTTAACGCTGTCGAGCAAGGCTTCCTCGGTCCAACCAGAATTAAGATTACTGATGGGCGTGTTGTAAAAGACCTGAATCACAAACCAAAGCAGCAGGAAGTACCCATATTGTCCAAATAATTTACGTCGTTCATGTTTCAAATCCATTGATGCTACACATCCTTATTGGTAATTGGTGGTTACTAGTGTAACACTAGTACAGAGAGTGGAACAAGGCGGGTTAGGGGCGGTGTGTAACGGACTTTTCAATATTAGGTGATAGTCCGTTCCATTCCGCAATTTGGCACTCCGTGTAGTGGCTCGCGACTGAGCTAACTCGATTTCTGCTGCGCAGCTCTCGAGTGGATCTCAATCGTCTCGCACATCAGTAACCGACCAAAGTACGGTCGCCAACTGATGTCAACACCACAGCTTCGTGCCAAATTGCTGCATTCCACTGACGTTGAGCCAACTTTTTATCATTAGTTAAGTTTCACAATTGCATTAAAACTAGTTCGCAGAGAATCCGCACTCGACTGCTAGTAAGACTATTAACAGCAATGCTTCTCATGATGTTTATGTCGCCTGTAACGATTAATATAGATGTTTCGTGATACCGCATTTGGAAACTTATTACATGTGACGACCACTGTCAGAATTGTAGCGTAGTGGAGCCCTTCGGCATTGCAGGCTCTGTGGCTGTTAGCGGCCGTCCTTAAACCAGTTACGAACACGGGAGTCGTAGGAGATCCTTGAATTAGATCTTTGAATTTCAAGGTAAATTGCGGAAAACTTCAGCCTGCAGGGCCGAACGGTGGAACGAAGCGGCATTAAAGCGCTACTTTGAATCATCCAAGAATGGAAAGACCCCTTGTGAAAGGCGTTTAGGCAATATAAATTGAAAAAGTCGGAGAATGTAAGTCAACCCTCTAAAAAGGTGAAAAAAAAGCGCCCACTCAACCACAGAACTCCCCATACCTCCGGCAACCTAATACAACCACATTTAAATTTTCTTAATCAAAAACGCCAACCACCGCTATATCAAGCGCCCCAACTTTCAACCCACAACATACCAGTGAAAAATTCTCGGTTTTCATGAAAAACTCTTTACTTATTAAAAGTAAGTTGATATACTATTTTTCGTAATCAAAAAACGCACATCAACAAACAACAATGAGGAGTTGCTTATCACATGAAAGAACAATTATTAGAATTATCCAAACAACGTCGTTCCATTTATGCATTGGGTCGTCATTTAACACAAACACCAGATGAAATTGCTGACCTGGTTAAGAAGGATATTAAGTTAGCCCCAACTGCTTTCAATAGTCAAACAACCCGTGCTGTCATCCTGTTTAACGATAAGCATGAACAATTATGGGACATCGTCGCAAAGCGCCTCAAGTCTGAAGTGCCTAGCGAAGAAGCCTACCAAAAAACGTTACAGAAGATCAATGCCTTCAAGGCAGCATTTGGGACAGTGCTTTACTATACTGACATGGATACGGTACACCAGCTCGAAAATGATTTCCCGCTGTACGCTGATAACTTCTATGACTGGTCAGAACAAGGCCAAGGGAATGCGCAGTTTGCTGTGTGGACATCACTTGCGGAAAACGGGATCGGCGCCAACCTACAACACTACAATCCACTGATCGATGACCTCGTTAAGGAAGCTTTCGAAATTCCTGACGGCTGGCGGTTACGTGCCCAAATGGACTTTGGTCAATTGAAAGTGACGCTGGCGACAAAGAATTCATGGACGACGATATTCGCTTTAAAGTTTTGAAATAAGCTGAAGTCCTAAATAAGTTTAAAAACGTGCCTCGGAGTTTATTCCGGGGCACGTTTTTTGTTAAAATTAGACAGTAGTGAGCCACGATAATCTGGAGCGATCACCAGAGTCGCAACATTTCAATCTCGTTCATGAAACATCGTTCGTCTTTTTTTATATTAAATCGTAATTTAGCCATTTTAAAAAGAATGATTTAAAATTTCACGAACTAATTTCTTAATTTCTGGTATCATAGTTAACAGTTAATATTTTTCGTCGCCCAGTTACCGATACTGATCAGAACTATGCTAAAATTGATCTAGACAGATTGATTCTGAAGGAGTGTGCATGTTATGAAACGAAAAATTGCAATTATCGGCGGCGGTATCGTTGGTGCCAGTGCTGCGTACTATCTCAGCACGTTATCTGGTCATGATCAACTTGAAGTGACCCTGTACGATGACGGGACTGGTCAAGCAACCTCCGCAGCTGCCGGAATCATTTCACCGTGGCTGTCAAAGCGTCGCAATTCCCAGTGGTATCAGCTCGCTAAGGATGGTGCTTCACTGTTAATGCAGCTGGCGCGTCAAGCTAATTTGGCCACGGATGTGTATGCTCAGACCGGAACGATCATTACACGAACGGACCCGACGGATATGTCGAAATTATGGGAACTGGCTAAACAGTGGGCGGCGGATGATCCCGATATGGGTGAGATCGCACAACTCACTGCTGAACAAGTCCAGGAGAAAATTCCGCTTCTGTCAAAAGGACAGCCAGGCGTGTTGGTGAGTGGCGGTGCCCGTATCGATGGGGCTAAATTTGTAACCGAGCTGCTTCAGCAGGCCAGTCAAGTCAACCTCACAGTGAAGCATGGCCGCGTCCAACTTGACGAAGCGGGTCGCGTGATCACGCCAGCAGGGTTAAAACGATTTGACGAACTGATTCTTGCGGCTGGTGCCTGGTTACCTGATTTAGTTGCGCCGTTAGGCATTAAAGTTGCGGTCCGCCCACAAAATGGCCAACTTATCCGGCTAAACGTGCAGGATATCCAAGATTATGAAAACATGCCGGTACTGATGCCGGAGGGCGAACGGGACGTGATTCCGCTCGGCCACGGCGAACTGATCGTTGGCGCGACCCACGATGACGAAGGAAAGTATGACCTGAGCGTTACTGACGAGGCTACTCAGGATCTGCTGGGAAGCGCTCAACGCTTTGTATCAGGCTTGACGGCTGACAGTATTGCGGAGGCCAAGGTCGGCACCCGGGCTTACACCGAGGATCATTCACCGTTCTTTGGCCGGTTACCGAAACACCCTAAGATCTTGGTGGCTAGCGGATTAGGGGCATCCGGCCTAACAACGGGACCGCTGATTGGCAGACTATTAGCCGGTACAGCTATCTATGGCGGTCAACCCGACTGGAGCAAGTATGAAAAGAACCTGGCAAATTACTTCTCATAGCACGTCAGGTACAGTTAGCGGTCGACGTCGGCGCGGTGCTGTTTTAACGCCTGTTGCGCCAAATTGTGGGCACCCTGATTCTGTTTTTCAGGCACCCAGTTTGTCACGACGACGCTAAACTTCGCTTGCAACGCCAGTAACTGATCGACGAGCGGTTGATAGTGTTTTGCATACTGTTTTGCGACACTATCGGCGACAATCTTGCTATCTGTATAATACAAAACGCTTGACGCCGTCGCCGAATCACCAGCAATCGTGACGAGTTTTTCAAAGCCCGTAATAGCTGCGTGAAATTCAGCTTGATGATTGTCACCATCCGGCAGGACCGCCTTAAGTTGCGTCTGCTGTCCATCATGAAGAATCAAAATACCGGCGGCACTTAAAATACGATCACTGTCGGTTGTGGCATCTGTATATAAAGTAAACATTGGTTTAAACCACCTTTCGAAAGGAAGAGATTCCCATTATTTCAAAGCAAAAACGTCAATTATTGTACCAGCCTGGCCCCTTGTCTACGATCATTTTATGGAGTTGGACGGTCGTGGTGCTCTGTTTAAGTATTATTTTAGCACTGGAACTTTCAAATCATTACTGGATCCCATGGGTGATTGGTGTCATTTTTATCGTGCTGGTGTGGGCGCAGATCCATTATCGCCACATTTATCTTGAAAATGGCGTGATCCGTGTGAGCCGAATCCTTAACCATAATTGGGTACAGATTCGCCTCAGCGATGTGCACAATGTCCACGCGTCTAAGTACCGTTTAGGATTTGTTTATGGCGGGAAGATCTATCAGTTCTTATTACCAGTAAACTCAGTGATTGAACTCAATAACTTGATTCAAGAGGCACAAATTTCACAAAAGGGGTAAACCACATTGAATGATATTGAAATTTCACAAGCAGCTACTGAAGCACCCATTACAGAAATTGCAGGTAAATTAGACCTGTCAGCCGACCAAATCGAACAGTATGGTGCTGTAAAAGCGAAAATTAAACTCCCCGTTACTGGGGATGCCAGCACGTCAAAACTGATCCTGGTCACATCCATTAACCCTACGCCAGCGGGTGAAGGCAAGTCAACCGTTACTGTTGGTCTAGGTGATGCACTGCAGCGTCAGGGCAAAAAGGTCGCGATTGCATTACGTGAACCATCCCTGGGGCCCGTCATGGGCATCAAGGGTGGTGCCACGGGTGGCGGGTATGCGCAGGTTATTCCAATGGAAGATATCAACCTGCACTTTACTGGGGACATGGGCGCATTAACGGAGGCCCACGATACCTTGTCAGCACTGATCGACAACCACATTCAGCAGGGCAACGAGCTTAACATTGATCCACGCCAGGTGATTTGGAAGCGCGTGATCGATATTAACGACCGTGCACTTCGGCAAACGGTCATTGGGTTAGGCGGTCGTACCTCAGGAATTCCACGCCAGGATGGGTTTGACATTACTGTTGCGAGTGAATTAATGGCAATTTTATGTTTGAGCAAGGACCTCGCAGACTTGAAAGCGCGCATTAATAAGATTGTGATCGGATACACCTACGATAAGGACCCAGTGACCGTAGCAGACTTAAAAGTCGGTGGTGCGATCGCGTTGTTATTAAAGGACGCCATCAAGCCAAACCTTGTCCAAACGATCGAACACACCCCAGCCATTATCCATGGTGGCCCCTTTGCAAACATCGCCCACGGCTGTAATTCCGTCATTGCAACTAAGTCAGCCTTAGCCCTCGCAAACTACGTGGTTACCGAGTCCGGCTTTGGTGCTGATCTTGGCGGCGAAAAGTTCATGGATATTAAGACCCCGGTTCTTGGCAAAACACCGGATGCAGTCGTGATCGTTGCAACCGTTCGCGCGTTAAAGTACAACGGTGGCGTGGATAAGAACAATTTGCAGGAAGAGAACTTGGCTGCGTTAGCAACCGGTTCGGAAAACTTGAAACGTCACGTGACAAGCATGAGTCGCTACGGTGTGCCCGTAATCGTGGCTGTGAACCGTTTTACGAGTGATACGGATGCCGAGATCGATCAGTTATTGGCCTACGTTAAGGATGAACTCCACGTACAAGCCTTTGATACCACAGTTTGGGCAAACGGGGGTGGTGGCGCACTTGATTTGGCAGATGCCGTTGTGGCAGCTGCTGACGAACCATCAACCTTCAAGCCACTCTATGATTCCGACGATGACTTGGTGACCAAGATGACTAAAATCGTTCAAAATATTTATGGCGGTCGCGACGTTGAACTGGAACCCAAGGCTAAACGCCAGTTAAAGACCTTCCAAAAGCAGGGTTGGGATAAGCTGCCAGTTTGCATGGCAAAGACGCAGTATTCATTATCGGACAACGCGAAGGCGCTTGGTGCACCAACAGAGTTTACCATTCACGTCCGCGAATTTGTCCCCAAGCTGGGCGCTGGTTTCATCGTGGCAATGACAGGCAATGTCTTAACGATGCCTGGCCTACCAAAACACCCGGCAGCATTGGACATGGACATCGATGCTGATGGCAAGATCACCGGGTTGTTCTAACGATTAATATCATTTACACACTAAAAAGCCGCTGTCTTTAGGGGCTTTTTATTTTGGGTTGAACTGGCGCTAGTGGCGTAAGCCGGTCTCGGCATGCGGGGACACGTTTCGACAATCCAAACTAGAAATTTAAGTATTTCAACGTCTCACATAATACTAGGCAAGGAAAAGGCCCCGCCAACGAAAAATCACAGCTAGATCAGTTACCAACGGAAAATCAACTAGAATAATACAGCACCGTGGCTGGATAAGCCGGGGTCTGCTATAATAGATAAATAATTCAAAAAGGGAGTTCGGTGCGTTGATAATCGGATCAGTTACAGTTTTGATCATCGTTTTATTTCTGATCGATCAGTGGATTAAATACGCAGTTGTGGCGCACATTGCCTTGGGGGCAGTCCATCAGGTGATTCCTGGGGTTCTATCGCTCACCTATCTGCGTAATAATGGGGCAGCTTGGAGTATGCTCGAAGGTCAGCAGTGGTTTTTTTACATCGTGTCAATCATCGCACTGGCAGTCTTGATCTATTTTCTCATTCGTTACCGCACGGATTGGCGGTACGAACTGGGACTCGCTTTGATGATTGCGGGGACGCTTGGTAACTTTGTGGATCGGATACGTCAAGGGTTCGTGGTCGACATGTTCCAACTAGACTTTATTTCGTTTCCGATTTTTAATTTTGCGGACAGTTGTTTAACGGTTGGTGTCATTGTCCTGATGATTGCCATTCTGCTGGAGGACCGCCGCGACAGAACGGGGTCTTCACATGAGTAGCCAAGAAACATTTAAAATCACGACCGAAACTGGCCGCTTGGATAAGGTGCTCAGCAACCTGATGGCTGATGAGAGTCGTTCACAACTCAAGGAAGCCATTGATAAGGCAACGTCACGGTTAATGGCAACCTAACGAAGCCCAAGTACCCCGTGCAGCCTGGTGATGAGGTTGTGATCACCATTCCAGATCCGGTCGCGCTCGATCTAGAGCCGGAAAATATTCCCCTCGATATTGTTTACGAGGACGACGACGTGATCGTGGTCAACAAACCTGCAGGGATGGTGGTTCATCTCACCGGGGCACCCTGACCATACCCTGGTCAACGCGCTGTTATACCACTCGCCGCTTTCGACAATCAACGGCACGTACCGCCCTGGAATCGTGCATCGAATCGATAAGGATACATCCGGGTTGTTGATGGTTGCCAAAAATGACAACGCGCATCGCAGCCTCGCAGCCCAGCTAAAAAATAAAACAAATCTACGCGAGTACATTGCGTTAGTCCACGGTGTCATCAAGCAAGATGAGGGCACGATCGACGCACCGTTGGGACGGTCACCCAAGGATCGAAAGCGACAGGCAATCGTTGCTGACGGCCGGCACGCGGTGACCCATTTTAAGGTGTTAGAACGCTACCTCAACTATACGTTGATCTCTTGCTGGCTCGAAACTGGTCGAACCCACCAGATCCGAGTGCATATGAAATCCATCGGCCATCCTTTAGCCGGTGATCCTCTCTATGGCCCACGTAAAACGATTAACGGCAGTGGACAGTTCCTGCACGCAAAGAAACTAGGGTTTAAGCATCCCGTAACGGGCAAACAGCTTGTGTTTGAAGCGCCTTTACCAGATGATTTTGAACGGGTTCTGCGACGATTACGCGAACAGACACCTGGCTTGCATTGACAGTGCAAAACCCAATTTTTATGCTAAACTTGAGGCTGAATACTCACGTCAACACAGTTTCGCTTAAATAAGCAGTACCTAAATTCTTAAGGAGGCAACTCATGGCAAAAGTAGTTGTAGACGCAATGGCAATGCAACGGGCACTCACCCGGATCACCTATGAGATCATTGAACGGAATAAGGGAATCGACAACCTCGTCATTCTGGGCATCAAAACACGAGGTATCTACTTGGCACAACGTATCGCAAGTCGCTTAAAACAGTTAGAAAACGCAACGGTTCCGGTTGGGGAATTGGACGTTTCAAAGTATCGCGACGACATCGAGCATGATAGTCAAGAAATCGATCCAACGGTCACAGTCTCTAAAATTGATTTTCCCATTACAGATAAAAAAGTGATCCTAGTGGACGATGTGCTGTATACTGGCCGTACTATTCGGGCCGCAATGAGCGCCATTATGGATCTTGGCCGGCCAGAACAGATCAACCTGGCTGTTTTAGTTGATCGCGGTCACCGGGAACTGCCGATTCGTGCTGACTTTGTTGGCAAAAACATTCCCAGTTCTCAATCTGAACGCATTAAGGTTTCCGTCACAGAAATTGACGGTCAAGACAGTGTTGAAATTATTGATCGTTAAAAAAGCACCGGTTTATTTGGTGTTTACAAGAATGGACTGATGTATGATGGCACAACGATTTTTAATACTTGAAGACGGGTCATCGTACCCAGGTGAAGGCTTTGGTGCAGGCGCCACAACCACTGGTGAACTTGTGTTTAATACCAGTATGTTGGGCTACCAAGAAATTGTGACCAATCAGATCTACCACAACCAGATTATTGTTTTTTCACAACCAACTATTGGCAGCATCGGCATCACTCATGACAGTTATGAATCAATTTTGCCAACAGCCAAGGGGATGGTCGTGCGTGATGTATCGGATATCTCCAAAAACCGGCAGCGTTCCCTGTCCCTTGACCAGTTTTTAAAACAACACAACATTCCGGGCATCAGCGGGATCGATACCCGCCATCTGATTCGTCAGATTCAAAAGAACGGGACGATGAAGGGCAGCATTGTAGATGTGGATGACGACCACGCGTTTGACCAGCTGCACGCCACGGTACTGACCAATCAGCAAGTCGCCCAAGTGGCCACTCCGGCGCCGTACCCCAACCCCAACAGCGGGTATAACGTTGTGGTTGTCGATTTTGGGTTAAAGCACGGGATCCTGAGGCAGTTGTCGCGACGGAACTGTAACGTCACCGTTCTGCCTTGTAAGACGGATGCCCAATCGATCATCAGCCTTGATCCGGACGGCGTCATTTTGTCGACTGGTCCAGGGTCACCGTTAGACTTACCTGAGAGCGTTTTGGACATGATCAGAACGATTCAAGAACGCGTACCTCTATTCGCGATTGGGTTGGGACACGAACTTTTTGCGCTGGCAAATGGTGCCGAGATCACGGCGCTGCCGGTGGCACACCACGGTGCGAGTCACCCGATTCGTAAAATTATCACCAACGAGATCATTTATGCGCTTGAGGGTCAAGAATACGTCGTTGATGGCGAGTCGGTTGACCGCGACCGGTTGATCACCACGTACCGCGATTTGATCGACAGTAGTATTCAGGGACTGCGGCACCGAGATTTCCCGGCTTTTTCAGTGCAGTTTTTCCCAGATGGCGCACCGGGGCCAAACGATTCGGTCGATCTCTTCGATGAATTTATTGAAATAATGGGCACACGAGAGGGTCTACATGGATAACGATATTCAAAAAATTCTAATAATCGGTGGCGGTCCAACGGAAATTGGCCACGAAACAGAGCTGGACGCGGCCACATTACAAATGATCCAGGCGTTTCAGAAACTGGGTATTCGAACATTACTGATCGATAACAATCCATTTTCAGTTGCCCTTGAACGCGTGCAACCCACCAACATGTTTATCCAAGCGGTAACGGTGGAAAACGTGCAACGGATCATTGAAAAAGAGCATCCCGATGCTATTCTGCCAACGGTTGGTGGGGTTTTAGCCATCAGTGTGGTCCAGGAACTGCAAGAAAACGGTGTGTTAAGCGATAATGGGGTCCGCCTTTTGGGCATCCCATCCGAATCCATGGTTGACGTGAACAACCCAGACCGCATTAATGACGTTTTGCAACAGATCGGCGCACCCGTCATTTCCTCAGAAACGGTTGGCACGCTTGATGAGGCCGTTAGTGTGGCGATGCGGATCGGCTACCCGGTCATCGTTAAACCAGTGGCGCCAAAGCTCGATACAAACCGAATTCTTTGCGACAACGAAGATGACCTGATCAACGCGGTGACCCAGGGGTTTGCCTGGTCCCGGTTTAGCCAATGTCTGATCGAACAGAGTATTGTGGGCTATAAAGAAATTGAAATGGTGGCGATTCGTGATTTCACGGGCACGCAAGTCCTGATTGCAGGGCTGGAAAACATCGATCCTATCGGCATTCACTCTGGTGATTCAATGGTCGTTGTGCCCACACAGACGTTGACGAACACTGAATATCAGCAATTGCGCGACATGACGTTTGCCATCAACAACAAGTTTAATTTTACAGGTGTCAGCCATATTCATTTTGCGCTCGATGCGCAAAAAGAACTCTTTTACGTGACAAAAGTGACCCCCTACAACGATCGGGGGACGGCGCTGGCAGCGGTGGCGACTGGCTATCCGATTGCGACGGTAGCGGCGAGCTTATACCTCAACCTCAAACTCACTGAAGTGCGGTTGCCAGAGATCTTTCATTTTCGGCAAACGGCATTACTGGAGCCGACGGTTGATCACGTCGTCGTTCGAATCCCAATCTGGCCGTTTGAAGATATTCCCAACGCTGATCGCCACCTTGGCACTGTTATGCGGTCAGTCGGCTCGACAATCGGTATCGGGCGCAGTGCTGAAGAAGCCATTCTAAAGGCATTGCGTTCCTCTCAATTTAGTCCTAAGGATGAACTGCCTTCAATGAGTAACTTGTCTGATTCGCAGATCATCTCACAGTTAATTCATCCCTTGGCATCACGGATACTCGTGTTATTGGAAGCGTTAAGACGCGGCTACCAAGTTGATGAACTTAACGAACTCACCAAAATTGATCCGTTCTTCTTTTACAAGCTGAAGCATATCCTCGATATTGAAATTGAGATCAAGGATAATCCGATGGGCGCTAAGTCACTGAAAAAGGGGCGTTATTACGGGTTTGGCGATGGGATGATCGCCCGTCTGTGGCGAACGGACATCGACAATGTCCGTCAACTCGGGCGCGACCACGACGTCGTCCCCACCTACAAGGGGATTGAACCCACTGCTGCCGAATTTTTAGCCGAATCGACTGGCTACTACAGCACGTTTGAATTCGAAAATGAATCCAACCGCCTTTCTGACCATAGTGCACTTGTGTTAGGTCGCGGTGGCAATCAGTTAGGACCCAACGCCTCGGCGGACTATTTTACGACGAGCATGCTTAATCAACTCCGTAAGTCCGGGTACAAGACCATCATTATGAACACGAATCCAAACGCTGCTTCGTTAGTCGCGACGTTAACGGACAAACAGTACATTGATCCGATTCAGTTGGGTGACGTGCTCAATGTGATTGCAATCGAGCGACCGGAGATTATTTTTGTCCCCGGTAACCGGCACTATCTGACACGCGAATTGCGACGCCGTCATCTGCGCATCGCGGTGTTACCGCCCGACCAGGAGAAACGCAGTGAACTTGTTAATAACTACGCAACGATTGGGTTGGATCTCTTTATTACGAGAGATCACATCGTGCCGATCTTGGTGAGTGACCTGCGTTCTGACCAGGGAATGGCCACAACATTTGATCAAATCACTGTCATGAAAACGCCAGCCGAAATTGATGATACTCAGTTAGATCACATTTTGCAGCATGCAACTAACTACCTCATGAACGATCCACGTACCGGGTTAGTCCAAATGCTATATACAATTAGTAATGGTCAACCCGCCTTTGCCGGTGTTCGACCAACTCGGTTAACAACGATTGCCTACTTGAATAAAGTCACCGGCATCAACTGGGTCCGGATGTTGATTCGGCAAGCACTTGGTGAAATTGACGAAAATTTAATCGCAAACTTGCCGCTTGATATTCATTCTGACCGCGTTGCAACCGTTCAGGGGACGTTCCCGTTCAAACAGTTGCAATTACCAACACAACTTGGGCTGACCACTCAGGAGGTGGGGGGACAAATTGCGTTTGGGAGTCATTCGCAGGCGGTTTTAGCAGATCAAGATAAGACTGACTAAATGCAGAGTAACCAAAAAGAGATGCCATAGTGGCATCTCTTTTTGGTTTGAACCGGTTACCTCATTTTATTGTTTCACCATGCGGCCCTCAACAAAGGCACGATCAGGCGTTACATACAACGTTTTTTGGCCTTCATAAATCACATAGCCCGGTTTGGTGCCATTCGGTTTCTTAATCCGTTTGACCTGAACATAGTCTACTGGAACAGAGCTGGATTGGCGTGCCTTGGAATAGTAAGCTGCAATGTTGGCTGCTGCAAGCAGCGTTTCATTAGACGGATTGGCGTCATGGATGATTACGTGCGAGCCAGGCATGTTCTTAACGTGCAGCCAAATATCAGTTTTGGCTGCACTATGCAGGGTCAACTGTTCATTTTGCAGATTGTTTTTCCCGACCTCGATCTTGGTCCCATCTTCAGCCTGGAAGATCTCTGGTTTCGACACGCGTTGGCGCTTCTTCTTTTGATTCTTCCGGTGCTCGTGGTCACGCAGATAGCCGCCCTGTTGCAGTTCCAGCTTAATATCAGCGAGATCCTTCGGCGCAGCAAGTTCGATTTGCGATTGAATGTTATCAAGATAGGTGATCTCAGCGTTGGTTTTATCGATCTGCTCCGTCACATACTGCACCGCATTCTTCAGCTTGTTGTAACGCTTTGAAGTATTTTTGCTGCATTTTGCGAGGGACTGATCTGATTTGATAAGGAAATCGTCATCGGTTTTTCATTGTCGTAGAAGTTCGGCAGTGAAATGCTGGTCATTCCCCGTTCAACCTGATGTAAGTATGTCGTTAACAGCTCGCCCTTGATTCGGAACTCATCTGCATTCTCAGTTGCGGCCATGGTCTGTTGAAGCTTTTTGAGCTTAGTCCGATTCTTTTTGAGCTCGTTTTTAACCACGTGAATCAACGTGCTGCCTTGTTGCTGGACCCGGTCACGTTCGGCCCGGTCCTGATAGTAGAAATCAAGCAGGCTACTCAACGTGTTGAAGGATTGGGTCGTCGTGCCATCGTCTTCAATATAAGGGAAGGCAGTGAAACTCGTTTTATTCTTGGCAGTCACAACAAGGGTCGGTTCCGGTGTTTCAAAGCGCTTAAAGAATGCTGTAAATTCAGCGTCACTGTCAGTGGATTGGTGCAACTGACGGGCGAGTCCAAGCGCAGTGTCCTTGCCAAGACCCTGATACGTTTTTTGCAGTTGTTGCGCCAACACCGTTTCGTTTGGGTAATCTTTGACTAGGGCTGTCAGCACCTCAACAGGGCCGGTAAAGGGATCACGAAGATCCTGCGCCGGGGGATTAATATAGGTCCCGCCAGGTAACAGTGTCCGGTAACGATTCTGGTCAGGATGCACGTGTTTAATGGCATCTAAGATGGTCATGTCGCTGGTGTCGATTAAAATGACGTTACTATGCCGCGCCATAATTTCAATAATGAGGCGAAGATTAATCTGATCACCTAATTCATTTCGACTGGTGAAGTCTAAGTTAACGACCCGGTCGTTAGCGGGTTGGGTGACACTGCTTAAAATGGCACCGCTGAGATACTTACGCATCATCATGGTGTAGTTTGTCGGCACCACGGGGTTAACGTACGGAATTTGCGTCGTTTGAATACGTGCAAAGGTTGGGTTCGCTGATAACAAGAGGGGGTAACTGGTCCGGTTTGCACGAATGGTTAAAATAATTTCGTTGTCGTAAGGTTGATTCACCTTAGAGACCCGGCCACCAGCAAGCGTCTGATTCAGTTCACCAACCATAGCATGGGTAAATACACCATCAAAAGACATGTGTTCACTTCCTTAATAAATAGAAAAGAGTTATAACGGTCATTTTTTCGCATACGTACACTAGTATACAGATTTGGGTGGGGAGTGGCAAGGAAAGTGGTCAGAGAGCGGAGCAAGGCGTTTTGAGGGCGGAGCATAAGTAACTCTGGTCAGAAAAGTCCGGGCCTGACTTTTTTGACCAGAGTTACTTATGCAGTAGCGCTCAGCCTTGCGAAACTCGTTTAGTCAACGTAAATAGGAAGAACACCGACGCATAAACACTATGGCCACAAAAAAGGCTGGCCCAACATAGCCACTCAACGCTCTGTGAAATACAGCATAAAAAAGAACAATCACTGTTAAAACGCACCAATGCAATCCCCCAGACGCTCCAGTCAACACACGCATCCTACTCAATAACACCACCAATAACCCCAAAAACGTAGAAGCCAACAAAGCACCTACCCAGCGCCAAACAATCCACGATAACCCCAATTCCACCACCACCCACAACCGCCTTTTGCACACTACAACCCGCACCCCAAAGCCATCTCACAGACAACCGACTAGGCACATCCCACAAAAAGATGTATAATACAATCAGCACATACTGCATCACAAGGGAGGGGCTTTTATTGGACAATATCCTAGATATTTTAAATACATCGGCAAAGAATCTGCAGCAGCAGACGACCAAGATCACGAAAAAGTACCACGTCACGATTGCGGAGTGGAAGTTACTGCGTCAGATCGACGCGAACATTATTACACAGGATGCGATGGCAGGTGCCTTGCAGCTCGACACGTCAACGCTGAGTCGCCAGCTCAAAAACTTATCCACCAAGGAACTGGTCAGCAAGACCGCCGTTGGGAAAGATCGTCGACAGCTTGAATATGCTTTGACCACAACGGGGCAAGATGCGCTGACGGGGATCAACCAGGCGTACGACACACTTGTCGATGCCATTTTTCACTACTGGCCAAACGATGAGCAGGAGATGTTGCGCATCATGTTAAAGCGGCTGGATCGTAGTCTGCAAAAAGCCACTGTGACTTCGGGGGAAGACACAGCGGACGAGAAAACGCATTCTTAGCGCAGGTTTAGCAATTTGACCGCAAACCTGTTAGAATGGGTTACATATCATTTATGACAGCATTTAATAAATTGAAATTTAACTAAAGAAACGGGTGTTTTGTATGAAAATAGCTGTGGTCACAGACAGTACCAGCTATTTATCAACAGAGGAAGTTGAACGTTACCACATTCATGTTGTGCCCATTCCGGTTGTCATCGACGGCCGTTCCTATAATGAGGGCGTTGATATCACACTGGATGAATTCTGGGAGAAATTGCGGAATTCAAAATCCTTTCCAAGCACGTCGCAACCCCCAATGGGTGAAATGATTCAGCTCTATCAACAGCTGGGCGATGAGGGATACGATACGATCATCAGTATTCATCTCGCAAGTACCATCTCTGGATTTGTGAATTCGTTGCGAGACGTCAACAGTCAGCTGACAAATACGAAGGTGATCGTTTACGACTCCCAAATTACCGTTAAGCTGATGGGGTATTTAGCCATTGAAGCGGCTCGGATGGCTGATAAGGCGCCGATGCAGATCAAATTATTGCCCGGCTGGATGACGTTCGGTCCACCATTGACGAAGTCTTCATCGTGGATGATCTCCAACACCTTGTTCGCGGTGGTCGGCTGTCAAATGCGTCTGCGTTTATTGGCAGCATTTTAAAAATTAAGCCGCTGTTGACCTTCGATGATGAAACACACGAAATTGTGGCGTTTGAAAAAGTGCGGTCGCGTAAAAAAGCGCTGACCCGGGTCGAAGAGATCTTCAGTGAAGCTGTCAGCAAAGTGGATTACCCGTTGTGGGCCATTGTCATCAACGGGAACGACCCTGATGGCGGGAATAATTGGCTAAAAACAATTCATGAAAAATTTCCGCAAGTTAAAATTGAAACAGGTTACTTTGGTCCGGTTATCGGAACCCATCTGGGCGAAAAGTCATTAGCCTTGGCCTGGCTCAAAGATATCTATAAAGCCTAATTATTGGTATTAGCACTTATTTAAATGAAACATCTCTCAAAACCACAGCGCCCCAGTCGGTCTGTGGTTTTGATGTTTGGTCACAATGCGCTTTAGCAGATGATCATTACAAATAACAACTACTGGCATTAAGGTTACGATGGCGCTATAATTTGGCATCACAATAAGATTGGAGCGACACCGTGTTCGCCATTATCATTGCCCTGGCCGTTGGCGTGGGGTTACCGATTCAAACGAGTATCAATTCCCGCTTACGCAGCGTTTTAGGGTCCCCATTTTCAGCATCATTTATTTCGTTTTCCGTTGGCACGATTTTTTTAGCCATTATGAGTTTAATCGTCGTTCATACATTGGTATTTTTACCGTCGCTGCTGACATCTGAACCCATCTGGCTGTGGTTTGGCGGGCTATTTGGTGTCGTTTATTTAACCGGAAATATCTTGTTATTTCCAAAGCTCGGCAGCGTTCAGATAGTGATCATGCCGGTTCTGGGCCAGATCATCGCCGGACTAGCTATCGATAACTACGGTTGGTTTCATTCACCGATCAGCCACATCACGCTAGTTAGTGCCTCAGGTGCACTGTTGGTCATTCTTGGTGTCATTGGGACTGTCGCCGGCAAACGTGGGATTGCTGAAGGTCATGAAGTTTTGGATCAAGAAGGTGCAGCCCCCATCTCGGAAACGACTGAAGCGCACGGTATCGAAGCGTGGCTTTGGCGTCTGCTTGGTGTTTTTGCCGGAATGTTGAGCGCTTCGCAGACAGCAATCAACGGCTACCTCGGTGCCGTGTTGCAGTCAAAAATCCAGGCGGCGTTCGTCTCGTTCTTTGTCGGAACAGTCGTGCTGCTGATCATCGTGTTGATCTTACGGCCACCATTTCATTTACACAGTTTACGGACTGAACATCATCCGTGGTGGATGTGGATCGGCGGCCTCATCGGTGCGTTGTTTGTGCTCGCAAACGTCTATCTCGTTCCGGTTATCGGGACTGGACTGGCCGTTGTGATTACGTTGATCGGGTTGATGGCTGGCGGCCTGTTGATCGATCAATTCGGCTGGTTAGGGGCTAAGCAAAATCGCGTCACCGTTTGGCAACTTGTCAGTTTGATCGTGATGGTTGCTGGCGTTGTGCTCATCCGACTGGTATAGTAAAAGTTAAAGTTTTAACAAGATACAGGGGACCTGACTTGAAATGGCCACCCGGGTTAGGCGTAAACTAGACCTAGCCACTAAACTAAGCGCATTTTAAAAAGGGGAACTGATATGAACTTAACATTCAAATTTGATGACGAGATTACGGTCAACCGGCTAGGATTTGGGACCATGCAACTGCCTGGCACGGGTGTCTGGGGGCCAGCTGATGATGAAGCAAACGCCGTGAACGTCATTACAACAGCAATCGACCACGGCGTCGACTTTATCGATACGGCGGATTCATATGGCCCGCTCTTTGCCAACATCTACCTGAAAAGAGCGCTAGCACAACGCTGACAACCATGTTCTGGTGGCCACCAAAGTTGGGTTTACGCGTCAGGGACCCAGTGAATGGACCGAATTAGGCAATCCAGCCTACCTGCGTCAACAAGTTGAAGAAAACCTGTTCTCCTTGGGCTTGGACCACATTGATCTGTTGCAGCTGCACCGCATCGATGCCAACTACTCGTTAGAAGACCAGATCGGTGAACTGGCAAAAATGCAGCAGGAGGGAAAGATCAAGCATATCGGCTTGAGTCAGGTCTCCATTTATCAGCTGAAGTCGGCACAAAAGATCACGCCGATCGTGTCAGTTCAAAACCGCTATAATTTAATCGATCGTGCGGATGAAGATGTGCTGAACTATGCGGACGAGAATCACATTGCGTTCATTCCTTGGTTCCCATTAGCGACTGGTAAACTGACGGACGACAGTCAATTGACAACAATTGCCAAGAAATACGACGCAACACCGTCACAAATTGCCTTGGCTTGGCTATTAAAGCGGTCTGAGGTCATCCTGCCAATTCCAGGAACTTCGTCAAGTGAACACGTCATCAGTAACGTTGCAGCTCAAAATATTGCGTTAAGCGACGCAGATTTTGATGTGTTAAGTAAAATGAGTACAAAATAGGCATAGATTTAAACAAAATAACGCCACCTCAAAAGTCTAACTCGATCTTTGAGATGGCGTTTTTTCGATGTTCAGTACCCAGTCAAGACTGGCGTAAAATATCAGCTGTAAACTTTTGTTGGGCTTGCTGGGCAAGAAATTCTAACGGTCCCGAGAGTTGATGGTTACGGTGATAGGAGGCGCTAAAGTCCACACTGAGCTGCGAGATGGGCAGTTTAAACGCATTTATCGTCGCGCGTTGAGCTGTCGATAAACGCGTCAACATCGCTGTGGAAACAATTGTGCACCCAAGTCCCTTTAATACGAGATGTAACGCAAATAACAAATTTTCTACCTCGATCAACGGAATGGTTTGCACGCCCTGATCTGAAAAATAGTGATCGATCATCTCCTGCATCCGTGACTCACCTATTGACCGAATAAAGGGTTGGCCATTGAGGTGGGTCAACACATCAGCAGAAAATGGTCGCCAGAATTTGCCCGGTTGAAAGTCATCAAACGTTGCTGGGATAACTAATGATAGCGCAATCGTGGTCAACGGAAGAGAAACAACTTGCGGTTTATGAATCGTTTTTCCGATAAAAAAGTCTAATTGACGGTCAACGAGTTGTTTTTCTGCCTCAGAAGTACTGACTTCGATGATGCGGGTTCGCATGTTCGGGAACCGGCTGTAGAAGGCTGGTAACGTATCTGGATACCAGGCCATCGCAGCGGGTGGCGTAATGCCAAGCGTGATCGTTTGCGATTCAGTTTCCTTCAGTTGTGTCATCTCAGTCACCATGGCTTGGTTCAAGTGCTCGGCACTTTTAAGGTAGGTCAATAACCGCTCGCCAGCGTATGTAAGCTGAATGGGCCGATGGTCACGATCGACTAATGTAATTTGGTACTGCGCCTCCGCCGTTTTAATGACGCGACTAATATAGGGCTGTGAAACAAACAAAGATTGTGCAGCTTTCGTCATACTTGAATGTGACTGGATGGCCTCGAGAAAAACAAGCGATCTATTTCCCACAACAATTCCTCCTATCTATGTTAACTAGTGTCAGTATAGGATAAAACCGATTACAAAACAGTAATACTACAAAAATAAAAAGTTATTTCCAATTTTTGGAAAGCGGATTCATAATAGGTTTATAGTAATGGTGTGATGTGTTCCAAACCATTATTGTGAAAATAAAAACAAGGATTGCTGAAAGGCAGGTTTTAACTATGTTAGCAAAAGCATCACAACTCAATTGGGATCAAACCTTCGACACCGTAATTTTAGGCTTTGGCGGTGCCGGTGCAACGGCGGCCAGATTTGCCGCAGATGCTGGGGCGTCGGTGCTGTTAACTGATTCAGCACCCAATGGACATGAAGGTGGGAATACACGATATTCTGCCCAGCTGATAGGCACCGTTGACACGGCTGAGGCTGGTAAAAAATACTACCAGCGATTGACGTACCCGATGGCGCTCGATGAGACCATGGTTGACACCTTCGTCGACGGGATGGCCCATATGCGCGACTATGTTAAAAAATATCTCGGCGTTGAACCCGTCAGTGTTAAAAACGACTTTACAAGTGTGGACGCGCCATTACCTTTGGACAGCGCAGTTCACGAATATCCTGAGTACGAAGGTCAAGAGGCTTATGATTTCACGACGGTTCACCACGGCCTATTTGACGCGGCACTTTGGAAGAATCTGCGGCAACAGGTTATCTCGCGAACGGATAAGATTACCGTCTGGTTCAGTTCACCGGCCAAACACCTGATCCAAGATCCAGATACCAAGGCCATTATTGGTGTTCAAATCGAACGCGATGGTCATCTGTACAACATTCAAGCCAAAAATGGTGTTGTGATGGCCATGGGTGGGTTTGAAAATGACCCGCAAGCCGTTCAGGATTATCTAGGTGCTGACCATCTTGCACCGCTTGGCAGTCTCTACAATAAGGGTGACGGCATCCGGATGGGAGAAGAAGTCGGTGCTGACATGTGGCACATGCAAAATTACGAGGCCTTAGGCTTATTGCATGGCATGGCAGTCGCGGTTCCTGAAGGAGAACGCGGCCGACTATTGTTAGCATGGCCAGACATCGCAAACGGCAGCATCATGACGGTTGCTGACGATGGCAGTCGGTACTTTGACGAGACCGAACCGAATCGTCATGGGCACATTTACGATCACGGCACTTGGCGCGTACCACGAACGAACGTGCACCCATACCTTGTCTTTGATCAAACACAGTATGATCAAATTCAGACTAACGGCAACGTCCCCGTCCCAGATTTTGAACAACAGTTAGTTAAAGCTGATACGCTGACTGACCTTGCGACAAAGATCGGTGCCGATACTGAAATTTTGGCGAACACCGTCGCCGATTTTAATCACTTTGCTGAAACCGGTCACGACTACGCGTTTAACCGGAAGCCTGACACCATGCGAGCCTTTGACAACGGCCCATTTTATGCCCTTAAAATGACCCACGACGTGTTGAATACTCAGGGTGGTCCCCGTCGAAATGCACAAGCTGAGGTGTTGGACACAACTGGCCAACCCATTCCGCACCTGTATAGTGCCGGCGAACTTGGCGGTATCTGTGCGAACCAGTATCAAGGTGGGGGAAATCTTGCGGAGTGTTTGATTTTTGGAAAGATTGCCGGTGAAAATGCGGCCCAGGCCAAAGCAGATTCCCAGCCCGCTGCGATGGCTGCTAGCACTGATACCACAACGGGTGCCAGTGCCATAATGGGTTGAGCAGCGACTTAAAGCCAGACATTGATTTAAATCAGATTACGCTGAGTGACAACCAATATCTAGGCGTTGATAACGATGGTATTGGTGGCGAAATTGTGGTGCGAATCACCTATGCCAACGAAACACTCCAAAATATCGAAATTGTCGCACAAAGTGAAACCGGCGAAGTTGGTGGTCAAGCCGTTAAAAAACTGCCAGACAAAATGGTTGCTGCCAACACCTATGAGGTTGACGGTATCACCGGCGCATCCGTTTCCAGCCGAGCCATTAAAAACGCGGTTAAGGATGCGATTCAGAAAGCCAAAAAGGCGCAACCCAGTCTATAAAGGACGCGTCACGTCAGTTACAGTTGATTGAAAAATGCAGTAAATAAAAAATTCGTGCAGCCAAGGACCTTCAATGAGCTGCACGTTTTTTATTCTTTTTTTGCGGCATAGTCCCTTATATTGACACGCCATAAGCGTATAATAATGAGGATTGACTAAGAAATTACGGAGATGATTTTCATCATAGAGTTGTTTGAAAAGGCCCCGATACCAAAAGCGTACTTTACGCTGGCCTTACCCGTGGTCTTTGGGACTGTGGTTTCCATGATCTATAACCTGACGGACACCTTTTTTGTGGCACAAACGCAAAACGCTAATCTGGTTGCCGGCATCACAATTTGTACGCCCTTATTTTCCATGATGATCGCACTTGGCGACATGTTTGGACTGGGTGGCAGCTCAGCAATTTCACGACTGCTGGGGCAGCGCAAATATGATGTGGCTGGACGGGTTAACAGTTTTTGCTTCTACGCGGCCTTGGTGATGGGCGTCATTGTGACGATTTGTCTATTTGTGTTTAAACAACAGGTGCTTGGCCTCCTGGGTGTCTCACAGGAAACTTACCGGTATGCGGCAATTTACTACCAGATTATGGCGGCTGCTGGTATTTTGATTATTGTGTCGCTGGTGCCCATTAACACCCTGCGAACGGAAGGCTTAGCCACTCAATCCATGATTGGAACGGCCTCCGGAACGGTTTTTAAGATTTTCCTTGACCCGCTCTTTATTTTCGGCTTTCACTTGGGCGCAGCTGGGGCCGCCCTCGCAACCGTTGTCGGTTATTTGATCACGGATTCGATTCTGATTGCCTACACGGTTCGGCGGGCGCGGTACATCCACATTAACCCGCACAAAATGCACATTCCAGGCGCGGAAGTCAAAGACGTTTTCATGATCGGGATTCCAGCTTCCGTCACTAACTTTATGACAATGCTGGGAACAGCGCTCATGAACAACTTCTTGATCAAATATGGCGCTGACAAAGTTGCCGGGTTTGGGATTGCCACCAAAGTTGAAACCATCGTGACGATGGTATTGGTCGGGTTTTGTTTTGGGTCGCAAGCGCTGATCGGCTACAACTATGGTGCCCGAAACAAGGAACGCCTCAAAAAGATCATTCAATTTGATATTCTGGTCAACGCCGGCTTTGCGTTCATCATCGCGTTGGGATTGATTGCAATTGCCCCGTGGCTATGCGGCTGTTTATGAAGGACCAAAACGTGGTGCACGCAGCCAGCTACATGTTGCGCTGGTTCCTGACCACAACGCCATTTATCGGCATTTCGCTAGTCTTTACCACGATGTTTCAGTCGGTTAACCAACCGCTGGACGCGTTTATCATGTCGATTTCACGTCAGGGTTTTATCTTTACCATCGTCATCTTCATTGTGGCGTCAGTAATGGGGTACCAAGGCGTGATCGTTTCACAACCCATTGCGGATGTGATCACCGCCTGTATTGGTCTGTTGCTGTACTGGCGCGAATTCGGGCCACGGGGCAAGGTCATCCAAAACTGGTAGCCGGATGAGCATATCCTCCGCATCATTTGACTAAACCATGTACAATGGCCTTATCAATCTAGATGGAGGCGACGATAGTGAAAGCATTTGGATACGAAAAATTTGGTGGCCCCGATGTGTTTCAGGCATTCGAATTACCAGAGCCATCCGTGAAACAGGCAACGGACGTTAAACTCAAGACCCTCGCCGTTGGTCTTAACAATTTTGAGCGCAGTCAACGGGCCGGCAATTTCGGTGGCGGCCGATTTCCGATCTTCCCAGGTCGAGACGTCGTTGGCGAAGTGGTGGCCCTTGGCGATGACGTTACCGGGGCTCTCAATTGGCGACGTTGTGATCGGCCAGGGTGGGCCGGCGTATGCTGAATACGTGGTGGTGCCTGCGCAAGTGGTGGTCAAAAAACCAGCCAACGCGTCAAACGCTGAAGCGGTCACACTTGTCACGCCAGGCATTACTGCGTACAACGCTGCAACAGCCTTTACACAGATCAAATCCGGCGACCACGTTTTCATTAATGGCGCGACTGGTGGTGTTGGGGCGTTAGCGGCACAAATTGCGAAAAATTTAGGCGCTTACGTTATCGGGACGGGGTCTTCAAAAAATGAAGCCCTGTTAAAGGAATTGCCGTTAGACGAGATCGGTTTATACGATCAGGAAGATATTGCGGCAAAGTTTGCAAATAGTTCAGACGTTGTGATCAACGCTGCGATGAACGGTAACAACGGAGAATTGCTGGGCGCCGTGGTTAAAGACGGCGGGCGCGTTGCCTCCGTTGGTGGTGAACTTACGGTTGCGGATAAAGAAATTACGTTTGAACATATCCGGCCGTTACACGCAGATCAAACGCAAACGGCGCTGACTCAGCTGGCAAAAATGCTGGGTGATGGTACGCTGGCAGCCAAGATCTTTAAGACCTTACCACTGACCCTTGACGGTGTCATTGAAGCCATGAACTGTTGGAACAGCACCATGCGCCAGGTCGAATTGTGTTGCTCGCAGATTAAAGTCATTAAAAAGCGTGGTGTCTTCGCCTGAAATGGTGAAGACATCACGCTTTTTGTTTACCGGCCAGTTAGCAGTGCATCCGCCAGTTGATCAGTGATACCACTGGCGGCCTGTTCCGAGATCTGGGTCAAAAACCCAGTATCTTGAATGGAGAGTTTGGCCCGGGCTGGACGTTGTTGCCGCCGCTTTAAAATCTCAAAGACTGTCGCACACGTGAGCGCATCGCTGTCAGCCGTGTGCGGGCGCCCTGCGTCGATGCTGAATAACGCCGCCAAAGATTGGAGCGGCACGCTGTCCTTACCGATCACTTGCTTGACTAGTTGCTCCACATCGTAATACCGCACGCAGTTTTTGGCGAGGGATTCTGGACAGATCACATCTGGAAAAAAATGGGTCAATTGAATCAGGTCATTGCGCACGCTGTACCCCAATATGGGCAAAAGGTTAGCACTGTCCCTCAGTTGGTCTTCAGGCCAGCCGAGATTCCGGGCACTCATCTTGGTCCACCAGGAGAGAAAATGCCGGGCAATCGCCTTAATATCCCCATATTTGCGATAGGTTTTCGGCGTTGTGTCTGCGTATTCCAGTCCCCGGACAAAATCTTCCGGCCGCATATTATCGTAGTAGGCAAACCGGTTAAATCGATTGGGTTGAACTTTTCCTTGATGGACGTAAACGGCGGCTACCTGCAGAGGAAAGGACTTGCCTGATTTTTGGTGTAGGCAAATTCCAGATCTAATGAAATATAATTGCTGGGGTAGTGGTTGACCGCTTCTGCTAAAAGCTGATTCTTATTAAAGGTCACCAAACTCACTTCCGCTTCTAAATTAAAAGACTTCAAACAAGTTATTTATACTTAGTATAGCGTAAAATTTCACCAAAATCAAACATACGTTCGTGTAAAGAATCAGCGCTATTCTTTACATAACGTACATCAAATCGTTACAAACATGTCCATTTTTACGTCTTTCTAGACTGGAAGGCACTACGTCTTTTAATACTGGTAAATAAGGGGTACAGTAGGAGTAATCAACGCACCGACAAAAAATCCGTAATAAAGGAGCCATCGCCCCATGTTTCAAGAAATTGCACCAGATGTTTTAGACACGCAGTACCTCAACACACCGCTATCAGACGATGCCTACGTCGTGACGATTCATCAAAATCAGCTCTTATTAGTTGGTGAAGGCGCCGAAACCCGGCTGCCAACCTACGCTGAAATTAAGACCACTTATGGCCAAAAACTCGCAACATTGCGCTATTTATTGGCGGTGGGCGACCACCATTTCTTTTACCTGAGCACCGATTTGCCAGAGCTAGGTGACTTTTCGTACCAGTCCATGAACGCCCTGCGGCACACCGCACCTAAGTGGCGGGCCTTCGCATCCGTCACAGCGGGCCACCTCGCTGTTTGGTACGCAAATAACCAGTACTGCGGCCGCTGCGGTCACTTATACGAACCAGGCGCTGGCGAACGAAAGCTGGTCTGTCCAAACTGTGGGCAGGAACTGTTCCCGCGAATCTCGCCAGCCATCATCGTTGCGGTGAAACGACATGATCAGATTTTGTTAACGAAGTATGCCAAAGGGTACGACCGGTTTGCGCTTATTGCCGGTTTTGTGGAGATTGGAGAAACAATCGAGGAAACTGTTCGTCGTGAGGTCTACGAAGAAACGGGTCTTGAAGTCACCAATCTACAGTACTTTAAAAGTCAGCCGTGGGGCTTTTCCCAATCGATCCTAATGGGCTTCTTTGCTGATTTAGCCAACGGGGATACTTATGCAACGGATGATTACAAGTCGGACCCAGACGAGCTGGCTGTTGCCAAATGGTTTAACCGGGACGACATTCCAACCGATGATAATAATTTAAGTCTGACGAAAACAATGATCTCCGCGTTTCGTTCAGGCGATATTTAATAGGTGCGTTGCCTCAAGACAACAGCGTCAGTCATCGCGCAGATAAAAACACCCATCCAGAATTTTGATTCAAATTCGGGATGGGTGTTTT
The DNA here is from genome assembly GCF_001311135.1 of Secundilactobacillus paracollinoides DSM 15502 = JCM 11969. Lineage (GTDB taxonomy): Bacteria > Bacillota > Bacilli > Lactobacillales > Lactobacillaceae > Secundilactobacillus > Secundilactobacillus paracollinoides. The sequence continues at coordinate 242,053 of NZ_BBAG01000001.1, forward strand.
TATTTTGCAAAAATCCGTCAATAACTCTTTTAATACCGGGGATGAGACTGCGGATAACGCAACCGCCGACAAAAATACTCGACACGTCACACATATCGCAGTACAATGTATCTAGAAACAATATATCACACTACGATATATAGAGAGGTGATACACATGCCGATTGAAGATCAACTCCCCATGACGGAGAGTGCGTTCTACATTTTATTATCGCTGCTAACGCCCCGTCACGGGTATGGCATCATTCAACACGTTGAAACGATTACGGCCCACCGAATCGTTCTGGGGGCCGGAACCGTTTACGGCACGCTGAAGAAATTCCAAAAAGCCCAGCTCATCGATTTAGTGGATCAAACCACTGATCGGAAGGTCTATCAAGTTACTGAAACTGGCCGTCAATTACTCTTGGCGGAACGCAACCGGCTAAACGAACTTATCACGAACGCGGAGGTGCTCGACCATGGAACGCAAACAGATTAAGCTTTTTCCCGTATGGGCGTATCAAAAAGAGGCACAGTACTTGACCAAAATGGCACATGCAGGCTGGAAATTTACGAACTGGCGACTGGCCCGCTACCACTTTGTCCAAACGGAAACCTTATCCGGAACGATTCAACTCGATTTCCAAGCCAGTGAAGATATTGCAGCCTACGTGAAGCTGGCCCAGGATGCCGGTTGGCAGCTGATATTCAAACACGAAACGTTAAATGGAGCCTGGCTCTACTTCTACAATTCAGACGTGACTGCCAAGCTATACACTGATAAGACAAGTAAGATCTCCTTGTTAAATCGGCTCCGCACCCGTTGGACGATTTTTGGCCTTGCGATATTTGTTTTCGAACTGTGGTTGATTGATCCTTTTTCCGTTTCATTTGTGCAGCAAGCAAAAACGGTTGGCATGATGGTGTTTCTTGCACTTGTTATTTTTGAGATCGGCATCTATATTTGGAATTTCATTGCGCTCACAGGTCGGATTCGAAGGTTAAAACAGTGAATGACTGGACAACTATCCTGACGTCAACCCGCGACCTTCCTGCAATCTCAGCCATTAACGAAATTGGTGCTTGACGGCCATCTTCGATCCAGTCGATGGTCATGTTGTACAGTCCCGCAGCAACAAAGCTGTTCCAATACCGGGCGTAATCACCTTCAAAGGGAATCGTTTGGGCGTTGGTCAAATAAAATTGACTCACGAGCTGGGTGAACTGCTGGCTCAAAATAGTTTCAGCACCGCTCTTAATCAACACCTCAAACAGGGCACTATTATGTGCCACATAGGTAAAGTAGGCCTCGCTGATCACAGCGGGGTCCTTTGTCGGCAGCGCGTTGAGTTCATCGTAGAATGGGTCAATGTAGTGGTTAATAATCTCGCAACACCGCATCCTTTGAGTCGTAGTTGCGGTAAAAGCCCATCCGCGAAATACCCGCTTTCTTTGCGATGGCACTGATCGAGATGGCAGGGTACGGTTGTTCTTTCATCAGTGCAAACAGGGCTAACTGAAGACTTTCTTGACTTAAGGCTTTTTGCTCATGACTATATGGATTTGACGTAACAATGACCTCCTAACTGTAACGGTACAGCGCAATTGGCTTGTAATTGACTTGCCTCAAGACTATCATGTTCCCATAGCAGTTACAAGTGTAACGTCAAAGGAGACCATAATCTAATGAAAACCCCACAACAACCCATTAACAGTCCCTTCACCATGAAGCGACCAGCAAGCAAGTCATGCGCGGCATCAATTTGACCGGTAAAACAACCATCGTCACAGGCGGTTATAGCGGCATTGGCCTCAAAGTGACCGAAGCCCTCGTCAAGGCCGGCGCCCACGTGATCGTGCCCGCAAGAACCCTTGAAAAAGCGCAAACCGCTGCCGGCCATCTACCCAATGTTGAATTCGGCGTCCTCGACCTTATGGATCCGGCATCCATTGACACCTTCGCAGCCCAATTTCTCGCCCAGCATCATCAATTGGACCTGTTAATTGAGTGCGCTGGCATTATGTTTGCCCCGCTCAGGCGGTATAGCCGGGGAAATGAGTCCCAGTTTTCTACGAATTATTTGGGGCATTTCCAATTAACTGCCAAACTGTATCCCGCCTTGAAGGCAGCGGGTACGTCTCGGGTCATCGTGGTGACCTCGCGGGCGCAATCTTGGAACGGCGCTGATTTCCAGGATCCGAACTTCGATCATCGCGACTACGATTCTCACGTCGCCTATGCGCAATCAAAGGCGGCCGACATCCTCTTTGCAGTTGAACTCGATAAACGCGCACAAAAGGATGGTGTGCGGGCATTCGCCGTTCATCCAGGAATGGTCCCAGGAACCGGTTTAGGACGCTTTGTGAACAGCAATACGCACCTCCAGCACGCCATGGGCATCGTGATGAACAATTTGCAGGCGACCCGGTTGATCAGTACCCGCAACGCGATGAAAGCGCATCGTTACGGCCTAACGGAATACGATTATTTTAAAACGGTCAGTCAGGGCGCAGCCGATATCCTGTGGGCGGCCACGAGTCCGTTACTCCGAGATAAGGGCGGCGTGTTTGTGGAAGATTCAAACATTGGAACGGCTGTGAGCGCCGAGAGCACCTCAAAATTCGGGGCGCGGCCATGGTCGATCGACCCACAGTTGGCAGCAAAACTCTGGTCGCTTGGAGAGCAGTATTCCGGGACGAAATTCAGCCTTTAAAAAAGACGTTCGGCTACTTGCCAAACGTCTTTTTTGATAGCACCTATCGTGCCGCAACGATGTTAAACGACTTGCGGTTCATCATATAAATCACCCAAATCAACGGCAGGGTCACCAGCATCACTGGGTAGAACAAATGCAGTGGGAACACGCTCTTTAACGCGCCACCCAGCATCGGTCCCAGCGACATTCCAAGATCCATGCCAATGTAAAACGTGCTGTTTGCAAGACCCTGTTCGTTTTCGGGAACGATCAGCAGGGACGTTGCCTGACAGATGGAATACATGAGCCATAGCCGCCAGCAACACCCAATGCAGCAAGGCACAACCACACATTATTGGTGAGGCGGGTGAGGGCAATCAGACCGATAAGGGTGCTGATTAAACTCACGTACAAAAATTTACCAAAAGCAACGGTGTCAAACAGGGACCGTAAACTCAGGCGCAGGATGATCAAGAAGACCGCGTAGATCGGGAAAAAGCTGCCGACGGCCACGGGAGGTGCAGCGTTTCAACGTAGCTGACAATGTACGCCTGGGTTGCAAAGTAGGGCAGCGCAAACAACATCAAGATCATCGCCAGCGGAAAGACCTTCGGCTGAATCAAATGTGCCTTGTGCTGAACAGGCTGACGTTCTGCCTTGGTCACCATCGGCGCCCCCTTATCGCCCACGAGCTGAACGAGGATGATCATGAGTGCACTGCAGATGACAGCGGCACTGAACGCTTTGCGGTAACCAAACTGCTGGTAGAGCGCAATGCTGAGGGCGGGCGCGATGGCAATGCCAAGCGCATTCATCAACCCATAGATGCCCATGCCAGACCCAAGTTTTTCGCGCGGCAGTAAACTTGCCATCCACGTTGCCATACAAACGGAACACAGCACGTAGCCGACACCGTTAATGATCCGAAAAACCATCATCCAGGCAGTGTTACTGGCAATCATGTATCCGATCGTCGCAATCAGCAGGCAGATACCGCCAAGTGACGCCAGCAGTTTCTTTGAGTACCGGTCTGTCAGCTGACCGGAAAGCGGCCGCAAAAAGAGTGACGTAATGTTCATGGCACCGGCCACAAAGACCGCCATGAGCGTCGTGCAGCCGATGCCCTTGGAAAACCCTGTGATCAACGGGTTAATGAACATGGCGCTTGCAATATAGCAAAAACTCGCCGCTAGAATTAAAATTATATTGTGATTGTAGAAATGTGGTTTTGTCATGCGTTAGGCCTCTTCGTTCGTTAAATTTAAGTAAGCAGTATGTAAGGCGGCCGCGAATTGGGCAGTGTCGGTTTGTGAGAAACCAGCCAACAATTTTGCACCAGTGTTCACGCCATTTGTTTTTAGCTGGTGACGCACCTTGAGACCCGCATCGGTTAACTGTACGCGTTTTGCTCGCCGATCCGTTGGGTCCACGCTAAGTGAAATCAGATCCTTTTTGATCAACCGTTGAATCAGCATTTGAGCCGTTGCGTGTTGAATGTGAAACCCATTCTTCAGCGCGGTGATCGTACTGTTGGGATGTTCATCAAAGAAATTGATCGCATCAGCCTGACCCGCCGCAATCCCTAAATATTTTAGGTGGGCATTTCGCGTTTTTGTGACAGTGTTTGCGAGCAGCAAGACCGCCCGCGCAATTTGATAGTCTGTTGTTGTCATTTGTAACCTCCGTCTCATAATGTACAGCCGACTGTATATTATCGTCAATGGGGCTTTTTCCTTCTGAAAACAAATGAAAGGTGCTGTCTCAATCATGAAAACGATTACTTTTGCCTGCAATTATTTTGTGAAAACGTGTTATGATAGAGACGTTAAGGCAAGGCAATTAAACGATATGCCGGTTGATAAGTGTCACCAATAATGTAAGCGCTTTATTAGCCGGCTTTTGAAGGGAAGTTTATTGTTATGAGCAAACAATATCAAGGAACCGCAAAGGGCTTTCACGGCAACATCACAGCCACTGTGACCATAGAAGATGACAAAATAACCGCTGTCACTGCTGAAGTTGAGCCGGGCACGGTTGGTGCACTGGGAGTTGCCCGGTTAGCTGACGCCATTTCGGCAACGGGCAATCCTGACGTGGACGCCATCACGGGGGCAACGGTAAGCTCTTACGGGTTTGAGGCTGCGGTGCACAAGGCCACAGCGGTCGCAAAGGGTGATCTCACAGCAGACCAGGCACTGGATGCCGCCACTGAAGACCCCTATAAACTCGCAGATGTGACCACTGGTGCTTCTGAAAACGTCAACGTTGTCGAACGCAATCCATCACCGGTGACAAAACCCGTTCCCTATAACAGCGATGTTCACTTTGATGAAACGTACGACGTGGTCGTGGTCGGTGCCGGTGGTGCTGGGCTTTCAGCCGCAACCGAAGCGGCGCAGGCAGGCCTATCCGTTTTCATTAGTGAAAAGGCCGGTATTCCAGGCGGGACCACTAACTTTTCTGGCGGGGTCATGCAGGCGCTGGCACGTCCTATCAAAAGGACCTGACCGATTACGATTCAGATAATCCAGACAAACACGCCAGTTACTGGATCGACGCTGGTGAAGACCAGGTCGACATGACCCTTGTCCGAGATCTCGCCAAAAATGCGCCCAAGAATATCGACTGGCTGGCCGATATGGGCATTAAATGGCAGTCCGTTTATGGTAACACCCACATTCCGGCCACCAGTTCACTGGACTTTGCTGACCGGATCCACGTTTACGACAACGGCAAGGGTGGCGGCATCGTCCTGACCCAGACACTATTAAAGGCCGCTTTGGACGCTGGTGCCACTATCAGTTACGATACGCCGACTACTGCGCTGATTCAGGACCGTGACCGGAAAATCGTTTACGGTGTGGTGGTCAGTCAAAATGGTGAGAAGAAAGTGATTGCTGCTAAGCGCGGCGTTATTTTAGCAACCGCCGGGATCGACCACAACCTGGAACTCGCAAAGGCGCTGAACCCGCAACACTATAGTGACCTCCAGCATAAGGCCAATCTATCAGCGTGACGGATACCGGCGACGGCATCTTTCTTGGCATGGCTGCCGGTGCCGGGATCAACGGGATGGGCGGCACGATCGACCTGGATGGGAAGACCGGTAATGCCACGAATGACCAAGTACCGTCCATGCCAATGATCTACGTCAACGCTAAGGGCAAGCGGTTTGTCTGTGAAGATGCCACCTATGCGTTTACCATGCGGGCTGTTTTTCAGCAGGAAAAGCAGCTTGGTAAGCCGACCTACATGATTTTCGACGACAATAGTATCACTGCTGAAGGGAGTGCTTGGACCGCTGAAAGTCTCGCCAAGGATCTAGCCAGCGGCGAAGTGAAAAAGGCCGATTCCATCGCTGACCTTGCGAAATTAATTCACGCACCGGAAACGAATTTGTACGCCACATTAAAGGAGTGGAACGCCAACGTTGCGAATGGCGGTGACCCGGTTTATGACCGGCAAACTGGGATCGCGCCACTAGACGCACCGTTCTACGTCCACCAAACAAAAGCGATGAACCTCGGCGCAATCGGCGGGTTGACCATTAACGTTGAGGGCCAAGTCCTCGACGTCCTAGATGCCCCGATCAAGGGACTGTACGCTGCCGGCTGGCTTGGCCCGTACTATCCAGGGTCAGGAACCGCAATTGCGGGGATCGTCCATCAGGGTCGTAAAGCGGCACAAACTTTAATTAAAAAGCACGTTTAACACAAAAAACGACTGTGAATCCAATCATCCGCAGTCGTTTTTTCGTCGCCAAACATGACAGACGATTATGTTTGTTTTCGCACAATTATACCCACATCCGCCGCTAGCATGGTAAAATTCAAGTATCAGTTAAGGGGGAGAAACAACACATGAAACAGCGCCGACTAGCAGTACTCGTCGCGATTTTGGCGGGCGTGGTGACCATGGGGATCACGACCACCCAGGCACACGCACGCGAGTACACCATTAACAAGTACCACATTAACGTTGCCGTCGACAAAAACGGGAACGCGGAACTGACGCAAAATATTACCTACAAGTTTGACGGCTCATTTAATGGGGTCTATTACAACCAGGACATAACGGGTATCAAGGGGTTGAAGAATCCGCAGATCACGGCCACTCAAGACGGTCGTGAAACCACACTGCGCCAAAGTAATAGTGAAGCGGCGAATACCTACCAGACCACAGCCAGCAATAAGAACTATCGGTTTAAGGTCTTTTATCCGACCAGTGACAGTCAGGTGACTTTCCAGTATAAGTATCAACTCGACGGGGTCATCACCAACTATATCGACACCGCGCAACTCAACTGGAAGATCATCGGCAGCAAGTGGGATGTCCCGCTGAATAACGTCAAGATCAAGGTTGCCTTACCAGCCAAGAATATTGACAAACTCCAGGCCTGGACACACGGCCCACTATCGGGGCATACGGCTGTTAATCGACAGGCGGGTACCGTCACCATGACGGTCGATGAAGTGCCAGCCAACACGTTTGTTGAAAGTCACATGCTATTTCCAACCAGCGTGACCCCGACAAATACGAATAAGAAGAACACGCGTCATTTAAAACAGGCGCAGCAGCAGGAAGCCACGCTGGCAAAACAGGCCAATCAAAAGCGGTTTTGGTCCCGCATGATACCGCTTATTGCCGGTATTGTGATCTTGCTGATCGGTGCTTGGCATTACCTGTATCAACGTCGCTGGTTCAACACGCATCCGGCGCAACACATCACGGAACAGCCGGATGTGCACAACTATGAGATTCCAGCGTACGATGCGGTGACGTCCCAGGTATTGTTGTCCCGGGAAGACCCGACGGATGAGGCCTTCAGCGCGTGGTTAATGGAACTGGCGGCAGCTGGCGAGATCACGATTGCCCAAGAAGACGGCAAGCATCACAAAAAGACTTACCGGTTGACAGAAACCACCAAGTTGACTGCTGAACACAAGAAAAATAAGATGCTCAACTTCATCTTTGATCAGGTGGGAGAGGTCGGTAGCGATGATCACCGAACCGTCACCTTGGCTGAAATCAACCGTTATACTGGCCATGGCCGCCACAATAACCTGTACGATAAGTTCTCAGCCTGGCAGTCAACCACCTACACCCGCGTCAAAAACATGGGGTTGTTTAACGATATCAACCAAAGCGTGAAGAATCACGGCTGGATGTTGATCATCATCAACGGTGTCCTGTCGTTTGCGGGCATTCTTGTGTTCGCCTTCGCAGACAGTACCCCGCTGGCAATTGGTTGGCTGCTCACTTTGATTCTGTTTATTTTAAGCCTGGTCACGGCCATCAGCAGAATGTGGCACTTGTCGCCGTACACTCAGGAAGGCGAAGACAAAGTGGCGCCGATCCAGGGCTTTAAGGACATGTTAAACGATATTGGCCATTTTGACCGCTCAGAGGTGGGTGATTTAATTCTGTGGGAACAGATCCTACCGTATGCTGTGGCCTTCGGGTCAGCCAAGAAGGTCATTAAGCACTGCAGGCCAACTTTACGGATGCCGAACTCCAGACAGGCATGCCAGTCTACTACCAGATGTTCTTCTACGGCACAGGCTTTAGCGACAGTTTCGCCGGCCAGTTCAATACCGATTTCAACGCCAACGTGGGCAGAACGGAAGGCAGCAGCTCAACCGGCGGCTCAGGAGGCTTTAGCGGCGGCAGTTCGGGTGGCTTTGGTGGTGGATCGGGAGGAGGCGTGTTTTAGAGTAGAGTGTGGAAGAAGGCGCTTTGAGGGCGGAGCGTAAGCTGACCCTGGCAGAAAATCCCGGGCCTGGATTTTTTGCCAGAGTCAGCTTACGCAGTAGCCCTCAGCCTTCTGGAACACGTTTCCGCTATATAAAATAGGGGCGCAGTAGCCATAACTCCCCGATTGCAATAAACCCGAGAATCCGAACCTGACTTTTCGGACCAGAGCGACTTACACAGAAGCCCTCACCACCAACATCAAAAAACAAAAAAAGACGCAATCAAAATCCCATTCAAGAGATTCCAATTGCGTCTTTTATGATGCGGTCAAAAGCAACGATGACAAATGAGCAACACGCACCCATCTAATCCTGCCTATCACCCGCACGCTTTGACTTCGTCTGCCAGTTCATTTTCATATACAAATGCCCGTCTGTCAACTCTGTTAGCATTTGTTGCAGGCGTTTTTCCTGCGTGGCCGGCCGCTTGGCCTGTTGAATCCAGCGCAGATAATCATTTTGCTGGTAGTGGGGTCGCGCGTTAAATTGCGCCAGCAAGCCAGCTTGGGTCAATGCTTGTTGAATTTCAGGCGGCATGGCCTCAGTCGATCGTCGGTGACGCGCTGCCGTTTCAGGGTGAGCTAACCGTGACCGCACCAACTTCGTGATCAGATTGGTCGGCAAGGGGCGATCATAAGGAAACTGAATCGCACCCTTAGAATGGGTGTAGCCATCCAATTCATCCGCCAGCTCGACCAAGGGTGCCGCTGTGGGATAAAACCCTAGATGATGCTTGTTGGCGATAAAGTGCACAAGGTTGTGCTGCTGCCAAAACGTCGGCATCCCATAACTGATGCGTTCCTCGGCGTCAGGCAACAATTGTTTCAACAGTGCATAAATTTGTTGTAGATGGGGCTGTGCCAGGGTTGGCGCCTGGTCAATATAGTCTGTGATCACAGTCATGAGCCTCACGTCCTTTTGTACCGAGTATACCATAGCATCCAACCAAAAAGAGGCTTCCTTAAACCACCACGTGCCAGTTTTAAGAAAGCCTTCTAAACCATCATTCGGTTTAATCGTGATAGGCATCAATGCCTTGTTTCAACCGGTTCAACCCATCCGTCAACTCGGCAGTGGGACAGGCCACGCTGATCCGAATAAAGAGTTTACCGTTTGGTCCGTAAGCATTCCCGTCAGCGACAATCAGCCCGGTCTTTTCCCGCAAAACGCGGTCAGTGCCGCAGCATCCGTCGTCACAGCACTGACGTCCAGCCACATCAAATACGTGGCATGACCAGTGATCACGTGGACCTGAGGGAGGTTGGCGGCCATAAATGCAGTTAACTGCTGCTTGTGGGCCGTAATGACCTGGCGCAATTCTGTGACCCATTGCGCCCCAAGGGTATAGGCGGCAACACTTGCGGGTACCGCAAACGGGTTTGGTTCTGCCAGTTCATCCGTGTTCAGCCCGCGGTTCACAATTGCCCGTAATTCTGGGTTGGGCACGATCACTGTTGCAACGTGCATGGCGGCAACGTTAAAGGTCTTGCTTGGCGAAACACAGGTGACACTATTTTGCGCGTTCACGTCGTTTACAGACGCAAACGGCACGTACTGATAGCCCGTATCCGTGACGTCACCATGAATTTCATCGGCAATAACCACCACGTGATACTTAGTAGCCAGCGCACCGATACGTTCAAGTTCAGTGGTTTCCCAGATATGCCCGGTCGGATTGTGTGGGTTACAGAAGATCATGAGTGACGTGAGCGGGTCGGCCATTTTTGTTTCCAAGTCGGCCCAGTCAACGGTGTACGTACCGTCAGTATAGACGAGGTCGCTGGATAAAACGTGACGGCCGTTATTCAAAATGGAATTGTAGAAAATATTATAAACGGGTGACTGAATCAAAACGTTGTCACCAATCTGGCTCAACCGTCGCACGGCTGACGAGATGGTGGGCACAACGCCGGTCGCAAACAGCATCCAATCCGTTTTCGGCTGCCAATCATGTTGGTCACGATACCAGTTTGCGACGGCCTCAAAGTAGGCCTGGGGCACTTCTTCATACCCAAAAATCCCCGTTTCAGCTCGCGTTTGAATCGCACTGACGATCTCAGGTGCGGTGCGAAAGTCCATGTCAGCGATGCTGAGCGGCAGTTCATTTGGTTTGACGTCCCACTTCACAGAGTTGGTGTTACGACGATTTACGGGTGATTCGAAATCATACGGCATGTTGCTGATCCTTCCTTATTTGTATTTCGGTGCGCTGACGGTCGATCTGCGGATCATCGAAAATGACTTGGCCAATGGCGGGAGCAACAATGCGGCCGTTCACTGGATTCTTGACACTGTCGATTGCGGTGGTCACGGTAGTATCAACGTCGGAACAGTACTCAAAAATAAGATCCGAGTTGACCATACTACAGTTTTGAAGTGTCAAGTGGTCCACGTAGCACAGTCCCTGGTCGCTTTCGATCCAGCAATTGACAAACGTGATGTTTTTCGAATTCCAGGCGAGATATTCACCTATTAACGTGGAATCGTAAACGGTCACGTTATCGCAATTCCAAAACGCATCGTGGGTCATGAACGTCGAATTGTGCACCTCAACGTTCTTTGACCCATCAAAGGCATAGTTGCCAGTGAGGTTCAGATGATCGACAACCACGTTTTCGCAGTTTTTTCCGAAGTAGTCCCCGGTCGCTGTGACGTGATCCAATTTCACATCAGTGCACCACCAAAGCGTTTCAGCGGCATCACTGAAGGTGACGTTTTGAATGTCAAGATCAGTGGCGTGACGAAATGTCTTGGTGTCTAACACCATGGTATCACGCATGGCGAGATGGTGGGTGTACCAGATTCCAGCGTGAGCACCCTGTTGCAGGGCACTATCCGCGACGGTAATGTCGTTGGCATACCACAGCGGATACTTCCACTTAAATAGGGTGTGGTCGATGGCGAGATTGCTGGCGTGTTTGAGCGGCGATTCACCATCCCTGAAAGTACTATTCGTAATATGGGTGTCGTGGGCTTGAAACAACGCCCGTTCACCCGTTAAGGTTTGTTGGTTAATTTCTTGAGTTAATTTTTTCAATGCAGTATCACAGCCGGGTAGAACCGGACTGTTTAATCTAACTTCCTCTCTGTTTGACACAATTTCCATGCCGCAAGTGCAGCATGCAACAAACAGTATAGGACTTAAAGTGTACTTTAAGTCAATTAAAAAGACTTTTTGCAGCTTAAATGTGGTTTAGTCGATCTTATCTTCACCACCAAACAAGCAATTATCGAACAACCAACGCATAAGCTGATCGGGGTCGCCGTCAGCATCGACCTGATGTAGCCAACTTCGAAAGTGAGCCATTTTATGAGGTGGCATTGTGAAGATACCAGCACCGGCATGCAGCAAAATAGTATTAGCTGCGAAATACGCGGTTCGCTTGTTGTCATCTTCAAAGTATTGCCAACGTGAACTATCTGAAAATAACGTGAGGGCTTTCGCAGTTGCCGATAATGGGCTCGTTATCAGTCGTTGAAATTGGTTTTTAACGGCCTCCTTAAACTGAGAAACTGCGTCACAATTAGTTTAAACTTTCAGTATTGGCCCGTCTACCGCCAATATTGAAAGATCACTTTCATCTTAATTGTGGAACAAAAAGAGACTGAAAAATAGCTTTCAATCTCTTTAAACAAATCTTATTTTAATCGTCCTATATCCGTCATTATCTCGCCAAAACCTGTTGTGGTTCTGCCAGTAATGCCCGGCCTTTGTCATAATACCGCTGCATCTCATCCGTTGGGACTAACTTCCCGCCAGTTGCCCAAACAACGTGGGTGGCGTTCTTCAAAACAGCTTGATTTTCAAATCCGGCAACGGTTGGAGCAATGGCGCTAAAACCAGCCGCAGCCGAAGGTTCAACATAGATGTTTTGCGTATCAGCCAACAGGCTAAATACCGGTAGATATCGTCGTCGCTGAAGGTGTGGGCGCCATACAAGAGGGTGCGCATCACGCGGCCAGCAATCTTCGATGAGCGGGGAACGGCTAACCCGTCTGCCAGGGTCTTGCCGTCGATGCCCAGATCAGTGACCGCAATTTTGTCGTAGAGGTGGGTCATCATGCCCATGGTGACGGATGGCACGTGCGTTGGTTCAGCAAACACGGGATAGATTCCCTCAGGCATCATCATTTGCAGACCGAAGCTGACACCGCTGGGACTGCCGCCTACGCCAGCTGGCAGATACACGAAAACGGGGTGGTCCGCATCCGGAAAGATGCCATCGTCAGTTAACTGTTTTTGAATCTCAATGCCGGCTGCTGAATAACCTAGGAATAAGTCCTTTGAGCCTTCGTCATCGATAAAGTAAGTGTGGGGATCCTTAGCCGCTTCTTTCCGCCCTTGAGCGATCGCCACGGAAACACTGTCGTCATGCTCAACAACGGTCACGCCGTTGGCCCGCAACATGTCCTTTTTCCACTGGCGTGCATCAACGGACATGTGAACAGTGGTCTTGAAGCCGAAACTAGCGGCGGCCATACCAATGCTCAAGCCTAAGTTACCAGTCGAGCCGACCATGATGCCATAATCAGCAAATAATTTGTGGTAGTCGGGTGTTGCCAAAACCGCGTAGTCATCGGAGTAGGTCAAATTCGTTTCAGTCATGGCCACGTGTTCGGCAAACTTCAGTACTTCGTAAATGCCACCCCGAGACTTAATAGAGCCGGAAATGGGTAACATACTGTCAGCTTTAAGATAAACGTTGCCAGGAATCTCGGCCGCATTCCGGTCTTCCAACACAGTCTGCATCTTATCGATTTTGAGCAATGGTGAGATCAGCTGGCCATCTGTTTTCTGTGTTTCGGGAAAGGCGGCCGCCAGATACGGTGCAAACCGTTTAAAACGGGCAGCAACATCAAAAACTTCTGCTTGGGTAAATGGAATTTCAGCTTCTTCGCCAAATTCTGGGTTGATCCAGGTAATTGGCTGATAGTGTTGCATATTATTTAGTAGTGGGAATTTATGGATTAATTGTTCAAGTTCGTCTGTCATGATAAAACCTCCAAGTACAGATACCGGTGCGATTGACCAATGCCCGGCATCAGGTTATACTTCATGATAGCTTAAGTGTTTTAACAAAAAAATCAAAAATATATTGAGTATTAGTTTGGTTTTGATTGACTTAACATCATAGTGGAAGTCTGGAAAATGGGGGCTTTCCGCCATAATCTTGTCAGGAGGTGACGACGTGCTGGATATTTGGCGACTCAAGATTCTGATACAATTTGACACGTTAAAAACAATGAAACGGGTGGCCGACGTCATGGCCATCACGCAATCAGCCGTGTCGGCGCAACTCAAGCAATTAGAAAAAGACACCAATACCACCTTGCTGGAAAAGGTTGGCCGCAATGTTGAGTTGACGCCAACGGCCAAGGATCTCATCGCGCAGGTTCGCCCGATCATTGATGAATTAGAAGCCGTTGAAGTGTCACTGACAGGTGCGGATACCAACTATGAAGGCATTGTCCGCATCGGTGCGTTTTCCAGTGCACTACAAGAATTGGTGGTCCCAGCAACTGCGGCCGTGAACCATCAATTCCCAGCTGTGGACTTTCGGTTGGCTGAACTCGAACCACCCGCAAGTTTGACGGCGCTCAGTGCCCACCAGATCGACCTGGCCATCGTGGCCTACATTGGTGACATGATGCCGTTGCCAGCTGATCTAACGGCGGTTGAACTTGGTACCGACGCGCTCAAAGTGTTGGTCAACACACAAAATCCGTTGGCTTCCCAGACCGCGATCAGCATTTCTGATCTTCGGGACCAGGACTGGGCCATGGAACCGGATGGCGCGTATCTGAGTGACCGGGTCTGGCGGCTCTGTCAGGAAGCCGGTTACCAACCGCACCGAATTGCCACGTTCCAAGACTACGCTGCGATTCGCAGTGCCGTGCAGTATAATGTCGGTATCGGTGTGTTGCCAGGCATCACGATTCCAGCCCAGCTGACGGCAACCCGAGCGTTGCCGCTAACGCCTGGACAGCATCGGCATTTCTATCTCGTTTCCCGGAAGGCACAAGCCCACTTGAAAACGATCGAAGCCACCCAGCAGCAGATCATCCAAACGAGCGCGCAGGTGTTAACGACCAGTCACACCGCGCCCACAATCAATCGCACCCGCCAAACGACCCGGATCGTTCACGGCGCACAGCATCCAAACAGAAAGCGAGATTAACATGGCACTTCAAAAACACTTTGATTTCGGTGGGGCGACCCACCACAGCGGCGGCAGTAAATCAGCGGCCAAGAAAACGTTGCACGCCTTTTGGGACTACATCCTAGGCCAGAGCGGCTCACTGCCGGAACAACTCACTGTCGGCGACTTAGCACCCTTTCAAAAAAGCATCAAAAACCACGGCGACAAATTGATCAATTCCTATCGCGTCTCCGGTGGCGCGTTTGTTACGCCGGTTCAGGACTACATTGAAGCCAGCACCCAGTTTTTAGACCAGTTTACGCTGGACGGCGACGACCAGCCGGTGAGTGCTGACACGCAGTTAGACCTGTCCAAACGCGACTTGATGCTGCAGTTTGAACATCACGTGAATGGGTTGATTCGCCAGTATGAAACCGTGATTAGCCACTATCATCCAGAATAATGCGCTTTATTTTTTAAATGCCACAAAATAGACGCACGGAAATCTTCTGAAAAAATTTCTAAAATGGTAAACTAATAGGGATAGTTCTACGTAGTTCCTACTAACCAACCAAATTTTAGAAAAGAGGATTTGCCATGCGTTTTTTGCATACAGCCGATTGGCACATTGGCCGTCGCTTACACGGCTTTGATCTGACCGAATCTCAGGCGGATGCGTTTACTCAAATCGAAACGATTGCCAAGCCGAAAAAGTGGACGGCATTTTATTAGCGGGCGACCTGTACGACCGTGGCCTGCCGTCAGAATCATCCGTTGAACAACTCAACGCCATGATCGAACAATTAAACCTCACCGACCAGATTCCGATCTACGCGATCTCCGGCAACCACGACAGCGCGATTCGGATCGCCACCGGTGCCCAGTGGTTTAAGGCCACCAAGTTCTACATGGCAACCGATATCAAGGACGCGTTTGACCCCATTACGGTTGGGGATACGCAGATCTTCCTATTGCCGTACTTCGAACCCTTTGCGGCCGCCCAATACTTTGATGATGAGTCCATTGTCCACCTGGATCAGGCAGTTGCGGCTGCCGTGGCGAAGATGAAGACCCTGTTTGACCCGGATAAAAAACACATTCTTGAAGCGCACTTTTTCGTATCCGGTAGTACCACCACTGATTCTGAAACGCAGTTGACGGTGGGCGGATTAGCCTCAGTGCCGCTGGAAACACTGAAAGACTTTGACTATGTTGCCCTCGGTCATCTCCACGGCCGGCAGGCACTCCAGGCCGACAACGCCAGTTACAGCGGCTCACCGGTCAAGTTTTCACTGTCTGAGGCAACTCAAGAAAAAGGCGTCTACATTCTCGATACGGAAACGATGACTCGCGAATTCAAACCACTGACGCCGTTGCGTGACGTTCAGTTGCTGCACGAGTCCTTTGAAACGTTGATCGATCCCATTTTCTACAACGGGCTTGACCTTGATAACTACTATGGCATCACACTGACCGATACCAAGCCGATTCCTAACGTGTTGGCACGATTACGGGAAATCTATCCCAATATCATCACGCTGGAACGGGAAAAGGGCTACCAGGCGTCCCTGCGGCCAAGTGCCCTCAACGTGAAGCATCAGGATCCAATGGCACTGCTGGAACAGTTTTACGAACTGGTGGCAAAAGACGACCTCAGTGACCAGCAGAAACAGTGGCCGAGGACGCGCTGAAGAAGGCCAATAAGGAGGTTCAACCGTGAGACCGTTAAAACTAACATTAAAGAACTTTGGCCCGTATGAAGCCGAAACGATCGACTTTCAAAAATTGGCTGAAGTCCCCGTTTTCTTAATTTCTGGTCAAACAGGGAGCGGCAAGACCACGATCTTTGAAGCCCTGACCTTTGCGCTATACGGTGAAAGTGTGACGTCAGATCGACCAGCAAATAGCTTGCGGTCAGACTTTGCGGTGGACACCGAACCGACGGAGGTCACCCTGTTATTTGAGCACCAGGGCAAACAGTACGAGATCACTCGGCAGCCTAAACAAACCCTCGCTAAAAAACGTGGGTCTGGCGATAAGACCTATAACGCATCCGCTGAATTAAAGGTGTTTGATAACGATAAAAAGGTTGAAGACACCACCAAACTAAAAGATATCAACATTGAACTGGAAGGCTTACTGCAGATCAACCGGGACCAATTTTCACAGATTGTCCTGCTGCCGCAAGGTGACTTCCGGCGGTTTTTAATCTCTGATAGCGAAGGCAAGGAAGGCGTGCTCCGTAAGCTGTTCAAGACACAGCTCTACCAAAACTGGGGCGATCAGATCAAGGACCAGCTGCGAGAGGCCAACGCCAAGAGCCGCGGCTGGAAGAGCACGATCACTGATAACCTCAAGGCAATTCAGTGGGTCGAAACCCCCGATGACTTAGACAACCTCGGTGTGGAAGCTCAGGCTGACCTGTTGAAGACCCAGCAGAATAAAACTGAAGCGACTGGGCACGCACAACGCACCGCTCTGAATGAAAAACAGACTGCCGTTCAAAAACAACAGACCGCCATTGAACAGGCCGTCAAACATAATCAACAGTTAGACGAACTCGCAAAATTGGAAGCCCAACACACGCAATTAACGACCCAGGAACCCGCCATGGCAGCCTTGAAGACCCAAATTGCTGACCTCGTCTGGGCGCAATCGCTCAAGCCGGATTATGATACCCGCCAACAGACGACGACCAGTTACCAGCAAACGGCCCAGTCGATCGTTGCTGAAGAAAAGACGCGGACACAAACAACGGCTGACTTAAAGGCCCTCAAGACGACCCAGACCATGTTACAGGCACAGGCTCCTGAGTTCGCTGCAAAGCAGCAGCAAATACCGCTGCTGGAACAGCAACGGCCCTCATTTGAAAAAGTTGCCCACTTAACTGCGGCACTCAAGAAGGCCTCCCAGGATGCTGATCAGGCACAAACGGCCTTGACCGCGATGACAGCCCAGCAGAAAACACTCAGTGACGCCCTGACTCAGCAAGAGTCGCTTGCTAACCAAGCAGCACCATTGAAATTACAACAAACGACTTTGTTGCAGCAACAGGACAAGTTGGCTGGCTACACGCGGCAAGGCCAGACGTTGACTGGGGTCAATGACCAGCTGAGCACGCTTCAAGCGCAGATCACTACCAAGCAGGCAACCCTGCCGGACTTACAGGCCGCAGTCCAGACTGCCGAAGCCGCCAAGGCCGATTTGGAGAATCAGCGCCTAGCCAACCACATTGCTGAGTTAGCGCAGCAGTTAAGCCCGGGCACGCCATGCCCAATCTGCGGCAGTGTGGACCATCCCAGCCCAGCAGTCGCCGTGGCAGGAAAAACGGTCACCAAGGCAGCGCTCACGAAGGCTGACAAACTGGTCACAGCGCAAAGTCAGACGCTGACCAAACAACAAACTGAAATTGAACAGTTGCAACAGCAGTTAACGACGCAACAAACTGCCCAAAACAAGGCAATCACGTCATTTGAAACTGAATTAGGCGCCCTTGAGTGGCTTTCAGTTGATGCTGGATCAGGACTGGCCGATTGCCAAACCGCGCTCCAAAAGGCGGCACAAACGGTGACGAGCCAGCTGGCGGCGGTGCAACAGGACTTGGACAAAAGTCAAAAGGCAGCAGTTCAGGTCACCGAATTGACGCAACAACAGGCTGACTTAACTAAGGCGGCAACTGATCAACAAGCCCAGGTCGCCACGGTGCAGCAACAGGTGCAGACGGTGACTGTCCAATTGACGGATGCGCAAGCCAGGTACCGACGGCCTTTAAGGACCTCGACAGCCTCGACGCCCATCTCAACGCGCTTAAAAAAGAAACTGCCGATTTTGAGCAGCGGCGACAAGAAACGCAAAAAACAGTCTCCAGTACTGAAAACGCACTGGCCGCATCCACCTCTAAACTAGATGTGATGACCGCCCGCCAAAATGAATTAACCAAACAGTTAACCGCGTTGAATGACCAGCTGACAACAGCGTTAGAGGCGCACTTTGACGGTGAACCAGATTGGGATCAGTTCAAAACGTTACTGAATCAACTACCATCCATCACTGACCAACGCCAACAGTTACAAACGTACAATCAACAGGTAGCGGCGGTTCGAGCCCAATTAGAAACCTACCGGAAAATGGTCAGCGGCGAGCGCATTGACGTGACCTCGGCGCAAACAACCTTAAAGACGGCTCAGGATGAGTTGCAACAGGCGAATGACGCGATGGAAGCAACCAGTAAGTTGTACATTCTGAACCAGCACACTCTGGAAACAATCGAGAAAGCCACCAAGCTATCCGTAAACAGGCAAATGACCTTGACGCGCTGACGTTACTCTCGAGCACCATCAACGGCAACGGTGACGCCAAATTAAGTTTGGAGCGCTACGTTTTACAGCAGTACCTCTTAGAAATATTGGACGCCGCAAACGGTCATCTGCAGGCCCTAAGTTCAGGCCGCTACTACCTTCAACTGCACGAAGAAGCGGGGACGTACGCCAAAAACACCGGCTTGGAATTGGATGTGTACGACGACAATGTTGGCCACACCAGAAGTGTCCACACCTTGTCCGGTGGCGAGAGTTTCATCGCCGCGCTGAGTTTAGCGTTAGCGTTGGGTGAAGTCATTCAAAACCAAGCTGGCGGGATCTCCATTGACGCGCTGTTTATCGATGAAGGGTTTGGCTCACTGGATGCCGACTCGCTGCAAACAGCCATGGCGGCCCTCGAACACATCGAAGGTGACCACCGAATGATCGGGATCATTTCCCATGTAGAGGCCTTAAAATCACAGATTCCGTACCAGATTCAGGTTGCCACTCAGGGTCAGGGCAAGAGTCACGCCAAGCTGGTTGTCCCACAATGACCCGGTGCATCGTCGGAATTTTATAATTTTTTAAGCACTTTACTGAAGCTTAGACATTTGAACAAAACGCTGTCACACCAATGATGTAACCCGTATCATTCAAATTCTCATTTTCCTCACATTTGTTTTTTAGTTCGAATTAAGGTCAAATTGGTTAACTAGTAACCGTAGACATGCAGGACAACCAAACCACATGTCCAATCAATCTAGCCGACACGCTATCGTCATTAAAAAAAGGAGTGTCTTACCATGTTAATCGACCAAAATAAAGAACTAAAAACGTTACCGCAGCACAAATCATTGAAGTGACTTACCCCGTTATTAAAGCCCGCACCGAAACCGGGTCGCTGGTTGAAGTCAACGTTTCGCCAACCGAGAAACAGGACCCGCTTTTCTGGGAAGAAGTCCGCAGTATCCTGAAAGCAAAACTCTGGGTGCCGATGGGCAAGAAGTACCACCAGTTGATCGATAATGGGTGGTTGTTGGATAACTCGGCGTTGAGCTATTAATCATGAAAAAGCAAAAAAGTCTAGAAACCTTTATGAGATTTCTAGACTTTTTTGTTTTACTTTGAGGTATAAGTACACGTTTAGAATTCAGAAAGTGACTTGATAGGCTTAGCAGGGACACCAGCCATCAATGTGTTATCTGGTACATCACTATTCACAACAGCGCCAGCAGCGACTACGACATTATTGCCAATCGTTACACCTGGCAAGATAACAACGTTGCCTCCAAGCCAAACATCGTTGCCAATTGTAATCGGTAAAGCCTTGGCTTTGTATTCTCGACGCCCACTGGCAGTCATTGGATGATTGACAGTATAGATACCGACGTTTGGTCCAATCATGACGTGGTTTCCCATAGTGACAGGTGCGATATCCAAAATAGTCAGATTATAGTTACTCAGAAAATCATCGCCAACGTGAATGTTTTTGCCGTAATCGCAATGAAAAGGGGCTTGGACGGACAGTCTTGTACCCGCTGTACCAAACAAGTCACGAATTTTTGCAGTTTGGGCTGCCGCGTCTGTTGCAGGGAGGGCATTAAAGTCCTGGCAAAGTTGTGCGGCACGGGCTTTACGCGCAACAACTGCACTGTCTAAAAAATAGTACCAGTCACCATTATTCAGCTTCTCTAATTCAGATTTCATGTCATCCATCCTTTCATGATTATTTTAGAACTTAGAGTAGCGTCTAAGTCAAACGCCTGTTAGTTTTAAACTTTAAAGCAAACTAGTGACTTAGAGCCCACTCAAGGTCGTAGGCTAATCCTTGTAATCAATTAAGGAGATGTTTAAATGAGTCTTTTAACCGAAACATTCACCCTCAACAACGGCATTAAAATTCCTAAAGTCGGGTTTGGTACCTGGCAGATTCCCGATGGCGACACCGCGTATAACGCTGTTTCGAATGCGCTAAAGTTGGGCTACCGGCATATCGATACCGCCTACGTCTACCGCAATGAAAAAAGTGTTGGGAAGGCCATTAACGAATCTGGTATCGCGCGTGAAGATATCTACCTGACCTCAAAATTGCCCGCTGAGGTCAAGAATGCCGGTCAAGTTGCTGACTACTTCAATGAGACACTCAGCAATCTCGACACCGACTATCTGGACCTCTACTTGATCCATGCGCCTTGGCCACTGAATCAGGTTGGTACCCGTTTTGATCAGGAAAACCTCGCTGTTTGGAAAGAACTGGAAAAACTGTATAAGACTGGCAAAATCAAGAGTATCGGAATTTCAAATTTCGATGCGCATGATGTTAAGAATCTGTTAGACAACGCCGAAATCGTTCCAGCGGTCAATCAAATCATGTATTATGCTGGGTTTACCCAGCCTGAAAATACAAAATTTGCGCAAGACAACGGCATTTTGGTTGAAGCCTACTCACCACTAGCAACCGATGATCTGTTAAACAATCCAACCATGACCAGTTTAGCCAAGCAGTACACCGTTTCAGTACCCCAACTGGCACTTCGGTTCGTCATTCAAAACGGTGTCTTGCCGCTGCCCAAGGCAACCTCAAAGACTCACATTGAAGCCAACACTGAATTAGACTTTACCATCAGTGATGCTGACATGACGACCTTAAATGCAATGCAGGACACGGCACCGACCCATTACCATAACGCAACGGAAAAATAAATAATTGAAGGAAAAAGTTTGAGACCAAAATGGAAGGACAGTCAGCTTTAAATTTCAAAGCAAACTAGTTGACTTAGACCCTACTCAAGGTCGTAAGCTTATCCTTGTAATCAATTAAGGAGATGTTCAAATGAGTATTTTAACTGAAACGTTCACCCTCAACAACGGCGTTAAGATTCCTAAAGTCGGGTTTGGTACCTGGCAGATCCCCGATGGCGACACCGCGTATAACGCCGTCGCTAACGCGTTAAAGGCAGGCTACCGGCATATCGATACCGCCTACGTCTATGGCAACGAAAAGAGTGTCGGCAAGGCCATTAACGATTCTGGCATCGCCCGGGAAGACATCTTTCTGGCCTCAAAATTACCTGGTGAGGTTAAGGATGCCAGCCAGGTTGCTGACTATTTCAACACGACACTCAGTAATCTCGACACCGACTATCTGGACTTGTACCTGATCCATGCGCCGTGGCCATGGAGCCAAATCGGCACGCGCTTCGATAAGGAAAACGTGGCCGTTTGGAAAGAACTGGAAAAACTCTATCAGACCGGTAAGATCAAGAGCATCGGGATCTCTAACTTCGATGCCCATGATGTTAAAAACTTGCTGGACAACACTGAAATTGTGCCCGCCGTCGACCAAATTCAGTACTATGCAGGCTTTACGCAGCCTGAAAATACGAAATTTGCGCAGGATAATGGCATCTTGGTTGAAGCTTACTCACCACTGGCCACCGGTGATTTGCTGACCAACCCAACCATGACCAGTTTAGCCGACCAGTACAGTGTTTCTGTACCACAACTGGCACTCCGGTTTGTGATTCAAAATGGCTTACTGCCGCTGCCTAAGTCAACCTCAGAAGCGCACATTGAAGCCAACGCTGAATTAGACTTTACGATCAGCGACGATGATATGGCTAAGTTAAACGCTATTCAGGATGCTGCGCCGACTCATTTCCATAATCCTACACAAAAATAAGAGAGTGGAGAAAAACGGGTGAGACCAGAACGTAAGAGCAGCTAGTGGAAAATCCTGGGCCTGGATTTTTCACTAGCTGCTCTTACGTGGCCGGTCTCAGTTTTTCGGAACTCATTTCCGCTACATGACAGAGAAAGAGTACCCCAAGTCTCTAACTTGCCTAGTCGTAGCAAGACTCCCGGAAGAAGTAGTTTCAGTCCCCACTCATCATTTCATTGACTCAGAATTTCTCTCAGGTCAAACGCCTACAACCGCGTTCTTTTCATCTTGACTTCCATTGACTCGATAGTCATTGACTGGCAAGTTCAGCCATTCTATACTTTAGCCATCAAGACAGATACCGCGAATTAACGGTATCGCTGAGGGGTGAGAATGATGAGTGACATTTTAACAGTGGACCATCTAGAAAAGAAGTTCGGGAAGTTCCAAGCTTTAAAGAACATTACCATGACGATTCATGCGGGGGAAGTTTTTGGGTTTATCGGGCCAAACGGGGCCGGCAAGTCAACGACGATTCGAACACTGCTGGGAATCTTACGGCCAACGAAGGGGTCGGCGCAGATCTTTGGCATGGACGTCTGGCAGGATGCCGTTGCGATTCATAAACGGATTGCCTACGTGCCCGGCGACGTTTATCTTTGGCCCAACCTGACTGGGGGGCGAGGTGATTGATTTGTTGCTGCGGCTGAATGGGCAGCAACATTCTGCGAAGACGGATGCGTTGATCAAGGACTTTGAATTGGATGTATCGAAGAAAGCGCGAACTTATTCCAAGGGGAATCGGCAAAAAGTGGCGCTCGTTGCGGCGTTTTCGAGTGATGCCGACTTTTACATTTTCGATGAACCGACTAGTGGGCTGGATCCGCTGATGGAAGAGGTCTTCCAAAAACAGGTTTTAGCGTTAAAAACTGTTGGTAAAAGTGTACTGCTGTCATCGCATATTTTAAGTGAAGTGGAACGAATGTGTGACCGCATCGCCATCATCCGTAAGGGTGAGATCATTGAGATCGGCAGTTTGAGTGAGATGCGCCAGCTGAGCCGGAGCACCATCACCGTCACGACTAGCCAGCCGCTTGCGGCCGTTGCCAACATGACCGGTGTGCATAGTTTTGATGAAAAAACGGCTACCCAAGCGATCTTCTCAGTTGATTCAGAGCACGTCGGTTCGGTTATGACGGCGCTTGGACAACTGGGTATCCTCCAGCTGCAGAGCACGCCGCCGACCCTTGAAGATCTCTTCTTGCGGTACTACAACCAGGACAACAGTGAAGCGGGTGACGGTCATGACAGCAAGTAAACTGACAGGAACTGGTGCCTTACTCAGACTTAATTTACGGCATGACTGGTTAAAGATCGTGTATTGGTGGATCGCACTGATCGGCCTCATGACCGCAGCTGCTGTAAAATTTGATGGCATGTATGGGACCACCAAAGCCATGAACTCCATTATCACAACGTTAAAGACACCGGCGATGGTTTCACTATTAGGCCCATTTACCGGAACAAAGCCGTACACTGTCGCCATGGTGTATGGCGCCGAAATGATGGTGTTTATGGGACTGTTTGCCGCCATGATGAACCTGTACTTCGCGGTGCACGCCACCCGGATGCAAGAAGATGACGGCACAACGGAACTGTTGCTGGCGCATGCGGTTGGCCGGCAAAGTCCATTAGTGGCCGCAATCGGCGAACTCGTTTTCATTAACCTTGGCGCCGGCGTGCTTGAGGCGTTGGTGCTTCAATTTGCTGGGATGAGTGGCGCAAACGCCGCTGGTAACTGGCTGTTTGGCCTTGGTCTGGCTGCTTTCGGATTCATGTTTGGCGTATTCGCGCTCTTCTTTAGTCAAATCGTCAACAACGGGCGGAGTGCCACGATTCTGAGTTATATTTTCCTCGCGGTGCTGTTCATCGCCCGAATGGGGACGGATGTGCAAAACCCCAAGTACACGTGGTGGACCATTTTTGGCTGGATCGAAAAAATGAAACTCTACACCGGTAACGACTGGACACCCGTCTGGATGATGCTTATTCTGAGCGTGGTCATGCTGATTGTCACCGTGCTCGTGGCCGTTCGGCGCGACATTGGTGCCGGAATAGTTGCTCCGAGAAACGGCCGCAAGACTGCCAGCGTGTGGTTGCGCGGACCCATTACACTGCTTATGCGGTTGGACCGGGTTAGCACAGCCATCTGGCTCATTGGGTTAGCGCTGTTTGGGGCAAGTTACGGCTCAATCTTTGGTACGGTGGGGGATCTGGTCAAAACGAATCCAACGCTGGGCCAACTGCTTGGCAGCGCGGCGGTTAAGAGTGCCAATAAGACCATCATTCTGGGACTGGCAAATAAGCTGACGATCATTTTCGTGGTCGTGGCGTCGATTCCACCGCTGATGACGCTGTTGAAGCTCAACACCGACGACAAGAAGGGCTACTTGGAAGCCGTCCATGCTAAACCAGTGTCACGGTTGCGGTTATTTATCACCTATACTGGGCATGCCTTGGCAGTGGGCACTGTCAGCTTCGCGCTCGCCATCTACGGCATGGCGTTTGCGGGACAGCAGTCCATGGCGTACATGCCAGTTTCGGTCGGCCAGCTCATGCGTGGTTTCGTCGGCTTTTGGCCAGCCTTGTTAGTTGTCTGCGGTATCGCGGCCGTTTTAGTTGGGGCGCTGCCAAAGGTCCAGTCGGTCGTTTGGATCTTACCGATCTACGGGGTCTTCTCACTGTACATTGGCGCGTTGCTTGACCTGCCAAAATGGGCGCAACGCATTTCACCATACGGTTGGGTCAACTCAGTTCCCAGCCATGCAGTCAATTGGACGACCTTTAGCTGGATGACTGTTTTAGGAATCATCTTGTTGATGATTGGTTACGGGTGCTACCGGCGCCGTGACTTGACGATGAATTAGAAAGGAGCGGTGACCGTGGCAGCACGACCAAAAGCAGCAGTGAAGGGCGAGATTCCAAAGGACCCCGAAAAGGTGGATCGTATCCTGACCAGTGCGCTGCACGAATTTGCGCAGGCCGGGTTTCGCAACGCCAAAACGGATGTGATTGCCAGTGAGGCACAGGTGTCGAAGGGGTTGTTATTTCACTATTTCGGCAACAAAGCCAACCTGTATTACGAGGTGTCGAAGTGGTCGCTGGCGAGGATGAATCGGGCAGCTGACTTCAACGTTTGGCAGTCAGCGCCCAACCTCAAGGTGATGATCGAGCGCGCGATGCGATATAAAATCAAAATGCAGCTGGATTATCAAGACGACTTCGCATTTTCACTTGCGCTATATGGCGGCACAAACAAATTTCCCGAAGCATTGGCAGCAAAACTGCAGGGCCTATTGGATGGCGAAATGAAAATGGCCACCACAGATCTGGCGGGGCCGGTGCTCGATCGCATGACCCTGCGTGAAGGGGTTAGTCTGGAAACTGTCAGGGGACTATTTCTGATGATGGCGAACCTCATCTCAGACAAGGCACAGGCCTATATGACGGACCATCCAGACGTCAAAGTGGATGATTTGGAATGGTTAGTTCAAGAATCACTGGGGTATATCGATGTTTTGGAACATGGATTTTTAGCTGAATAGAACACAAAAACCGTAGCGAAATTACTCGCTACGTTTTTGTGTTCTATTTTTAAAATAAATTCAATAATTCAAGAAATGGTCTGCAAATGGAATCTTTTAATAAAATATTGTCAAAAACACATATCGGTTCTAACCATGTTGAAAAATTATCTTTTAGTCTTTCTATTTTTCAGTTTAACTGAATACCAACGGCAACCTTTCACTTTAAAGGGTACAAAGCACTCAAAATTTTGCTCATTTTGAAAAATGTTGAATCTTAACGCAACCTAAAAAGCAAAAGAAAACATTAAGTTGTTTTCATGCGTGATGGGTAAATCTTATCGCTGGTTATAGACACTAAATCACGGTCTGAGTTGATTGACTGATTGCTAGGTAGCAAATTTGATTATTTTTAATGATTTGTCGCGCTATAATTTGTCGAGTCAGCATTAGAGTCAAGTTGTTGCTCAATGAGTTAACGATGTGAGTCGAACAGACAATAAGTCTAAAACGAGGTGAATTAAGTGAACGAAAATAGTATCGAACTTAAACATGTTTCCAAACGCTACCAGTCAGCAACCAAGCTATTCCAATCAAAATCGATATCGCCATTGGTTTTAAAAGACATCAATTTAACAATTCCTACTGGCGAATTTCACGTTTTTCTTGGTCAAAGCGGATGTGGTAAATCAACCCTTTTAAACATCATAGCCGGCTTTCTTCCTAAAACAAGTGGCCAGGTGCTCGTCAATGGCCATGAAGTGACTAAGCCTGGTAGTGATCGAGGTGTCGTATTTCAAGATGCAGAAACAGCAATCTTTCCTTGGTTAACCGTTCAAGAAAACATTGGTTATGGCATGAAGATGCAGCACGTTTCTGAAAAAAAACGTCAGCCAATTATTCATCATAGTTTAAAGTTGGTTGGCTTAGAAGAACACGCAGATAAATATCCATATGAATTATCAGGAGGGATGAAGCAACGTGTTCAAATTGCCCGAAGTATTGCGAACAATCCTAGCATCCTAATTCTAGATGAACCTTTGGTGCTTTGGATGCCCAAACAAGACGAATTATGCAAAACGAATTGATCAACATTTGGGAAAAAACAGGGAAAACGATTCTATTTGTAACCCATGACATTCAAGAAGCAGCGTATCTTGGTCAGAAAATTAGTATCTTTTCTAAGTCACCGGAATCACGTATTTCAATTACAGTTTCTGTCGATCAATCTTATCCAAGAAACTTATACTCAAATGAAAGTGAACAATTAGTGAATAGGATTAATGACTACTTTGAAGTAGGAGGACCAGCAAAATGAAAACAGTAAACGCCAAGCCTTCAAAAAGAACCGGTCTCAATAACACATTCATTGCATAAAGTAAAAAAGGTAAGTCGCCAAATTGAAGATGAGGATAGCTCAAAATTAAAAAATGCCCTGGCGTTTTTTGCGCAACGTGGATTACTAGCGTGGCTGTTACTTCTTGTAGTATGGCAAATTGCCGCGAATATGATGGGCAACAGTTTTCTATCAACACCGCTGAAAACTCTATCGGGCGCTGAAGAATTAATTAAAACTGGAACTCTGCAAAGTGATCTTCTCGTTAGTCTTTTCAGAATAGTTTGTGGGTGGTTAATTGGCACCATTATCGCTGTACCATTAGGACTAGTCGTTGGTCAATTCAAAATTGTCCGCTGGTTGATTGAACCACTAATCAACTTTTTTCGATTTGTTCCTGCTATCGGATTTTTGACACTGTTTCTGTTATGGTTCGGCGTTGGTGAAGTTTCAAAAGTGACGTTAATCATTTACGCGACAATGTTTCCCATCATTATCAATACGATTACTGGTGTTGTTGCAGTTGACCCGCTAAAAATTGAGTCTGCACAATCCCAAGGCGCTTCAAAATTTCAAATTTTTTATAGTGTCGTTATTCCATCGTCCATTCCCAGTATTTTTACAGGTGTTCGACTGGGTCTAGGTGGCGCAATCATTGCCATTGTTGCAGCTGAAATGCTCGCGGCACAAAATGGAATTGGTTATTTAATTTACACGTCAAGGCTTTATTACAGAACAGACTGGATTTTTGTTGGTATTTTTATTCTGGGTTTTCTTGGCTATATCTCGGATATGATTTTGAGATTATTTGGCAACGTTGCGCTCCGAAAATACGGCATTTCTGACAAACAGCGAATCATAAAATAATTAAAGGGAGCGTTTATTGTCTTGAAAAAAATCATTATTTGGATTGCCAGTATCATGGTCATTATCGGGATGATTGTTGGTGCTGTGCTTGGTCTTAAAAGCACTAATTCTTCATCTAATTCCGGTAAGACCACCATTCGTTTAGGTCTGATGACAAACTCTGACGGGCAGTATTTGGCTGCTATTGCACAAAAAGAGGGGTACTTCAGCAAATACGGAATCAAAGTTAAAACGTCTACATTCTCATCTGGAATTGAATCTGTGAACGCTATCACCACTGGTCAACTTGATATCGGATATGTTGCTGATTTTGCAGCGTTGAACCGATTTGGTGGTTCAAGCAAGAGTGGTCTTAAAATGTTTGCAAAGCTGTCAAGTTCCAGCGGGAGTAACGTAAAACTTTACGTGGCGAAAGGAATTAATGCCTTATCTGATTTGAAAGGTAAGACGGTTTTGACTAATAAGGGAACTGTAACTGAATACTGGGTCGCTAAAACGTTGGCTAAAGCAGGCTTAAAGTCCAGTCAAGTTAACCTGGTGTCGGTTGAAACAGGACAGGAAGGGTTGGCACTTATGAAATCCGGCAAGGCTTCGGCCGTATGGGCATCTGGTCAAGATGCTGCTAAATTGGCAAAAACCGGCAAGTTTAAGGTGTTAACGACTCAATCAAAGGTAACGTCGCCAACCTTAGCCTTTGCAATTTCAAACAACTCATTTTTGAAAAAGCACCCTAAGGCTGCAGAAGCGTATCTGAAAGCAATTAATGACGCTGTCAATTTAGTCAATAAGCATCCTAAAATGGCAGCAACTGTCGTTTCAGAAAAACTGAATGTTCCTAAAAACACAGTTCTTCAGGTTTTTAAAAGCACAGATTTTAGCATCGACTTTAGCAAATCAACAGTCACCGATCTCAAAGAAATTTATAATTATCTCTCAAAAAGCGGTGATCTCAAGCATAACTATGATGTGAATGATTATATCGATACATCAATATTAAAGAAAGCTATTTCGAGTGCTACCGTAACTGACAACTAATTAATCCAACTCTTGAAAGGAGACTTTTTCATGGGTTTTCCAACAGTTTATCCAACGGGAACAACCGTTTATAATCCCGAAAAAGCAAACAATGGCTACACCGTAATCACAAGAAATGGCAAAATAGATTTCATCGACATGAATGGTGAGGTAGTAGTGACCAAACCTGCGAGGGCAAAAAAGGGAAAGATTATCGTTGAGACAAGATTAGTATCAAGGTCACAACTTAGTAGCTTACCAGTCCTAGATAGCCAAATTATAATTAAAGATAATCAAGGTGGTACGCAATGGTACTGGTTAGCTAGCAATCACTTTACTGAACTTGGTTTTAATACCACAGCAGAGAACGCTATTTATCGACTCATTGAGCAAAATAACCGCTTAGGGTGGCAAAAACCATGGCTTAAAATAGAACACGTTGCCCGTTTAGGAAAGAATATATGGTTTGATGGCGGTGATGATCGCTTCGATCCTGAAAATATCATCTTTAGTGCACCAAATGCAAACGTAGTCGTTATTATTAGTCATCAAACTGGACAGATAGTTTGGAAGCTCGGGCCCACGTATGACAAGTTTTCTGGAGATCAACAATTCGATTGGCTTATTAATCCAACTGATGCTCAGTTGATTGACAATCGACTGCCAGGAGCCGGAAACATACTTATTTTTGATCAGGGTGGTGCAGCTGGCTTTGGTGCTGTTAATGGGTTGTCTCCGGATGGTATCGACAATCAACATAGAGAATATTCGAGGATATTAGAAATCAATCCACGGACGATGACGATTGAGTGGCAGTACACACCTGAAGAAGCAGGTAATGTTCAACCTCTCGATTCGTATAAATTTTACAGTCCGGCATTCGGTAAAGTCCAGCGACTAAAAAACGGCAATACTATTATCTGTGAGGGAATTATTGGACGAATATTCGAAGTTACATCTGATTGTGATACGGTATGGGAGTATTTAAATCCCGTCTTTTTCAGGGGTAATAAAGGTGACAAGACTAATCGCGTTGAATGGATGACTCGGATACCATATGATCAAATAGACTTATCAAAACCTAAAGAAACCCCAGTGGCACAACTCAATGTAACAAACCTACGTGTCCCGGGGGCGCCAAATGGAGCTAATACTGGTAAGGTCACCGTAGTTGATGGCGTCGACCCGCACCGGCTAAAAGCAGTTCGCGACCCGCATGCCAAACAAAATCTAACGAAAACATCAGAACATGACTTCTGCGTTGTCACTTTTGGTAACGCTAGTCAAAATTAGGAGGTACTGTAAATGGGCTATCCAAGAATTTATCCAACCGGCACCACAATATATGATCCAAAAAGATTTTATAATGGCTTAACCATTTTCCCTTCTGCTAAAGGCGCACTTCTGATCGATATGGACGGTAACGAAGTTCAACTATGGGCGGGCTTGTCCGGATTTCCAAATAAGATCTTGCCCGGTGGTTACGTCCTTGGATCTACTGGAGAACGTGATATTAAACAGGGCTATCAAGATGAACTGGATCTCGTCCAGGTTGATTGGGACGGCAACATAGTTTGGCGATATGATCAGACAGAAGAAGTCACCGACCCAGGTCAAAAGCCAACCAGGATGGCCCGCCAACACCATGACTTTGAACGGGAAGGATCAACAACCGGTTATTACGCACCTGGTATGATACCTCAAACAGAGGGAGGAAATACCCTAATATTGACGCATGAAAACCTGTACAATCACAACATAACCGACAAACGCCTTCTTGATGATAAATTTGTCGAAGTTGATTGGTCGGGAAACACACTCTGGCAGTGGCGGGCTAGCGATCACTTCAATGAATTAGGGTTCAATGAAACTCAGAAAAATGTGCTTTTCCGCGATCCTAGCATGGTACCTGCTGGAGGAGGAATGGGGGATTGGCTACACATTAACTGTCTCTCAACATTAGGTCCCAATCGGTGGTACGATAATGGTGACGAGCGTTTTAACCCCGACAATATTATTTGGGATTCACGCAATGCAAATATTCTCGCAATTACAAGTAAGAAGACTGGTGAAATCGTTTGGCGAATTGGACCAAACTTTGACGAACTTTCGTTGGGTCAAATTATTGGCCAACACCACTTTCACATGATTCCAAAAGGTTTACCAGGAGAAGGCAATTTGCTTATGTTTGACAATGGTGGCTGGGCAGGATATGGTGCTGTTAACGGTGTGTCTGAACATGGTACTCAAAGTGAACGTCGCGATTATTCACGAATCCTGGAAACTGATCCGACTACTTTAGATATTAAATGGCAATACACTGCTGAAGACGCTGGTGAAAATGACAATACTCGTTTCTTCAGTCCGTATATCAGTGCCGCGCAAAGATTACCAAACGGAAACACACTCATCACAGAGGGATCTGACGGTCGAATATTTGAGGTTACACCTCAACATAAAACTGTTTGGGAATATATAAATCCATACTATGAAGCTTTTGAAGGCAAAACATTAAACATGACTTATCGCGCCTATCGAGTCCCATATGAATGGGTACCACAAGTAACAGATCCACAGGAAACTGAAATTCAACAAATTGAACCAGCCGACTATCACGTATAACACAAGAATAGAGCGCCGAAAAACCGTAGCGAAATTACTCGCTACGGTTTTTATTGCCCATTTGACTTAGTAGACCAACTGCCAGCCCTCAGGTCGCAGTTGCTGATACAAATTCTCCGCATTCTTAAATGTCGTATCGATCAGCTGACTCGACTTGCCGACAATGTTCAACAAGGTGCTCATAATCGTTTGCGTGACTTGTTCAACCGGCACCATCAAACTGTCCTTAAACCGGTACAACTGCAAGCCGCCGCTGATTGCAAATAACAACGCCGCCTTTACCTTATTGTCGTCTCGCTGCACAAAATTGTTGTCCGTCAGCCACTTACTAAAGAAGGTCATAAATGCATTAAACAGCTCGTTGTTGGCGATGATCTCGGTCATCAACCCATTGACGGCCTTATTGGCTGAGATGAAATCAAAGAACATCAGTAAAAAGGCTGTCAGTCGCGTATATAGCTCACCCTCTGGAATCGTTTTAAGCCACTGATTGAAGTTCACGTTCATCAAGTCTTCCATGAGTTGGCTCTTTTGTGGGTAGTGGTACTGCAATAATGACTTACTGATGCCGACCGCGTCAGCAATCTGTTTATAGGTGACTTTTTTATACCCGTGTTCAATAAACAGGGGCAGACTGACGGCTAAAATTTGTTTTTTTAATGGTTCTGTGGTCACAACATAACCTCCTTTGAAAAAAATAATATGCCTTGGTCGCCCAGTTTTATGAGGTTTCAACAAGCATCATATCATTTTTTGATTGACGTTGTCACGTGACTATACTAGTATAGGTTTCATTCAGTAACTATACTAGTATAGTAATTAAAAAGCAATTCAGAAAGGACGTCATTATGTCAATCGCAATTATTACGGACAGTTCAGCATACCTGTCGCCGCAAACGGTGGCCCGGGCCGGAAACATTTACGTGACGCCAATCGCCATCAATTGGGACAATAACACGTTTTACGATATGAGAACGTTACAGCCCAAACAATTCTACGACCAGTTGGCCAAGCGAAAGGCGCTGCCCACAACGTCGATGCCAAGCATGGGCACGATCACCCAACTCCTGGATGACCTGGCAGAGGAGGGCATCACCGACGTCATCATCCTCCCCATGTCAAAGGGCATCAGTTCCTTTACCAGTGCACTTTCGGTCGTTGCGGACCAGACCATGCCGCGCGTCCACGTCGTCGATACCAATAGTACCTGTGGCGGAATGGAAATGCTGGTGCTGCTGGCGTCTCGGTTGGCAAATGAGGGGTTCGAGATCACTGATATCTTAGCCGCCATCACCACGCTTCAGCACTCCATGCAGATCGAATTTATCGTTAAGGACCTGAATTATTTGAAACGCACGGGGCGCATCTCGACAACCTCTCAGGTCTTGGGCAACCTGTTGCGCGTTCGCCCAATATTGGCGATTGATACGCAGGACACTGGCATCATTCGGCCGATTGGAAAGGAACGGACAGCCAAGCGTGCCATCCGTCACATTGAGGACGACTTAACCGCCAGTATTAAGGCCGCGCCGAAATTACCTTACGCCGCCGTGGTGTTTGACGGCAACGCACCAGAAGAAAAGCGCGCGTGGCTGCATCACCTAAAAGAAACGTTTACCGATGTCCGCTTTAGTGCTGGCATCATTGGCCCCGGGGTTGGCTGTCACACCGGTGGTGGCGTTCTCGCCATGGCCTGGGCCTATGACTGGCAGGTCTTGGCTGACCAACTGATCAGCGAACGCGCCCAACTACAAATTCAAATCTAAGGAGTGACCCACATGTTCTATCGGTTTGCGCGCCAGTGTGTGCGCCTGTATCTCTTTTTCAAACTCGGTCCCGTTAAGGTTCAGCATCGCGAGCGGGCGCAACGTGACCAGCCCTACATTCTGGTGGCGGAACACCACCACGCCTGGGATGCTTTGTTGTATGCATCACTGCTGGCACCGACCCCGTTTTTCTTCATGGCCAAGCAAGCATTATTTAAACGACCTGTTTTAGGGCGGTTATTGCGTTGGTTGAACGCATTCCCAGTGGATCGCGGGCAGGCCAATGTGGCCGCCTTACATGACACCATTGACCACCTCAAGACACAGCCCGAATCACTGATCGTGTTTCCCAGTGGTTCACGGTACAGCACGACCCTTAAATCCGGCTACTTGGTTGTTGCACATGATACCGGGGCGCCGATTATTCCGGCCGTGTTTCAAAGTCGCGGGTGGGGCCGAAACACCTTAATTGTGGGTGAACCGGTCGTCACTGATCCGGATCAACCGCTCAATCGCAAACAGCGGGAACGGGCAACGCATGAGTTGCATCAAAAATTTGTTGGGTTGCAGGCCGAGATGCCAAAGCCAAAATCACTGCTGCAGGTCTTCTCGTAATGGCAGTGATGACGGGCATTCATTTCTATATCGTTTGTTTTTTGGCTTACATTATCG
The DNA here is from genome assembly GCF_001311135.1 of Secundilactobacillus paracollinoides DSM 15502 = JCM 11969. Classification (GTDB taxonomy): domain Bacteria; phylum Bacillota; class Bacilli; order Lactobacillales; family Lactobacillaceae; genus Secundilactobacillus; species Secundilactobacillus paracollinoides. The sequence continues at coordinate 276,446 of NZ_BBAG01000001.1, forward strand.
GGTCGATTCCGACCGGCGTGCTGCTCAGCCGAGCTATCAGTCATCGTGACGTTCGCCAGTTCGGCAGCGGCAACATCGGAACAACGAACATGACGCGGATGTTGGGCTTACCGGTGGGCTTACTGACGCTGGTGGGTGATGCGTTCGAAGGTTACGTCGCAGCCACATTACCGTTTTGGCTGCAGTTGCCACACGCGCCACTTGTCAGTTTGATCACCGGATTGATTGCCATCGTGGGCCACGCTTTTTCGTGTTTTCTCAAATTCAAAGGCGGCAAGTCCGTTGCGACGACGGCCGGGGTGTTATTGGCCATCGACCCGAAACTCCTGCTGCTGGCGCTGGCCATCTTTTTGGTGACCCTGGCGATCACCAGTACGGTCAGTCTTGCGAGTATCATTGGTCTTTGGGGCACGACCATTGCGATCGCGTTCATGACAACGCCACTGCTGGTCGGGTACATGGCGGTCGTTTCTGCATTCGTTACAGCCCGTCACTGGCCAAATATCAACCGACTCCTAACGCACTCAGAACGGACCATTCCCTATGGGCTCTTTGCGACCTGGCAGCACTGGCAGCATCGGCCGCAACCCTAAATCTTTTCTTGACTTGAAGTGGGCTTTAAGGACTACACTAAACGTATGAAGTCGTTTCACGTCATTTAGAAAAGGGGCAAACTATGGAATATACCACATTAGGCAACACCGACATCACCGCTTCCAAAATCTGCGTCGGTGCAATGAGTTTTGGTCAAGCTGGCACCATGCATGACTGGACGTTGAACGCCAGCGACAGTGAAGCCGTCATTAAACACGCTTTGGATCTTGGCATCACTTTTTTTGACACCGCGAACGTTTACTCAGCTGGTACCAGTGAAGAGTACCTCGGCCAGGCATTGAAGAAAAACGTCGCGCGCGATAAGGTCGTGATCGCATCTAAAGTTTATTTCAACGAAGGCCGTCTCTCTAAAGGCGCAATTGCACGGGAAATTGACGGCACACTGAAACGACTTGGGACAGACTATCTGGACGTGTACATCATTCACCGGTTCGACTATGACACGCCGATTGAAGAAACGATGAGTGCGTTAAATGACCTCGTTAAGGCTGGCAAAGTTCGAGCACTTGGCGCCTCCGCCATGTACGGCTACCAGTTCCAGAATATGCAGCAGGTGGCTAAGGATCACGCTGGGCCCAATTTCAGACCATGGAAAACCACTACAATCTGTTATACCGAGAAGACGAACGGGAACTCATTCCGATCTGCAAACAGGATAACGTGCCCCTGATGCCATACAGTCCGCTGGCTGCGGGCCACCTGAGTCACTTGGATTGGCAAACAGACACCCTGCGCAGCCAAACAGATCGCGTTGCCATGGGTAAGTATGATCGCGCTAAGGCACAAGACCTCGGCATTATTAAGCGGGTCAATGAGTTGGCCACAAAATACCAGACAACTATGAGTCAGATTGCACTTGCGTGGCAGTGGGCGAAGGGGGTCGCATCCCCAATCGTTGGTCGACCAAAACCAGTCATTCAGATGACGCCGCAGCTGCGTTGAACCTGAAGTTGACAGCTGATGACGTTGCCTATCTGGAAGCCTGTATGTTCCTCATGAGATTGTGGGCGCAATTGCACAGAATCCGGACCAGGGGACTGTTTTGATTGACGAGAAGAAGTAAACTATCCTTTAAAAAAGTGATTAGAAACCACTGAAATAATAGAAAAAAACGCGTGGAAAGGCTGACCCTTCCACGCGTTTTCTTAAGTCAAAATCTGGTACAAAAGTGATTGAATCTAGAAATGATTAAAAAAGATCACTTCTCACAATCAGTGTACAAGTAACGACCATTACTAAAATAAGCACAACGTAGCAGACGTTCTGCAACTGCCCAACTGGATTTGCCGCGAAGACCAGTCCATACAGCGTTGGGCCAAAGGCAGAAATACAGTAACCGCCAGCTTGCGCCATTCCGGATAATTTAGCTGTTTCGTAAGGGTTTCGCGTCTTTAAAGCAAACATCGTCATTGGCACCATGAAAAATTAGCCAATCGTAACCCCAACCAGTAACCCTTCTGTCAGCCAAAACCACACGGACGAGGTCTGTTGCACAAATAACATTAAACTCGCTAAAAGTCCGAATAATCCCATGACTAGTGTGATCCACGTGAGTTGGCGCTTAGAATACTTTGCCAATAGATTAGGCAGAATCATTGATAATGGGAGACCAATAACGGCATACAAAGCCATTATGACCCCAGTCTCCGTCGCATCAACATGATGATATGCCATTAGCGATGGCATCCAAGCCGTGAAGGTATAACTTAACAGCGCCTGACAGCCAAAAGCTATCAAAAACGGCCAATCACGGGCTTGGGTCCACATCGACCGTGATGAAGACACATCAGTAGTTTGACTTGTGCTCACAGTTTCAACCTGTGGCGTCGTTCCGTTTCGAACCGTCACAGCCCAACTCACAGTGCCAAGCACCGCAAGCACCAAAAGAATCCCTAAGATTGACTGCCAGCCAAATTTTTCGGCAACCGGCGCCGTAACGAGGTTAAAGACCGTATTCCCAAGAATCATTGAAAACGAATACATCGTGGTATACAGACCGATATGTTCTGGAAAATAGGCGGCCACCAGTGATGGCATAAAGACATTCAGGTGCGCAATGCCGATCCCAATAAAAATCGTTCCGACGATCATGGCCCAAAAGGCTGGTATCAACCGTAAGATCGACCCAAACGAAATGATTGTCATCGTCACTAATAAAGCGCGTTTCAGGCCAATCAGCCGCATTAAGTGGGAAGCAAAGTTGGAGAACAGCATAAACATGACCAGCGGAATCGTCGTTAAGATGCCTAACTGACCCTGTGGCACGTGAACCGCCTGCGCTAATTGATTGAGCATCAGCGGCGGTGTTGTAATAGGTGCGCGCATAATAAAACCGCTAAGCAGGATAGCGGCAAGTAACCAAACATATTCCCTTTTAAATCGTTTCACGATCATCTTTCCCTTCATCAAAACCAGCTCAACAACGTCACTATCAAGGACGTATTTCCCAGGGACTGTTGCCTGTTTTGAGAAAAGAAATGAGAGACCTTATGGCGTTTTCGACCATATCAGTCACTGCTGTGTCGGTGTAAAAGGCGGTGTGAGGCGTCATGACGACATTGGGAAATCCCTTAAGTACCTGCCAGTCATGGTTATAGGTAAACGACAACCGGTGATCTTGCTGAAATAGAGTTGCTTCAGTTGCTAGGGTGTCCAAGCTGGCACCACCCAAATGACCAGAAGCAAGACCGTCAATTAAGGCAGTCGTGGACACTAATTGGCCACGGGCACAATTGATCAACACCGCGTTGGATTTCATCCGTTGAATCTGGTCACTATCAATCAGATTATGGTTGTCAGCTAGTAACGGCAAATGCAACGTCACAATATCGGAATTTGCGAGGAGCGCGTCAAAATCAACGTATGTGACCATCGAAGTCAGACTAGTGCTTGGATGAGGATCATACGCCAATAGGTCACAGCCAAATCCGGATAGGATCTCAGCGACTGCGTGCCCAATTCTCCCAGTACCAACGATACCAACGGTTTGGTCATGCAATTCTCGTCCCTGCAACCCAGCTAAAGTGAAATCTTGGGCGTTTGTTCGCGCAACGATTGCTGGTAAGTGACGCAACGTCGCCAACATCAACATCACGGTGAACTCCGCGACACTGTGAACAGAGTAGGACACATTTGATAGCCGAATCCCACATTCTTGCGCGGCTTGCAGGTCAACGTTATTGAAACCGGCACTTCGAACGACCAGATAGTGGCACCCTAAGTTGGCTAACTGATGCAACACGTGAGCGTCCACAAATGGATTAGACCCTTGAATCGTGGCCGCCTCAAAGCCCGTTAAAACCAACAGACTTTGCGCAGTCATTGGGCCGTCAACAAATTCAAGATCGATGTGATTACGCTGTTGCACCTGAGAAAACGTTGCTGCTTCATCAGCTCGCCGGTCAAACACGATAATTTTTGTCATAAGAAGTCCTTCTTCCTAATATTTAGTTTTCATGAGCTAAACCATTAGGACTAAGGACCAACAATCGGCACGGCCATGTGGTTAGAATCCACGAGTGGCCGGACATAGCCGGGTGGGGTCAGTGATCGTAAATGAGCTAAACTTTTCATTAATAAGCGCAAAACTGATCCCTCCCTTTTTCAGAATATAATATACTATTAGTATTAGGTTATTAACCTGTAATGTCAATTGTAAAATGACACAAAAATAGGTGCTTTGATTGCTACCATCGAATAAGCTTTGGAATTTATCGGACAAAATGTAACCCAAACGATTAACGCTTTTCGTGCACCACTCAAAAAATGCGATAGGCGAGCTGCTCATCACAAAAAGGGCGCTAGCCTGAATGCCATTCAAGTTCAGTCTAGCGCCCTTTTTAGCAGTCAACAGTTATTTTCGACTACCTCACTTGCGCGTTAATGAGCTTAGGAATTTGCCCTAAAAACGCGGTTCTCTTTGCTATCGTCGAGGTTGTAATGCCACCCATATTGCGCCACGTCACGTGCTTGATGCCTAACTGTTTTAAGGTGCTGTGAATCAACACGCGGTTAATGCTATCGCCACAAAATAGTCTGAGATAGGGTGTTGGTGAGGTTGAACTGGTTAAAATAAGGGTCGATCTGATCTGTGTTAAGTTACCGCGTAGCCCAGTCCTTGTCGCCACATAGGCCTGATCAGTCCCGCGTTTCATCACTTTGTCAAAGAACCCCTTGATCATTGCCGACAAGTCGTTCCACCACACTGGAAAAATAAGGATCAATTGAGTGGCAGATTGAAGGGCGGTAAGGTAGGTCTTTGCCAGTGCATCGTGAGTCCCGCCTTGAGCGTACAGTGCCAGTTCACTCGAATCAACAACGGGATCAAACCCGTCCGCATAGAGGTCCAAAATCTGATAATCAGCATGCGACTGTGCGAGATGTGTCGTCACGGTTTGTAACACAGCGTGACTAAAACTTTCCTGATAGGGATGACAATAGAGAATCACCGTTTTTGTCATCAGTTGACGCCTCCTAGTAGTGCCGTTAGTGTGTCAGCAGTCAACTGTTGATCGTACACAACGGCTTTGTTTTTGATGAGGACCCCGTAACCTTGAATGAAAGACCAGATCTGAACGAAAAATTGTTGCGGGTCTAGCGATGGATAATCCTCGCTTAAGTCCCTGATGAGCCGCTGTGTTTCTTCCAAAAGCGGAAAGGCAGTGTTCTTATCATTCAGAGTTGCCAGCGCAACGGGATTAAAAAATAAGAACATCATGGTGTTCGGTCGATTTTGGTACGCCGTCAGTAACACATCCGCTAGGGTCAATAACTGTTGTTTGGGACTATCATTTGGTTTGAGTTGGTGCTTAGCATCATCAGCGAGTTGTGTTGAAATAATCACTGTCAAGGCACGGAACAAGGCGTCTTTGTTCTCAAAATGCTTATAAAAAGCACCGGTCGTCAAGCCAACTGATTTTGCTAATTGCCGGAGTGACAAGCTTTCATCGCCTGATCTTTCAATCTGGTCAAGCGCCGAAGCCACTATTTTGTTGGTCGTTTCTTCATACGACATAGATGAGGATCTCCTTCGGAAGGATAACAGTGTTATCTTTCTATTTTTAGGATAACACTGTTATCTTATAAATTCAATGTTTGGGTCACTATTAAAGCGTCATACTCGATTATCGCTTAATGCCAAAATATGACAAAAAAATAAGGTTGCAACACCCGCAACTGAACGGCCATTACAATCCTTAGAATTTCTCATCATCCGTTTAGCAACCACCACTTTTTCCAGCGTTGCCGCTTCGCTAAGATAAATGACGATAACAACCAGCACCTTGGTTGATAACCTCATTTTAAAAATGGAAACTAACGAAACGAATGGTGGGAAAATCATGCAACCCAGAAAACAAGCATTAAAAATCGGCGCCGTTCTGCTGGCAGTCAGCACCGTCGGACTGATTGGCTGGCATTTGCACCAACGTCACCAAACAGTGATCACTACGTCACACCAAAGCCTGCAGCCCGCAACAAAGTCCGGTAAGCAACGCCAGACAGCGTCACATAAACGCAGACGGGTCACACAGTATTTAACCCGCCATCACTTTGTCGGCAGTGCCTCGTCATCAAAAATAACCGGGTCATTTATCAGCAGGGCATCGGGTGGGCAAACGCGCGGCAGTCAGTGCCAAACGACAACCAATCAGAATATCAGATCCTCTCGATTCAAAAATCATTGACGGCAGCGATGGTGATGAAGTTGGTGACGGCACATCGTTTACGCCTGAATACCACGTTATCCCGGTTTTACCCCAAAATCAAAAATGCGGATCACATCTCGATCCGATCACTTTTAAATATGACCTCCGGCTTGTCGCTAACGCACGGAAGCCCTAGCCGATTAACGGCAAAGCAGGTGGTTGCTTACGATGCTGATCATTTAACGTCACAACCAAATCAGGTCGGACAATGGCATTACGAACCGGTCAACTATGTATTGCTAACAGGCATCATCATGCGACTAACACACCGGTCGTACGCCCAAAATTTCAACACAATGTTTAAGGGACCGATACACCTGCTCCACAGCGGGTTTGTGCAACAGTGGGGTCATACCGTTTTTCGAACGACCAGTTACCATCACATCAGCAATCGTCAAATCGTACCAAACTACCAGCGGGTCTATCACGAATCCACGGTGGCAATGCAAAACGAACTGGGTACGGGACAGGTCTATATGTCGACCCGAGATCTGTTCCGGGTCGAACAAGCGCTCCTGCAGGGCAGACTCATTTCAAAACGGGCGGTCGCCCAATTGCATCAGCCCGGCAGCGTGTCCACATACGGTGGCGGGGTCTATAACCAGCCCGATGGTATTCGACTACACGGTATCGGCTATGGGTACGAGTCGGCGGCACTCTTGACACGAAACGACCGAACCGGCGTCGTACTACTCTCAAACGATTACCGAAGACACGCGTCCGTTCTGCCGCTGGCTAATACGATGTTTAAAAAGGTGGCGGACTAATCATGAAAAATCGGTCCCGTGCGCCGCCTAGCACCCACTCGATCGTTTAGCACGTCAATCAGACAGAGAATGAGGGTTAGTTTAAGGATGATTCACAACCACTGGGTCAAACCGCTTGGAGGCCTATTGACACTGGGCGTTGTACTCCTGGCTGGGCGGATGAGCTGTGCCGCCAGTATCACCTACAATTCAATTTTAAGCATGCGTAATCATCGTTATGACGCGCAAATCGTGCACCAAATTGGGAAGGGCGGCTATGCGCTTTATACGGCAGGCCCGTATCACACCAATCGCAGGACGCTCACGAGGGATGCGATTGGCAGTGACCATACCAACCAGTACGTCCGTGTCATGCAGACCAAGGTGACGCGGACAGGCACGTATGTGAAACTGCGGTATTTTAACCAGCAACTGGGTTGGATGAACAGTCACGGCATCAAGCGCGTTTCGTTTGCTTCAGTGATTGCGGGGACGATGGCACAAGCGAACTTTAGTGGAACGGCCGCCCTGATCTCCGCGGGCAAAACACAGCCAACGGTGGTGAGTGCCGGCTTGGCGGATGCGTCAACGAAAACGGCCAACAGCAATAACGGCACCGTTTTATATCCGTTAGCCTCGCTGCAAAAAGCCATCACCGGGGCGCTGATTCAACAATTGATCAGTCAGAGGAAACTCAGCCCATCAACGCCCCTGAGCCGGTACTACCCCCAAGTGGCTGGCAGTCAGCGGATCACCATCAGTGAATTACTGAGTATGACCTCGGGCATCACCAATCCCGAACAGTTTCCTCGCCAATCACCATCGGAAACCCAGGCCGTTTCACTTGCGCTTAAAACACTGAAGACCAGTACCAACAAGACCTTTCAATACAGTGATGACAACTACGTGCTGTTAGCCGGAATCATCGCAAAGGTCACTGGCAACTCCTACGCCGCCAATGTCCAAACGCGCGTCCTCACAAAATTAGGACTGACGCACACGTTTCTGGTCACCCGGTCGCAACCCAGTTTAACGGCCACGCTGGCTCAATCGGCGACGTGGACCCCGGCAGATCCATATGCCACCCCACAATCGGTTACCTTGCCACGGTTTGCTGCACTCGTGGGCGCTGGCAATATGTTGACCACACCGGGGGAGTTCACCGCCGTGATCCAGGGGATGCAAAACGGCAGATTCTCACAAAGAAGCAGTATCGACAATTGTTGCGCTATGGTACTGTTTATTCCGGCGGGTTCTATGTGAACCGCGATGGTATTAAATACAATAACGGCTCGTTTAGCGGATTGACTTACCATACTGGCTACTACGCCACCACTGGTAACTACCACGCCGCCATCGTGTTTAGTAACCGAGCACCGCTACGAAATGGTCTGTCTCAAAAAGATTTTGTGGCTCAGCTTTATCGGGTCGCCGTTTACTATTAGGGTTCTAAAAGTCACGATTGTGGGTGACACCAGTCACACTGAAGCCGCAAAATTCAGTGTTGACTAGCCTTTTAATTGATCCAAGAAGTAAGCAAGCATGAAAACACCCACCTGCGGATGATTAGGTCATCCGCAGGTGGGTGTTTTTTAACTGTCTGATAATACTTTAAAAATGATGATTATGACTGAGGCGTAGAAGGGGGTGTCTGCTGCTTCGGCGTTTTACTGCCAATCTTTTTCACTTCAAACACATCTAACAGGAAGGTGAAGATCGGGATCCGACGATCAGTCCCCAAGCGCCGAAGAGACGTTCTGCCACCAGCATGATCACGATGGTAAAGAACCCGGGCAGCTCCGTCCGGCTGGCCATCAACCGGGGATTCAGAACGTAGGCCTCCAAGAAGTGAATGATGATGATCATGATAATAATGATCACGGCTGACTGCACGCCCCCGACCGTGTACGCAATGATGGTCAGCGGAATCACTGAAATGATGGCCCCGGCCACTGGAATCAGCGACAGGAAGAAGACCATGACGGCTAGGGTCGGGATGTTTGGCATCTTCAGGAAAATCAAGGTAATCGTAGTAATCGTCGTGTTGACCACCGCGATGATCAATTGTGCTTCAATGATGACCCCAAACGTGTTGATAAACTTCATGGCAAAGTAGCGCAGGTCGTCGAAGTACCAGCCATTGGCGATTTGAGGAACAACCCGCCAAAGTGCTTGAGCTCATCGATCTCAACTGTAAAGAAGAAACTGAGAAGAAACGACAACGCGACGGTGACCCCGGCGGAGCCAATACTGCCGGCATACGACAGTACAGCACTAAGCCCCGTCTTAATTTGGCCAGTCAGGTTCATCTGCTTCACACTCTTGACGGCCCACTGGATCATTTCATTATGGTCAAAGGCCCCGCTGGTGTAGAACTTGATCACCGTGTTGACCGAGTGGATCGACTCGTTGACCAGGGACGGCACGTAGTTGATGATGGCATAAAAGATGCCGCCAATGATCAAGAGGTAGAGCGGAATGACCACGATCACCGGCCGAATATTGACGTGCCGGCGGATCAGGTTGATCAGCTGGATCACCAAGAAGGAGAAGATGAACGTCAGCAGGACCGTGGACATGGCACTTCTTGCCAGCCACAGGATAAACACCAGGCTGATGAGGACCACGCCGCGACGGACGGGTTGGTTCGCGATGAATTTTTGATATCTAGACATTGTTTTCCCCTAACGCATTAGTATAGTCACGCAAAATCGTTAGTTAAAGTATAGCCGTCAATCCAACCGAACGCCATCACTGAATCCTATTTTTCTGAACATAGTTTCCGATGCATCAACAATTTTTGATAAATGTGTCGGTCAACGGTACTCGTAAGTCGATTCGGGCGACTTTCAGCGCCATTTTGGCGTAAAATAACCCTTATAGATTAAAAAGATTAGGGGAGGTTTCGCACAACATGGATTTTGTGCTTTTATTTTCAGTGATCCTGGCGGCCGTCGTGGGCGCCAATATTCTTGCGCGGCACGTCTCGTTTATTCCCGTGCCATTTTTTCTGATTGCGATCGGGCTGGTGCTGTCGCTGCTGCCCGTGTACCGTAATTTTCAGCTTGATCCCTCCACGTTTACGCTGGGCATTATTGCGCCGTTGCTGTTTAACGAAGCGCAGAACAGCTCACGCGGGTGGATCGGCCGGTCGATCACCAACATTCTATCGATGGCAGTGGGCTTGGTGCTCGTGACTGTTTTGGTGGTGGGGACTGGGCTGCACGCCCTGTATGTCCTGCTGCCGCTGAGTTTATGCTACGCACTGCTGGCAATCGTATCGCCAACGGATGCGTCTGCGGTCAATTCAATTTTTGAGGCCAACCCGATAGCCGAGGAACAGGCGGAGACGTTGAAAAACGAATCTCTGTTTAACGACGCTGCCGGCATTGTGATCTTTGACATGGCATTGGGGGCCTACATCTCCGGGTCGTTTTCCCTCAATCACGCGCTGGAACTCTTCTTATGGGAGTTCCTCGGCGGCCTGTTGTTTGGGGCACTGATCGGTGCCGTCATCGTCAGCATTCGGCTGGCGCTCATTCGGTACAACGACGATACCCCGCTGATCATGGTGCTGATCTCACTGATGACGCCATTTCTGGTGTACCTGCTGGCGGAGGAACTGGCATTGTCCGGGATCCTGGCGGTGGTTGCGGCCGGCCTGGTTCAGGGGTCGGAACGCGATAAACTGCGCCTGACTAGCTCGCGGATGCAGATGGTCACCAGCAACGTTTGGGAGATCATCTCAGGCGCATTGACCGGGACTGTGTTTGTGCTCCTGGCTTATCACTGCCCGAAGTGACGCAGGCGCTGCATATTTCTGATAAATCGAACTTGACGGTGCTGGTCTTAATTGGGATCGGTATCGTGGCTTACCTGGCCAAGGGCTGTTACGACTTCTGTGGACGCGGTTCTTGATCAAACGACATAAGCGCTCCGAACATATTTGGCGAGACAGCCTCATTATGGCCCTTAGCGGCGCCAATGGGACCATTACCCTGTCACTGGCCTTTTCGATTCCCAACACCGTCCACGGCCAGCCATTTGCCTTACGCGGGACGATGATCTTCCTAGCGGCGGTCGTCATTTTGGTTAGTCTGATCATGCCGACCATCTTTGTCCCGTTAATTTTGCCAAGTGAACAGGATACGCAACCACGGTATCAGTGGGTGCGGCGGATGATCCAAACCGCCATTCGTGATCTAGCTGGCGAAAAGGACCATCCGGCCGAAGCACAGATCGTCATCGAGTCGCTGCAGCAGCAACTCGTGTTAGATGCCACGCCGAACCGGCGTCTGCAACGGCAACTGATCAGCGAAAGCCACCAGGTTGAATTGCAGGCGGTGCACCAGATGTTTCTGGATGGTCAGATCACGGCCGACGAAGAAATGTACTACGGCCGGTTCCTGCAGTTTAATAATTTTACGGCGGACGAAAAGATCTGGAAAAACGTCTGGCTGCGGATTCGTTTCAGCCTGCACATGGGGACCCAGTATAAGGACCTTAGTCGGGCACAGGAAGCCTTTCTAACGGCGCCAATCGCGCTGGAAGAAGTCTACTGGCGCGAACAGTTTGAGGAACACGACGAAGATATTTTACCCATTGAACAGGTGGGCTTTGACGCGGTAATGGCCTTTTTGAAAACAAAACAGGGCAACGCGGTGGAGACCAACCTGGTCAGAAGATTCTACCGCACCCGTCATCGTCGGATTCACGCCAAGGATGTGGATTCAGACATTGTCTACCAAATGTTCATGCGCGCCTTCCATGCAGAGTATGAACTGATTCAAGAAGCAATCTCATCGGGCCAGATCGAACAGGATTTGGCGCAGAAGCTGCAGAGAAGGATTTCGATTGATGAGATGACTTATTTGGAGAATGTGGATGCGTATAATGGGTAGAGCGTGGAACAAGGCGGTTTAGGGGCGGTGTGTAACGGACTCTGACCAAAAAGTCCGGGTCTGACTTTTTGGTCAGAGTCCGTTACACGTTAGCCCCGTGCCTTGTGGAACGCGTTTCGGCGTGGTAGCAAAGAAAGACGACCACTATAGAACAGAATAAAATCAACAGAACAGAATAAAATCAACTCAAAAAACAAAAAAAGCAGGTCACCTCGTCCCGATGACCTGCTTTTTATGCAACCTACAACCAGAACCACTTTCACACCATCTCAAAAAACGTCAAAAAACCCATCCCATTTCCACCCCTTAAACTCAAAAAATGTTACCATAAAATTAACCAAGCATAACATTTAACTTTTCAAACCAACCATGGTAATATTATCATTCGTCGCGTTAAAAACATCCGTATTATCGTCTGTCACTTAGGATCAATCTGAATGGAGGATCGCTGCATGACTGATATGTTTAAAGATGGCGCCATTAGTGTCCACGGTGCTCGAGAAAACAACCTCAAAAACGTGGACCTCGATATTCCCAAACACCGGACGACGGTGTTTGCGGGGCTTTCAGGAGCCGGTAAATCGTCACTAGTGTTTGATACACTTGCTGCGGTGTCGCGGCGAGAACTCAACGAAACGTTTCCTAGTTTTACGCAACAGTACTTGCCAAAGTTTGGCCAACCGGACTTTGACAGTATCGACCACCTGCCAGTCGCCATTGTGGTCGAGCAAAAACCCATTGGCCGCAACTCGCGGTCAACGTTAGCGACCTACACAGGGATCTACTCGGTGCTCCGACTGATGTTTTCGCGAATCGGGAAACCGTGGGTCGGCTACTCCGAGTGGTTCTCATTTAACCTGCCTCAAGGGATGTGTCCCGAATGTCAGGGACTCGGATTTGTGGACGACGTGGATGAATCGCAACTGATCGATCCAGAAAAATCGCTCAATGAAGGGGCCATGACTTTTTCCGGGTTTCAGCCGGGAACCTGGCGCTGGAATGAATACGGGCACTCTGGACTGTTTGATTTAGATAAGAAGATCAAGGATTACTCCAAAGAAGAGTATGACCTGTTCATGCATGCGCCACGCCAAAAGTTAAAGAATCCGCCAGCCGAGTGGGGACGGACGGCGTTGTACGAGGGGTTAGTTCCGCGGATGATGCGGTCGGTGATCCACAGTGCTTCGGGTCGGCATCATCAGGCAGCCTTGGCGAAGATCGTCACGCGTAAACCGTGTCCGGTATGCCACGGCACCCGACTCAACAAGGCGGCGCTGAAGGGCAAGATCGAAGGTAAGAACATTGCGGAAGTCGGCGCGATGGATCTGGTCAACGTCCTAAGCTTTCTGGATAGTATTTCCGACCCGATGGCCAAAACGATGGTCCGGGAACTCCGCAGTAAAGTGCAGGCACTCGTCGATATTGGCTTAGGCTACTTATCGTTAGACCGGGGAACGGATACGCTGTCCGGTGGTGAAGCGCAAAGAATTAAGATCGCCAAGTATTTGACCAGTTCGTTATCGGACCTCGTTTACGTTCTCGATGAACCAAGTGTGGGCTTGCATCCGCACGACATTCAATTGATCACCAAATCGTTAGCGAAACTCAAAGAACACGGCAACACCATTGTGCTGGTCGACCACAACCCAGCCATCATCCGGTCAGCCGATTACGTGGTCGAGATCGGTCCCAAAGCGGGTCAGGGCGGCGGCCAAGTCACATTTACTGGGACGTACCCAGAACTGTTGAAGTCGGATACGATCACGGGTCGGATGTTGCGTGAGCCAACGACCTTCCGGGAACCGCGACAGCCTAAATCGTGGCTGCACGTCGACCACGTCACATCGCATAACTTAAACGATGTGAGCGCGAAGGTGCCCGAAGGCGTCATGACGATTATTTCTGGGCCAGCCGGTTCTGGGAAGAGTACGCTGGTCAATGCCATTAAACAACAGGTTGCTGATCAAGACTACATTGATCTGAGCCAGGATGCAGTCGGTATCAACATCCGGTCAACGCCGGCAACCTACCTGAACATCCTCAATCCGTTACGGAAATTGTTCGGTGATGCGAACAATGTCTCAACGCAACTCTTCAGCTATAACGGTAAGGGTGCTTGTCCGCGGTGTAAGGGGAAGGGCGTCACCATTACTGAAATGGCGTTCATGGATCCGGTCATTCAGGTCTGTGAGCTCTGTGGCGGGAAACGGTACAGTCAAGAAGCCCTCCAGTACACCTACCACGGCAAGGACATTGCTGAAGTGCTCAACATGTCGATTACGGACACCCTCGCCTTCTTTAGTGACGTCCCAGCCATCTATAAGAAAGTCAGCTTGTTGGAACAGGTCGGCCTGGGATACCTCAATCTCAGTCAGGCCATGACTACGCTATCCGGTGGGGAAGTCCAACGGGTCAAGCTGGCCATGGAGTTGGATCATACGGGAAGTATCTACTTCTTGGATGAACCGACGACTGGGTTGCATTTAAACGATACGAAACGGTTGATCGGGTTGTTTGAAGACTTGGTCGATAAGGGCAATACGCTCATTTTAATCGAACACAACCTTGCGCTGATCAGTCAGGCAGATTGGCTGGTCGATATGGGGCCGGACGCTGGTAAGTACGGCGGTCAGGTCTGCTTTGAAGGAACGCCGGAAGAGAGCACACACCACAGCGACTCGCGAACTGGGGTGGCCTTGAAGGCTCAGATTGAAAAATAACGGATACAGTCAAAATAAAAAACAGCCAAACGGTCAATTTCGTTTGGCTGTTTTTATGGAGTTTAAGCGGTTAAATTAGCCAGCACTATGCTTGTGAAGTGATGACAACTGTTCCTAATTTGACTGGCGTTTATAACACTTTTAAATTTCACAACCTTTTAGTTGACATTCATTCAGCAGACGGTTATTTTATACTTGGAAGCGCTCCCAAATTTAATTGCTGCATCGTCAATTATAGGAGGGGAACCATATGACAAAAGAAATTACCGGGGCTGTGATCGAGGAATTGAACGCGCCCTTTACTTTGGAGACTGTTTTAGTGGACGACGACCCGAAACCAAACGAAGTGTTAGTTCACATGGTCGCAAGCGGCATCTGTCACAGTGACCAAGCGGTGCGGGACGGCTCTGCGGGGCCGTACACCTATCCAGGAATCGTCGGCCATGAGGGAGCCGGCATCGTGGAGAAGGTCGGTTCGGCTGTGCAAAACGTTAAGGTGGGCGACCACGTGGTGCTGTCCTACGATTACGATGGAACCTGTCGCCACTGTTTGACAGGACACCCATCATCCTGCGTCAACTGGGGCGCCCTGAATTTTGCGGGCACCCGGCCAGATGCTCATACGCCTTTACGAAAGATAACGGCAGTGCCATCAGTAACTTCTTCAACCAGTCGTCATTTACGACAACGACCCTGGTGCAGGAACGCAACATTACCGTGGTGGATCCAGAAATTGACCTGACTAAGGTGGGCCCACTGGGGTGCGGGTTCGTGACTGGGTCTGGGACAGTCTTCAACGGGTTAGACCCAGAGGAAGGCTCGACCATCGCCATCGTTGGCACAGGGGCAGTTGGCGCCGGCGCCTTGATGGCCGCAAAGATCAAGGGCTGCAGCAAGATCATCTGCGTGGACATTCACGATAACCGGTTAGCAACGGCGTTGGAGATCGGTGCCACCGATACAATCAACAGCCTCAACGAAGACTGGGTCGCTAAGGTCAAGGAATTGACCAACGGTGAAGGCGTCGACTACGCGGTAGATACGACCGGGGGTCGCTCCGGTGATGCTGCAGGCGGTGGACGCACTAGCCAGCGGCGGTCATTTAGCACCGATCGCCGTCACCCAAAAGACCTTAGACGTGGCCACTTGGGGTCAGCTCAGCGCCTTAAATAAGCACATTGATGGTGTGTTAATGGGGGGATGCGGTGCCGCAACTTGCCATTCAAACGCTGATCGATTTCTGGCAGGCGGGCCAGTTCCCGTTTGACAAGCTGGAGAAGTTCTACGACTTTGACCAGATCAACGACGCTAACGCAGCTTCAAACGATGGCTCCGGCGTCAAACCTGTGCTGATCATTGATCACGATTACGTGCCGGGTGAGTAGGACGTGATCCGGTGGGTATTCGCGTGATGGAGACGGGTGCGCAACTATCGTTTAACTTAGACGTAGGGCATTCAAAAAGCTTGAGATCAGTTGAAGGTCTCAAGCTTTTGGTGACTGTGTGAGTTATGACTTTGCTTCATGGTTGAGGTCCTTAGCCACATCCAACTTAAAACTCGACGGGATCTGGTAGTCCTGAATCCGGTCACGCCCCCAGCTGTACATGCTGTCGATGATCGGCAACAGGGTTTTGCCAATCGGCGCGATCCGGTAGATGACCAGCTCACGGTTGTTTTCCTCATAGGATTCGCGTTCGACGAGCTTATCGCTGACCAGTTCGTGCAGCTGGTTAGAAAGGACCTTCTTCGTCACGCCATCGATCACCCGAAAGAGTTCGTTGAAATGCATGCTGCTGACGTGGCCAAGTTCCCACAAAATGACCAGTTTATACTTGCCACTAAACATGGAGAGGGTAAATTCTTTTTCACAATTATAGTCCCCATTCGCTAATTTTGTTAACACATCTTTGCGCACAACGTCCGTCATGATAGGCCTCCTTGACTGTTTGCGATGATTTGCGGCAAGGTTACCTTAAAGTGCCCTATTTTCAAATCCCCGTTTAGGTATCATAATTATACCATACTCTTATAGATGCTTACTGACATGACAAAAAAGGAGAACACAACTATGAAATTACAACTCGCAATTGACCTTGAAGACGTTAACGGTGCCATCAACCTGATCGAAAAGACGAAGGATTCCGTCGATATTTTTGAATACGGCACGCCATTAGTTATCAACTTTGGGCTTGAAGGCTCCAGACTATCCGGGAAAAATTCCCCGACATCACCTTACTGGCTGACATCAAGATCATGGATGTCGCGAGTTACGAAGTCGAACAGGCCTACAAGTACGGTGCTGACATCACAACGATCTTAGCCGCTGCTGAAGACCAATCCATTAAGGATGCGGTTGGCGCTGCTAAGAAAGCCGGCAAGGAACTGTTAGTCGACATGATTGGAATCCACGACGTCGCTAAGCGAGCTCAGGAATTAGACGCAATCGGCCCAGACTACATCGGGACCCATACCGGGTATGACCTGCAAGCACTTGGGGAAACACCCTTTGAAACGTTTAACATCTTAAAGGATAACGTGACTAAAACGAAGACGGCTGTTGCTGGCGGCATCAAGGTCAACACCGCCCAACGGATCATTGATGAAGGCCCAGATGTTCTGATCGTTGGCGGCGGGATCTCAACCACGGATGATCCAGCCGAGTCAGCTCGTCAGATCAAGGCCTTAATGCCAAAGGACTAAAGAACTACGGGGGACCTTATATGAAATCACTAACTGTTGTTTTTAACGAACTCCTAACCGCGACCGACCACTATGGTGAGGACGCCAACAAAGCCTTGGTCGACGCCATCCAGTGGTTCAAGACCATTTACGTCTACGGTGCCGGTCGTTCCGGACTGGCGCTGCAAATGTTTGCGATGCGGCTTGCACAAATGGGCAAACCCGTTTTTGTTGTGGGCCAGGTCACCGCGCCACCCATCAAGAAGGACGACCTGTTGATCGTGGCTTCCGGGTCAGGCGAGACGGCGCAATCCGTGCAGTTTGCCCAAAAGGCCTTAGATGCGGGGGCGGGCGTGCTGCTCATCAGTACCAGTGACGACAACACGATTGCTAAACTGGCCAGCCAGACGGTGGTCATCGGCGGTAAGGCGAAGTATGCGACGGATGCGGTGAGTCAACAACCGCTGGGCGCACTGTTTGAACAGCTATTGTTCCTATTCTTGGAGGCCACGGTCATGGATCTCATGGCGGCTTGGCACCTCTCGGAAGAACAGCTCGCCAGCGGGCATGCTAATTTAGAGTAACTTTGTATTTTAAAAAGTGAGGGAAGATAATGGCACACATTTCATTTGATGCGT
>NZ_BBAG01000002.1 GCF_001311135.1 Secundilactobacillus paracollinoides DSM 15502 = JCM 11969
AGAAAAGTCCGGGTCTGACTTTTTTGACCAGAGTTGCTTACACAGGAGCCTTCTGCCTCGCGGAACACGTTTCCGCTATGTGGCCAGAACTCACGTCGCCAGAACTAATCGAAAAATAAACCCACCTTCCATTTACCTGGAGGGTGGGTTTTAAGGTTAGTGCTTAACTATCAAGCGTGGTAATCAATCCGGCTTGCTAGGCCACCACGCCGAAACGAGTTTCGGGCACGGGGCTAACGTGTAACGGACTCTGACCAAAAAGTCAGGCCCGGACTTTTCGGCCAGAGTCCGTTACACACCGCCCCTAACCCGCCTTCCTCCACTCTCTAATACCCGCTAAACACCACCGAATTCACACCAAAAACATTCAACCCATAAAGAAATACCATAATCAAATTAAGCACCATCGAAATCAAAATAATCCCATACGGCAAAGTCGCCATGTAAAACCCAAAGATCCACGGATTCCGGAAACGACGTCCTTTGTAGTTGAAACAAAAGACAATCAAGATCAGAGTTAAAATAATTTCTAAAATAAAGCCAACCCAATACACGCCAACACTTGCGGCGTTCAGCTGGAAATAATAGCCGCCTAACGCAATGATGTCTACAATAATAGCTAGTAATGACATGGTGCTTATCTCCCCTTTTTTCACTCATTTGATGCTGGATTCATTGTACCATGAGCCTGATATGACGGGCTTAGGAACGATGTTAGACAGGTATTTCTTAGTTGGTTCTTAAGAAATCAAGCAGAAAAAAACACCTCCGTACACAGTCAGATGTACAGGGGTGTTTTCGCTTAACCGCTCAATCTTGACGCCTGTCAGTGACGCTATTATTTTGCTGGTTAAGGTGAGACTATGTGTTTGTTGTTTAGATTGCTATGTGTGATTTAAGGTTGGAAAACAAATTAAAGTATTTTTTGGTGTGCCTGGCTGTCACTTCTAGACAATTTCTTGTTCCATGAGGTGAAAGCCTATTGTATATGCAACTTCGGCACATATATCAAATTCAGAATTGTGGTTTTTCTTGGATGAGTGCCTCTGGCGTCGAGCTCTTAGGCTGCCACGCTGAAACGTGTTTCGCGAGGCAAGGGGCTACTACGTAAGCAACTCTGGCAAAAATGCCAAGTTCAGGCATTTCTGCCAGAGTTACTTACGCTCCGCCCCTTAACCGCCTCGCTCCAAACTCTAACGACCACTCACATGCGCCGAATTCACATCCCGCTTACCTGCAAATACCGGTCTCAAGAAGTGAACGCCTAACCCAAGTACCGCACCGACAACCGCTGGGACGACCCAGTCCATGCCTAGATTTGCGAATGGCAAGACGCTTTGTTGGAAGCCAGCCAATGCCTTTCCTAAGGCACTCTGACTCACAACAGCCGGGAACGATGCCATCATATCCAGGAATGCTGGTACCGCTGTAAAGACCACGACGAACAGGTAGACTACTGGGTCGCGATGGAATAGTGGTGAGAAGATCGACAGCAAGATCAGCACCATTGCGAATGGGTACAGGAACATCAGCATTGGTGTTGACCACTGGATGATCGTATCCAAGCCGAAGTTAGCGGTCAGAAATGACGCTAGGGCCATGAAGCCTAACCATTGACGGTAACTGAACCGTGAAAAATGTTTGTGGAAATCTTGTGCGAATGCAGCAATCAACCAACGGCAGTGGTCAGGCAAGTCACTGTCAGCAGAGTGGCTAACAGTGCGTGGCCAAAGGCACCCATGTAGTAGGTCACCAATTGATTAAAAGCCGTCCCACCATCCGCGGAGACCGTGAACCGGCCAAGCGTTGTGGCGCCCAACCAGATCAACCCAACGTAGATCACGCCGATCATGCCAGTGGCGAAAACACCAGCTTTGGCAGTTACTTTAGCGTTACTCTTAGCGGTCGTTTTGCCTAGCTGGTTAACAGCCGTAACGACCGTGACCCCAAAGGCCAATCCGGCCAGGGCATCCATCGTGTTGTACCCTTCCAAAAACCCGTTAAAGAAGGAAGCGTGCTTGTATGCAGCGGTCACGGCCTGAGTGCCAGCGCTGCTCATGGGATGAACGAATCCCATGAGGAAGACGACGAATAACATCACAAGAAATAGTGGGTTGAGCACTTTCCCAACGGAATTCATGATGTTGGATTCCTTGTAGGAAACGAGAAAGGCTGCTCCGAAAAACAATGCTGAGAATACAAACAGACCCACGTGCGCCCAACTAGCGGGCAATAATGGCTGAACACCGACTGAAAATGGAATCGTGGCTGTCCGTGGTGTCCCAAACAACGGGCCGATGGTGGCGTGGATCAGGACCATGAAGCCTAACGCAAACGCTGGTCCCAGCGGCCGACCAATGTCATAAACACCCTTTGAATGGGTCACACTAACGGCCAGAACGGAGCAGAGTGGTAAGACCACGGCGGTTACCAGGAAGCCGACTGTCGCTAACACCCAGTGACCCCCGGCAAGCTGCCCTAAATGAATTGGAAAAATAAGATTACCGGCTCCGAAGAAGAGCCCGAAAAGCATTGAGCTAACAACGAAATACTGTTTGCCTGTTAAAGGCTTTGGATTTAAATCTTTGACTGGTTCCATAACTGAAGACCCCCATATTATGTTTGATGACGCAAACGACCTGTAACCTATAAATTTGAATCTGGCTAATGCCACTAATCTGATCTTCCACTGAAACCACCCGCTTTCTCTATGAGTCCTTATGTAATCAAAAAGGCACCCCTAATTCAGACGATTGTCTAAATTAAGGGTGCCTCTGCACGTTACCACCTTATCATTGTTGCATCATTGCTGATGTAACCTCTTCACGTACGGCATAACTGCGATACGCTAACACGATAATGGGTGTGCCCAATGTACGTTACTGATGTTCGGTACATCGCTCAAAAGGGATTTTCACGACTAGTGTCCCACTTCCTCTCACCAAACGAAGCTCGCTTGCGGACACCTAATCGCTACTCAACTTTCTCATAGCGTTTATTAATTTATGACCCCATCATAATCAGGGTTCAGCAGCTTGTCAACAATTTTATTAGGTTATTTTAATGTGAATCGACTTGTTAAGGGCGTCAACAATGTCCCACCAGGCCATGCATGATAAGGCGTTGACCTATTCTTGGTTAATCGCAAAATTTTTTCAACTTAATTTGCTGATTAGAAAAACGGCCAACAGAAAAATGGCCGACCGTAATGTGTATAAAAATTCAGTTTACTTCTTCGACTCTGAAAACTTTCGCCGCGTTGGACTGACCCAGGTCCCAGATCCAGCGTCAAAAATTGTTTTCACCGCAGGAATAAACGTCGTCACAACCGTAAAGGGATTCACCATCCAGTAGTACAACATGTATAACGGTGCAAATGGCAAGTATTTCAGTTTGGCCCCTCGATGATCAAGTAACAGCGCTGTCACCAGCTGGACCAACCCAGCCACAAGTTCAAATGCCACAACGATGCAGGCCATGCAAAGCGTTTGAAGAAACAGTTGCATGTCACCCTGTAACAGAAAACTAACCATGGAGAAGCCGAAGATCAGGCTCGAGATCACAAAGAAGAACGACCAAACGATGGACAGCGTTGAGTCAATAAACATCGACATTTGAAACCGCCGTTGAAAGGGATGACGTAAAAACGGCTTCAGGTTGGTTAACCAGACTTCCGTGCCGCCCTGCGCCCAGCGTTTGCGCTGATGATAGAGGTCCTTCACAGTTTCAGGAACGTTCATATGGAAGATAATATTGGGGGCAAACCGTGGGACACTGCCGCTAACTTGCTGGTCCCAGGCCACACTGATATCCTCAGTTGCCCGGTCCTGCCGAAATCCATTCACCTCAATCAGGGAACTCTTTCGGTACAACGTGTTGGCACCGCTATACGCGTACATGGAATCGTTGACGGCACTCTGACTACGCTTGATAACGCCCACGATACTGGAAAACTCAACGGTTTGCGACTTGCCCAGCATGCTCGTTCGATTCTGCACGTCCATGTTGGCGGTCACCGCAGCCGTATTCATGTCCTGGTCGTGAATGAAGAAATTCATGTACTTCATCAGCGCCTCTGGTTCAGGAATCGTGTCGGCATCGTTGCTCAAAATATACTCGCCCTTAGCGAAGAACATCCCGATGTTAAACGCGTGTGCCTTGCCCTTATTCTTAATGATTTCAACAGTCCTTAACCGATCGTACTTTGTCATCAACCGGTGGACGATATCAGCGGTATGGTCGGTCGACCCATCGTTCATGACCAGCACTTCAAAATTTTCGTAATCCAGATTTTCAAACAAATAGGTAATGGTTTGTTCGATCATGATCTCCTCGTTGTGGGCGGGAATCATAATCGTGATAAACGGCTGGTCTTCGGGCTTAAGTCTGTGCCAATCATCGCATTTGTTGATTTTAAAGAACCGGTACGACAACGCACCCCAGAACCAAAAGAACGAGCCGACGATTGGATATAAACACAGAATCAGCATTAAAAACTGTATAATGTCACCAAACGAATTCGTTGAAAAGATACCGTTAAGCACGCCGCTCACCCACTTCCTCAAGGGCCTCTCTTTCGGCCTGACGCTCTGCCAGAATTTTATCCTTATCGACCTGGCCCATTTCAGCTAACTCGTGCGTATCCAAATTTTGTTCTGGCTGAACCCGATACAACCGGACGTTCTGCCGAAACTTCTCTTCACCAAATCGTTTTGTCATGAACTTCGTCAACTCAGTCTCACGGTTCCGCTCATCCAACGGATCAAACGTCGGCCACTGTTCGATCAGCCGCTCTCGTTTTCGATTTTGAATCAGGACCATCGAAATCGCAAACACCGCGGTGACCGCAAAACAAAACAGCAGGATAATCCCTAAGAATCCGAACGTATACATCCCACCACGAAGATCAATGGTGACGCCAAACAGACGAATCGACCGGTGCGTCAAAATAATGCCTGTCATCACGATCGGCACGATCATCGAAATTAAGCCAAACAAGGCCACCAGCGACTCCTTGATTTTGAGTCCCCAGTGCCCTTTTTCAAAGAAAAGGTCCGTATACAATTGCTGTTTAGCACGGTCGCCCGTTGACGGGGTCGGCTGTGGCGTCGCCGCCGTCGTTGACGGTGACTTGCAGGGTTTGATCGTTGTGGTGTGCGTCTGTTGCATGGCCTGTCGCCTCAATTCCAGTCTCAATCTCATTGACTGGCTTGCCAAACAAATATCCCTGACGAAAATCGATCTGTAGTTGTTCGGCGAGGGCCTCATCCTTGGCGTCCTCAATGCCCATTAAATACAGAGATATGTGGTTGTCCTTAGCCAAATTGTTCCAGAATTGCAGATTTAAATCGAGCCAGACATTCGGGTCTTCCTTTCGAAACGACCGCATGGAACATTTCAAAATGTCGACTGCCGGCAGCAGCCACTCGATATTGTGCAGACTCGTCAATTCTGAATCAGCGTTGTCAATGGCGATGCGAACCCCATACTCTTTTGCGTTAGTGATCTGACGCATAAATTGTTTTTGCCTAATACTATGTAGTTGCTGCGTTGCGTGATACTCGATCACAAGGTCCATCGGGTCGATCTTACTGATTGCCCACCTGACAAACAATGGAAAGTTAGGATCCATGATCTGCTCGTAGGTGAGGTTGATCGATAGACTGTAATGCACCACTGGTAAGTGCCGGAACGTCTCCTCCAAGAGAACCACCACCCGTTGCAACGGCATCCCTGCCAGTTGCTTGGGCAGCGTCCACGTGCCGTCGTGGTGCTGCTGGCGTAATAAACATTCATAGCCGATCACCTTGCCGCGGTAATTGACCTGTTCTTGTATAAAATACTGTAGTTTAAGGTCCGGATCATCGAAGTAGTCGTTCGTACGCTTTCTAGTCGCGTAGTAGAAATGCGCCACCCAAATTGCGAAGAACGCCACGATCACCCAGAAGATGATGAATAGCCTGACACCTAGCTGCCAAAGCAACCCAATCTCCCCCTTTGCTTGAAACTTGTTTCTCCCTTTGAAGTGTGAATAATCAGTTAATCAGTTCGTTGCATTCCGCAATTTGGCACTCCGTCGTGGTGGCTCGCGATGAAGCTAATTCGATTTCTGCTGCGCAGCTCTCGAATGGATCTTCATCGTCTCGCACATCAGTAACCGACCAAAATACGGTCGCCAACTGATGTCGACACCACGGCTCCGTGCCAAATTGGGCCATTCCACTAACATTGAGCTTACTTATTGCCCAGATTAAGCATCACAATTGCATTAACCCTTGTTCGCGGAGAACTTCGCCCTTGACTGCTGCTAATGCTATTAATAGCTATGCTTCATACTAAGGTCGACTTGATAGTATCGATTAAGGAACAAGTAGACTGCCTGTATTGGTCTATTTCGCTAAGAAGCGACATCTTACTCGTTCAATTGTGGAAAGACTCCTTATCTAAAGTGTTACCGACCAAATTTAGGTTCCAACTACCAAAATAGCCTTAAAATTGCCCCTTTAGTCCTATTATCATAAAGCCTATTTAACGGCATTACAAGCTAGTTTTGTTGTTTTATTCTACAGCTAACCTAAAACACACTTCATCACACAAGTTCAATCCCACCCACCGTGTTATATCAGACTTGATTTTACAACCATTACACGTCTAACCGTATTGTATGCTATGTCGTGTTTATCACAAAGAACCCTTATATTACAGTTTAATAACATTTAGGATCAGCAATCAGCACGCAAAAAAACACCCATCACTTACATACGATGAGTGTCTTTCTTGATTACAAATTTGACCGACTAATCTTGCTTACGTCTCTTTCTGCCTAAGCCTACAAGGCCAAGCAATCCAAGCAAGGTTACGCCCGCTACAGCCCAAGCACCACTCCGTTGCTCATTTGTTTGTGGCAACTTATCGGCGTTTGCTGCAACATTCTGAGTCATTTGAGTGTTATTAGCGCCAGATTCGGCGTTCATAGCTGCAGACTCCGTTGCTTGTGCAGTAGTAGTTGAAATTCCACTACCGCCATTTGACGAAACACCTGAACCAGGTGTCGTCGTGGTTGGGTTATCGCCCTTACCATTACTGGTTTGACTACCCTTACCACCATTGCCATTGTTACCTGGAACGACAACTGGTTGCCCCGGTGTGGTCGTAACATCACTTCCGCCGCCTGGAGTTGTGGTGCCGCCATTACCATTGTTATCGCCACCTGGTGTCGTCGTACCACCATTTCCGTTACCATTGTTATCGCCCGGATTTGACGGGTTAGTGGTGCCACCGCCATTGCCTGGGTTAGATAGCGTGCCATACGTGACAACAATGCTTGAATAAGGTGCCATGGCGATCTTAGCCGTATCATCCAGCGAAGGCGTAGTCCCGAACCCAAGCCCATAAGGCGTCAAAATTGAAGCATCTGTAATGCCAACTGCCAGTGTTTGACTGGTAGTCGTGCCATCAGCTGTGGTTGTCGTTACTTTGGTTGAATTGTCGCCATTCGTCGTGTACGTGATAACCGTCCCGTCGCTTTGGGTGACAGTGATTGTCTTCAAGTCACTTGCTGGGTAGTTAGTCACGCTGATGTCAACACCATTAGCATCAGTTCCAGTCGGGTAAGTCAGATCCTGATTGGTAGTACTCAGCACAGTACCAGAATCATTTTGAACCGTGACCGTGTACTTTGCTTCAGCATCAGTGATCGTTAACGTCCCAGCAGTCACGACTTGATTGTCAAATAAGTAACCAGTATTAGCAGCAGCCAAATCAGCCAGTCCCTGGGCACTCAGAGAGATCGTGTAGGTGCCAGGATCCGCTTTAACAGCACTGGTATCGAGATCTGCGCTATCTGCAGGCAATGTGTAGGTGCCATCACCATTTGCTGTCCAAGAAGTTGGTGCGACCATGCCAGCTGGTAGTGTCGTCGTATAGCTGTCTGGTGTTTCGCCCGTCCAAGTCATGGTTTGGTCCGTGATTGCACCTGGTGCGCTGACCACTTGGTTGTATTGAACGTAATAGAGGCCGCCAATGATGGTTGAACTGGCACTGGAAAGAGTAGAAGTATCTAAGGTGTACGTATTCGTTGCTGGCACAGAACCCGTAACCAACTGATACGTGATGCCGTTATTCACAACCGTCGTTGGTACAACTGACGATGTAAGGTACGTGTCGCCTGGATTTCCAGTCGTGGTTACCGTGTCAATAATAGCGCCGTTCTCATTTTGGAGGTAGTAAACATCTTCAACTTGAGACTTTACAATGACATATTGCCCACCGGTTGAACTATCATAGGCAAATGCATCCGTGAGTCCCAAAGCATTCGCAACCTCGGGTACTGTTGTGTACACACCCAAATCATTTACAACATAGTCACCCTGAGTTTGAGCGGGATCATCAGTTAAGTACAGCACACTTTGGTCACGCGTTTTATATTGACTGAAGGCCCCGGATGTCACCGTGGTATTTGGATCAACTGTAATGTCGATCGGGAAACTCTGCGTAGAAACAGTACCATTGTTCGTCGTAACACTGGCAAACTGAATCTTAAATACCTGACGATCGTTATAGTTTGCTTCCTGCGTCACAGTAAGTCCAGTACTTGTCACACCATACTGCGTCAATGTCGCTTCAATATCTGATTGCACGGTACTTGCTGGATCTGTCGCAACTAAACCATCAGCAAGCGTCACGTCAAAGTTCTCAACCGCAGCGCCGTCATATGTTTTGGTAACGGAGCCGATTGTTGCGTCCGCTGTCTCAGCTTCAGCTAACGAGGCCGTAATTTTCTGTGCTTGACCGGTTGCGCTGAAGGTCGCTGCCGCAGCTTGTTTCGTTGCGGCTAAGGTTGCACTATCGGTGGCCCCTAAATCAGTCTCGGTCGTCGTGCTATTGGCAGAGCTGGTGTTCGAATCGGTGGCACTGCTGCTGGAATCAGTTACTGTGCTACCCGTAGTCGAACTGTCGCTGGTTGTACCGGTAATCGTTGAAGCATCCGTTGCCGCACTACTACTCGAATCTGCGGTCGTTTCACCGGTTGTGTTCGCGTCAGTTGCCGTTGAACTAGCCGTTGATGAACTGAGTGTGGCACTAGATGACGACTGTAGCGCCGCTGAATCACTGTCACTACCGTCATTTGTGGTTGTCGTGGCCGAATCAGCCGCACTTGTTGTATCCGCATGAGTCGTAATGTTACCGCTTACTAAAATGGTTGCACCCAAAGTAAGGCTTGCAAGACTCGCAAACACCAGTGCTTGCCAGCCTTGTACGCCTTGTAATGGGTTGTTAAATTATCCCTTAAATCCTGTGCATGATTATTTTTTCCAACCATAGTCAAATACCCCCGTTTGTACTCCTATGACAATAATCGAACAGTCAAATTACAATGATTTCGACTTCAGATACGCTTGCACTAACCTCTCCAAAAGGCTGGCTACGCTGGTGTTCTCCTGCACCGCACGAATCTTCAGTTGTTTGATCAAATCACTGTCTAACGTCGTGGTAAACTTCTTTTTCCCCATCGAAGTTCATCTCCTCTAAAAAACAATGACGTGATGATTATGATACTTTTGTGGTCAGATAATCCTTGGCAAGCTTCTCCAATAAGTTTGCGACACTGGTATCTTCTTCCACCGCAATGATCTTCAGTTGCTTGATCAGATCACTGTCTAATGTTGTGGTAAACTTCTTTTTCCCCATCGAAGTTCATCTCCTCCAAAATAGATTTACTCGAAAGTATAGTGTCATTGTATACGGTTCCCACGTCTTAGTAAATACGTATGACTCGCCAAGATGTAAGATATGACGCAAGGTATTTAAGTATTGTTGTATAGACAACATAACACTCGAAATTGATGGGTATAAATTTTATTGAACAGCCCCATTTCATCCTGAAATATGGCACCTGTCAATTATCCTTCAAAAAAAGTGCCATCCAAAAGTCCACATTTTAGTGGCCTTCGGATGACACTTCTTTTATTTTATGAACATCGAAAACAGGTTATTCACCGTTCTTAAGTCAAACTACTTAGTCTTCCTTACGTTTCTTACCAAAACCTACAAGGCCAAGCAGTCCAAGGAGTGATGCCCCGGCAATTGCCCATGCGCCAGACTGTGACTCGTTGGTTTGTGGGAGCTTGCCAGTTGCTTGTTGTTTAGCAGCATCCTTGCCGGTAACTGCTGAACCAGTAGTGGCGTCAGCAGCACCAACTTGGCTATTCGTTGCCGAAGCAGTCGCGTTGCCAGTGGTTGTTGCCACATCCGTCAAGCCGGTTGATTGGCCATTGTTACCAGTAGGCTGGCCAGTTTGGTGATTGTCTGTGCCTGTTACGACCTGATTCGTGGTCGTGTGCACATCGTTGCCGGTTGTCCCAGTACCGTTGCTTGTCTGATTCGAGCCAGAAGCGTTGTCACCATCATTTGGCACAACGACTGCATCGCCGGGTTGGTAGCGACATCGTTGCCGTTGTTACCAGGTGTTGTGGTTCCACCATTGCCATTATCTGGGTTGGTTGGATCAGTCGTGCTCCCGCCATTCCCATTGTCTGGGTTAGTTGGGTCAGTTGTGCTCCCGCCGTTCCCATTATCTGGGTTGGTTGGGTCAGTCGTGTTCCCGCCATTGCCATTGTCTGGGTTAGTTGGGTTTGCAGTGTAGACTACCGTGACAGTACTGTCAGCTAAGTCAGCAGTGGCAATATTGCCAAGTAATTCCTGGGCAACACTGGCCTTGTCAGCTGTGTAGCCAGTTAGGTCAGGGGTTACAACAGCGTCGTACCCGTTTTGCGCGGTGGCGTATGACGTGCCGGTAACCAAATCGCTGACCGTCTTCCAGTTCATTGTCTGGGTAACGGGCGCTGCGGCTTGGGTGCCATCGGCGTATACGTAGTTGATCGTCCGCGTTGTGGTAGTTGTGCCGTCAACGATCTTGTGGGCCAAATGAACCGTCTGGTTGGCAGCCCCATCAGCAGTAAAGGTGTAGGCAATCTGACCATCCTGGTTCTTAGCCATAACATAATTGGCAGGAACGGTAACGGTGTAGGTGCCGTCTTCGTTCGTCACACCAGTAACGGTTTCAGTGACACCAACTTGTTGGCCAGTCACGTCGTCCACGTAGGTCACGTCAAACGATTGGACGTTAGCCGTGTACGTCACAGTGATCTTGCCATTCTTCGTTGCAGGCGTAGCTACTGTGGTCGTTTCCGGCGTGTAACCCGCAATTTCAGGAACGCTAATGGCGTCACCAGGGTAACTGGTGGTTGTTACGTCACTGGCGCCTGGAATCGCATTGCCGTTTTGGTCAACCACTGAAATGGTCGTCGTGACCTTAACGGGCGCAACCTTAGCCAACGTTACCGTATAGGTCTGGTTCACGCCATCGTTGGTATCAAACGTCTTGGCAGCGTTGGTCAGTGTGTTCAGACTGCCGCTTTGAGGCGTGTAGCCCTGGTTAAGCAGCGCTTGTTCCTGAGCAACCGCACTGCTGTAATCGATCGTGCCATTTGAGACACCATCAATTGTGGTTGAGGCAAGGTCGTTCCCCTTGTCATCCACAAAGTTCACAACGACCTGTTGGGCATTGGCGGTGTAGGTCACTTTGATTGTTGGCGTCTTTTCGGCTGGAATCGTCACAGTCGAAACGGTGGCGGTGTAGCCTTGAACCGTTGGCACGTCAACACTCGTGCCAGGATAGTTTGAAACCGTGGTGCTGGTGGTGTTTGGAATCGTGTTCCCGTTGTCGTCAACTGGCACGATCGTCGCAGTCACCTTCACGTTGCTGTTTTTCACGAGGGTAACCGTGTAAACTTGTGAGGCACTGCCGGCCGGATCGGCCACGTTATCAAACGTCGTTGCGGCGCTGGTCAACGTGTTCGTTGTGCCAGCCTTTGGCGTGTAGCCCATGTTGATGAGGGCTTGTTCCTGTGAAACGGCTGAGCTGTAATCAACAGCTGCATCCGTTTGACCGTTGATCGTGGTTGTTGCCAAGGTGTTACCCTTGTCATCAACGAAGTTAACGATGACGGCCTGAGCGTCAGCGGTGTAGGTAACCGTGTAGGTGTTGTCAGTTGGCGTGTCAGTCGTGGCAGTCTTTGTGAGGTCGATTGAGCCTGGTGTTACCGTGTAGCCGGCAACTGCTGCTGGGGTGTAGGTTGCTGGTTCGTCACTCGTTGGGGTGTACGTGGTGGTCTTCGTCACATTGTCTGTGTCTGAATCCCAGTTCACCGTGTACGATGTGGTGGTGTCGCCAGTTGCGAGGCCCGTTTTTGAAATGGTATCCGTCGTTGTAGCAGCATTCTGGGTCAGTGTGTGGCTGTGGACTAAGTGAATCGTCACATCAGGGTTGTCGCTGGCTGCGAAGGTGTAACTGCCGAAAGCAGCTTGGTCGGATGCGAGTTCGTAGCCTGCTGGAATGGTTGCAGTCCAAGTAGTGGTAGCATCCGTTGTACCAGTCAATTGATCAGTCTTAACAACCGCGTTATCACTGGCATCATCATCAACGTAAACCAGGTCAGCTGTTTGCTTATTTGCCGTGTAAGTGACGGTCACATCAGGGGTAACCTTTGCGATATCCGTTAAAGCAACCGAGGCTTGCGTTGGTACAGTACCGACCGTTGTCAGATTTGCTGTGTAACCTGCAACTTCAGGTGAAACAACGTAGGTCGTGTTCCCTGAAATCGTGGCGTAAGTTTCGTGGGTCGCTTCGTCGGTTACCGTGTTCCAGTTAAACGTCTGCGTGGTTGAAGCAGGCGTCTTGCTGGCGTCACCATCGGCCAATTGATAAGTGATTGTCCGAGTCGACGTTGCCGTCCCGTAGTCCAACTTGTGCACCAGGTTAATGGTCAGATCATCTGAGTCATCAGCCGTTACTTTGTACGCAACCGCATTGATGCCGTCTTGTGAAAGAATCGTAGCGGTTTGATCGTCTGAAAGAGCGTAACCAGCCGGAATCGTGATGATGTAGTTGCCGTTTTCGCCAACGTATGTGCCGGCTGTATCAGTGCTAATCACCGCGTTGTTGTCGTCTTGGTCAACGTACGAAACCGTTGCTGAAGCAGCTTGAGTATTGTAGATGACATCAATGTTTGTAAATTGAGCCATTTGTTGTTTCATCTGGTCTGTCAGTTGTGGCGTGCTGCCGACACCGATACCGAATTCTGCCATCAGTGCTGTAATTGGCGCAGAGACAGTTGAGCTTGTATCCTTGCTGCTGTCGGTGTTCAAGAAGGTTGCGGTTGTCGTCCCATCGCCATTATTTGTGAAGGTAATCTTGGTGATGCCCTCAGTGTTGTAGGGTGAGTTCGTGTTGGCCGTTGCAACGACCTGCTGAAGCTCATCAGCAGTATAGCCGTTAACCGCAACGTTGACACCATCAACACTGGTGCCATCTGGCCAAGTGTAGTTTTCAGTGATCGTTGGTTGCAGACTGTTACCAGCCGTATCGGTAATCGTCACCGTATAGTTAGATTGACCCGCTTTTACTGTCACAGTCCCGGTGCGATAACGTTGCTGTCAAACAGGTAGTCCTGATTTGCGGCTGCCAGCTTAGCGAGACCCGTAGCGGAAAGGCTGACGTCATAGCTGCCGACGTTTGGTGAAACGGCAGAGACGTTCAGGTCGCCGCTGGTGGTTGCGATAGTGTAGGTACCGTCACCGTTAGCAGTCCAACCTGTTGGCGCAGTCAAACCAGTTGGCAAAGTGACCGTGTAGCTGGTTGGTGTGCTGCCCGTCCATGACATCGTTTGATCAGTGATGGCACCGGCAGCTTGCGTGGTGTCCATAACCTGCAGGTATTGCACCGTGTACGTGTTCCCCGTAGCAACCGTTGCCGCGTCTGAAACGGTCGTGGTGATTGCTGGGTAGGTTGCGTAAGTGGCTACTGCACCGTCTTTGAGTTCATAAGTGATGCCGTTTTGGACGATGGTCGTTGGGACGAGTGACAGCGTGTTGTAGGTTGTTTGCGGTGTGCCGATTATGGTCTTGCTGCCGAGAGAAACGCCGTCTGGGCCTACGAAGTTGTAGGTGTCTTGGACTTGAGCTTGGACGATGCCATATTGGTAAATATAGTTAGTGTAAGTACTATTTAAAATATAAGCGTCGTCTATTCCAAGTGCATTGGCAATTTCAGGAACATTTACATAAGCACCATACCCATCAACGGCATAGTCACCTTGAGTATCTGCAAAGTTATCGGTAATGTAAAGTGCCCCACTGTCAGGTGCTGAAGTGTTCGGACCAATGTACCCACTCGTTACAGTTGAGTTAGGATCTGTCACGATGGTAACAGGGAACAAGTTATCTAGCGTGACACTTCCGTTGAACGTTGTGACACTGTCAAATGAAATCTTGAAGACTTGACGATCTTTGTATGACGTTTCTTGGGTAACAGACAAGCCCGTGTATGCAACATTGTAATCTGTAAGTGATTGCGTGATTTCGGAAGTAATCGTACTTGCTGGATCAGATGCGACCACTGCATTACCAGTGCTATCAGTTTCACCAATAACGAAACCTGCTGGAACAACCAAATATTCAGTTAGGTTATCCAGTTAGCAACCGTATTATTGTTCAAAATTCTGAGGTTAAGATTCAACAACGACCCACTTGAATATACAGCTGAGGTATTAGAAATTGTCGTATACATATTGGCTGGCGTAAACTCAGTAGAGGTCGATGTTGCATCATGAACCGTAACCGTACCATCTGACACATTGTTAGCGGTCAATTGCAGGCTAGCATTCGAAGCGTTCAATGAGCTAATCGTTGCATCGCTCAATTTAATCGTGTACTGGCCATCGGTGCTAGTGTTCACAGCTGATGTATCAAAATAACTCATCGGCACAGTGTACACAATGCTGGATTGGGCTGCGTTAGTATAGCTAGCAGTCCAGTCGGTTGGAACTTGGTAGCTGCTTGCATTGTTGATGGTAACGTACAGACCTGATGGTAAGCTGGTACCCTTATTCATACTGATGGAGCCAACAACCGCCTGATCATTTTTAACGATGTTGAACCAGCCGGAACGTACTGCTGTCGTTGGAATCGTGTAGTTCGTGTTAACAGCTTCCAAATCAGCGATGCCTTGAGCAGATAACGTGATTTCGTAACTGCCTGGCTGCTGGCTGGTGATATCAGCATCGATATCGTTGGTTGAAAGGTCAACTGTGTAAGTGCCATCGGTGTTCGCTGTCCAGCTTTCTGGTGCAACCAAATCGCTGCCCAGTGTGACAACGTAGCTTGTTGGATTAGTTGAGGCATCATTGTCGTAATTCTTGTTATCGCCGGCAATCACGATTGAGTTTGAGGCCGCTTCAACCTTGCTGATGACTAATGAACCAGCAACGATGTTGTCGGTCGTAATCGTTTTGCCAATGTTAACCGCCTGCAAGTTTGCCAGACCGGTTGTTGAAAGGGTCACAGCGTACGTGCCAACGTTTTGGTCAGTTGTATCAATATCCAGGTTGCCAGAATCTGAGGCAACATAGTATTCGTTTGCCGTGTCAGTGGCATACCATTCACTCGGCGCGTTCACCCCGTTAGCCAGAGTGACCGTGAAGTTCAATGGTGTTGACGCGTCGTTGTCGTACGTTTTTGTGGTCGTTCCAACGGTTGCGTCGATCTCAGCAGTTTGCGCTGCGGAGGAGGCAACGATCTTTTGTGCTTGACCAGTTGTTGCGTAGTCGGCTGCAGCGGCTGTTTTGGCAGCGTTAAGCGTGTCGTTGTCCGTTGATCCTAGGTCAGTTGTTTTGACGTCGGTTGAGGTGTCCGTGCTGGCCGTGTCACTGCTGGTGCTGTTTGAGTTTGAAGCTGTATTGGTTTGAGTTGATGAGTTGTCTGTATTTTCGTTAGTAGTAGTTGCGTCACTTGCCGGATCAGTAGAAGTGCTGTCATCACTTGATGCAGTTGCAGCCTCCGTTTGGGCAGTTGCAGCAGTGGTTGAAGATGCAGTTGCTGCGTCAGTTGATTGCGTTGATGCATCACTAGAAGACGTAGCCGACGTTGCGTCATTGCTTGATGATGCTGTTGTGGCATCATCCGTTGTCGTTGTTGAAGTGGTCGATGCTGCATCACTATCAGCCGTTGTTGACTCACTGGTTGTATCTGAAGACGACTGTGACGATTGGTTGGCACTGCTGGTGGCAGTCGCGGTTGTGTCTGCTGTGCTAGTTGATGTTGAATCTGCGTATGATGTCACACCGGCGCCAAAAAACAAGGCCATACCTAAAGACAGGCTAGCGATGCTGGCGAAAACCCAGCGCTTACCTGATTTGTATGCCTTGTAGTGTTGTTGCAAATTTGATTGTACTTCTTTACTCCGATTGTTCTTGCCGACCATGGTAGAACCCCCATTCATTTTAAATGCCTATATTGCTCCCATTACCTATGCTTGATGCATTTTTACAACGTTTTGATTTGAAGATACTGCTTAACTAATCCCTCCAAAAGACTAGCTACACTGGTGTTTTCCTCCACCGCGCGAATCTTCAGCTGCTTAATAAGCTCGCTATCAAGCGTTGTTGTAAACTTCTTTTTCCCCAAGAAGTCCACCTCCTCCAAAATATTTAGTTTTTAATGATTACAATCTAATTGTAGTTGTTACACGTCTGAAAGTAAATACGTATATACTAGTTTTATTATAAAACTAATTCCCGTATTCAACTATGATACTGTAACACATGTTGCTGGGTAATGCACTAGTTTTTGCTTACTTCTTTTTAGTGAATTTGAAAGCTTAACTAATTGTTCGTATAAGACGAACAGAGTGTGAAGCAAGGCGGTTTAGGGGCGGTGTGTAACGGGCTCTGACCGAAAAGTCCGGGTCTGACTTTTTGGTTAGAGCCCGTTACACGTTAGCCCCGTGCCTTGCTGAACACGTTTAGGCAATGTGACATAGCCCCACGTCGCCAGCCAAGCTCTGCAGCCAGAAAACTCAAACAGAACTCTCCAGTTCGTAACCAGTGATTCCCTATATCGTGTAAAAGAATGACGAACCGTCACATAAAAAAACGACTATACCGGAAAAGGAGACCAAATGCAATAGCCGCACTTAGCCCACTTTTCACTGTCTATTTCATTTAAATATGTTGTTAATCGGCCATTCACTAAAATGAGATTCATCGGTGTAAGACTATTTGTTCAACTTTCTTGTGACAAGTTTATTTGCTAAGCCTCAAGCATCGAATTCGTGATTGGATACTAGCTCAACCAATATATACGGTGAAGTGTAAATATTCTTATACTGATAGTGTGACTAGCCGGGAATTGGTCTATAATGCATAGTATAGACTTACACCAAAGGTTTTGGGGGTGAACACATGTTGCGCTTTATGAGTCAAGAAAAGTACTCAGCCCGCGAATTGATCGGGTATGAACTGTTTTTGCGTGAATTAAAAGAAGGTCAATGGGTGTTCCCAAAAGACTTCGGCAAATTTTCACAAAAAGACATTGCGAGCCTATTGGTGTCAACTATAAAGTCACTGCCAGACAGCATTCAACTGGTATCATTGAATCTCGATCAACCCCAGTTCATTGATTCCCAATATGCGACAGAACTTGGTGCAGCACAACGTGATTGCCCTGATACTCAGATCATTGTGGAACTAACTGAACACAAATACGGCATCAACATCGGGCAGCTTCGTTCAGCCGCTAGTGCCTTGCAGCAACAACGATTATGGGTCTGTCTCGATGATGTGGCACCGGTGCCAATGATATTACCTTAGCTGAACAGATGTCAGATGTGGTCCAAGAATATAAGTTTGCGCTTCAGAATTTTCGGGGCAAGCGAGACTTCATCACAAGTGTGAGTCCCCAACTGCAATTTTGGTGGGAACAAGCGCGGATTAATAATACATTTTTAGCAATTGAGGGGTTTGAAGCGCAAAGTGACCTGAAAGTGGCGACCAACTATCCGGCCGATATCGTTCAAGGTTACTATTTTGGCCGCCCTCGCCTAACTGAACTCGAGTAAATATCGTCGCAAAGAGGGGCGGGGCATGAAATACTTAAAAATAATCAACCGACAAATCAGGGCAATCGGCACCAGCCTAACCGACATGGTGATGCCCAACATTGGAGCGTTCATCGCTTGGGGGTTACTTTCGGCAATTTTTAGTAACTCTGGCTGGTTCCCCAATCCGCAAATCAATCAACTTGTCACGATGATGGGAAAATATATACTACCAATCTTGCTAGCATCCACTGGTGGACGGATCAAGGGCGGTCAACGTGGCAGCCTGGTCGCGGCAATTGCGACACTTGGTCTAATTTGTGGGATGAAAGACTCGGCATTACTCGGTGCCATGATTATTGGCCCAGTAGTCGGTTGGCTGATGCGAATCACCGATACGTCATTGCGTAAGCATGTTAGCCAGGGATTTGAACTACTAGTCAATAACCTGACGGCAGCCTTTCTTGGCATGGTCACCAGCTTGGCGCCTATTTTGTATTGGCCCCCATCATCGACTGGTTCAGTCAGGTACTGGAGACTGCAACCCACTGGTTATTTGTGAACCACTTACTAGCACTGATGAATGTCGTCATCGAACCAGCCAAAGTGTTCTTCCTAAACAATGCGATCAACCACGGCATTTTAAACCGCTGGGGACTAATCAAGCCATTGCTTCTGGCCACTCCATTTTGTTCCTGCTAGAAACCAATCCTGGACCTGGAATCGGGTTGCTTTTGGCATTTGCACTGTTTGGCAATCACCGTGCTAGAAAATATGCTGGCAATGCGCTTATTATTCACGCACTGGGTGGCATTCACGAAGTCTACTTTCCATATGTCCTAAAACACCCCCAGCTATTAGTATCAGTTATCTGTGGCGGTGTCACAGGCACTTTCACCTTTAGTATGATGCACGTTGGCCTGCGTGCCGACCCGTCACCTGGATCCATTATTACTATTCTGATGCTCACACCAAGTGGCTGGCATAATTACATTGGTGTCATTGCCGGTATTTTGTCCTCAACCTTAGTCTCATTTTCAATTACTGCGGCTTGGTTGGCTTGGATCGCACCCAAGTACCGTCACCAGCAAGTCGACGCTCAAGCAGTATCAACGAGCAATCATGTGATTGTGACCGGAGATGCTGGCATGGGATCACCATCAATGGGCGCTAGAATTCTGCACGACAAATTGCGCCGTGCCGGGCACAATGAGTTTGCCCTCACGTCGGAGCCAATCAACCGCTTAAAAAATACCACCAACGCGACCATCTTTGTGCGTCATGATTATTTGGAGCGCGTTCAGGCAATAGCGCCTGATGCGCACGCCATCATCAGTATTAATAACTACCTGAATACACCTGAATATGATCATTTTGTCAGTGAACAAAATGACCTCGCGAAGGCTTTGGGGTCACTTGAATAAATATCAACGTAAAAGAGCACCCAATTTAGGTGCTTTTTTGTCTGCAGTAACGTCCTATTCAAAATACGCGCTCCCGAAGGCCATAAAAGCGACTGAATGCTTAATTACATTCAGTCGCTTATATTCATTAGTAACTCATCATTTCCTAGTCACTAATCATCTTCACGTTTCTTCTTACCAAAACCAATCAAACCAAGTAAGCCCATCAATGAAGCTCCAACAATTGCCCATACACCGCTTTGTTGCTCACTCGTTTGCGGCAACTTAGAAGTCTTATCAGCCGTGCCAGTTACTGACTTGTCACCACCTGTATCAGCGCTTGAAGTGGTCAGTGTTCCAGACAATGTCCGGTTAGTAGTTTCTTGCTTACCAGTTGTGGTATCACCTTTAGCTGTTGTTGCCACTGAAGAATTTTCATTAGCTTGACCATGAGTAACGGTATCGCCATGACTAGAACTGCTGGTAGTTGTGTCACCAGAATCGCCACTCTTGCCATTGTCATTGCCTGAAACGGTGTCACCATCGTTGTCAGTCGCCGTATCGTTACCCGGAGTCGATGAATCAGTCCCCGTTGTGGTAGGCGTGCCACCGTCACTGTCATTCCCACCATTGCCACCATTATCTGGGGCAACTGGGTTAGCTGTGTATGTGACAACAACGGTTGAATCCGCTAAATCACTCGTAGGTTCGTTGCCAAACAATACTTGCGCAACACTTGACTTATCGGCTGTGTAGCCAACCAATGTTGGAGTATCAACTTCATCATATCCATTTTGTGCCGTCGCGTAACTTGATCCAGTCACCATGTCACGAACGACCTTCCACGTGATATCTTGGGTAACCGTCTTTGGTGCTGCGCTTGGGTCACCAGGGACAACGTACGTAATCGTTCTCGTCGTTGTGGCTGTGTCCCGTCAACAATCATGTGGTTTAAATGAACGGTTAGCGCCGTCTCGCCAGGCTGCATCGTGTAGGCGACCTCAGCAGATTGACCCTGACCTAGGACATAGTTGTTCGGAACTGTTACATCATAGGTGCCCTTCATCCCAGTGTAGCCATCAATGGTGGTGTCAAGCGTCGGCATTTCTTCGCCAGTTGCATCATCAATATAGGTGACCTTTTCAGTCGCAGGATCAGCCGTGTATGCCACATATACCTTTGTATCCGTTGGCTGGGTATCGATTGCGCCCAGTGTTTCTGCTGCAACCGTGGCCTGATCAGGGGTATAGCCGCTCACTTCAGGGCTATCTGAAGCCTCGTAATCGCCTTCGGCTGTGGCAACAATTGCACCAGTCACCATGTCACGTTCAACCTTCCACGTCACAGTCTGCGTGGTTGGCGTTGGGTTCTGACTGTTATCGCCTTCAACCACGTAGTAAATCGTCCGTGTCGTGTTCGTCGTCCCATCAGCAATAGCGTGTGTTAAATGAACGGTAATATCATCCGTATTATCCGTTGTATACGTGTAGGCGACACTGGCTGATTGTCCCTGACTCAAAACATAGTTAGTCGGTACTGATACTGTATAGGTGCCAGTCTCATCCGTCGTACCGGTTAAAGTTGTATCGAGCGCGGGCATCGTTTCACCAGTCGCATCATCAATATAGGTCACAGTTAGCGTTTGAGGATCAGCTGTATAGGTCACAGTCTTTGACTGATTTTCCGGTGCGGTCGTATCAGAAGCTTGATCAAACAAGACCGTCGTCTGATCCGCTGTGTACCCGTCAACGGCGGGACTCTCAATCGCAGTCTGTGCTGTCTCTGGTGTGTAGGTGCTTGTACCAGTAGCTTCGTCGGTGTCGACGTCCCAGGTAACTGATTGTAACTTTGCGGTCTGTGCCTTATCAGTTTGTAAGCCTTCATAGCTCACTGTATCCTGGGTCGTCATTGACGATTGTGTATGCGTATGCGCCACGTGGATCTGGACAACTTGATCACCGCCAGCCGTAAATTCATAAGTGCGCTGGCTGCCTGGTCAGTCGCAAGGTGGTACCCGTTAGCAAATCAGTCGTATTCCAGTCGGTAGTCGTTCCCGTAACGCCGTTTAGTGTAGTTGGCGTGCCAACAGTCTTCTCACCATTATCATCATCAATGTATTCAACCGTGGCTGTTTGTGGGTCAGCTGCGTAGGTCACAAAGGCATCCTCAGCATTCGTAGGTAACGTGTTAATTGTGCCTAACGTCTCACTTGGTACTGTGGTTGTATTTGCGGTATAACCTGAAACAGCCGGTGTATAGACTTGACCATAACTATCCGTAGTTGTCGCAGTAACGGCGCCAGTGACCATATCTTCAGTCACATTCCACATTGCGGTTTGTTGAACCGGATCAGGGTTTAGTGCATTATCTCCCTGAACAACAAAGTAAACATTTCGCGTAGTGGTTGCCGTTCCAGTTGCGATACCGTGACTCAAGTGAATCGTCAGGTTATCTGTATTATCGGTAGTAAATGCGTAAGCAACTTCAGCCGTTTGACCGTCACTTAAAACATAGTTGGTTGGCACCTGAACCGTGTACGTACCAGTCTCATCCGTAACACCAGTTAACGTGCCACCCAAGTTTGTCATCGTATCACCAGTTGTATCGTCAACGTATGTCACTGTCAGACTTTGACCAGTAGCCGTGTACGCGACTGTTGTTGTCTGATCTGTAGGGACATCCGTAATGGTTTCCTGCGGGAAGTCAGTCGTTGTGCTGGCTGGCGCATAACCATCAACTATTGGCGAATCAATTACAGTTGATGTTACTGATGGTGTATAGGTACTCTGACCAGTGGCTTCATCGGTATCGACTGTCCAATCAACAGCGACAGTCTTCGGCGTCTGTGCCTTGTCAGTTGGCAGACCGGTATAGGTCACTGTATCTGTCGTCGTAACTGTACTTGAGGTATGAACGTGTGACAGATGAATCGTTAAATTATCGCTATCATCGTTCGTCAGTGTGTAGGCAATCGTATTTGCATCGCTGATTTCAGTCTGACCAGCTGTTAAGGCGTAACCGGTTGGGATGGTCACAGTGTAAGTTCCTGTGTCATCCATGTTACCCGTCAACGTCACCGTGTTGCCAACCTGGGCTTCATCGCTATAATCATCATCGACATAGGTTACGGTCAAACTTTCTGGGTCAGCCGTATAAGTCACTGTCTTCGTTTGATTTTCAGGTGTTGTGCCTTGAGTAAACGTCACTTCGTTTGCCGCGGCTGTATACCCATCAATCGTTGGCACTGAAACAGTAGTCGTTGCATTATCAGGTGTATAGACTGTCGTATCAGTTGCTTCATCAGTATCGACATTCCAGGTCACTGTCGAAACGTCATCACTAGGTGTTTTAGTTTCTGGCAACCCAGCGTACGTCACAGTATTCGTCGTAGTTGTGGTTGAAACAGCATGTTTGTGCGTTAAATGAATCGTCATGTTATCCGTTGGCAACGTGTAAGCAACGGTATTATCAGCGCCAATCGTAACATCCTGTTGCGCGGCCAATTGATAACCCGCTGGCACATCAACTGTGTACGCGCCGGTTTCATCAGTCGTCCCATTAACGGTCGCAGGTTGACCAACCTGCGCGCCGCCATTATCATCATCCACATAAGAAACCGTAAACGACGTTGCGTTTGGCGTATAGTTAACGGTTTGTTGCTGGTCGACTGGTTCCGTCGTTGTACTTGCAGACTGAGTGAAGGTCACGGAAGGGTCGGCAGCTGTGTACCCTGTTACTGTCGGCGATGCAATTTCCGTAGTTGGAGTTGCAGTTGTGTAGGTCACCGTATTCGTAACCTGATCTGTATCAACAGTCCAATTGACAGTAGCACTATTATCCGACACCGTCCTATCGCTTGGTAGCCCCGTGTACGAAACAGTGTCCGTTGTGGTCATCGAGGTCGTGGTATGTTGATGGACTAAGTGAATAACAATTGGCGCATTGTCAGTAGCTTGGAACGTATACGTCCCAGACGCCGATTGGTTCTTAGCTAAATCGTAATTGTCAGGAACTGCAGCGGTCCAATCAACAGCCTGGTCCGTTGTCCCATTAAGTGCTGTCGAGTCGCCGACTGAAGCACCGTTTTCGTCATCATCGACAAACTCAATATCTGTGGCTTGCTTATCAGCAGTGTATGCAACTTCGGTGTTTTGGTCCGTCGGTGCGTCCGATTGAGAAGCAGTGGTAAAACTAACCTCAGCTTGAGAGGGATCAAAACTGTAACCAGCAACATTAGTCGTTTGATAAGTGGTGGTGCCGGCCGTGGATGGTACGTATGTTGTCTGACCTGTCACATCATCCGTTTCAATAGCCCAAGTGACATCTGCCGTTTGAGTGGCAGGCGTTTTGTCTGCTGGCAGACCAGTGTACGTGACCGTATTCGTTGTTGTCACTGTGCCAGTGGTCGTGATGTTATGCACCAGATGGACCGTTAAGTTGTCAGTATCATCATCCGTTAACGTGTACGCTAATGTGCTAGCTTGCCCACTTGCCAAATCGTATCCTGTTGGTGTCGTAGTCTGATAGCTGCCACTAGTCCCGAGCACGCCAGAAACAGTAGCCACGTCACCCACTGTGCTGCCGCCATTGTCATCGTCAACATAGGTCACGGTTAAGTCTGCACTCTTGGCCAGTTCATACTGCACAATTTCGCCGTCAGTGCTGTAAATTGCGGTATCGCCA
Organism: Secundilactobacillus paracollinoides DSM 15502 = JCM 11969; assembly: GCF_001311135.1. GTDB lineage: Bacteria > Bacillota > Bacilli > Lactobacillales > Lactobacillaceae > Secundilactobacillus > Secundilactobacillus paracollinoides. The sequence goes on from NZ_BBAG01000002.1 coordinate 24,022, forward strand.
ACCTTGGTCGTTGCGGTGGATTCAATGCCATCAGCATTGGGACCGGAAACAAGTGTGTAATCATCGCTTGCTAATGTGTAACCCTCAGGAATTAGTGCCTGATCAGCTGCAGAAAAGCCATCGAGACTAGTTGGATAAATATCTTTGAGCGTGTCCACGTTATCCTGAAGGTCGTTTTGTGCGAGGTCATCCAATGTAATGTACTGGTCGTTGCCATCCGCATCAACGTAATGGAAACGAGTTGTTACGCTGGAAGTCCCAGTGATGGCAATTGATGCTGCTTTAGCCTCAGTACTTGCACTATTTCCGTTGACGAAAACGGCGGTGGATAGATAACCAGTCTGGCCTGCCAGATTTTCCATATTTTCAATCGTGCCGTTGATGGCAATTCGACCTGTTGATGTCCCTTTGGCGACATTATCCACTTCAATCATAATTGACCGAACTGAAGACCAATTGTCACCAATTTCATCTGCGGTTACATAACCCGTGGTATCTGGGGCAGCTTGCCCGTTTGTTACGGTTTGTGCTGAGGTCGAATAGAGCACTGTGCCTTGAATAGCGTCACCTGTACCTGTGCTGGTAATATAATTTGTTGGTAATGTGACTGGACCGGTTAAGTCAAACGTATAGCCGGAGCCACTAGCATCGCCGTCAGTTGGTAAATTGATGACACTGGTAGCCGTATTATCAGCACCATCAGCAACCGTGTTAATGAGTGTTGTGTAAAAGGTTGCGTCATCAGTCCCTTGATCATCAGAAGTACCAGCGCTGATACCGGTCACGTCTTGATTTCCTTGGGCAAATGAATACTCATCAAAAACGCTGGCAGAGCTAATCGTCCAATTCATGTCACCGCCAATCATTAAATAGGCATCAGCATTTCCATTTGTGTATGAGGTATCCGTTACCTTCGTCCCATTAGTTAGGGCAGTTGTCGGTGAGTAGACATACATCGAGAACGGATATTCTCCGGGGAGTGCATCCGGGTTGTTTGATAAATCAATTTGAACTGGCCCAGTTGAATCGGTGTTAACAGATTCTCCTGTTCCTGAGTAATCAACCTCAACAACTGTGCGACCATCATCACTCAAGTATTCCGTCACTTTTGCGTCATCTGAAATACCACTCATGCCATAAATGCTGGTTCCTGATGGCAATACATAGTAGAAAGTTGGTTCATAAACATTGTCAGTCGTGTGCTTGTTGCCACCAGTTCTGCCAACTGAAATCCGGCCAGCATACACCTTACCTGCAACCTGACCATCTGCAGGTTGCCACATATAGGCATAGACACCATCAATCGGAACAGAAATCGTTTCCGTATAAGTTTGTGATGCGATAACTGTTGTTGGATCAGAGGCCAGTGCGACACTGATACCAAAGTTGATTTCATCACCCACTTGCACCGCATTTCCATTATCATAGGTTTGTGAAACAGAACCTGATAAAACAAATCCTGAATCGGTACCGTGGTTTGCGCCAACTGTATAGGCACCTGAAGACAGGTAGTTAGGCGTCAGCGCAATCGACCGAATTGTCGTCCCAGCTGCAGCCGTAATTTCGCCACCAGCATCAACAACGCCCTCTTGAGTCGTCCCATCAGCTAACGTTACTGTGTAACTGTACTGTGTTGTACCAGTCAGATACTGTGATGAATTCGCACCAGAATCTGGAACCGTCAATGATGACATTTTTATCCCGTCAGGAACAGAAATGGTCACAACTGCATCATCCGTCAAAGCACTCGCAATCATTGAAGAAAGTCCGTAAGTGGCTAAGTAACTGGTTGCATCGGCGGGGTCAGTACTTAATGTCAATTGATTTTGTGCACCAGCCCCATAACTGTTACCACCAATAGAAACGCTGATACCACTCACAGAGGCAATATCACTTGTTCCGGCAATGGTTTCAGACATCGTTGATCCAGTGCATCAAGCGTTGCCCCATCAGCTGAAATCACCTGCGAAAACTGAATTGGGCCGGCTGCGGTCAACGTTTGATCATCAGCAGTTTGTGTAACGCCATAAGACCCTGCAATTTGATACCCATTTTGACCTTCCCAACCTTGCTTACCAGACCCCTTGGGAACGGTAATGATAATATCTGCGCCAGCAGCCGATTGTGTAATCGTTGTTGCATCATTAAAATTGTTTAAGCTATCGGTGAGGGTACTATCCAGGGTAAACCCTTCTGGAACCGGAATCGTAATCGTCATTCCATAATTTACATTTGAGTTAACTTGTTTTGTTTGATACCCGTTATTTATAAGGCCCTCGGATTCGTTCACATCAAAGTCATAGACATAATCGGTATTAGGCTGAACGGCCGGAACATTTGTCGTATCCGGCGATGTTCGTGTGATTGGATCCAAATTAATTGTCGGTGTCACTGTCTGTGTAATTGGGATTGTTGTTGTCGTGGTCCCGTTGACAGCTAACGTAATGTTGTAAACGCCCGTGCCGACGTCAGCAATCGGTTCAGGTTTTGCTGCATAGTTGTTCGAAACCCATAACGTAATTTGCTGAGACATGTCGGCCGTATTTTTAACAATGGTATCAGTAACGATCGTCCCATCTGCTGTCTTTGTTGTAGTGACAGTACCTTGATTTGCGGACAACGGATCTATGCCGTCGTACCCAAGAACACTAGTTGTTGGGATTGTAACTGAATAGGTATCACCCGTTTCAGCGCCTGTGGCGGTTAGTGTTAACGTAATTGCTGTCACACCCGTCTCATACCCCACCGTAGTGGTGTCGGATGTCAACGTCACTGTAGCGCTAGTTTCACTTGGTGTTGCTTCATCTAGCATCATGTTCAACTGCTGAGCTTGCCCCGTCAGCTTATAGGCAGCTTCCATTGTTTCCTTGGCTGTATCAATATCTGCGTCAGTCGGGTTAATGATCGTCTCACTATTGACAGCCAGTGAATCAGTAGAGATCGTTGGTGTGTCTAAAACCTCACCTGTCACGTTGTCAACTGTATCTTAGGACACAGTCTTATCTGACCCATCCCCCGTTGAGGTATCGTCCACGGTGGATGCGTCGGTTGTTATATCTGTGGCAGGTGTGCTATCAGTGATCTGGTCATTAGTTACACCATTATTTGTCGCAGTTGTACTTTTAGTAGTTGCTGAATTTGGCTTACTTGTTGCTGTAGTACTTCCTGTATCCGTAGTTGTTACTTTGTTAGCAGCTGTTGTGTCTGTGTCAGATTGTGATGCATGCGTATCATCCTCAACTGATGAACCCACTGAACTATCTGACGATGAGGAGTCACTGTCTGCAACTGTGCTCGAAGATGTGTCCGAATCTGCAGTTGCAGTCGTATCACTGCTCGTATCAGCACTGTTTGACGTATCTGAACTACCAGTTGAGGGTGATGTCAACGTCACTTTATTTGTAGACGAAGTGGCTGCGGCCGCATCTGCTGTGCTGTCGCTTAACGTGTCTGTTGAATTGGAAGGTGTGCTGCTATCAGCATACGTCGTTAATCCGGACCCAAAAAATAATGCGGTCCCTAATGATAGGCTTGCGATACTAGCAAATACCCATCGTTTACCCGATTTATAATCCTTGTAATGTTTCTTTTCATTTGTTGCTACGTCTTTTACGCGATTGTTTTTGCCAACCATGATTAAAGAATCCCCCGTTCTTAAATTGCCGTCTGCACTCCCATACAGTGATGCTAAATTACGACGTTTTTGCTAACAGATACGATTGCACAAGGTTCTCCAACAAACTTGCGACACTGGTATCTTCTTCAACAGCGATGATCTTCAATTGTTTGATCATGTCGCTATCAAGCGTCGTGGTAAACTTCTTTTTCCCCATCGAAGTCAACTCCTCCAAATATTTAATTTTATAAGTACATAGACATAAGGGTTTTAATCTGGGAAGTAAATACGTGTGAATAAGTTTTTTAACAAAAATTTTGTTCTGTTTGAAATAAGTGCTAATCAGATACATTATAACCAACAAGTGTTTAAAATATTTATTTTATGTGTGAATATTTATTAGGTAAAGATGGGTTAACTTTCAATTGATCTTGGCAAGCGAAACCCTATTACTAGGAATTTTTTGATAAAAAATTATAAATTTGTGCAAAATAAAAAGACTTAAATAAAATTAATTCAGTCTTTTGACACCTTATACCTCCAGGAGTATTTTTCTTGAGCCGGTGTTTTTTATTTAGTTATTCAACCCACTAAACGTAACCGTCCCATTCTTAACAGTAATGATCACATTCCCGGCCGCATTCTTCAACTGCAAGGTATACTGTGCCTTCAGCGTTTTATTGATCGACTTGCTAACTTTCAGATAGTTTGTCTTCAACGACGTCAGTGATTTTTGGTTCTTGCTTGGATATTTCCAAATGGTGGCAATTGCTTTTTAAACTTTGGCTTCTGAGCGGTAACCGTGTAGGTCTTTGTCGCTTTATCAAACGTCACTGGACCCTGATTAACGTACATCTTGTTCAACTGCTTCAACACAGCCGTTTCATTATTGGCGAGATTCTTAGCAGCCGTCTGTTCGGAGTCCCGCTCGGCAAAGAACTGTGAGTTTGCTAATTTCTTTGAAGAACTAGACGACTTCGCAGAATTGGTCGCGTTGTTGCTTGACCCCCACGTAAAGCCGTTCTTCCACAGGCCGACCCCACTGCCGACCAGACAGATGATACTGATAAATGTAATCGCGCGGGTCACGCCTACTAACCCGTCGTAATGTGCTGCGTACCACCAGGCTACCCCGCCGATGGCCGTTGAAATAATAAAAACAATGACTAATACAAGCCACATAATGATTCCCCCTAGTTAATGTAGCGTGTGCTATAAGTGACGGACACCGAAATTGCAACTCACAAAACACGTTTTCTTTTTAATGACACTAAATCCTATTAATGAACAAGCGTGACGTTTTCTCTGACGTGGCTCAGGATATCGGGAACTTTGTGTCCCAGCAGGTCCGTTGCTAAATGGCGCTCGCCGTACGCACCCATCACGAGGTGACAGACGTTATCGAGGTTGGCGAACCGGGCAATTTTGAGCACCGGGTCGCCATACATGACGGACCAGATGAAACGCAAGTCAGCCTCCGCTGCCATTTCGCTGTGCCGTTGCATGTTGAACGCGCCGAGCGCCTCTTGCGTTTCAATCCAGGTCTCCCACTGGTCTTCATCGTAAGGCAGCGTTTGAACAGTGTCGATCACGTAGATGCCGTAAACTGACTTATGCCGTTCTGCAGCAAGGTCCAAGGCGTAATTAAAGATCCGGTTTGCGTTCTTCGTATTTTCCATTGCGACAACAACGTAGTTTCCCTGTTCAGACATGCAGCGGGTCCCTCCTATTTTAGGTCCTAATCTACTCTCTTAACAATAGCAAACTCCATCTCATCTGTCAGCCGAGACGCCACACAATTCCTAAATAAGTTGCGTACAGTACACCTGTTCAATACAGTCGTGGTCATCGCGCACGGTTTGGGTCAGGACAAAGCCTTGTTCAAGATAAAAGTGCACCGCCGAAACGTTATCCCGCAGCACCCATAGATATGCCGTGCGGTACCGTCGTTTCAACTGGTCTAGGGCCGCGGTCAACAGCCGCGGTCCCAGTCCCCGGTGCTGGTATGCCGGCAAAATATAAATGGCATACACCTCGCCCCAGTCAGCCAACTCAGGTGTTCGCGAAGGCCCATACGTGCAAACACCCACGAGTTCACCCGCATCCGTTTCTGCCAGAAACATCCGCCGCCACTGCTGATCTGGATGCCACACAGCTGTTGTCAGGCCATCCAAAAATGTCTGGTCAAACAACCCCGCGTACGTCGCCCGCCAAGTGGTCAAATATAGTTGTGCGATCGCCTGAAAATCGTCTGTTTTCCGTGCCGGTCGAATTCGCATCCGCATCAGTTCTTTCCTATTATATCTCCTCCTAGTTTAGCATGCCACGCCCAAAACCGGTTTCTAAAGATTTGCACACTTGTGTTAAATTTCCAAGAGACCGCAAAACCCCCAGTCAGAATAAACGGGTTCTGACTGGGGGTTCACTAATGTTGTGTGACAATTTATTCTTTTATTGAAGCCTAGATAACACCCTGAGCTAACATGGCATCGGCCACCTTGTTGAAGCCGGCAATGTTGGCGCCAGCAAGGTAGTTCTTGCCCAAGCCGTACTCTTCAGCAGCGGCTTGAGATTCATCAAAGATGTTTTGCATAATGTCTTTCAACCGGTTGTCGACTTCTTCAAAGGTCCAAGAAAGTCGTTCGCTGTTTTGACTCATTTCAAGGGCAGAAACGGCAACCCCACCGGCATTGGCAGCCTTAGCTGGGCCGAGGAGCACGTTGGCCTTGCTGAAGGCAGTCACAGCAGCTGGCGTACATGGCATGTTGGCCCCTGAAGCCACCACGGTCGCACCGTTCTTGATGACACGGTCAGCTTGGTCAGCATCGATTTCGTTTTGAGTGGCACATGGTAACGCAATGTCGTAGTCAGCATCGAAGTCCCATACGGACCCTTCATGGTATTCCGCTGTTGACACACGGTCGGCGTAATCCTTGATCCGGCCGCGTTCAACTTCCTTGATCTGTTGAATGACCTTGTAGTCAATACCATTAGGATCGTAAACGAAACCGTTGGAATCAGAAGCCGTCACAACTGTGGCACCTAATTCAGTTGCCTTTTGGATGGCATAGATGGCAACGTTCCCGGAGCCGGAAACTTTGATCTTCTTGCCGTCTAACGTTTCGTTGTTAGCAGCTAACAGCGCCTTGGTATAGTACAACAGGCCAAAACCGGTGGCTTCAGTCCGAGCTAAACTCCCGCCGTAGCTCAAGCCTTTCCCGGTTAAGATGCCACGTTCTGCACCGCGTAACCGACGATATTGGCCGTATAAGAAGCCAATTTCACGACAGCCGACACCAATATCACCGGCTGGCACGTCAATGTCTAACCCAATGTGGCGTTGTAATTCGGTCATGAAGCTTTGACAGAAGCGCATGACTTCGCCGTCGGACTTACCCTTCGGATCAAAGTCACTCCCACCTTTACCACCACCAATTGGCAGGCCGGTCAGGGAGTTTTTGAAGATCTGTTCAAACCCTAGGAACTTCACGATTGATAAATTGACGGTTGGGTGTAATCGCAACCCACCCTTGTAAGGCCGATGGCAGCGCTGAATTGAACCCGGAAACCACGGTTCACTTGGACGTTACCATCATCGTCAACCCACGGCACCCGGAATTGGAAGGCCCGTTCCGGTTCAACGAGGCGGCCAACGATATTGGCTTTTACGTATTCCGGATGTTTTCCAAAACGGGTGCGATTGTCTTAAAGAAATTATCGATAGCTTCCAAAAATTCAGGCTGGTTAGGGTCACGCTGTTCAAGTTGTGCACGAACTGATGCTAAATAATCTGTTGCTTCTGTCAAATTAAATCAATCCTCTCGTGAGTGAAATCAGTAAGTTAAAACTGTATGAGACTAGTATAGCACATTAAAAAACGCTAATAATTATACTCAAGGCTAATTTAAATGCATTGTGAGCGCATGAGTTAGCGGGTTTTCGGAGTGTTGTCTCATCAAATTTTATTTTTTTGTTACAAAATTGGAATATTTTGATATAGGGTGTTAAAGTCCATTAATAGCAAGGATTGACGTATCAAAAAAATTTGCAAAATAATCATTGGTATAATTTCTAAGTTAAAAATAGTCCTGGTAGGAATATTTGCATCATAATTGTATGTGGATTAGGTATTACTTTAAGCTTGATTAAGTATTTTGAATTAATTTTTATCCTTGTACTGGGCTAACGTGTAACGGACTCTGGCAAAAAAGTCAGACCCGGACTTTTCTGCTGTTTGGTTTCTGAGTAGTTTTGGCGACGTGCTTCGCTTTTACCGTGCCGAAACGTGTTCCGCAAGGCTGAGGGCTCCTGCGTAAGGCACTTCGACCCAAAAAGTCAGGCCCGGACTTTTCGGGTCAAAGTGCCTTACGCTCCGCCCTCAAAACGCCTTGCTCCACACTCTACAAAAACACCCACTAGCGCTGTATTCTAGTGGGTGTGCAATATTTTTTTATTTACCGGTCCCGCATCATCAAGGGGGTGGGATGAGTTGGGACGATTTACCTTGGTGTGATCAGTGTTTGGAGGACGCTGATCAGATTTTATAGAGAGGTGAATGGGGTAATTTGGGAATCGTGAGGCATTTTGTTTGGGGGTATTACTTTATTTGGAATCTCTTTAAGTGGGATGTTGCTGCTTGAGAGGTGTTTCTTGAATCCTGTTTATGCTTGAGGAATGTTGGTTGTTCAGAAATCTCTTTATTTGGGGTTAGCTCAATGCAGGAGCTAGTTTTCTTTAGTTAATGAACCTGTGTTAATAAGCGAGTGTGGAATCGAAATCGTTGCGTTACAGTGCGTATTCAGTAGTTTTTCCATAAAAAGGACTTTCTTTCTGATCTGTGCTGTAGTTGTTATGAACTTGATGTTCGAAATCTATGTTACGGTCGTGGGCTTAATGGCAGCTTAAAATGAAATAAAGGCCTGATAAAGATTGGTAAGAAACTATTAAGCGCGTATGTAGTCATATTTGAGTGGTTGACTGTCACTTCGTTGCGCCAGTCGGCCCTGCAGGCTGTAGTGGGGTCGCTACTGCCTGCAATGCGACCGGCTCCACTACGCTACAATTGCTAGACTAATCAACAACAATGATACCGTTGTATTAGTATCGATCAACTACAAACTGTTTGATTCTAACTTTAGTTTCAAGCATTGTTAACAGTGGGCAATAAGCAGTCGAGGGCGGATTTCTCTACAAACTGTCTTTGCCTGAATTTCAATATTTAACAACCGTCTGAAATATGCACCATGTGAGTGGAATGCAGCAATTTGGCACGGAGCTGCGGTGTCGACATCAGTTAGCGACCGTTCTATGGTCGGTTACTGATGTGCGAGACGATGGAGATCCATTCGAGTGGCGCGCAGCAACAATCGAATTAGCTTCATCGCGAGCCACCACACGGAGTGCCAAATTGCGGAATGTAACGGACTCCCTATCAACGCAAAAAAAGCACCAGATCCCTCAATCCAGCGCTAAAACAATACTGTAAGAATTTAGAATCCATGCACCAGCTAAACTTAGATGGTATTCAGCCAGGCACAGTGGTGATGAAACAAAATAAGACTGTTAACTCCAATACTAGGAATTGACAGTCTTATTTGAATGCGTCGTAACAGTTTCCTACGCTGCAACGATGACTTTTTGAAACTCTCCCTAGTTATCCACTCGTGTTGCAATGAAACTACCTTGCCGCATAAATCGATACTCCCTAGTCTCGATTTATTTTCCTAAACGTCGTGAATCTACCGACCGGCCAGTAATCTTGGCTCAGCCGTTTCACTCAGTTGATGTAAGTATGTGTCTTCAGCTTCTTCCCTAAGCTGGCAGGCACGTTCATATGTTGTCACCGTCTTGTTCAACACGTATTGACCGTTGTAACGCAGGCGGGCAACATATAGTCCCGTTCGTTTGACGTATGAAACGCCAATGTGGCCGGAGCGGTTTCGCTTACTGCGTCGTAGTGACGAGTAGCAAACGCCGTCTTCATTTTTGAGCTGTGACGCGTTGTTTGCTTTCATTTGAATGAAGGCATCGTTGTCACTGCTCCGTCTGGCTGAGTCTTCGCGTCGTAGACACCCGCAGCTCTTGGTTCTCCCTTTCCGCAAGCGGTAGGAATCTACTACGCACTGTTGACCGCAGTCACACTGACAAATCCAACGGGCATCGCCATTCGCAGCATTTAATGTTGCTCGGGCGATCACCGTTAACCGGTTGTATCGCTTACCAATTAAATCAATGGCACGCAATCGCATTTCCCCCTATCTATTGATAACCCTTAAAATTCCCTCTTGATCTTGGTATGTAAGCTGTCAACACCTCACTCCCCCGAGCTTGTGTTGACGTTACTCACGCCAATGACTGTTGCCAGCCACTTGAAACTGTCCTATAAATCGATTTTCAACTTCACCGGTTCTTTGGCATCGGCACCATTAACGAAAACTGTTTTTAGATGACTGGTCACCCTTATGACCAACCACATTGTCAATGCATACAATAAGTTGAGATTCGGTTTTGTCTCAAGCAGCCATAGATTTTATTACCCGATCAGTTACCGTTGTGAATCAGATTAATAATCCACGCAGATGGTGTATAATCAAGTGGTAATAGCGTGACCATTATTTTCGTAATGTGTCACCTCTCTATACCCAAAATTCTAGAGTGAAAACGTCTAAAACTCAACCCTTTGCGCGTGTGCGTTTTTTTGAAATTTTGCAAAAAACGCACACACACTATTTGTTAAATATGTGTAATCATTAGCATTGGGGAGGGTGAGCAGACCCGGAGGTGAACCCCACAGATGAATTATGCGACTTTGTTTAACGATGACGACCAGACCAGCTTTATCGTGCTGCACCTTTTGACAGACTCGGACTCCGGGACTATCTCACGTGCCGAGCTCGCAGAAAAGCTGGAACTGACCCGTTACCAATTAGATAAATGTTTCGATAATTTAAATAATGATTTAAGCCTGGTCGCAGGTGAGGCTCCGAGTTACGTCGATGAGCCATTCAAGGCATCTGGCACGTCAACAATGTGACAGCAGATATGTTTGCAGCGCATTCAACTGCAGTACCTTTATCGGGCAACTAAGTATGTGATTCTGGAGTACCAATTCTTCTACTCAACACTATCGGGTAAAACGGCTTTTGCCGAAGCGAATCACCTGAGCCGGTCCACCTTTTACAGCGGCGAACGGGCTTTAGCGAAGCTATTAAAGAAGGAAAACTTCTACGAGCCACAAGTTTGGTCGAAGATCCCGAGTTCACCATCCGCCTCCATCTTTTCCAGTTGTACTACACCCTGTTCAACGACATTGATGATCCATTTCCAGATCTGACGACCTCGTCACGAAGTTACTGGACTGTTACCATCAGTGTTTTGACCGGACACTTGCACCTACTCAGGAAGTCAAATTGAGCTTCTTTTTGAAGGTCTGGCTCAAACGGTTAGGCAACCAAGGAAATTTAACTGAAGAAACGATCAAAACGCCAGTCACTGACGAAACAGCAACTGGCTTTCTGACACAGATTCAAGACTTATTACGCGACACATACAGCGTCAGCCAACAGGAATTGGATTACGTCTACTACTTCCTATTATCACAGGATCTCGTTTCACCTAAAGATGACCAGGAACTTGCGGCAACTTTTCCGCTAGCCAAGCGCCTGACAGATGACTTCATCACCTCGTTACAGGGCGGTCGGATCATCGTTTCACGCGACAAGTTAAACTGGACAGAACTTCGCGAAAGCCTGTTCAGCGTCCACATGCAGTACACGTCGTTTTACATTGAGCCCACCACGTTCACCGATCCCAGCAAGACCACCTTCTTCCGGGATCTGTACCCGGCCTTTGACGTGATCATCACGCGTTTCATTACGAACCTTGTGCAGTCACATCTCGTGCCGGTCAACGGCAACAGTCAGGTCAACCTGTACTTTAGCTACATGTTCTCACTGATCAATTCCGTACCGCCGGAAGCCGTGGTCGATCGCGTACACATCTTCGTAGACTTCTCACAGGGATGCCTGTATAGCAGCTACGTTAAGAAATCACTCAATGCATTTGATAACGCCAACCTCGTTTTGGAGAGCGAGTTGAGCGACGATGTCGACATCTACATTTCTGACTTTCACTCAAAGAAAGTCACGGCACCGCAAGTCGTTTGGCAAGATCCGCCGACCCCTAATGATTGGTCGAATCTTGCTGATATGATCTTGGAACGTAAACATAGTAAATTAAAACAGTTAAGCACCACTAACGATTCATAGGGGAATGCCAGAAAGGAGGGGCGAATGATGAAGGTCACAGGGGAGAAGCACGACCACCAATTCAGCAAATGGCTCACGCTAGGTGTGGCATCATCCGTATTATTTTTAGCAAGCCAGACGACGCAGCTCGCACCAGCTAAGACTGTCCATGCTGATAATGCGTCTTCATCATCTGAAATCGCAGCAGCACAGGATACCATGCCAGTAGCTGGTTCAAGCTTTAGTAAGTCTGGCGATACGTTTACGTCGACAACTAATCAATGGAAGCTAGTTGGATCAACCTCTGATTACACCATGTTTGCCACTAACGTCACGACTGTTGGCGGGCACACGGTCTATTCTGCAGACTCTCAATTCGTCCTTCTCTTTAATAGTGACCAAGATCTGAGTAAGGGCACCTATGTCATTAACGGTCGTAAAAGTGATGGTGACGGCTATGATGGCGGTAGTTTCCGCTCATTGACCATTGATGGCCAGACCTACTATGGCATCTATCTCGATGGTGCCATGGTTGACGACGTGCTTAAAAGAAACATCCAGGGGCAATTGTCCAGCTTACAGATAAAAAATGGGCCAACTGGTGTGTCTTCGTCGATTGCCCTCGATTTTTATGAGCGATTAACTGTGCACCTGCCAGTGATTTCTGGCATTACGGATCAAAACTCGGTTGCTGCAGCGTTGAAGGGTCAAACGGCAAATGCCTATGTCAGCGATGATTTAGGTGACTCAAATATCTTTAACATCAACCTGATTTCTTCAGATATTGAGGCAACGCCGACTTCAAGTACTGGCAGTTATACGTTGAACGACAGTGGCGAACAGCGGATTGCGGCTCAGTTAACGCTTCAGGATATTCTGAATGCGTCTACTAGTTTTAACGTCATTCAGCCAGGCCCCAGCTCGTCTAGTTCCAGCACCAGTTCTTCCAGTTCAAGTTCGTCCACCAAGCCCTCTGATGGCACTGGTTCGGATGGTAACGATACTGGGACAACTGGCACGGATTCAACTAGTTCGACGAGTTCGTCTACCACTGACAATTCAGGGACTAAGACATCTTCAGACTCTTCAACAGATAGCTCGACCGATTCTAATGGTGGATCCGACACTGATTCCACAGGTGCTGATAACTCATCATCAACATCGACCACACCCATTTCAAACACCATCAATTATGTGAATGAATATGGCAGTAAGGTCGGTTCAACAACGATCAGTGGTGTCCAGGATGTTGCGGACACGCTTGATGTATCCGCAACGTTGCCTCAGGGTTACGTTCTGGCCGATGGTCAAGACGCAAAGGTGCAATACACCTTCACCCCTGATGGCACGTTAACCGTGCAGGTCAAAAAGGCCCCAGCGATCCTCGTTTCTGGGACTGTGACCTACGTCGATCAGGACGGTAACACTGTTGGTACCCCTAAAACCATGACGGTAACGGCCAGTTCAATGCACATTTACACGGCAGTTGTGCCAGCCGGTTACGAATTAGCTTCTGGTCAGCGGGCGTCGGTTCCCTATCTCTGGACAAATGCGGATAGCACTAAGAACAACCTGACGATCCATCTCGTTAAGTTGTCTGCGCAGGATTACGGCACTGTAACTGTGAACTATGTCGATGCAGATACTGGCAAGATTCTCGACACTGAAACCTTTACCGGCGTTGTTGGTGATCGGGTACCGTTTGACACAACAACTGTTGTCAGCGGGTTTTTAAAGGATGGCTATCTGGTTCAAAACAACGAAACGTTAGGTGCCGCTTGGTACACGACTGCTGGTCAGACGCTTACTGTGACGCTAAAGAAGCAAGCAGGTACTGGTGGTAATACTGGCGATAACGGTTCTACCGGCAATGATACTGGTGACAATGGTTCTACTGGTACTGGTAACAATTCTGGTGACAATGGTTCTACTGGTACTGGTAACAATTCTGGTGACAACGGATCTACTGGCACTGGTAACAATACTGGTGACAACGGATCTACTGGTACTGGTAATAATACTGGTGACAATGGCTCTACTGGCTCTGGTAATAATACTGGCGACAATGGCTCTACTGGCAACAACACTGGTGATAGCAGTTCTACCGGCACTGGCAATAACACAGGTGACAATAGTTCTACTGGTACCGGCAGTGACACTAATGGCAGTGGCGACTCGGATAGTAACGCTTCCGGCGCTAATGGCACAACTGGCACTGGCAGTAATGGTGCAACAGATACTACTGGTAATACTGACACGAAAGGTACTGGATCAAAAGAAAACGGTACGGCTTCTGGTACTAAAAAGACTGACGCTGGCGCCAAATCAAATTCCGGCGACAACTCAAATTCTTCAAAGACACCAAAACTTGCAACCCGGGTCAAATTACCATCAACCATGAAACAACCGGGTTCAAGCAACAGCAACACCACCGCTGCTTCAACAAATAACGGTGAAAACACTACTCCTATGGCAACTGATACTCCTAATACGTCGTCAACGGCCGCAAACGATGCTGACTTACCAACAGCCAGTGCCGCCTTTGTAACGTTGGCTGACAATGAACCATCTCCAAATACTGACGCAACCACCCCATCTACGGCGGATGCAACACCGCAGACGGCTGCTCAGGCCCAGAACAACACGCCTTCAAACGACTCAACCTCAGCACAGCAAGCTGCTGCGCAAAAGGCCGCCGAAGCCGCTGCCACCCAGCAACGACAAATTACTGCAGCTAAGAAGGCAGCTGCCGCTCGACGCGCTTCCTATGAGCGTGTTCAGCGTGAAGCTTTGAAACAGTTAGAAGACGCGAACCAACGCGACCAATTTGCCCACCAGAGCGTTGCCTTTTCCGGTAGCGGCCATGGTCATCAACACGGTGATGGTGGTCCCGCTGGTGGCGGCGATGCCGTTACTGAACTTGGAAAGTACTTCTCTGTTTTGTCGGGAAAGATCAACTTTGGTCGGTAGGTTGGCATGTTTTGTGGATAGTAAAACGCAATCATCTGCAGTTAATGCTGATGATTGGCGTTTTTTGGTGCTGTTATTTTATATTCTGGGAATGTCTGTTGTTACTTTTTATTAAAAGCCCTGTTCAGAAGATATGGCAGGTACTCTTATGAGTCTTTTGCGAACTCTAGCTACATTGCTTGCAGTTCTACTCTTACATAGCCGAAACGTGCTCCTGAAGGGCAAGGGGCGGAGTGTAAGCAACTTCCGGAACCAAATCCAAGACCGGGATTTGATGCCGAAAGTCGCTTACACTCCGCCCCTAAGCGCCCTTCTTCCGCACTCTACAACTTCATCTCCCACATCTCTTCCCCAACCGTCTCATCCTTATGCGCAGTTGCGGTCTTAAACCCGTGATGCTGGAAGAATGCCGTTGCTGCTTCGTTTTCTTGGAAGACGCTGAGTTTCAGGTGGTTGTGCGTTGCCTTTAACGCAAACATCAGCATGCCGCCCACGCCCTTTCTCTGGTCAGTTGTCTTCGTGTACACGCCGCGGACGACCTCGCCATCCAGCATCGCAAAACCGAGAATCGTTTCATCATCCTCGTTCATCACCGCAATGACATCATCTTCACGTAGTTCTTTAGCGACTGCCTCGCGTTGATGCCGCCAATATTCTGGTTGAATAAAGTCATGACTGGCCAAGTTGCTCGACAGCCAAATGCCCATTAACTGATCCATCTGGGCATCCGTAATTCCGTTTAAATTTTTAATTTGCATCGTTTACCCTCTAATCTATCCACAATCTATAATTGAATTCTTTCTCTCATGATAAGGTAGTCTCTTTTCTTGCAAAATACCACCCTTTTAACTCAGACTTGGAAAACTTTTTAGTGGTAACCAGCCCCATGAGAACGGCATTCATTGTAAATCGATTACATTTAATCTGTTTTTAATCTTGATTTTATGTTCCTTTAATGATAAATTAAGCACATACTACAAGCGAGGTAATTGACTATGAAAAACACGAACACGTCAACTAAATCTTTAGTCATCCGGGTCGTCGTCATTTAGCGTACGGGCCGTTGATTTAGTGCCCGTATAATCCACGGGCAGTGTTGGTGCAAACCAGGGGCTGTTCATTAAGCTTCTGGCTTTTTTTATAGCACAAGGACTCGCAAAGGAGGTCAGGCCAATGAAATAAACCGGCGTCACAGCACGCAAGATTACATAGTAACCACACAATAACGGGATGTGTTTTTCAGTTATCGCCCGTTTCGAGCTTCAAAATGATCACTAAGCAGCTGTACCTGGGCATGCCCCAGTGCCTGACTTAGTAAATTAAATCTGGAGGGATTTTTAAAATGACACGTAAAATTGGTATTATCGGTATGGGTAACGTTGGCGCAGCTGCAGCACACTACGTCGTTGCCATGGGCTTTGCGGATGATTTAGTATTGATCGATACACGGACAGACAAGGTGGAAGCTGATGCGTTGGACCTTCGCGATGCCATTGCGAACTTGCCATACCACACTAACATCTTCACCAACGACTATTCGAAGTTATCGGATGCTGACGTCATCATCTCAGCCATTGGGAACATCAAGTTGCAGGATAACCCAACGGACGACCGGTTCGCTGAACTCCCATTTACCCGAGTTCAAGTACCGCGCGCTGCTAAGCAGATCAAGGAATCCGGCTTCAACGGCAAGATCGTTGTTATCACCAACCCAGTGGATGTGATCACCTCAATCTACCAAGAAGTGACCGGCCTGCCTAAGAACCACGTTATCGGAACAGGGACCTTGCTTGATTCCGCTCGGATGCGTCGTTCAGTTGCTGAACAGTTAAACATCGACTCACGTTCCGTTGTCGGCTATAACTTGGGCGAACACGGTAACTCCCAATTTACAGCCTGGTCAACGGTTCGGGTTCTGGGTCATCCCATTACCGAAATTGCTGAAAAACGTGGCCTCGATTTAAACGAACTTGATCATTTGGCCCGCATCGGTGGGCACACCGTGTTCCATGGCAAAAAGTACACCAATTACGGGGTTGCTACTTCTGCCGTCCGGCTAGCCTACACGATCATGAGTGACGCTCAAACTGAACTGCCAGTGTCAAACTACCGCGAAGAGTACGGCACCTACCTTTCATATCCCGCCATCGTTGGCCGGGACGGCGTTCAAGAACAGCTGCAACTCGATCTAACTGAAGAAGAACTTAAGAAGTTACAGACTTCTGCCGACTTCATCAAGACGAAGTTCGCTGAAAGTCGTGATGATATCGACTCAAACAAGTAAGCCTTGCTTGCTGATTCATCAATTGAAGTGCAAAATTGCGACATCCGTTTCTCTGACACCTCAGCCCCTTCTCAGCTGGGGTGTTTTTGTGTGCCAACAGTATCATCCGACTATTGTAGACCACATACTTTACGCAATAACGACTAATCGTTTCTGAGGTGCTTTCTGGTCATAAACACGTCTATAATAACGTCTCATTATCAGTCATATTATGCATCACTATTAGTCTAATTTGTGTAATAGCTTATTTCAATACAACGACAATTAACGAATGACCAACATAATTATAAATATTGTTTGTTAAACCACCGTCTTAAGAATAAATTGTACGCAATACATTTTTGCAAAAAGCATTGTATTTAAACCCTTTTCAAGGTATAATTACTTTACTCGATACTTGTAATTGAGTACTAGGCTATTGGAGACTCCCTCACAACATTCCCCTATAATTGTTGTGAGGGTTTTATTGTAAAAAACGATAGAGATGCTTGAAATTGAAAGTTTTTAAAAGTGAGCATTCTTAAAAACATCGACACCAAAAATAATTACTCGCTACCCACTAAAACGTAGAATAGCTAGTTGGTAATTCAAAATATTGGAAACTTATCGCCATACTTTGAAAAAAATTACAAAAATCTAAGATTCATCATATATACATAACTTCGTCAAAAAATTCATCAAATTGATTGGCATGAGTCACTAAAATTATAGTTTTACCACTCTGTTGTAATTTACTTAGTAAGTTCATAACTACAAAGCCATTTTCATCGTCTAATGATCCAGTAGGCTCATCAGCAATAATGATTTTACTTGGCTTAATGAAAGCTCTCGCAATTGCAATTCTTTGTTGTTCACCACCACTTAGTGTATAAGCACGTTGCTTAAGATTGAAGTTATCCAATCCAACTTGACTTAGAGCAATTTTAAAGAGTTCTTTTTCCTCACCTTTTTTTATTTTCAAAAACTTGCTTGATATTGATAAATTCTCCTCAATAGTTAAGTTAGGAATTAGTAAAGAATTTTGAAAAACAAAACTTAAAATTGTTTTGTAGTAATTGCGAATTTTTGACTTGCTAACGTTTGAAACATCAACGTCATTAAACAAAACCTTCCCAGTAGAGGCTTCTTCAGTTAAACCAATTATATTCAAAAATGTACTTTTTCCTGTCCCGCTTGCCCCTTTTATAGCAGTAAAGCTATTAGATTTAAATTGGTGTGTTATTGGTCCAAATATCTTTCGATCATTAAACTTTTTACTTATACTTTTCACAGTCACTTCCAAATATCAGTACCTCGGATTTCTTTTAATTTTAAATAGATTGCGCTATAACTGATAAAAAGATCTGTTAACCCAAGTATCAAACAGAAACCGATAGAGGATATGCCGTCACGATTTAAAATTTGAAACAAAAATAACACCACTCCAGAAAATGGAACTAATTAAAAAATAACTACTGGATATCTGAAGAAGAGAATATCCGGACAATCTCTTTAAAAAGAACGTCTTACCATTAGTAATTAAATAGGCTTCTGCAGCAAATAGAGTTAATGCTAAGTAACTGATTACCAGCAGAAAACTAAGTATTCCAATCATTGCATTTGCTTTTACGTTCTGATCAAAAATAGTCGCAACTAGTTTTTGTGCAGAAACCATTTTCGGGTAATCTCCTGAAATGATACTTTTCCTAATGAACTTTTCAACTTGACCGTCTTTATCCTGGAAGAAAAAATTATTTGAATCTCCTGCAATATTATCAGCAAAAACTGAAGCTGGAAGTTTCATAAGCTGCTGTGGTAAAACAAAGATTATCGGATTCTTCAAAGCTGAATATTCATCAAAAAATTTGATTAATTTTGGATTACTTTTAATAGACTGATAATGCAACTTTGGTATCTTAACGTTGTTTCCCAGCTTATCAGAAACTCCTAAGCTCCTACCTAATGAGGACGCTTCTTCAAAATATCTTTTTTGCATAATTTTCATAATTTTATCTGTATGGTTGGAAAGATTTTTCGGAATGAGAACCGTAGCAAAATTTGTATTTTCATGGATTGTTAACTTTTTCCCCTGATTTGTTTTCAAATCATTAATTCTAATGTATTCAGGAGAAACATAAACGATATTGCTTCTAATAGTGCTCTTTTTAATTCTTTTATGTTCAAACAGCCTATTTTTAGTTTCATCAGTTGGTGCAAAAATAAGTAACTTGTGTGCGTATAAATTTGTAAATAAATTTTGCGTCGCCTTAATATGCAAGTCTGGCCTTTCCTCTTCAAATTTAAGCATACTTCTAGTTGGCATTAAAGGTACATTAGAGTATCCTGCTAAAACAGTATTCGTCTTATTACTATTTGACAATGACAGAGCAGTTTGCGTAACTTATGGAACAAATTTCAAGCTAACAATTACTAAAGCCAGCATAAGTATGGTTTTAAAGAAGATATTCATTTGAAAAATTCTTTTTGCTGGATATTTTCCCTTTAGGTAAAATTTTTAGGCTGATATATGAATACATATGCTATATATAGAATCATCGAAATAGTCATGGCAATTGATACAAATGCTATTACCGCTAGATCACTATATATGAGCCACCAGAAACTTTCATAAATAAATCTGATTGATATTAACCCAGTTAACAGGATTACTATTAACGTGGATTGAAAAAGGTTCTTCAGGTTGGCTTTTGCCTGAAAGCAAATTATATTCCACCTTGAATATCCAAATAGTATTCGAAGACTTATTTCTTTAAAGGATAGCAATTGTTCAATAATCTGTGCAAACAGTAAAAGCATAATACTGATTATTAAAACTAATAATAATTGTTGCTTATGAGCAACAAAAGGTGTGTATTGTTTTTGTCTAGCTTTATCAACCGTTATCCTTGGCTCGTTAAATTGCTTCACTAAATATTTCTGCACATCATAAGAGGATAATTTTTGACTTGGCTTCATAAAAAAAAGTTCCTCCGAGTAGACTATTAGATGGCAGACTATTGATATTTTCAATGATAATTTTCCCAAAAATATCTTTCTCAATAATATCCTTCGATGATTTTACTTGTATTCCTTGTTCATTTGGAAAATAGAAATAAGTGGTTGATTTTGTGACGATATTGTTTTCTTTTTTGATAATTTTCCAATGCTTTTTTACTAAACCATTCAGTTTAGTTAGATTCATAGAAGTATCTCTATCAATACTAATTGGTAAATTCACTCTGTACATTTCCTTTTCAATAGATGAAGTTACCTGATTGTAGTGAGCATTCATAAAAGCAGGAAAAATAATCAAAAAAGAAAGCGTCGTCATGAAAATCAACAGTAATTTGTTGACTATCTTCATTTCACGGCACTTCCTTTTTCAGTCACAGATTTCTATTTATAATCGTAATATGAATTATTAGAACTATAACTCCAATATGAAGGAGTTTCTGCTTTCGCCCAAGTATTTTTAGCCTCCCACCCTGTTTTTGTGTAATGCTTATTCATCATGGCTGTGGCTCGATGTGTACGGTTGCATTTAAAGTCCGCAAATTGAGAAAATTTCAAAAGTCCATGAACCCCATAATTGAATGTTCCTCCCAAAGGTGCGTGGTCATTTTTCCAAGAGAATCTTTACCCCCAACGATTATTTTACTTCCCTCAGACGAACGGTTAACAACAGCCGTATCTGAGGCGTATGCTTGACCACTATGAATATCTTGATTTGCTGTTTCTGAAACCGAAGCATTGGCAACCGTTCCTCCAACTGTTAATAGCGCAACACCTAATGCCACTTTCACCAAACTTTTTTTCATCATAATTCCCTTCAGTTATAAATTCAGCAAATTAAACTAATTACTACATCCTTTTAGTTTCGTTTAGCTGCTGATGTCATTATAAAAAACTAATGTAAATGTTTTATGTCGAACTTGTAAAGATCGTGTAAAGGTCAATTTACGCAAAAATAGATTTCTCCGTCAAAAGAGAAACCGATTTTTAAAAATATATTTAACCGCTAATCAGTCTTAGAAGCTGAAGAAACAGTATCCACCAGCTCGCCAATTGCCGTCTTAGCAGCAATTGGACCAAAGGTGAAGATGTCAGCTAATGAGTTCCCACCGAGACGATTTCCGGCATGTAACCCACCAGCAACTTCCCCAGCTGCGTACAAACCGCTGATCTTAGCACCGTCCTTATCCAAAACATGCGCATCCGGATCAATGGTCAGACCACCCATAGTATGGTGAATGGCTGGCCGCCGCGGCGTTGCGTAGAATGGCGCGTGTTCAACCTTCAAATCAAAGACGTTCTTGCCGAATTCTGGGTCCTTGCCGGCATCGACGTAACTGTTGTACTTGGCAACGGTATCCTTCAAGGCCGCAGCGTCCACGTTGATCTGGTCTGCCAAATCATCCAGGGTGTCCGCCTTAAATAACCGGCCTTCTTTGACCTGTTGTTCTAGCTTGTCTTCACTGGTGTTGTAAGCCGTCTTCTTGATCTCGTTATCGGCGATCAAGTAGAACAACCCACCATTATCAAAGGCCGCCTGAGCCAGCACGTCACGTTCAGCAAATTCGTTCACGAACCGCTTCCCCTTGTTGTTGACCATCACAAAGTTTGCGGGTGGGCATTGAATCCCGGAGAACAGTTCGCCGGTCTCAGGATCCGCAACGGGCATCATTTGGATGAAGCCCATCCCGAATTCCCCAGCATTGACACTTTCGCCAAGTCGGATCCCGTCACCAGTGATGGCTGGCGAGTTCGTTGTGGCAATGTTGTCATCGATGGTTGACCAGTACGTGTTGTACTTCTGCACCATCTTCGTGTTGGCACCAAAGCCACCGGCAGCCAAAATAACGGCTTGCGCGTGGATGGTGATGGTTTGACCATTGGCCTTCTTCACGATAACGCCCTTGACCTGACCATTTTCATGGATCAGTTCCGTCACGGGACTTTCCAGCAAAATTTGGCCGTTGTGGGCCTTGATGTAGTCGCCTAACGCTGAGATGTAGCCAAAGCCGGCTTCTTGCACAGGCTTATGACCACGGCGCCAGAGCGCACCAACGGGCATCGTGACTTGCGAGTAATCAAAGTCAACGCCGATCTTATCCAGCCATTTTTGTGAGGCCAGCGCGTTGTCAGTCAACTTCTTAACCAGTGGATACTTCCCGAAGATCCGGTTGCCCTTCAGATCGGTCCGCACACCGCCCAAGTAAGTCTGGATCCGGTGCAGTTCAACGGAGTCAAACAGGTACTCGTGGCCAGATTTCTTGGTATCAGCCAAATAATCGGTAATTTGTTTTTGCAGGGTCTTGAAGTCTTCTTGGTAGTCGGCATCAATATCGTTGACGTACATGTCCACGAAAGCCTGCAGCGACTTGTCTTCACCAGGAAGGGCATCGAACTTGCTCTGCCAGTCTGGGTCAGCCGCGTTCATTGGGCCCCCGGCACGGACGGTGTTGCCGCCAAGTGCCGCAGTCTTCTCAAGTAAAACGACCTTCTTGCCCTGATCTAACACAGTGGCAGCTGCTGACAAGCCAGCACCCCCGCCACCGATCACAGCAACATCCGTTTCGATGGTCTTATCCTCGGTATCGGCATTCGGGTTCACGTATTTCGCACGGGCCTTCAGCGCATCCGGGTTCCCGCCAGCTTGTTGTACGGCTTCGGCAACCCCGTTGATGATCCCGTGACTGGTGTCAGAAGCACCGGTCACAACATCCACATTTAAGGTTTGACCAGCAACGATTTCAGCAGGTAGTTTCACGTAAGCCGTGTCGCCGATTCCCTTCGTTTCAGTATCGCCCTTCACTTCAACGGCTTCGATCCGGTCGTCTGACAGGGTGACATCAAGCGGAAAATCACCGTTGTGTCCCTTGGCCTGAACCGTGTACTTGCCAGCTTTAAAATGTTGGTCGTCCTGAGCAGGCACGGCAATTGGAGAGGCCGCTTCCGTCTTTGACGCACTGGTCGTTGCGTCAGCAGCACCATCCGCAGCATCGTCCACTGGCGCACCGGTGGCTTCAGAAGCCGCGGTGGTCGTATCAGCAGCGTCTGACCCGTGCTTTGACGCACCGCTCATGACATCCGCAAAGGCACCCTTTTCAAATAAGCCGATAATGTGTTCCACACTACCCGTAAATTCGATGGTGCCAAGGTATGACCCGTCTACATCACGCAAGGCATAGTACTGAATCAGTGTTCGATGACCGTGCATGATCAATGGCCGTTCGACCATGTCCCGTGAGCCATCCTTGAAACTATTGATGATGGCTTTGACAGCAGGCAAGGCCTTCGGTGGGTGACATTCCTCGACGGTTTCACCAATTTCATTCACGTGGCGGACGTGCTCACGATTTGGTTTATCGGAGTACCAAGCAAAGTGGTCGGTCCGGTCAATTAAATCAATTTCAAACGGAATGGTACTAAAAATCTGTTGGGCTTCCTTAAAGGTCAGCCGGCCAGTAGGGAAGTTAATATAGGCTTCGTTGACGAATGGTTGTTTCAAAGTCATAAGATCATCCTCCTTCGTACGATTTTCTAAGGCATCAATCAGTTGAACAAAGCTGGTAAAGCTTTCTTCCAGGTTCTTCACAGCAGCGGCATCGGTAATGTTGCCGTCCTTGGTGAAATTGCTGGCAGCTTTGCCAACTAGTACTTCATGGCCGGACAACACGGCGGCGTTACAGTCAGGTGAAGCCAGAATGGCCCGCACTTGTTCCTGTGCCCGCGACGTTGCCTGTGTCCCGTAAGACACGCCAACGACCATCGTTGGCTTTTCCTCTAAGATGTTCTTAGGGTTGTAGAACAGCCACTCAATGGCGCTGATTAGCGCCGCTGGAATGGCGTGGTCGTACTCGGGACACGAGAAGATCACCCCGTCCGCGTTCTTCACGGCCTGTTTGAACTGCCAAACAGCCATGGACTGTTCTTCGTAGGACAGATCCTGGTCAAATGCTGGTAGCTGAGCAATTTCCAGCACATCAATGTCAGCCAGCTGCTTGAAATGTTTCTTCATGTACTTTAGCAGCAGACGGTTATAGGAAAAGTCAGCGTTCGTGCCGACAATGGCAGCAATTTTCATTTAGCGGCCTCCTTTTTACCCATGTTCTTGCGTTCAGCAAACGTCAAAAAGTCGCTGAAGCAAGACTCGAGAAACTTAACAGTCCCAGCGTCCTTCAGGTCACCGTTGTCATCAAACGCGGTGTCGCCGTTACCCAGCATAAATTCGTTGCCCTGCCAGGCTTCCGCGTTGACACCGGGCGAGTTCAGGATGCCGCGCAAGGCCATCTGCACGCGAGCCACCCTGTGGCTTCGACGAGACGCTGACGATCATGACGGGTTGGTTGGCGAACGGATGAAGATTGTAGGACAACCATTCGATAACGCTCTTCAGTGACGAGGCCACCGTGTGCGCGTGTTCGGCGCAACTGATAATGACCGCGTCCGACGATTCTATTTGGTGCGCCAGGTCAATGACCGACTGAGGGTCACCGCCCGGATAGTTTTCATTAAACATTGGAATCTGGTCGATGTCGGCCACCGTAATATCCTGGTCGTCAAAGTGACGGGCCATGAACTGTAAGAGTTTGCGGTTAGACGAGTGTTTCGAGTTTGATCCAACAAGTGCCGTTATTTTCACAGTTTTCACCTCAAATAATGGAGTTAGTACTGACACAACGCGGGTAAGTCCCCGCGGCCAACGTGTTTAAGAAAGTGAGCTGGTTGGCAGGTTGATGCGCCCAGTTGTTATTTGGTGAGCATAAAATTAAAACGCTTTCTTATCTATTTTGACACTACCATTATGCAACGGCTAATCTTGTTTGTGAAATAGATTCTTAATTGAAAAACTATGCCGTTTTTGGCATACTATAACTATCTACCACGTTTGAAGGGGGTTATTTCGTGAAACAGTTGGAACGTGAACGCCAAATGATTCAGATATTAGAGGCCATCCAGGCTTACGGCAATGTCTCACAGGCCGCTGAAGCACTCTTTATGACCCAGCCCACGGTTAGCAAGATCATCCGCAATCAGGAAAAACAGTACGGAATCTCGTTTCTCGACCGAACCGAACATCCGTTAAAACTCACCTACGCCGGAGAATTTTACCTCGACCGAGTCCGCAAACTGGTTGCCGATTATCAAACCATGACCCACGACCTCAATAACTTTGCGGATAACCGAGTCGGCCGACTCACTATCGGCGTCAACCAATCGCTGGCCCAGGTGGTGTTGCCTGCCGTGTTGCCTGAATTTCACCGGCGCTACCCGCAGATTCAGGTGCAGCTCAGCGAGAAAACGTCTGCTACAATGGAAGAAGAAGTGTTGAACCAGGAACTTGACCTGTACGTCGCATTACGCCAGCCTATAACGAACGCCTGCACTATCAGCGACTGTATACCGATGGCGGTGCGCTACTGCTGCCAAAACAGTGGGCAATCGAACACGTACCCGAAGAACAACTGGACATCAGCCACTGATCAACGGCAAGGACTTCGTTGTCGAAACTGAGCGGACCGGCTTTCAACGGATCGTAAACAGTTATTTGACCAAGTACAACGTCCGGCCGAACATCGTACTGCGCACCGCCAACATTACCACCGCGATGAGTCTCACAGCCGGTGGTATGGGTGCCACGATTGCGCCACAGTCGGCACTCACACCGGAATTATTGGCACGGACCCAGGTCATCAAATTGACACCCACCGCATTACAGTGCGACATCGCCATCGTTTACAACAATCAAAATGAGCCGACAAAACAGGCGCAAAGCTTTATCGACCTAGCAACCAGAATTTTTGAAACCACACACGAGGAGCGCGACTAATCTTGCTGCATAAAGAATTTTACGGACTGGGCACGGCCATCAATTTGACCGTTGCCGAACCCGCTACTGAAGCCGACATCACTGCCGGTTTCCAACTCATTCAACACTACGAAGACCTGCTGACCGTCAACCGGAATGAGTCTGAGGTCATGTCCATCAACCACGCGGCGGGCGACCACGCCGTTGGGGTATCGCCCATCACCTACCTGCTGGTCAAACGAGCGGTGGCGGTGAGCGCCATGCACCTTGTTTAACGTTGCCATTGGCCCGCTCGTTAAACTATGGGCCATCGGGTTCGACGGCGCTAACCTGCCCAAGGACGCCGACATTCAAGAACGGCTGCAGCTGATCGACCCAGACAACATCGAACTCAACGATGAGCGCCAGACCGTTTTCCTGACAAAAAAAGGCATGGAACTCGACCTGGGTGCCATTGCGAAGGGCTACATTGCCGACGCCATCAAAACGCTGTGGCTGCAACGCGGCGTCAAAACGGGCATCATCGACCTCGGCGGCAACATTCTGTTAGTCGGACCCAGCACCCATGACGACCAAAAATGGCGTGTCGGGATTCAGAGTCCGGACGAAAAACGGGATGTGCCAGCTGGCGTCCTAAACACTGCTGAAAAATCGCTGGTCACATCTGGCATCTACGAACGCTTTCTCGTCATTGACGGCCAAGAATACCACCACATGTTTGACTCGCACACCGGCTACCCGATCAAAAACGACCTGGCCAGCGTGACCATCGTCAGCGACCGCTCCATCGACGGTGATATTTGGACCACCCAAGCGTTTTATCAAGGCATGGAAAAGGGACCGGCGTTGATCGAAGCCCAACCGGGACTTGAGGCTGTCTTTGTCACTCGGAACCACGAAGTCGCCGTCACAAGCGGTCTGGAAGACACCTTCCGCTTAGTTGATAGTGAATACCACATGATCAGCACCCACTAGGATCGGAGGTCATTAAATGGAAGATGACGTTTTAAAAAATATCGGCACGATTGCGCGCGCACTGGACGCCATTGCCAACGTGGAGTTCAAACAATTCGACCTCACAAAAGGCCAGTACGTGTACCTCGTGCGCATTTGCGAGCATCCTGGTATCGTCCAGAGCCACTTGGCCGAACTGGTGAAGATCGACCGTTCCACCGCTGCCCGAGCCATCAAAAAACTGGAAGCAAACGGGCTAGTTGAACGGCGCAAACAGCCCGGTAACGATAAGAATAAGGCACTGTTCGCAACGGATAAGGGCATGGCCGTTTACCCAACGCTGAAACGGGAAAACGACTACTCAAATGAAGTCGCCCTGACCGGTATCAGTGAAGCCGACCGGCAGAAATTACTTGAACTGACGAACCAGATGGCACAGAATGTTGGGCTGATTGGACGCTGGTTAAGGATGGGCATCAGCGAGCTTACTAAGGTGTATGTAGTCCGTTGCATTGCGCAATTTGGCACTCCGCCATAGTGGCTCGCGATGAAGCTAATTCGACTGTCGCTGTGCGCCATTCGAATGGATCTTCATCGTCTCGCATGTCACTAAATGGCCCAAAAACGGCCATCAAGTGACATCGACACCATGTCTCCGTGCCAAATTGCTCCATTCCACTCACAGTGAGCTTACTGATTACGCTGGTTAAGTATCAAAATACAGTCAAACACAGTTTGTAGAGAAATCCGCACTCGACTGCTAGTCAATCAATTTCAGGTATGCTAGTTCAGTTGCAGTATTAGGATGGATTGCGACCAGACGATCAGTTGACCTAATTTAGATACGTATTGGCAAGCAGTTTCTATCAAGATTGCACGCTGTAGCGTAGTGGAGCCGGTCGGCATTGCAGGTTGTGGTGTCGGTATTAGTTAGCGACCGTTTTGGGGTCGGCTACTAATACGGGAGACATAGGAAATCCTTGAATTTCTGAAAGGAAATTCAATAGCTCCGAAGCGACCCACCTCAGCCTGCAGGGCCGACCGGCGGAACGAAGCGGCATACAAGATTTATATAAATCATCTAATTCTACACGTTACAAATAGTTTTAGTTGCATTTACCACAAAATAGTTTTATACTCGATGCATTCATTTAATTCATGGGAGGAATGCGTATGCTTCTTATCAAACAAACTGATGAACTGACACCCCAACAACTGATTACCATCCTTAAAGCCCGTGTTGCGGTCTTCGTGGTCGAGCAAAACTGTCCCTATCAGGAAGTGGACGATGATGATTTCGACGACCTGCACGTGGCCCTTTTTAACGATAATGGCGACCTACAAGCCTACACCCGAGTCATGAATAGAGACACCGAAGTAAATTTCGGTCGGGTACTGGTTGTTGACCAATTTCGGAAAGATGGCCTTGGCAGAAAAATCGTCCAAGAAACGCTGGACGTGATTGCACAACGTTTCCCGAATAAGCCGATCAAGATTCAAGCGCAGGCATACCTACAAGAATTATATGAATCATTTGGGTTTGAACCTAAATCTGATGTTTATCTTGAAGATGATATTCCACACTTAGATATGGTATTAATGCCAAAACAAAACTAAAAGCGATGTCCACCGGGTTACTGGTGACCATCGCTTTTTTTCATTTCAATCGATCCATTTGCGGTTTGATCACCGTCGCCCACATGCTTTTCAGCACAACGTAGGCAACAATCACGCCAACCAAAGCACTCAAGAAAAAGCTCGGGACAAACACCAAAGTGCGCCCTTCGTTCCCAGAAATAGCGCAGCAATCGGGTAAGCCACAAAGGCGCCAATAATGCCTGTGCCAATGAGTTCACCAAGCACCGAACATGCTGCCGGGAAACGCCAGAATTGTACCCGTTCCCATCAAGTTGCGGATCAAGGACGTTAAAAACGCTTGCGTGGTTGCCAACCATGGCCCGAGTAACACGCCTGAAACCACATTGATCAAATGTTGCATTGGTGCCACCTTGGCAACACCGACCGTAAATTCAAATAAACTGCCACCAATAACGCCCAGTGCCACCAGCACCGACGTCATGGCGAGATAGTAAACGCGTTTTGTCATGAGACCAAATAACCCCTTTGTCTAGTCCAGCAATGGGTATTTCCTAGCCACCAGACCAGTCAGGTAGACGCCGACACCCAAAATAAGCGCCAGGAAGAACGTTGTCCCCAAAAAGAAGTCCAGTTTCTGCAGCCAGGAATAGCCCACCACACCAATTAACCACCAAACAAAGTTCAACCATACGGCTAGCCGTGCGTGCATGAAGAACACACTGACGAAGAGGATCGCAAACAACGGCGCAAAAACGGCCCCAATCGCGTACAGAAAGTTTTCGTAGTACGCCATAGAAACGCCCAGCGCAATCACCAAACCAAGCACAGTAACGATGATAGCAATCACATTAACGCGCTTGGCTTTGACCAAATTAGCAATGTTCGTTGCTGCCGAATAGGCGTCCATGAATGTTGTTGTGACCGTTGAAAACACAATGATAAACAGCGCAATCAACCCCAGTTTTGTTTGCGACAGAGCCACTGTAAAATTGGATTCACCGGTTAAAATAACGGTGAACATCCCCAACGCAAACATGCCGAAACTGGCCACAAAGTAGCCGCTGACACTGGCCAAACTGGCCTGAAACGGTTTGTCAGTATGCTGCGTGTAGTCACCGATCAGCGGCAGCCACGACAGCGCCATGGTCACACTCAAATCAACAGCCGACCCGAAACTCATGGGTGCCAAATTGGACGCAGTGTGTCCGCCGCTATGGGCAATGATCGTCCATAGGATCAGCAGCATGCCAACGGCTAACAGAATAACGATTGCGTTGTTAATTTTGAACAGCCAGTTGTGATCCATCAGCAGCCAAACAACGATCAGAACCGCCACAATCACTGACATCACCACCGCAGACTGGTAGTGGAATAGCGTTTTAGCGATTCCGTTCATCGCCTGTTGTGCGTTGACGATCATCACCGCCGTCCAGCCCAATAGTTGAACCGCATTTAGAATCGAAAACAACCCGACGCCAGCGCTGCCAAACACTGAGCCTGTTGCTTGAATCGCCGTCTGGTCTCGCTTAGCCGACAAATAGCCAGCCGGCAGCAGAAACACAAAACAGCCAATCAAATGCCCCAGCAAAATCGCCGTCAGCCCTTCCAGCCAACCCAGCGGCGCTACCAGCGTCCCCGTTACAATTTCAGCGATGGAAATCGCGGCCCCCGCCCACAACAGGAACAAACCGCTCAACTTCGTGTTACCCAAGTGAAACCTTCCTCATTTTAACTGCCATCGGACGCTTTAACCCAAAAAATCTCTCACTGAATACGGTTAACCGCAACCAGTGAGAGATCCTTATTTTACCCGATGGATGTCGACACTTTCCTTCGCAAGAATTAACTTAACAGGTTCGAAGGGATCAGAATTTCTTCTATCTCAGCCATTTCTGGCACCCCTAGTGCGTTTTCAATTTAGTTTAATTTTATCGGTTTATTTGTTTCTGTGCAAGTCTGTAAAATGATGGTGTTAAGCGTCCGTTGCATTCCGCAATTTGGCACGACGCTGAAGTGGCTCGCGATGAAGCTAATTCGATTTCTGCTGCGCAGCTCTCGAATGGATCTTCATCGTCTCGCACATCAGTAACCGACCAAAGTACGGTCGCCAACTGATGTCGACACCACAGCGCCGTGCCAAATTACTGCATTCCACTGACATTGAAATTACTTTTTCCACTTGTTAACTATCGAAATATAATCAAAGACTGTTTGCAGAGAAATCCGCCCTCGACTGTGCCTAGCCTATTAAAAGCATTGCTTCTCATGGCGTGGTGACTGCCGGTTGTTCTCAAGTCATAATTGAATGGACTCATTTTTCATGACTATTGGTTAACCAGACACAGACATCCCGCTATTTTCCGACTTCAGTCTTCAAAATTTTCGTCAACTGCCGGTACTGACTCATCATCCACTGATCGTAATTCTTGCCAGCTGGCAATGTCTCTGTGACTTGTAACACCGGTACGTGGTTGGCCTTTGCCAGGTTCATAATATTTTGCGTTGTCTTGCTGGTGACCTGGCTGTTGTTGACAAAGAAGGCAACCTTGTGGTGTTTAATGCCCGCCTGCATTGCCGCAATAGACTTTGGCGATGGGTCACTTTCGTTTTCAATAGCCTCTTCAAATGACTTGTTTGCGACCTTAAAACCAGTTGCTTCCAACGCATAGTCGAAGACCGGTTCGCTGACGTACACGCGCTTATTCGGCAATTTTTGGGCTAACTGTTTGATGGTTGTGATCTCAGTCTGGATATTTTTCAGTGATTTAATGTAGGTCTGCGCTTTTTTCTCGAAGTAGGCTTTGTTCTTTGGCTGCGCCTTCGCAAAGGTTGCTGCTAGTCGATTTGCTAGCTTCAGCATCGTTGCCGGATTATACCAGATATGCGGATTGTCGCCGTCTCTTTTACCCATTAGATCGTCGCCGACCTTGATGTTAGTCGCTTTACTATTTGCCGTCAGCTTTGTCATCCAGCTATCGTAGCCGATACCGTTTGCGACCGTCACATCCGCCGCGTGCACTTGCTTGGCCACAGCCGGTGTTGGCTCATAGGCGTGGGGATCCACTGATGGTTTATTGATGATTGAATGCACCGTCCCCTTGTTGCCCAACACAGCCTTAGCCGCGCCACCATAAAAATCAGTACTCGTGACCACATCGATTTTGTGGCCGTTACTACTAGTCGACGCTTTCCCGCAACCGGTCAAAGCGGCACCAATCCCAATCAGTGCTGCTATCGCGACCAAACTACGTTCTAATCTACCTTTAAACATACCAATAACCTCCAAATGATTTTAAATAGTAATTATTACGTTTTAAAGGTTACCAAAGTCAACCAGTTTTGTAAATAGTAAATGTTACGTTTTACAAATTCGTAAGCTATTTACTTGCTTTAACAACGACTTTCAGGCATAATTCTAAACCGTAACCGTTATTCTTTTTGAATATGGTAGATTGTTCGTGATCATTTTATAGAGTGTGTAGCAAGGCGCTTTGAGGGCGGAGCGTAAGTAACTTTCGGTAGAAATCCCGGTTTTGGATTTTGTGCCGGAAGTTACTTACGCAGGAGCCTCAGCCTTGCGGAACACGTTTCGGCACGGTGGCCGAGAAAACCAACACCATTACCCAAACACTACATCATTAGGAGGCCAAAATTTGGCAAAGAAATCAAAAATCGCAAAGTTCCAACGGCAACAAGCACTAGTCGCAAAGTACGCTGACATCCGTCGGCAACTCAAAAAAGAGGGTAACTACGAAGCATTAGCTAAGTTACCAAAGGATTCAAGTCCAGTCCGATTGCACAACCGAGACAGAATAGACGGCCGTCCCCACGGCTATATGAGAAAGTTCGAAATGTCACGGTTGAACTTCCGCAAGTATGCGCATTTAGGGCAGATTCCGGGGGTTAAGAAGGCTAGTTGGTAGTATAAGAGTGTGGAAGGGGGCGCTTTGAGGGCGGAGCGTAAGGCACTTTGACCCGAAAAGTCCGGGCCTGACTTTTTGGGTCGAAGTGCCTTACGCAGGAGCCCTCAGCCCCCTGGAACACGTTTCGGCTACGTTGCCAAAACCAGCGCAGCAACAAGCACTAAATCAACGAAAACCCACTCCAAAAAAATTGGAAGGTTCACTAAATAAAGTAAGCCCTCCGCATAAAAAGCATCAAACACTATTCCTAAATAAAAATCCCCAAACATCCAAAGAAAAAGCGTTCCGAGCCCGGTCAAAAAAGACCATCCTCGGAACGCTTTTCGTATATATAAGTGTCCTAATCAAAATCCTGTCCAACAACCTCCGGCACTTGAATCACATACCGCCCGTAATCCGGCAGGTCCACAATCCGAACAGTCATCTCAAACACATCACTCAACAACTGCTCATTAATCACATCCTGCGGCGTCCCAGCCTGAACCAGCGCCCCATTTTTAATTAGCCAGACCGCATCACTCACCTGCAACGCCTGGTTGATATCATGCAGCACCAAGATAACGGTCATGCTCTGATCCTGTTGCAGTTGTTTGATCAACGCCATCAATTCGCCCTGATAGCGAATGTCCAAATAGGTCGTTGGTTCATCTAACAACAGATAGTTCGGTTCCTGTGCCAGGGCCATCGCGATCCATACGCGTTGCTGCTGACCACCAGAAAGTGAAGTCAGTGCCCGGTCAGCGTATGCCGTTAATTGAACCTGATCTAAAAACGGCGCTACTTCAGCATCCGTCACCGTATCCAATAACCCATGAAACGGACGTCGGCCGATCTTAACAATTTCGCGGACAGTCATGTCATCGTATGTTTGGTGTTGCTGACTCACAACCGCAATCTGAGCGGTCCGATCCTTCAAACTATAATCTGCCGACGGCTTATCAGCCAGCAAAATTTCGCCCTCACTAGGCATTAACTGACCATCCAATAAGTTTAAGAGCGTCGACTTACCCGCGCCATTTGGCCCCAAAATCGTCAAAATTTGGCCTTCTGGTACTTGGGCAGTGAAGTCTTTTACCAGCGGGTGATCCGGAGTATACGCAAAACTAACGTGTTTCAGTTCAACGGCCAAGACCCCCTTTCAAGACAAGCCAAATCAGGAATGGGCCACCAATGACAGTCATTAATGTGGCCACAGGCAGTTCACTCGGTAAAATAATCAGCCGACCAACCGTATCACAGATCAAGAGTAACCAAGCCCCACTCAGTAACGAAAATGGAATCAACGTCTGATAATCATGCCCAACCAGTTTTCGCGCCACGTTGGCACAATGATGCCGACAAACGGAATTGTGCCCAAAACCGACGTCACTGTTGCTGACAAAAAAACCACCAGCGCCAGTAAGCCCACGCGCATTGTTTTCACGGGAATGCCGACTGTCATGAGTTGTTCATCCGATAATTTTAGATTATTGGCCCACGGCGAGAGGATCAGCGCCAAGATCAAGCCCACACAGCCGACAAGGAGCAACATCAGCGTTGATGACCACGTGATGCCGTTGAGACTGGTATCAGAGGTCACACTGATGCCCTGTGTAAATAGGGTATTGAAGCCCTGGAAAGTCAAGTTCAGCGCCACCCCAACAATAATCAGCATATACGGTTGACTCAGGTTCGCCGGTTGGTCAGCAGTGCCAACGCGACAGCACCCCCTAACAATGCCAACACCAGTTTTTCAAACGGTAACGCCGGCAACACAAAGCCGCCCAGTAAAATGAACAAGTCGCCCGCACTCGTCACCCCGAGAATCGTTGGGTCAGCCAACCGGTTTCGGAACACCGATTGGCTTAATGCGCCGGCCACCGCGAGGACACCACCGCCAACCATACTGGCGATGATCCGCGATAACCGAAACGTCAGGATATTGTTTAAAATGGCTGGCCGTTGACCCGAAAATGCCTGCCAGATCTGTGTTGGCGTGTAGAAGGTCACGCCGCACATCAGCGCGATGACGCAGGTCACAATGAGGCCGATCAAGACCACGGTGTATGCCCAGCCTGCTTTTGACATTTGGTAGTTCCTCCTTTTTGTCATATGTATAGAATAAACCAGACGTCCACAACGAACATCTGGTTTAATCATCCTATTTCGCTGGATACAACCAGTTTGAAACCAAGCCCAGTGCCTTTGCGGCATGCATGTTCGCTGTCGCATCGAAGTTTGGCTCCTGCAGGTCATAGACCCGTTTTTGCTGCACCGCTGGCGTTTGTTTCCAAAATGATTGCTGCTTAAATTCAGTATTGAATTGTTCGGTGACCATCGTCGGCATCGCGTGTTCGAGGCGTAAGATCACCTGGGGCTTAGCCTTAGCAATTGCCTCATCACTGGGTTGCACATAGGATTGCGTCTTTGACGAAAAGACGTTGTTCCCGCCAGCCAGCCGAACAAGGTCGCCTACGTATGACTTGTTGGTGCAGATCATATAACCGGCCCCTGGCAGCCCCATTAGGACTAGAACGCGCGGTTTAGTTTTGCCCGCGGCCCGATTCTTAGCCTTCGTTTCAGCCTGATTGATCTCGCTAACGGCAGACTTGGCTTCCGACTTGCGGTCATACTGGTTACCCATTTGTGTCAGCGTTGACTTCAAATTAGCAACGCTCTGTAACGATAAGAAATGCGGCTTAATATGCTGTTGCTTAAACGACTTGCCAAACTGATCCTTCAACACACTGACCGCGTACACCGTGGTCGGGTGCGTTGACGCAATCTTTTCCGCGCTCGGACTCATCGGACTGCCAATGCGTTTCACGTTTTTGTAGCGTGCTGGCATCTTATTTGCGGTTGTCGGCACCCCCACCAATGGGAGTTTTAGCCGATTCGTAATCTGTACGATCCCGTATGTGGTTGCGACAATGCGCGCGTTCTTCGACTTAGACGACGTGGCATGAATGGCCAACGCGCCCGCAATTCCGCAAACAATGATGATGCCGATCACGATACCGGCAATTTTTCGAGGCGATTTCACCCTAATTCCCCCCACTGTGACGGCCACGGCCGCCGGTAAACCAGAAGGCCCCGCCGCCAACGACCACGATGATCACAATGATGCCGACGATCAACACGGGCGTTTTCGACTTGGGTTGACTCTGATCCTTTTTATCTTCGGCCTTCGCCGTTTGGTTTGGCGTGCTTGAAGCCCCAACACTACTTGAAGCGCTGCTAGAACTAGAACTGGCTTTGCTGCTGTCCTTCTTAGGCGCAACACTCGCACTAGCCGCCTTTGAACTACTCTCGTTCTTGGCCTTTAACGCACTTAAACTACTTTCGTTTGGTTCACGATTACTTGCAGATTGGCTTTTTGTTGCAGTCGATGATTGACCCTTGCTGGGCTGCGTGCTTGCAGTATCAGCCTTAGTCGTTACCGCCGCGCTGCCTTGCCTCGCCAAACTAGGGAGACCGGCCGTGCTGAATTTAAACGTGATCATGTGATTGGCCTTGTAAACCTTTGGCACATCAATGGCTAGCTTCGCATTGATCCGTTTTTTAGGTTCGTGGTCGTAAACGAGTAGTACAGGTTAGAGTTACCAGCACTATCATTCACCTTACGCACGTTTTGCGGTTTGCCACCGTTGACGGATAAGACCTTAACGGGATAGGACGTCAACTTCTTCGCCGTTTTAATGCGCATGGTAACAACGTACTTATGATTTTTGACGGTGACACTAGCGGGATGAACAAAGTAGCCGCTGGCAATCGACGTCTTGTTGGTGCCGTATGTTAAAGCTTGATAACTAATGGATTTCGCGTAGGCCGTTTGCCCTTGAATGCCGATCAAAACCGCAATCGTCATCACAAGTCCAATTAACCAACGTGTCGCTATTTTTTTCATTTATGCGTGTCTCCTTTTGTAGATTGTAAAGCCGATCAGGGATGCGACGGCCAAGAAGCCAAGCATCATGAGGCTTTGTTGTTTTTGTTCGTTTGTTTGTGGCAGGTAACTCTTGCTTGATGAACCCGTGGCATTGTTGCTGCCTGGGTTGACGGTTGCTGTAGCCTTTTTGTCTGGTGAAGTGGCCGTGGCTGTGGTGCCTGAGCCGTTGCCGTTTGTTGTGGCTGGTGAAGAAGAATCTTTTTTATCAGCACCAGTTGAACCGGTATCAGCAGAGGCGGCGTGACTGAATTTGAATCGAACACCGAAGTCTTGGCTGATATTAGCTACTGGGACGGTGACGTGAATCGTCCCATCAATGACGTTATTTAACGCATCTAAATTATCAATGTAAAAACTATAAGTAACGGTATAATTGCTACCTGACGTCCCATAAGTTACATTATGAGCTTTCTGCCCGTCGATTGTCAATGGAACAACGCCTTTACTACCCATGCCGAGACTCTTGGCATAGCTAACTTCCAACGTTACTTGATATTTGTTGTCAGCAATTGGTGTGATCTTAGCAACGTGAGTGTAGTACTGGTCGGCGATTGATTTACTGTTACTGTCAGCCTGAAGTACAACGTATGTCCATCCTGTAGTTGGATCAACTGTCTTTCCTGGAATAGATGAAGATTGACTTGGCTGACTAGAAGATGAAGAACTTGAAGAACTACTATCCGCATGCGCCTGCGTAGTCACCGCGCTCATCCCCAGCGCAAAAAACACCAGCGCCCCAAGGATCCCAATAATGTTTCTTAACCCCTTTAACCTCATTTTGTTTCCTCCTCACAACGAATACATATATCCGTAATAATTATTAACTCGATTTTAGCATATTTTATAGAATATACGCCCCATTATTTTGTATATTTTTGAACAATTCATTTATCAGGTGATTAGAACCAGTCTAAATAAAAGCGTTAACAAAATAACTATCGTGCAAAATTGTGCTTACGTCAACCGAAAAGCCTTATTGTAGCAACTTTTCTCAATATCTATTTTTAGAAACCTATTTTACGTATATACGGAATACGGTTGAAATATTTTCGGAATAAACTATAATCAACAGTGTAAAGGGTTACATTCTTCTTTATAAAGGAGGGGTCATATTGAAATTAGTTGCCATTGTCGGAACGAATTCGCAAAAATCTTACATCCGTCAGCTGTTAAATTACCTGAAAACACACTTTTCAAGCGACGCAGACATCACGCTTTGTGAGATAAACGACATTCCGCTTTTTTCTGAGGATATTAGTGAAGTTCCTAGCAAGGTTTCAGCCATTTTTGAAATTATTACTGCCTCAGATGGGGTAATCATTGGCACCCCACAGGTTCACCATGCCATTCCATCAGCTAAGTTCCGTGCTTGATTGGCTGGCGGTGGCGGGCCATTCGTTTAAAAACAAGCCAACGATGCTGGTTGGCGCATCCCTGGATGACCAGGGCGTTGACGACGCACTCGACAATCTTTCAACTATTCTACGGTCGCCCGAACTAAATGCCGGGTTACTCACCGGTGATCAGTTTGTTCTGACCGACGTTGCTGCCGCCTTTAACGGTGACGAGCTGGCTGATCCATTGGCCGTTAAGTGGTTAGACCACTGTTTTAACAAATTTACCGGCTATATGGGCTTCAATTACGTGCCAACTGGTGACACGCAGCCAGACGCCACGACCAGTGCGTCAAAGGACACCACGCCAGATTATTCGTCTGACCTCGACCACCCTGTGAAGACCGATGCGACTGCGAGCGCATCGAAGAAACCAGCTGGTGGCCTCGACTATTACTCTGATTTGGATGCACCGACACAGCCGACGACCGACACCACGACTGGTGCTTCTGAGTACACTGATGCGACCTCAAGTGCTTCAAAGGATACGGCGTCAGATTATTCGTCCGACCTCGACTACCCGGCTCAGGCCGCTGATGCCACGACTGGTGCTTCCAAACAACCGGCTGACGGCATGGCCTACTCGTCTGATCTAGACACGCCGGTGGCTGCGGGAACGGATGCCACTAGCGGTGCTTCCGAGAAACCAGCAGATGCCACTACTGGCGCATCTCATAAATCGGACGATGGGCCCACCTATTCTTCAGACTTAGACGATCCAAAGCCGGAAACTGACACCAACACTGGTGCTTCCGAACACGATGATGCAACTACGGGGGCATCAAAGGAAACGACCAGCGATTACTCTTCTGATTTAGACCAACCGGCTGCGGCTGATGCCACGACCGGTGCTTCTGAACACTAACAACGCTTCACATATAGGAGGAAATTAACATGACTGATAAAAAAGTGACTTTAGACAGCAATGACGTTTTACACTTCCCCACTGGCGATATTCCGTTGGAAACCCTGCGCGTCCTGTTGAACACCCTGCCCTTCGAAGTTGACTTTGTGGACGCCACCGACCATTTCAAGTGGTTTACCGATGACGGCAACCGGATCTTCAGCCGGACGCAAAAACAAGTTGGCGAAGAAGTGCTGGAATGCCACCCAAAGCAAGCCAGCGATAAAGTGGAACAGATCCTCAAGGAATTTCACGCCGGCACCCGTGACCAATTTGAATTCTGGCTGCCACTAAAGGGTAAGATGGTCTACATTTCATACTTCGCTATCCGTGATGAAGACGGCAAGTACCTTGGGTGCTTCGAATTCACCGGTGACATCGCGCACCTGCAATCGATCAAGGGGACTAAGATTCTTGAAAACAGCCGTGATATTACGTTGATAAAAAGTAAGACACTGCTAACTAAAGGCACTGGCCATTGCGGTCGGTGTCTTTTTTGACTAGCTCGTTCTTCGTTGACTTTCCAATCCCAACCCCTATAATCAGAATTAAACAACTGTGTGAAATCGGTTACATTATTGGTTTTACCCACACATCCGTTTCAAAAAATGGAGGGGATCACATGCTCGAACTGCAACATTAAAAAAAATACTATCAGGTGGGCGACACGACCACGAAGGCGTTAGATGATGTGTCCGTCTCATTTCGGCAACAGGAATTTGTCGCGATCCTTGGCCCCAGTGGCTCTGGGAAGACCACGTTATTAAACAATATTGGCGGGTTGAACGTCTATGACTCCGGCGATTTGATTATTAAGGGGAAGTCCACCAAGGAGTTCAAAGCCTCCGACTGGGACGCGTACCGGAACAACTCGGTCGGCTTCATTTTCCAAAGTTACAATCTGATTGGTCACCTGGGCATCATCGACAACGTTGAGTTGGGTATGACACTCAGTGGTGTGCCCACTGCCGAGAAAAAGGAAAAGGCCATTTCAGCGCTGAAACGTGTCGGGTTGGAAGACCATATGTATAAGAAGCCGAACCAACTGTCTGGTGGGCAAATGCAACGGGTGGCCATTGCGCGGGCGATCGCCAACGACCCGGAAATTTTACTGTGTGACGAACCGACCGGCGCATTGGATACCGAAACCAGTCAAGAAATTATGCAGATCATTAAGGAACTGTCAAAAGAGCGCCTCGTCATCATGGTCACCCACAACCCCGACCTCGCCGACCAATATGCCGACCGGATCATTCGTTTCGAAGACGGGAAAATCGTGGATGACACGAACCCCTACAATGAGCTGGAAGAAAACGAACAGTTTCACCTGACCAAGACGAAAATGACCTACTGGACAGCGCTAAAATTGTCGTTTACTAACATCCGCACTAAGAAGGGGCGAACCTTCCTGACGGCGTTTGCCTCCAGTATTGGCATCATCGGAATCGCAGTCGTTCTCGCCCTGTCAAATGGGTTCCAGAAACAGATCGATCAAACGCAATCCAATACCCTGGCCCAGTATCCAGTGACGATTTCACAGACTGCCACCTCCCAGACCACGGCCAACGACACCAGCAAAAAGGAACATTTTTCTAAGGAAAAGTCCGTCGTGGCGCAAATCAGTGACCAGGATAAGGCGCAACATACTAATAAAATCACGCAAAACTACGTAAACTATGTGAAAAGACTCAATCCAAAATACAGCAAGAACGTCGGGATCACGTACACAACCGGTATGAACTTGCTGCGCGATGTGAACGGTAAGATCAAGCCGGTCCAGCTGTCTAACGAGAGTCAGTCTAAATCTAGCGGCCTGAACATGTCGAGCGCACTGGCGAGTTCAGCGGGCATTGGTGTTTCCTCCTACCCCGTTGATAATCAGGCAAGACCAGCTTTCTCAAGAAGCACTACAAAGTGATGGCCGGCGCCTACCCGACTAAGACCACGGATGTCGTTTTAATTATTAACAAGGACAACTCGACGAACATCAACGCGCTGACGAATCTGGGCTTCAAGGTGAAGAATAACCAAAAGGTCGACTTCAACAAGATCGTTGGTACGACGTTTAAGACCGTCGACAACGACACCTACTACAAGTCCGCAGCCGGCATGTTCCTGCCGAATACCGACTACAAGACCATGTACAGCAACAGCAGCAACAAAACGTTGCGCGTCGTTGGTGTCCTGCGGGTCCGGTCAGCAAATGAGGAGAATATTCTGGCAACCGGTTTTGCGTACAGCGACAATTTGACCAAGGCGTTGGTCGATCAAAACGCGAACTCCGCCATCGTCAAAGCGCAGAAATCCAGTTCACGAAACGTGCTGACCGGCGCCACCTTGAGTGCTTCTGCGGACAAGACGCAGGTCATTCAAGCCCTCGGCGGTTCCAAGACACCATCGAGCATCATGATCCACCCGAATAATTTCAAGAATAAGGATAAGGTGCTCAGTTATTTGAACGCCTATAACAAAGGAAAATCCAAGGCCAATAAGGTCATCTACACCGATATGGCCGGTTCCGTATCCAAGCTGACCGGTGGCCTGATGGACGCGATCACCTACGTGCTGATTGCGTTTGCCGGTATTTCGCTGGTCACCAGTATGATCATGATCAGCATCATCACGTACACCTCCGTACTGGAACGGACGAAAGAAATCGGGGTCCTCAAAGCACTGGGTGCGCGGAAGAAGGACATCACCCGGGTGTTTGACGCCGAAACCGCCATTCTTGGGGTGGCCTCGGGACTCATCGGTATCTTCATCGCATGGGCTGCGACCTTCCCAATCAACATCGTGCTCAAGAGTATGACCAATTTGAGCAACGTCGCGCAGTTGAATCCTGTGGCGGCCATTGTGCTGATTTTGATTAGTACCGTGCTCACCGTTTTGGGCGGGCATGTGCCGGCACGGATGGCGTCGAAGAAGGATGCGGCGACGGCTTTGAGAACGGAGTAGAGTGTGGAGCAGGGCGGTTTAGGGGCGGTGTGTAACGGTCTCTGGTCTAAAAGTCCGGGTCTGACTTTTAGACCAGAGACCGTTACACGTTAGCCCCGTGCCCTGCGGAACACGTTTCGGCAATGAGGCCAAGAAAACCAGAAGTCAAAAAGCACACAGTGATTGAAAAGTCCGGGCCTGACTTTTGGTTCAGCGTTCTTTACACGATCCCTCGTTTTCACCATGAGGCAGAGAATGCTTTTCTAAACTAGCCAAATAATAGGCAAATTCACCAAAAAAAGCGCTTAGCAAGTATTAACTACTAGGCGCTTTTTGTGTTGTATAGACGTTAGAAATGCGTTCATTGCTAAACTAAAAAAACAAATGTCTCTCCTAAAACGTATTTAACTATTGTAACAATTCAAATGATAACTGCAGTTCAACAGTTTGTTCATTTCAGTTGCAATACTATGGCAATATCGTATACTTGATTTGCCTTGAAAAAGGAGAACCATATGTCCAAAATTAATTTCAGATATACCCAGGCCTTCAACAATGAATGGCAGAAACTAGGCTTATCAGAACTAGATAAGGTGTCATTAAGGCTCCAATTTATCAATTACTTAAAAAACACACCAGATAATAATTATGGTAGGTCTTTTCCAGGTGATATGATTCCTCACACAGGTGGTGCCATAAAGATGCGTTTTTCCGCTAATATCGTAAACTATGGAAAAAGTGGTGGGTATCGTATCATCTACTTTATGCCATTCAATGACGAATTGCTTTTTTTCAAGGTTTATAGCAAGCACAGTCAAGAGACCCTGTCGGATTTTGAAAAGAACACAATGAAAAGCTTCATTCGACGCTATAAAGGAGCCCATTAATCATGCAGAAGAAAAAAGAAAGTACGATATTACA
Organism: Secundilactobacillus paracollinoides DSM 15502 = JCM 11969; assembly: GCF_001311135.1. GTDB lineage: Bacteria > Bacillota > Bacilli > Lactobacillales > Lactobacillaceae > Secundilactobacillus > Secundilactobacillus paracollinoides. Next base: position 66,486 of record NZ_BBAG01000002.1, read on the forward strand.
GAGCATCAAAGAATTAGAAGACGAGCAAAACGGTCTGCCAACAAACATTGAAACCGTCACAATGGAAGTCCGGGACGTCCCTGATTACAAACCTGATGACCTAATCCGTATTCGCAAAAAAGTTGCAGGAACTAAACAGCAATTCGCCGCATTATTGGATATTTCCACCACTGACGTTGAATCATGGGAGAACGGCAGTCATCGCCCCAGCGACGTTGCTAAACAATTTTATCAATTATTAGACGAGGATCCTCATGCACTAGATAATGTGAGCACAGAGCACCACCCAGAGTAATTATAAAATATTATTAGCGTGTAAAAAGCGTGTTTAGATATCATTTCTAGACACACTTTTATTAATAATAATCATAGGAACGAAAAAATCCCGTCGACCCAATCGTCAACGAGATTTTTTTAAGTTGTTACATGGTATTACAGTGTTTTAGACAAAGACGATACTAGTTCGTCTGCTTTGCCTTACTATCCTCATACATGTAGTCCCGAGTCATCGGCAACCCAGTCCCACTAGGCTGCTTCGTCAACAGGTACTGCATCACGTCGATGTTACCAGCTTCAAATGAGCCGGCACATGCTTGAAGATACATGTCCCACATCCGGGCAAATTCTTCGCCGTACTTGTCAACGGCCTTATCGAAGACCTTGAGGTAGTTGGCGTCCCAGATTTCGAGTGTCTTTTGGTAGTGACGACGCAGTGGTTCCAAGTCTGCCAATTGCAGCTTAGCATCCATCACGTGAGTCAAGTTTTCAGCCATGTTTGGAATGTAACCGCCTGGGAAGATGTACTTGCTGATGAATGGATCCATCCCGGCACCTTCGTGTTGACCGGTAATCCCGTGGATCAATGCGCGACCATCATCTTCCATCAGATCACTGACCTTCTGGAAGTAGGTGCCCAAGTTTTCCTTACCAACGTGTTCGAACATCCCAACGGAGGTCACGTAGTCGAATTTGTCGTTCATCTCACGGTAGTCTTCCATGATGACGTCGACTTTACCTTCAAGGTGACGTTCCTTGATCTGTTGTTTCGTGTAGTCGTACTGTTCCTGGCTCAACGTGATCCCAGTAGCGTTCAGACCGTATTCTTCGGCGGCCGTGAACAGCAATGTGCCCCAACCACTCCCGATGTCTAATAAGCGCTTGCCTGGTTCTGGCTGCAACTTCTTGATGATATGGTGCACCTTGTTCATTTGGGCTTGTTCCAACGTGTCGTCTTCGTGTTCGAAGTAGGCACATGAATAAGTCATGGTGTCATCCAACCAAAGTTCGTAAAAATCATTCCCAATATCGTAGTGAGATTGGATGTCCTTTTCACTAGCTTTCTCAGAGTGACTCGTTTTTGGTAAGTGCTTCAAAAATGGGTTGTTTGTCAAGAAACTCCCCGTGTTGCTGAAGGCGGCAGTGACCAAGGCTTGAATGCTGCCATCGATTTCAATGTCCTTCTTCATGTACGCTTCAGCTAACACGCTAGTTGGTGACGCAGTGACTTCCTTGATAGGAATATCTCTGTTGATCTTGATTTTAACAACCGGATCGCCCTCACCATAGTTTTCCGTTTTACCATCAATATGTGACTGCAACTGGGATATTAAATGCGCGACTAAGTAATTGACGATATACTGTTTTCTCTAACACCGATTTTTCCTTCTCTCATGCAAGTTATTTAGATGACTAAGCATTAGGACCTAAATTAATCAAAAAGATTTCATTGTACTTATATTTATTGATTATCTAATAAGAATAGTTGTCTTTTTTAATTTTGTCAAAATATTTGGCCGATTTTTCTTTCGCCGCTTTCAAGTTTTGACACATGTTTGTAAGTGTCTAATTATATAGAAGCAATTTCATCAAATATGGGTGGGTTGTTGCAAAAACGACATCAGTCCTGACGCTTATTTTCACTCGCTAATCTGCGCTTGTTGATAATTTTTTCCTAATGGTCCGGCGTATTCCGGCTGCCACGGTTTTGGTTGCCGTTGATAGTGCAACAATCGCGTATGAGCTGCGATCCACTCAGGTGTTAAACCACCTTCTAGGTAGTTTGCGTAACTCGGCACATCAAAATTCCAAATTTTATCGTCAATTGGCGTCACCTGATTGCCGTAAAGACCGTTTAAAATGTCCTGGTCAACTAGTGGCAGATCCTCATGAGTAGTGATGTAGGCCGTAATGTCCCGAAAATTAATCAGCTGGCGAACGCGATCCAAGTCAATCAAAAGCACACCAGTATTGTAATAGGCGTGATTGATCTGCATCCGTTGGCGATTCTCAAGTTGTTGGTCTTGATGAGCGGCAGCCGCAAATGGGCGTCCCTGCATGTCTAACTGCCAAAGCTCATCTAGAGGACCCTGAGCCAGAATATCAGGATCAATATAGAGCACCCGGTGAAGTGTCTTCGGGAGAATTTGCCCACTTAGAAGCCGGAAATAGGTTTCAACTGGATACTGAGCAGTGATCGGCGCGTTGCCGAAAACGGCTGGGATTGCTTGGCAGGCGGTGAACGTCATATTGCGGCCAGTGATCCAATCTGACAACGTTTTGAGTTGTGTCGGGTCGATTTGGCGGTGAATCAGCCAAACGTGGATGGGTTGGGATTCAGTTTGATGGATTGAGTTGAGCAGTGTTTTTAGAGGTGGGATATAGGTTTCGTTGACCGTTACTAGGAGTTCAATGGGCATTTTGGGGGCCTTCTTTTTTGGGGTTTAGGTCTATTATAAAGGCTTGAGTTGTCGGTGACTGGGGAAAATAAAAGAAGCCTGTGATTGCGGCTTCTTTTTTTGGGAGGTGAATTTATGCAGTTTTTTACTTTTTAGACCCAGAACCGGTTTGGTTTTCTTAGTTTATCTAGCCGAAACGTGCTCCAGAAAGCAAAGACTTGCACTAGTTTGGTGCTCTTATTATACCTAGCCGAAACGTGCTCCAGAAAGCAAAGACTTGCACAGAAGGCACTCTGATAACGAATCCAGGCCCGGGATTCATTATCAGAGTGCCCTTCTGCTCCAGTCTTTAAACGCTTTCTTCCGCACTCTATATTCTTCCATTAATCATCAAATCCACCGTAGCTGCCTGTGGCAACATCGGCAGATGACTCTGTTTTTCGACCTTGACGTCTTTATTGCTCTTTTTAGCCAGATTTTGAATCAATCTTTGTGCAAAGTTACTTGTCATACCTGTAATTAACCATGTTCGTTTCATTTTTTAGTATCCCCTTTACAACAATCGATTTCCAGAAAATTAGGCAGGAGAATGAGCCTGCCCATGCACGATCACCGTGCTTTTGCTTGAGAATATAATACCCCAAAATCCAGTAAAGTCAATGTGCCTGCTTGGATTTTGAGGAACTTTTTCGTAGGTTCAACCAAGTTGCTTTACTGGCAACCTTTGCTTGATAACGGTAAACTTGCAGGTATCTGATAAAAGGTAAGTGATAATCTTGACGAAGCATGATATCAGCGTCAGTACCCGCGTTGGTTTAGAACTACTCAATAATAAGTGGTACGCCTTGATCCTCACAAATTTAACAGCTGACTTTTCTGATTTCATAATTTTACGCAAAAAGATTCGCGGTATTTCAACCTTGAACCTGCTCTTGGCCCTCACTAAACTCATTAGTTTGGGACTAGTGGCCGATGATGACGAATATGCCTACCGGTTACTGCATGATGGTGTTGAAATGCAGCATATTTTGTTCAGTCTTCATGACTGGGGTAAGCAACAGCTTAAGGCGTTCGGCGAGGCAACAATGCGTTAGGTGCTGTTACTAAGAGGGGGAAATGATTCATGACACTTGCAAAACCACGATATGACCGGCTATTAACCGGAACGTTGCTCGCTGCCACCGCGGGCGGTTTGGATTCCTACACCTACTTTACGCATGGCGAGGTGTTTGCTGGTCTACAAACTGGGAACTTGATTCTACTTGGCAGCACATTGGCCTTGGAAACTGGTCACGGGCGAGCCACTATTTGATTGCGATTTTGATGTTTATGGTCGGCACGATTGTCGCCAGGTTCATCCAACATCGTTATCATGAAGGGCTTCGAATGAGTCGGCAAACGTTCATCGTAACCTATGAAATTGTATTGATAGTGTTGGCTGGCGCATTCGCAGCGGTCATGCCAAATATGGTATCTGTTGGCTTGTTATCAATGGCAGCGGCCGCCCAACTCCAGGAATTTCGCCAATTGAAAGGTAAAGGATTCACCTCACTCATGATGACAGGTAACCTCAGAACTTTTGCCGAGGCCATTTATGATGGTATTTTTAAACGCGACACAATGGCTTGGGACAACCTAACGACTATCGGGACGATTCTTTTTGGATTTGTCGTCGGGGCGGCGTTGAATGGCCTGCTAATTGGTATTTTTCACGGTCAAACAATTTTCCTATCCGCCATTATTTTAGTGATGACTGTCATCGCAAGCCACAGGGGCTAAGAGAGTCACAACGCAGTTAACAGGAAGGCCATTGCATCCAATATCGATTCAAATTGTAACTAATCGTCTTTAAAAATAGGTACCAGGGTCACCTCTCATGGATGATCCTAGTACCTATTTTTGTGGGTTTTCAGCTTTTCGAATCTGCACTTCACTGCGATTTTTGTTAGCTGGTTGCCTGCATTGCTATTTTTTGATTGTGCCTGCTCTTGGCACTGGTTGGGACGCGCTTTTTGTGGCTGACTTTCTTGGCTGCCACGCTGAAACGTGTTCCAGAAGGCAGAGGGCGGAGCCTTCTTCCACACTATGACTTTCTTGGCCGCCACGCCGAAACGTGTTCCAGTAGCCCCTTAAACGCCTTCTTCCACACTCTTTTCTATTGTGCCGTATACCCACCATCCACAACAAACTCTGAACCTGTTGCGAACTTGGATTCATCTGAGGCTAAGTAGACACAGATGTAGGCGATGTCGTCTGGTTCACCAATGTGACCCATTGGTGTCTTTGTCCGGGCTGACATGGCTTCTTCGGCACCTGGCAGATCTTCTACCAACGGCGTCTTGATGTAGCCTGGGTGCACGGTGTTAACTCGAACATCGTAGTCTTTCAGCGCACAGTCAACGGCTGCTGACTTCGACATGATCCGCACGCCACCCTTTGACGCGTTGTAGGCACCCAAGTTAGGGGCACCGATAAAGCCTTCAATTGAGGACATGTTGATGATCGAAGCGCCAAGGTGCTTGTTCTTCATCCGTTGAATCCCTAAACGAGTCCCAAAGAACACGGCGTCCAAGTTGATAGCTAATTGTTTGTGCCATTCTTCTGTGGTCGTGTTTTCGATACTCTTGTTGATGGCGATCCCGGCGTTGTTCACCAACGTGGTAACAGGCCCAAAGGCTTTTTCAGTCTCGTCAAACAACTTGACCCAGCCTTCTTCATCCGTAGCATCGTGCTTGATGAAACGAATGACATCTTCGCCGCCAATGCTCTTAGCAGCCTTTTCACCAACATCAGCGTGACGCCCTGTGATAACGACCTTAGCGCCTTCGTCGACAAAGCGTTGGGCAACGCCTAAGCCAATTCCCAAAGTCCCGCCAGTAACAATTGCAACTTTACCCTTTAAACGATCAGTCATGTGAATCCCTCCGAGTTAATTTTTAAGTTTTGTTTTGAATAAAGTTAGTATAGCATATAATTTGCTTACTAGTTCACAATTTACTAAAAAGTCATACTATTTTCACAAATAGGTCACAACTTGGTAACTGTAATCCATACTTACAGACTATTATAGAAAGCGGTTTAGCGTCCGTTATACCAAAGATTAAGATTTTTTAAATAAATATAGTCGCCCCTTACCCAAACAATCTTACAACTTTAGTCTATTAATGAAAAATTCACAAAAGACATCATTTTCATTATTTCTTGTTGCCATTATTGTCACCCAATCACAACTTAATAAGCCATCGCGTGTCCTTTTTTGAGCAAAGGTTTTATAATCGATCTAAAAGGAAGTGTTTTCGTATGGCAAACGAATCAAATGAAGGTGCCGCATGTTCTTGGCAACCAAAAAAGAAACCATCTGCAACGTTAGACCAACGTTTTTCAACTGGGGACCTGCCCGTTGAACCCAATCGCTACTCACTGATCTGGGCGTACTTCTGCCCGTGGGCAAACCCCGTCAAAATGGAAATTGACCTCTTAGGGCTTGATAAGGTCATTGCCAGCAGTCCCATTTATTCCCTGCGTCATACCGGAATCGATGACGACTGGTTCTTTGGACCAGACGAAAATGATGACGATCCGATTTTAGAGATCAGCCGTGTCTCGACTGCTTACAAGAAGGCTGACCCATCATTTGATAGTCGCCCAACCATTCCAGCTTTGGTTGATGTTCAAACTGGTGCAGTTGTCACCAGTCAATCAGCTACATTACTCGAGGAACTGGGCACTGAATGGCGTGACTACACGGCTCCTGGTGCGCCAGACCTGTTCCCAGATGCCGACCACGACGAGCTCGTTGCCTTAAGCAAACGCATCGCTGACCTATCAAAAATCATTAACGGGGCCTCAACAGCTATTTCACAAGAGGGCTTCAACCGCCTCTCCGACCGGTTCTTTGACGAACTGGAGGATTTCAACCAGCGTTTGGCCAACCAGGCCTACCTCTTCGGCGATCACATGACCACCGCTGACCTGATGTTGTTTGCCCGCTTACTACGATTTGACCTCGTTTGGTACTACACCGCAAAATTAAACAAACACCGGCTTCAGGATTACCCTAACCTCTGGCGCTATGCAAGGTGATGTACAGCAATCCAATCATTAAGGCCGATACTGATTTCGATAAGATCAAACAACATTTCTATCAAACCACACAGAAGGTCACGAGTTTCGACCAGGTTATTCCAGCTGGTCCAGACATGAGCGAGTGGGAAAATTAATCTTCATTGCGAGCAACTCAAATAACGTCCTTATGAATTCTGACTGAATTTATAAGGACGTTATTTTAATGGACGATTTAAGGTAGTACGACAACCTTACCAAAACTGTCGCTTGAATCAAGAAAAGCTTGCGCATCCGCCGTATGAGCCAGATCAAACGTTTTAGTGGGCGTTACATCAATATGGTGCTGTTCGATGACCTGCAGCATATCATTGAATGTTTGCTCAGTGACATCACTGGAACTAAACGACGTCAGGTAGGTCCCTGCTGTCACAAACCCCATCGGATCAAAGTCCTTGCTGGACCAAACACCACCAAGAGACCCTGTGACACACAAAATGCCATTTTTGGCCACCAGCGTCAAAGAATCTTGCAACGTCAATGATCCAACGAGTTCTAACACCTTATCAAATTGACGGGAACCAGCCTGAACGTGACCCGCTTGTTCCAGAATAATATCATCAAACCCATTAGCCAGCATCTCAGTCTTTTTCTCAGGCCTTCATGTCGTGCCAATGACGGTTATCCTTGTGCGCATAGCCTTGGCCAATTTCATAGCAGCTAAGCCAACGCCGCTGGTGCCGCCACGAATCAGTAAGGAATCATTATCCGCAAGTTTAAGATTCAGCAACGAGCCGTAAGCCGTCCAATAAGTTTCGGGAATCGCGGCGAATTCAGCCCAAGATAACTGGGTCTCGACAGCAAAAATCTGTTCATTAGGAATCAACATATATTCAGCGTAACTGCCATCAAAGTTTCGTCCCATTTCACCCATGATCGTGGCAACCTTTTGCCCAATCGGCAACCGGGCTTCATCCGTCGTTTCAGCAATGACGCCAACGCCTTCGATGCCAAGGATCCGTGGCAATTTCACTGTAGGTGACCACCCGTTTCGGGTAAAAATCTCAGAACGATTAATGCCAAACCCTTTCACTTGGATGAGCGACCAGCCGGGCTTGACCTTTGGTGTTGGAACGTCTGTCATTTTCAAGACTGACGGGCCACCAGGTTCACGTAGCACAATTGCTTTCACTATTAGACCTCCTTAGTCGTCAACAACCGTAAATCGTTGCCGTAAATGCTTCGGTTGCTCAATTTCATCAAGCAACGCACTGGCAAGATTTCCCGTAGAGACTTCCGACTTGCCAGCCTTGTTCAACAGGATCTCGTCCTTGGCGATCCGGTAAGTCGTTTTAGGGCCGGGGGTGAATGTTGCCTGCGGTGAGATTGCTGTCCAGTTCACATTATCGATCCACTGCAAATAGTTGTATTCATGAACTTGTTGGACAGGCGTTTGAATCCACGGCTGACCAGCGTTGTCTTTCAAAATCGTATCCAACATCATGGTGCCGTCTGCTTGTTTTAAAGAACTGGCACCCAGAATGAAGAACAAGTTGGTCGTGTCGTCATTGCGGAACGCACTGATCAACCGACTCGCAAGGTCCAAATGCTGATAGGCCTGTGGTGAAGCGAAAGCATCGACGACTTCATCAAACTCTGAGAGATCATCATGCGTCAGTGTTAATGCATCCTGTTTAATGATGGTCACTTGATTGCCAAACAGGGATGCCGCTTTGTCTTTACTGCGAACAATGGCCGTGACCTCATGGCCGCGACTAATGGCTTCCTTAACGATCTCCTGACCCGTTCGGCCGGTTGCGCCAATAACCCCAATTTTCATGTGATGCACCTCTTCATTAAGTTGTGTTTAAAACTGTATCAAGCTTAACATGTTTTGTCGCTGGCACCCTTGAAAAACGCTCCAGAATTCGAAATAATTGTTCGCAAATAAGCACATTAGGTCATCTGATACAACATGGTATCCGACCTAATGTGCTTATTTTACTGTTCCTATCTGATGACTTGCACTGAAATCGGTGCGTACTTAACCATATAGCAGCCTGAGAGCCAAATCGTTTTCGAATGCCCTTCTTTGCTAACGACCCGACCACTAGAAGGTCCGGTTTAACAGCCAGAATCACATCCCTAACGATGGTTTCACCTGGATCACCATCCGCAACAACGACGCTCACATCGGGAATGCCGAATCGCAATGCCAAATTGCGGTAGCCTTCAACATGTTGAACGAGTGCGTCACGCTGACCATGCACAAAATCTTTACTGAGCGCCTGGTAAACGTTCATCTCATCCGACTCAAGAATCGAGGTAATCGTTAATGTTGACCCATCGCTCTTAGCTCGGTTCATGGCATACCGAAACGCTAATTGGGCATCCGGCGAATCGTCTACCCCAACTAAAATGTGTCTAAACTTTCTTGGTTTTGTTTCTGTCATTTATCTTGACCAGCTCTCTTTGTTACGAACACCCCTAATCAGCAAATTCAGGATGTTTTTTACCGAATAACGAGTACCGAGATTGGCGCGTACTTAGCCATATAGGCAGCTTGGCTCCCAAACCGGCGCTTGATCCCTTTTTTTGCGATCGACCCAATAATCAGTACGTCTGGCTTAACGTGAGGAATAATATTCTTCACGATGGTTTCGCCCGCGTCCCCTTCATCAACAATAAGGTCGACGTCTTTAACACCCGCATCCTGAGCTTGGCGTTGATAATCTAAAAGATGTTCCTCCAGTTCACTACGTTCGCCATGAATGTAATCCTTATCCAGTGCCTGATAGACGCTCATATCGTCATTTTCCAATACTGACGCAATCGTTAACTTCGCGTTGAGATCCAAAGCGTAGTGAATCGCATAGTCAAATGCTAATAATGCATCCTCAGAATCATCTACCCCAACTAAAATACTTGTAAAATCGGTCTTAGCCATCGCAAGTACCTCCTAATTTTCGGCGTTCAACGCCCCATGTTTAGCAACTTCTGCCGCCAACCGTTTGTTACCCTTGTACAGATCATAAATCGTCCAAGCAAGTAACGCTAACACACCAACGATCAGAACGTAGGCAATCATGTGCGCCGTTTGGGTCTGTGCAGCCGTAATGTTTTCACCGTAAAACCCGGCAATGGAATCTGGTAACCCCTTTAAGTTCAGGAAAGTCAGTGCAATCACTGAGAACCAGCCGCAGATTTTGACCCACATGTGGTTTTTGAATCGTTCGCCCATTTCAAGCTTACTGTTGGTCATCATCAACAATGGGACCATTGAGAATGGCAGGGCAAACGCCAAGAATACTTGGGAATTATTCATTAAATTATTAAGTGCTTCGTGTTGTTGAATCGGCGTTTCACAACCCGTCAAAGCCACACAGAACATGACTGGAATCACTGAAATGACACGGGTGATCAATCGACGTAGCCATAGCGGCATCCGCATGTGGACAAATCCTTCCATGATGACTTGACCGGTCAACGTTCCAGTAATGGTTGAGTTTTGACCTGAAGCCAGTAAGGCAACCGCAAACAAAATGGAGAGGATCCCCGACTTAGCAACCCCGATCAGCACACCATTACTCAGCATTGACGTATCTGAAAGTGCTTGGAACAACCCGAAGAAGGAAGGATCTTTGACGGCACCGCTCTTGAAAACAGCGACCCCCATGATGAGTAACAAAGAGTTAACAACGAATGCCAGCGACAACTGAATGTTTGAATCCCAAGTTGAGAACCGCACTGTCCGCGCAACGTCCGCTTCGTCGTTATGATCCATCTTCCGCGTTTGAGAAATAGCGGAATGCAGGTAAAGGTTATGCGGCATAACTGTCGCCCCGATGATGCCCAAAGCCCCAGTCAGCGGCGTATCGCCGTTAACGTGAATTGAGCCGGAGAATGTGTTGCCGTTTGGTACCAGGCCAGCGATAACACCACCCCAGTTAGGGTCTGATAACGCAACCTGATAAGCAAACACCAGTAAAATAACTAAAATCAAGCAAACAACGATGGCTTCAATTTTTCGAAACCCGATCTTCGTTAATAATAGCAAGACCAAAACATCAAGAACCGTAATTAAAACTGAAATGACTAATGGAATATGGAACAACAGGTACAGTGCAATGGCTACCCCAATCACTTCGGCGATATCCGTCGCCATAATAGCTAATTCTGTGAGGATCCATAACACGATCCCCAACGCTTTACTGGTCCGTGCTCGAATGGCCTGAGCAAGGTCCATCTGACTCACGATGCCAAGTTTAGCCGCCATGTATTGCAACAGCATCGCGATCAAACTTGACATTAAGATAACAGACATTAATAAATACTGGAAATTTTGACCGCCGGTGATGGAAGTTGACCAGTTCCCTGGATCCATGTACCCCACTGCAACAAGTGCGCCCGGCCCGGAGTACATGAATAATGCCTTCCAAAATCCGATATTCTTTGGAACTTCAACAGTACCATTGATCTCTTCCAACGATTTTCCGTTGGCGTATTCGATCAAACGGTGCTTTCTTGGTTGATCTGCCAAATTTAAAACCACTTTTCTATTTGTGACCACAAACATTGTACAATAAAGTTTATGTCATTCAAATAGAATTTTAGGTAATACTTAATAAATTATCATACATGTGAAATATAGTTAGCGTTTTCTTTACTTACTTAATCAGTTTTATAAAAATTTTAAACTTAATAGATATTTTTTTATTATCCCTAACATTTATCAGCTGAATTTCCAATATTAAACAAAAGTCTATTATATTAGGCTGGTTTACGATTACAAAATCCGCATATTGTCGTTATTTACTATGACATAATAATTTACAAAATTATTTAATTGACTTTTGTTTTTGGTTATCCTAACATATAACCGAACTTAAGAGTTCAAAGCAGCAACTTTCAAAACTACTTTCTATGGGCTAAAGCGTCGACCACAGTTGGTTTCGACGCTTTTTAGATGGCCCTCTCATCGCGAATGAATGAGTGTCTCACTCCCCAAGGGGTTCCTGGAAAGGGACCTCTTTTTTCGTAGAGTGTTAAAAAAGGCGGTCTTGCTCCCAGAGTATAGCGCACCCTAGTCGAGAATCCCGAACTTGGATTCTTGACTAGGGTGCGCTATACGGCCGGGAGCGGCCTTTTTTAACACGTTTCGGCCCGGTTGCCTAGAAAGACACCAACCTCCTGCTAAAAATAGCCTCCAATCCACTGGCAATTCGCCGGTGAATTGGAGGCTATTTTAGCTATAGAATTATTTTTAAAGTTGCTTTATCTGGTTGTCGGTATTGTTTTGGCTTTGGTGCGCCTTTGTCACATTGACATAACACCACAAGCTCCGCAAGGCAAGGGGCGGCCATGTAACGGACTCTGGTAAAAAATCCAGGCCCGGGCTGACCGGTTCTTTTCAAGTGAGTGCTAACTGCTTCGGCGCTCCCTTTTCACATTGACTAAACGAGTTCCGCAAGGCAGGAGGCTCCTGTGTAAGCAACTCTGGTCAAAAAAGTCAGGCCCGGACTTTTCTGACCAGAGTTACTTACACTCCGCCTCCTAAGCGCCTTGCTCCACTCTCTCCCAAATGCTCAAACAACACCCCATCCCTCAACCCACTATTTGAAAACGTAATCCTATCCGAATCCAAATAGCGCATCATCAAGACTAGCGGGATCAGGCCGCCGACAATGATGTCCGCGCGGTCCTTACTCAATCCTGGAATCTGTTTTCGACCATCCAGATCACGGTCGACGATCTTTGAAAAGGTATTATCCACCACCTCACGGCTGAGTTGGTAGCCGTGGATATCCTCGTAATCTGAAAAACGATTATAGCGGCGGTCGATTTTTGCCAGCGTTCGGTTACATCCACCCAGCCCAATAATCGGCAAATGCAAGCCATTCCGCAACCACCAGATACCTGATAGCAGGTTATTCACGTAGGTCATGACGTTAAACAGGTTGCTAGCAGGAATGACATCCGCCGGTAAATACCCCTGCGTCAGTGTCACACTACCAATGGGGATGCTGATAAGGTGCTGCACCTTGTTATTTTGCACCAAAATAATTTCCGTACTTGCCCCGCCAGTATCCAAAATAACAGCGTTCGGTAACGGCAAGGTCTCGCTGACGCCTAAATAATCATAGTAGGCTTCCGTTGTGCCCGGAATCACCTTCAGATCGATGCCCAATTCGGCAACCTGTTTTAAAAACTGTTTTTGATTGCTTGCCTGCCGGGTAGCCGCCGTTGCAATGGCTTTGACGCTCACGTTTTCTTCTCGATCGTACACGGTCTTAAATTCTTTCAATGCCGCTAACGTTCGGTCAATGGCTTCCGGCTGCAGCACCCGTTCAACCCCCATGTTTTCAGACAGGCGAACGTACGACTTCAACTGCGTCACGGGCGTTGTTTCCCCGTTATCATCAATTCTGGTTACACTCAGACGCGCCGAGTTTGACCCCAAATCAATTACCGCAAAATTTTCCACTAAGCGTCACTTCCATTATCGTTGCCCGGGTCGACCGCATCAGACTGCTCAGTTGCGGCTGGCTGACCCTCTCCTGCCGACTGCAGACTAGATAACTTATTCTGTTCTGCACGGGCCTGAGCGAACGCCACTTTCTTTTCGGCATCCGCAACGAACACCGCCTGTGAGTCATTGGCTGGTGCCCCGCCGCGACTGACGCGTTTATAAGTGTTATCCGCCGTCAGAACTCGTGTCTTGACGTTATCTGTCCACATAATAGCATAAATCGCAATGACCCGGTCACGCAGATCAGGTTGTTTGATTGGGAAAAGCAGTTCCACCCGCCGATTCAGATTCCGCGTCATCATATCCGCACTGGATAAATAAACAGTCGACTCGCCATTAAAGTCGAAAATATAGATTCGGCTGTGCTCCAGAAAACAGCCAACGATCGAGTGCACCGTAATGTTGTCGCTCACGTCCTTGATCCCGGTTCTGAGACAACAGATGCCCCGCACAATAATGTCAATTTTGACGCCCGCGTGAGAGGCACGATACATATGCGCAATGATGCCTTGATCAGACAGCGAGTTCATCTTCATTTGCACGTGAGCGGTTCCACCATCCTTAACCACTTGAATGGCGGCGTCCAATTTTCATCGATGAAATCACGAATGCCTTCTGGCGAAATGTGCAGCTCATGGAAAAATGGTGGCCGTGAATAGCCAGACAGCATGTTAAAAATGTTGGTGGCATCGATCCCCATATCGTTGTCCGCTGTAAATAATCCCATGTCAGTGTAAAAATGAGCGGTCGCATCATTATAGTTCCCAGTGCCCATGTGCATGTAGCGCCGAATACCATCCGTTTCACGCCGAACGACCAGCGATAATTTACAGTGGGTCTTCAACCCAATCAATCCGTAAATGACGTGGCAGCCCATCGTTTCCAGTTTTTTCGCCCAGTGCACGTTATTTTGTTCATCAAATCGTGCCTTCACTTCAACCAACACAGTGACTTGTTTCCCATTTTGCGCAGCCTGTCCTAAATACCGGATGATTGGCGAATCCCCAGATACCCGGTATAGGGTCATTTTGATGGCCAGGGTATCGGGATCACTGGCTGCCTGCCGAATAAACTCCACAACGGGGTCGAACTTGTCGTAGGGGTGCTGCATCAGCCAATCATGCTGACTGATTGCGTCAAAAATATTATTTTGGGCGGACAACGCCTTTGGCTGGTAGGCCTTAAATTTCGCGTACTTCAATGCATCATGCCCGTTTGTTTCCTTCACCACGTGCTTTAGGAAGGTCAGGTCAAGTGGACCGGGAACCTCATAGATGGCAAACGCATCAACGTTGAGTTCCGTGGTCAATCGTTTCAATAATTTCTTACTGATACTACTCTCAACTTCCAACCGGATCACATCACCGTGTTCGCGCAACTTCAACTGCTGCTGCACTTCTTTCAGCAGGTCAGAGGTATCCTCTTCGGCAACATCGAGGTCCATATCCCGAATAACGCGAAACGCGCTGCTGGACTTGATTTTGTAATTCACGAAAAGTTGACTCACAAACTCCTTGACCACGTCTTCGATCAAGATAAACGCGTTGTCGTCATCCGGCAGCCTCAACACCCTTGGGAAGACGTCAGGAATCTGAAGTGTGGCGTACAGCGGTTCATCGTTACCGCCCTTTTTCAACTGGATGGCCAAATTCAACGTATCGTTCGCAATAAAGGGAAACGGCCGTGAGCTGTCATCCGCCATTGGCGTGAGGACGGGATAGAGGTCATCATGAAAATAGGTTTTAATGAACTGGTACTGCTTATCGCTCAGTTGCTTCACCGTTTTCAGCTGAATCCCCAGCTGTTCACAATCCGGCAACAGATTATCCAGCGTCTGATACTGCTTAGTCAGCTGCACGTGGGCCTTTTGGTTGACTGCCTTAAGCTGTTCTTCGGCCGTCATCCCGGATGCCTCTGGTTCGGGGTAGTTGACCGCAGCCAGCTTAGCCAGTGAGGCCACCCGCACCATGAAAAATTCATCCAGGTTACTCTGCGTAATGCTCAAAAAAGATAACCGTTCCAAAAACGGGTTTGACTCATCGCGAGCCTCTTCTAAGACCCGGTCATTAAAATCCAGCCAGCTTAATTCTCGGTTGGTGTAGTAGTCAAAATTGTTATAGTTGATCTTATCGCTCATATCGAAACACTCCTTCATCTCTCAGTGTTTTGCGCCCCCAACGTTACGAGTTGCGTTCCCAATCTCGTAACTGATGTTCACCCTTTATCATACCGCGAAACCCCTTTCCTTTTCCCGTATTCTGTACTGGGAATTTTCAACTTGTTGATTCATACCATCGTATTTGGCACTTGTATCTGGTTATCTTGTGGAGGTGCTTTCCCACAGTTGAGTGATTTTAATAGTGTCAGCATGCCGCTTCGTTCCACCGCTCGACCCTGCAGGCTGAGGTGGGGTCGCTTCGGAGCTATTGAATTTCTTATCAGAAATTCAAGGATCTCCTACGTTGAAGATCCACTCGAGAGCCGCACAGCGGAAATCGAGTTAGCTTCATCGCGAGCCACCACAGCGGAGTGCCAAATCGCGCAATGCAACGGACTTAGCAATCTACCCGTATTCAATACAAGCACTTATAAAGTTTATAAGATTATTAAATTACAATTCGACAATTCTTTCCGATTCTCAAGCGGCACAAACTTCGATATAATAGAAGGACGACTAAACCAGAAAGAAGGGATGCACCTTGCTCGTGAAATTCTTGAACATTGACGTACCAGATCGCTAATTTTATTTTCGGAAGGATGATTTTTTAATGGCAAACGAAACAGACTCAATTTCTAATCAAACACCCGACGCGCCGCAGTAACAACCGGACGCCGGACCCAGTCAGCAACAAATTGGGGCGCAGTCAACACCCGCGTTGGAAGCCCAGTGGCATACCAACTGTGAAGACGGACTGACACGCAGGAGGCAAAGACTCGCTTTGCCCAGCAGGGGCCAAACGAACTCCAGGCAAAAAAACCGTCCAATTTGTTGCGATTCTTAAAACAGTTTAATAGTAGCATCATCTACATTCTGGCAGCCGCTGCCATCATCACGTTCCTGTTGCACCGCTATTCGGACTCGATCGTTATCGGGTTGGTGATCATCGCCAACGCGCTGATCGGGTATTTCCAGGAAATTTCAGCGGATAACGCCCTGGATAAGATCAAGGAACTGCTGGTCTCTGAAAACTACGTCATCCGTGATGGTCAAAAACTCGAGCTGCCTTCTCGTGAACTCGTCACTGGTGACCTCGTTCAACTGGAGGCTGGTGATTCAGTGCCCGCTGATATGCGGCTGATTTCGGCCGATAACCTGAACATTCAGGAATCCGTGCTGACCGGGGAAACGAATTCGGTTGAAAAGACTGAAGAACCGATCACCGCAGATAACTTACCGTTAGCCGAGCGCAGCAACATGGCCTTTGCGTCGACTGCAGTCACGAGCGGTTCTGGCCTGGGTATCGTGGTCGCAACTGCGACCCATACCGAAATTGGGAAGATCCAGCAGGACGTTGCGGAAGTGAAGGCCAAGCCGACCCCGTTGATGCAAAACTTGAATCGTCTTGGGTTGGGCTTATCTATCGCGATTGTGATTGCGGCGGTACTGTTGTTTATCCTTGGGATGATCACCACGTGTACAGCCTGCCAACGCTGCTGATTGCCGTGATCACCATGGTCGTCGGGTCGATGCCTGAAGGGTTGCCTGCAAGTACCTCGGTGGTGCTGGCAATGGGAACGCGGCGGTTAACGAAGCAGCACGCGATCGTTAAGACGCTGCCAGCCGTTGAAACGCTGGGTGCCGTGGACATTGTCAACACGGATAAGACCGGGACGCTGACCAAGAACGAAATGACGGTCACTGACATTTTGACGAACCACCATGCCTACACTGTTTCTGGGGTGGGTTACGATGCTGAGGGTCAAGTGTTAAACGATGATGTGCAGCCGGTCGACTGGCAGGACAACCATGACCTGAATTGGCTGGTCAACATTGCTGGTCAAACCTCTGACGCCGCCTTCCATGAAGAAAACGGCCAGTGGATCTTAGCCGGTGAACCGACCGATGGGGCGTTAACTGCGCTGTACCACAAACTGACTGGTAACGAACCCGAAATAAATGAAATTGAATCGCTGCCGTTTGACTCTGCTTTCCGTTATTCAGCACGATTAGTCGATATGGATCAAGACCGCGTTCTCCTGGTTAAGGGGGCACCGCAGACCTTGATCCACCTTGTTCAAGCTCACGGCGGGGACACGTCACTGGACCAGTGGCAATCCCGTTTAGATACACTGACGCATCAAGGAAAACGAGTGGTGGCACTTGCCTACCAGCCAGTTGCGTCAGATGAAACCGAAATCGAACCCGACCAAATCGGGGACGGTCTGGTTATTGTTGGGATGGTCGGCATCATTGACCCACCACGTCCCGAAGTTGCCAAAGCTGTCCAGCAACTACGATTTGCCGGCATTCAAGTCAAGATGATCACCGGTGATGATCCCGACACAGCAGCGGCCATCGCCAGTCAATTGCATTTAGCCGAAGTACCAAAGGCCATTACCGGGCCCGAAATCAATGAGATGAGTGACGAAGAACTCACCGATAAAATTGACACCTACACCGTGTTTGCCCGAACCACACCGGCGGATAAACTGCGAATCGTGCGCGCCCAACAGGCCCGCGGTCACGTGGTTTCGATGACCGGTGATGGGGTCAACGACGCCCCCGCTCTCAAGCAAGCCGATATTGGGGTCGCCATGGGGATCAAGGGGACCGACGTTGCCAAAGGATCGGCCGATATGGTCTTAGCCGACGATAATTTCACCACCATCTTAACGGCGGTGCGTGAAGGCCGGCACGTCTTTGACAACATCCGCAAAACGATTCGCTTCCTGTTGCCAACGAGTTTTGCGGAAGGCTTGATCGTGGTCATGAGTATTCTCCTTGACCAATCACTGCCGCTATTTCCAACTCAATTGCTTTGGATCAACATGGTTTCAGCCCTGACGATTCAGTTTGCGTTTATCTTTGAACCCGCCGAAAACGACATCATGGCCCGCGGGCCGCGTGATGTGAAGGCTGGTATCATGAGCAAGCTTGACGTGGTTGAAGTCATCTATGTTTCGTTGCTGATTTCTGGTCTGGGAATGCTTGCGTACGACACGCTGGTCAACCATTCGATCACCGCGGCCGTTGGGAGCACCATGACGTTGAACGTGGTCATCTTCGGGAAGATCTTCTACCTGTTCAATCTGCGAAATAACCACCCAGTTATTTCAAAGTACTTCTTCCAAAACAAGATGACATTCTACATCATTGGGTTGCTGATCGTCCTTCAGTTGGGCATCATCTACCTGCCGTTTATGCAGGGCATCTTCCACACCACAAGCGTGAACTTCTGGTATGGTTGGGGCATCCCAATCATTGCCGGAATTGTCGTTTTGGTCGTCACCGAAATCGTCAAACTGTTCCGGTTGCGCTGGGATGATATGCACCAGTCACGAATGGAAAAATAAACCCCACACAAAACAGCAATCAATCCGAATAATGGTTGATTGCTGTTTTGTGTGTCACTGAAGATCTTATATCTGCCAACATATGATGTCTAAGGTCAAGCCAGATGCGTGCGTATATAAAACTGTCAATGTAAGGCTATCTGAAACTGTTCCGCGCCGTTGATCGATGCTACTCGAATCACGTCACCATCCATGATGGACGCCCGCCAGAAGTTACCGTGAAGTGGGTTTAGAAAGGTAAATGTAAAGCCGCGTCCGGTTGGTGTTTTGCATGGGATTAAGGTGCCTGCCGTGCCATCTGAAAGCTTCAGCGGTTGAACCTGGTCAATGCGATGGATGTAAATTGTGGTCATGTTCCTCACCTCCAGTGGTATTATAGCACATTTTAAGGTGTACCTAAAAAATATTATTTAACATATAAAAAACATCTGTAATTCTCGATGTTAATCTTGAGAATTGCCGATGTACTTAATCATCCTTTGTTGATTCCGTTAATCTGAGTTAACCTTTCGTCCCCTTTTCTTTAGCAGGGAGAAAAACTTATGCTGTTTTTTTTCCTTCCTTCGTTTGAATTTATAACCGGCCCTTGTTAATGCATCTTCAATCATTTCCTGTGTTAGCCATTCATCGACATCCTGAATTTCTTCAGGAAGCGTTATCCTATGAGCACCTGGAAACTGATTTTTCATCTTCGATACCTCTTTAATTTACTCAACAACTTGACAGTTTACAATGACACGCGGATTTCTAATACAAATTTCTCTGCCTTTAAAAAAATTAGAAATCGTTTTTCTTCTAAAAGCTGTATACGTGTCCTTAATGACAACCTCGGGATTAAGCTTAAATTCTTGAATGAGCATTTCAATTAAAATACCATCTAAATTGTCTCTAATATGCGGTTTGTTAACTTCTAATCCCTCAAGCTTTTCACTGCCTTATGCCAAAACGTTAACCATATGGGTCGCCAAATTAATATTTTCCTTCAAAACCTTGGGATGATTCAGCAAGGATGCTACATTGTCAATCGTTGTACCGTGGTAGACTTTCATTTTTGCTAACTCCAATGTACCTAAATTTTATTCTAAAACGGTTAACATCATTAATCAAATTTTCTGTTTTTCAAAAATCCTCCCTTATAGAAAAACAAATTAATGTCACTTTTTCCTTCTGATTGTAGCTACGTAACGATTCTTCTCAAAATTTAAATTACATAAATTATTAAAATTAATAAAATCAAGCACATTATTAGTCGATCCATAGCAACCCAATAGGTCACGTAAGTATTCTTTGGTCAGACCCTCAAAATCAAGTACTCTGACACTAAATTAGTATCTGTTTTCCTTAAAACCTAAAAAACGTCAATTGTCTTTATATTTTGACAATGATAACGTTTTTTGTGAGTTATATTTAATTTATGCTACTTAGCTCAAAACTGTCTTCACTTCACCGCAACCCGAAACACCTCATGCCGATTGATCGAATCCACGGTCACCGTCTCACCATCCGTAATCGCATCACACCAAAAATCGCCATGTAACTGATCAAAGAATTTAAACAGATACCCATTGGCACCATCCGGCGTCTTACAATGTTCCACGACGCCATTCGTCCCATCTGATAACTTGACGGGTTGCTCAGCGTTCGTTTGATGAACAAGCACAGTTGTCATCGCACTCACCTCCGCCCACAGTGTACCACTAAATAATCTAATGGAATGATAGCAATATCATTAATCTAAAAAGAAACCGTTCCGATACCAAACTCAGAATACTGAATTAGCTACTCAGTCTACTGGATTAGCGGTATACTTTATTCTGTTTAACTTACGAGAACTCAAATCAATCACCAACACCATCCAAACGAGGCTAACCATGAAAAATCAAAAAGACGCGGGTCAGGCCGTTTCCATGCTGGCAAACAAGATTCGGCGTCAACTGGATAAATTTGCCAGTAAGTATGAGTTTAGCGGCACCCAGGGCCGGGTCCTGCTCTACATTTTAAGCCAGTCCAAACAACATCCCGTGTTCCAAAAGGACATTGAAGTCGAGTACGGCCTGCGTGCCCCGACTGCAACAAACATGCTCAAGGAAATGGTGCGAAACGGCTCATCGTCCGCCAGCCAACGGTGTATGATAACCGGTTGAAACAAATCATCCCCACCGCAAAAGCGCACGAGTTCGAGACCCAAATTCTCGCCGACATCAACGGTCTGGAACAGCGCATGACACGACGGATCACAACTGATGATCTCAACACGTTTCTATCCGTTGTTGATCAGATGCTGCTTAATTTAGCGGATTAAAATAGGGTAGCCAGTCTAAGGATTGGCTACCCTATTTTTGAGTTGTTTTCTAAGTGGCTGCCAGACCGCGTGCAAGCCAAATGCCGAGGCAAACGACAGGCCCCACGTGGCAACGTAGGTCAACAGGATGCCCCAGAATAGGTGCGATTGGGCGAGCATTTTCCCCACAGTCAGCCAGACGACTTGTTCCCAAAACACATTGGCTAAAAAGGCCTTATACGCAAAATTTGCGAAGCGGTGCACCCACACCGTTACGGGTCGCTTGTGGCGAATCTGGGCCGCCCCAAGTGCGACCACCAGTCCGATCATCAGCAGATCATAAATGACCATCCCGGGTCGATAATACGGCGCATCCGTCAGTTTCACTGGGAAGACAAACGCAAACAGATCACGGTTGATCCAGTAGTATGCGGCCAACGCACCAGCGGCTAACCCCAGCCACCAACGTTGCAGCCACGGCAACACCCAGTTACGAAACGACCAGGTCAGCGTGCCGAAAATACCATAAATCAAAAAACTCAGGCACACTCTATCCAACAGATACCAGCTATGCATATGCGGCCCGTGGAAGACCTGTGTGTCGTAAAGTACCAGCCAGATGACCGTAAACAGCACCGTGCTGCCGACAATGCGCCACGCCCGTTTCGCACTGGCACCGCACCACCGCGCAAGGTGCCAGAACAGCGGCATCAACACGATAAACTGCAGCATCATCGTGTTGTACCACAGATGTGGCGCCGCATTTCCGTTGATAAACCGCCAGATAAACCCGCCTAGTGAGCGGTAGCGGGACCCCTGCTGCACCCAGGGCATCACCAGCAAATAAATGCTGGTCCACCAGAGTGTTGGCACAAACAACGCATGCCACTGGTTGCGCAGATAGTCGCTATACGGGACCACCGGCCACAACGTTTGCCGCATTGTGGTGTATAGGATACCGAAAATGAAGGCCGGTGCGGTAAACTTCACCAGGTTGTATGCAAATCCGATGCCGACTTGCGCAAAATTGCTGGGATGCAACGTTAACGCCAGCGCTAAAATCGGCTGCAGCATCACTGCCGTACACGCTGCTAATTTTAAATAATCCCCACATCAGCCTGTTCTGACGCTATCGATTGCCTCACGTTCTGCCACCCCCTCTTCAATCAAATAAACCCCATTATACCGCAATTTTATTTTGAGCTAAGGATCCTGCGACTGTTCACGATATTTCAATAATTGGCGAAATTCAAAAACACAGGAACCCATATATACGTCTTATAATGGAAACAACAGCTCAAAAGGAGGGTCTACTAGATGATTTCTAAATTCGAAAAAATCGCGCTTGGCATGTGCTTGGCATCGGATTAGTATTTGGCAGCGTCTCCCAGCCCACGGCACACGCTAAAACGACCCAGGCGGTCACCTGGTACAACCAGTGGCAAAAAGACTATGTTGGCGGTAAAACGCAAAAATATGTCCGCAACAACAATGGCAGTGGTGCGACCACGGTCGTTTCAGAGGGTCAGGGGTACGGCATGCTGGCGAGTGTGCTGGCTGCCAAGAAAGGCGCGAACACGCACACCACTTTTAATGCGTTCTATCGCTACTACCGCGCCCATCGCATTTCCAGTCAAGATCGCTTATGTGCTGGCAGCAAACCATGCGGTCCGGCCATTTGACTAGTACCGGGTCACAGCGCAACAGTGCCACGGACGGCGATCTGGACATTGCCTACGCGCTGATTCTCGCCGACAAACAGTGGGGCAGCAAAACCGTCAACTATAAGGCAGCGGCTAAGAACCTCTTGACGGTCATCAAAAAGGATGAGATCAATACCACGACCTACCTGCCTAAGGAAGGCAACTGGGCAACCAGCAGTTACGATGCCAGCAAACTGCGTACTTCGGATCTCATGGTCGGCTACTTCAAGACCTTTGCAACCTACACTAAAGACAGCACCTGGACGAAAGTGGCAACCCATAGTCAAACGGCCATCAAAAAGTTAAGTGCACGCCACTCAACCGGCCTGTTTCCGGACTTCATCTTCGCTAAGGGCAGCAGTATTTCACTCACTGCCGCCAAGGCCTACCAGTTCGAAAGCGCAACGGACGACCAGGTTGCTACAACGCCTGCCGTGTCCCTTGGCGCCTAGCCCAAGGTTACCTGCTTGCTAAGGACAGTGCTTCTAAGGCAGCGTTGAAGAAACAACTCACCTTCTATAATAAGAAGACCAAAATTACGGTGGTTTATACCCTGACTGGCAAAGCGGTCAACAACTATGAGAACACGGCCTTCACAGCACCAATTAACATGGCGGCTAGAACGTTAAAGGACACGTCGTTGGCAAATAAAACGAAAAAACAGTTGCCAACTACGATTGAGAAGAGGAACTATTATTCTGCTACGCTGCAAGTTGTCACTGCGTTGGAGTAACCAGCTATATAGACAAGCAGTTGTTACAGTATCGATCAAAATCCAAGCGAATCACCAAATCGGTAAAAAATCCCAAGGCAACATCCCTGGGATTTTTTCAATCAACTTATTTACCCCAACCATAACAACCAAACTGGCGGATCATCTCATCTTTATCCACCAGTCATCATGCGCAAAATCGGTGAACCTTTTTTCGATCAACTCACGATCATGGCGAATCGCGGCTGACTGTGAATCAAGAATCAACTTGTTCTCTCGAATCTCGTAGGACAATTGATCAACGGGAAGCAGAGCTAAGTCATCCGGCAAAATAAGGACTTTCAACTCACCCAGTTGTTTTACCTTAAGGTCTCGCATAATTGACGCCTCCATTTCAACATCAAAATCAGGTCAAATGTCCTTTATCTGAGCATCCTAATTTTTTCAACAATTGCTGCTTAACCGTTGAAAATCCACTTACTAAAAATATATTCTGCCAGCAAAAGTGGTAAACTAAATGAGGTGAATGCCTGATAAGACCACCTAAAACCGGCGATATACCAGCATTTTAAGTCAACTACCACGCAATCTTAAACAAGTACTCCTTGACTCTAACCGCAGAAGCGCTTAAAACAGACATATCACCACTAACTGTTTCAAAAAGACATTTTAAACACAGTTTCATTGCAATCGTAATCAATTCTTATCGTTTATTTTAGGAAGGGTTAAGACTAACCGTCCATAATCGGACCTAGTCAAATTGATCAAAGGACGGCGACATAACAATATGGCACGCAAAAGAAGAACAACCAAACATTCGGCGACGAAGAAGTGGGTATTAATTGGTCTCATCGCCCTCATCGTTGTTGGGGCCGGAGGAGCAGTCGGCTACGCCAGCTAATACAATCAACGCTTTAAACCGGCTAAGATCAACGGCATCACAGTCACTAACATGACCGCGAGCCAAGCAGCAGATAAAATTAATAACAGCGACTCAACGACCAGCAGCAATACGATTGCCGTGTCGAAGTCAAAAATTAACGTTTCAACCGCAACCGTTAATAAGTTGCTGCAAAAACGAAACAATGACGGGCACGCGCTAGAGACCGTTTCGCTAAAGGTTGCTAACACCGTATCAGCTTCTGACTACAACTACCGGATCAACACCTTGTTGCCGGCGTTCAAATCAGAAATCGAGACCATCAACGCCAATCGGACAACACCAGTGAACGCAAAGGTCACCTATGCTGACGGCAAGATGACGGTCACCAAGAGTCAAAACGGGACCGCCCTCGACGAAGCCACCATGGTGAAATCGTTTAAGGAACAGGCTAAAACTGATTTGGAAATCGACGTTAAAAAGACCATCGACACACCAGTAAAGGTTGACAGTTCAGCCATTAAGACGACTGAAACCAATTTGAAGTCGCTTCTGAATCGAACCGTTAATGTGACCTATGGCAGCACCACTTGGCACTTTAAGGCGAGTGACTATCTGAAGAGCGTCACCGCCTCCGTTGACGGCAAGTACACGTACGACAGTTCAACGTTAGCCACGGAAATTGCAAAATTGGCCAACGAACACGATACCAAGGGCAAGTCATTTAGCTACAAGACTCATAGCGGCACGACCATCAAGACCAAGGTCGGCAGCAGTACTTACGGCTGGTCGATCGAACAAACGAAACTCAAGACTGCTATTCTAGCAGCGTTTGAGAAGTCTGGCACTCAGACCCTGAACCTGAAAAACTATGTTTCAGGGCTTGGCTACGGTAAGTCAGGCGTCGGCGGTACCCGGGTCGAAGTTGACCTGAAGACGCTGGAAGAATACGCCTACGTCAACAACAAACTGGTCTTCAGTACACCGGTAATGTCCGGGACTGTGACCGGGAGTGACAAGACGCCGCAGGGTGTGTTCTACGTCCTCTACAAACAGCGTAACGCAACGTTGCGTGGCGAAAACGACAATGGGACCTCCTACGCATCAAAGGTTAAATACTGGATGCCGTTTACCGAAGATGGGGTTGGGTTGCATGATTCCTCATGGCAGCCGTCCAGCGTCTATGGTAACGTTAGCGACCGGAGCGAGTACCACTCCCACGGGTGTATCAATAACCCGCCTTCAAAGATCAAGGCACTGTGGGAAGTTGTTTCAACGAATGAACCCGTTGTGGTTTATTATTAAGAAAGACACTATCATCTGATTCCAAAACAAAAACCATCTCACTGATTTCTTCAGTTGAGATGGTTTTTTGACCAATAATATGTTAATTTTCACCATTTAAAAACGCGGTAATCCTATTAGCAACTTTGTCAGGTACTTTATCGTCATCAGCGAGCAGCCCGCTTAAAAAATCGTTATTTTTCATTAATGCCTTCAAGACTTTATTATCTGCTTCTGAAGGAAACGCACCCACCTCATACAAAGCAACTGTATTTTGGTGCCATCCCAGAAGTTTTGCGAACTCAAGTTGTGTTAATTTGATATTATTTCGATATTTTTTAATATCTGCTGGGCTAACTAACCCTGTATCATCACGATAAAGCTGTTCCGCAATTTCATTTGCAATGTCGTCAAGCTCTAAATCGTCTACCAACTCATCTGTCTTTCTATCAAATCTTGCTGGAGCAGTCACAATATACTCATGATTATTAATTAGAAATGAATTAGTGTAATCTTTAATATAGGTATTATTCATAATTAGGTCTCCTAGTTTCAAATCAACGACTATGACTAATACAAGTATAACCAAGACCACTTATTAATATGCATCAAAGCTCTCGCGAGTTAAACTTAACGCAAACGAACAAACACGGGGGAATTCTAAATTGGGGAAATCACGCTCGAAGCCTTTACTGATGGTGTTGTCGCCATCATCATTACCATTCTGGTCTTAGATCTGCATCTATCTGATACGAACCACACCTTAGCGGAATTAGCCGCTAAAGTGCCAACATTCATCGCCTACACCACAAGCTTCATCGGCATCGCCGCTATCTGGATCAATCATCATCACATCTTCACCCAAGTTAAAACGGTCACGGAACCGATTCTTTGGACCAACATCAACTTCCTGTTCTGGCTGTCGCTCTCACCTGCTGCCACGGCCTGGTTTGGCTCCGACATTATGTCACCGCTGGCCGCCTTTGTTTACCAGTTCGACATCATCCTGTTCAACCTGGCCTTCCTCTGGTTGCGGCGCACCGTCCTGCATGAAAACCACGAAATCGACTCGCCGCGCATCTCGCGCGAAGTTGCGTCGATTGCCGTCAACGTCGTGGCACTGATTGCGCTGTGGGTCTTTCCACCCATCGTGTTCATCGCGCTGCTGGCAAACGTCAGCATCTGGGTCATTCCATGGCGGCATATTCTTCAACGATAACAGTCTAAAATCGCGTTATTTAACGCCAAAAACGGGTCTCCTAGCCTGTTCTTTCACACTGAAAGAACAGGCTAATAAACCCATTTTTAATGGTTTAAACACAATTAACTAAAATCCAACCCCAACTTATCAATTCGCTGACAAGCTTCTGTGAAACGAGGCTCGTCAATCAGCAGGCCAACGCGGACGTAGCCTTCGCCAGCTTCACCAAACCCATTACCAGGCGCAACCGCCACGGCCGCCTTTTCCAGCAATAGATCCGCAAAGCTTTCACTGGTGTACCCCTTTGGCACCGGCATCCAGGCGTAAAACGCCCCACCTGAATGATAGGGTTCCCAGCCGATCGCCCGGGCGGCTTTAAAGAACTGGTTGCGCCGTTTTTCGTACAAGGCAACGAGGGCCTTAACGGTGCTTTGATCACTGTTCAACGCAGTAATGGCCGCCTTTTGAATCGCTGGGAAAATGCTGACAAATAGATGGTCTTGAATCAGATTGATAGCTTCGATCAAGTCAGGATTCCCAGCCGCAACCCCAATGCGCCAGCCGGCCATGTTAAACGACTTGGAGAGGGTGTTCATTTCGACACCAACATCCTTGGCTCCAGGCGTTTGCAGGAAACTGATCGGTTTGTGACCATCAAACCCAATCGGGCCATAAGCGAAGTCGTGGACGATGCCGATGTCATTTTGTTGCGCAAACGCCACTGTTTTCCTGAAGAATTCTGGTGTTGCAACGGCACCGGTCGGGTTATTCGGGTAGTTCAGGTAAAGTAACTTGGCTGCCTTGACGACGGCTGGATCAATGGTGTCATAATCGGGCAGGAAGTCGTTTTGTTCAGTAAGTTTTACCAGCTCGAGGTTAACTTTGGCCAACGTGACCCCTGATAAATAATCAGGATAGCCTGGATCTGGCAACAACAGTGTATCCCCGGGATTTAAAACGGCAAACGGTAACTCCACTAAGCCAATTTTTGACCCGCCAAGGATGGCAATCTCTTTTTCTGGATCCAGAGTTACCCCGTATTCGCGCTGGTAAAAATCAGCGGCCGCCTGTTTTAATTCCGGGTCGCCACGAAACAGCGAATACTTATGGTTGTCAGGTTCAGCGGTGGCATCCTGCATGGCCTTCACCACAAAGTCGGGCGTTGGCTGGTCGGGATTTCCCTGTCCTAAATTAATCACATCGGCGCCAGTCGCCACCTTCGCGTTCACCTTTTTAACAAGGCTCGCAAAAAACTGTTTTGGCAGATGTTGCAAAATATCTGATTCTTCAAATTTCACTAGTAATACCCCCTCTAATTGCCGCTAGCTCAGGGAATAAAAAAACGTCCCTTATCAATAGATAAAGGACGACATTGCCGTGGTACCACCTTAATAGTCCAGACTGAACCAGACCACTCAAGGCCACGGTAACGGGTGACAACCGCTGCAAGTTCAGGATTCCCTCACTTGCCAAATACGGAGAAGACCATCTTCTTAAGTCACCAGGATCGTTTTTCAGCAACCACGATTCTCTATGTACGAGGTGAATTTAATACTCATCTTCTGAGCTAACTGGGTACATTATGAGGAATTGGTGAGAGAAAGTCAAGAGAGCAGAGCGTGGAAGGAGCCCTCTGCCTCCTGGAACGCGTTTCGGCTATGTGACATAGAAAGTCAGAGCGTGAAGGAAGGACGCCCAAGGAGTGGAGCCTAGTGGACTGTGCCCGGTAAAGACCGGTCTTGGCTTTACTTGCGGAAGTCCCTTACATGCAACCTCTTGCCTCCTGGAACGCGTTTCGGCAATATAACATAGAAAATCAGTCGCCAAAACCAGCAATCCCACTTCTCATAAATCAATGCAACCATTCAATGTACGGCTTTTTCACATTACTGAAACGTGTTCCGCACGGGGCTAACGTGCAACGGACGATGACCAAAAAATCAGGACCGGACTTTTCTGGTTTTCTTCAACCTAATGGTGCTGGCCTCGGCGCTCCCTTTTTCACATTGCCGAAACGTGTTCCGCAAGGCTGAGGGCTACTGCGTAAGCCACTCTGGTCAAAAAAGTCAGGCCCGGACTTTTCTGACCAGAGTCGCTTACGCTCCGCCCTCAAAACGCCTTGCTCCACACTCTACAACAATTGACTCAACTCCTGTCCCCTTACACTCCTAACACCCTCAGTAATCACAAACGCATCCGGATCGATCGACTGCACGATTGGAATCACCAGCGTCCACTGCTGCGGCGTGCAAATAAAATACAGCACTTCCTCGTCAGATTTACTGTAAAACCCACTCGCCTTCAACATTGTCACCCCGCGGCCGATATTTTCCGATAGCGATTTCGCGATTCGCTGGTTTTCCTTTGAAATGACCATGATGGCGCGCTCCGTCCCCAACATTTCCAGATACTTATTCAACACTACCGCAGAAATATAGAGTTCGATCACCGTCAGTAACATATTCTGAAACCCAATAATCAGCCCAGAGGGAATGGCGACCATTAAATCAAAACACAGCGTTGCCGATCCGTTTCGGACTCCAAAATAACGGTTCATGATCTTAGCCAGAATCGTGCTGCCAGCAATCGTCCCCTCCGCCCGAAAAATCAGCCCCATAGAGATACCCATCAAAACGCCGCCAAAGATGGCCGCAATCAGTGTCTGGTCCGTTTTATACGGAAACAGGACTGGAACCTTCAGAAAGATTGAGATCCAAATCACGGCCCATAATGTGTAAAAACAGTACTCTTCTTTAAATAGCGAAATCCCCGATTAAAAGGATGCCATTCAAAACAAAGTTCGTTAGTGCCGGCTGGATATGTAGCGCATAGTACCCAATCGTTGTCAGACCGGTCACCCCGCCCTCACCGATTCGGTTAGGGATCAGAAAATAGTTAATGGCAATCGCATACACCATTGCCCCAATGATGATGTGCAATCCATTTTTAAGTAATTTAGTTGGCATGTTGTGTCTCCCCAATTTATTATGTTTCACGTGAAACAACACCGAGAAAAAAGGCACCACCGCACGCGTCTGTCACGCCGTGTTGGTAGTCAATCGTCTTCGCCTTCACAGCTGCTGCTAACCGATTCTTAGCTGCCAGCCAATACAGGATCGATTGCACTGCCTCATACTGCAACACCGTTGACTGCGACGCCTGGTCCAGGTCAATGCTTGTCACACTGGCCGGTTCCAACTGCGGCTTGGCCGCCTGTTCGTTAAACATCTTGACGAAATTATCGTAACCCTGCTGTGCCGTGGCAGCCGCCAAGATCCAGACCAGCGCCTGTTTGATTTCATCTAACGTAAACACATTTTTCAATAACCCGACTACGATGGCCCCCGCAACGTGTTTTTGCGAATACCGTTTTTTGACCGGTGGAATAATGATGTCGGCCTTAAAGTAGTTGTGCATCATCGTCTTCGTAATGGCGTCACCGATAATCGGTTCCAGGTACATATTTGTGATATCTAATAACTGATCCAAATGCAGGCTCAATTGAGGCAGCTCGGCCCACAATGGCAGTTTTATACTTTGCTCGTTGGACACCGCAATGCCCCTCCCTTTTAATGCGGCAGGTCACCAACTTGAACAGCAATGCCCACTAGGCCGGGACCGGTGTGAACCCCAAGTGCTGGGGACACATCACCAGTTAAAATCGGCTGGTCAGGCAATTTTGTTTGTAATTGGTGGACCACCTGATTCAGTAGCTCGAGATTAGCGCCATGCGTAACCGCAACTTGAAATGTCGTTCCCGGTACGCAGTGGTCTAACGCTAAGGCAACCAGCTTAGCAACTGCCTTAGTCTCTGTCCGCGCCTTGGCCACCGGATAGTAGATGCCATGTTCGTCACAGGAGATCACCGGTTTAATACTCAGCATCGTGCCGACTAATCCCGCTACCCTTCCAATTCTACCACCCGCACGCAGATATTTTAACGTTGGAATGTAAAAATAGACGTGACTTTGTAAAACAGAATCCTGTATGGCCTTAACGATTACCTCATACGAAAACCCAGCCTGAATGCATTTTTCGGCATAGGCGGCCTGTAACCCCGCACCGATGCCAATATTCTTGGTGTCAATAATCGTCACCGTTGCATCCTGTGTAACAGTGGCCGCGTTGTTAAACACTGTGTTCGTAACGGATAACCCGCTGGAGATCGTAATTCCAATAATCTGGTCATAGCCCCGCTGCTTTAAGGCTTCGATTCGTTGCTGAGTCTCGCCAATACTAGGACTCGCCGTTTTCGCTTGCGTATCAGACACGGCTTGTTTTTGATAAAAGTCATCTGGTGTGATCGTCACCCGATCCAAATACGCAACGTCATCGATCATCAGGTCCAACGGCACCACTTCAATATTGTCGTTGGCGGCCAGCACTGCAGACGGCACATCCGCCGCGGAGTCGACCAGTAAGCCAATTCGCGAATTCATAACCATGCTCCATTCTATCTAGTCTTTAAAACTATTTATGTAGTATTCTATACTATATTGAAAAGAAGTCAATTTCAGTTGGCCGACAAACTAAAATTAATCAGCAGTGACAGTTGTCATCCATACGTGTTTCAGGTATTCTAACGGTAAGTTATCTTGCTGACCATTTCACGAATCAGGCCGTCTTAGCTAACGACTACACCCGCATCGGCCCCAATCCTTCTGATTGGTCTAAGGCTTCTGATGCACCCGTAAACCATCTTGAGCAGCTATTAGTCGATACTGGTCTAATTAAACAAATAATATAAACAAACACCGGAAAGTGCCAGTTATCATGATGAGCAGGTATTTTCAATCAAAATTAATTACCGACAAATATGACAAATTAGTTGAAATTCTCGTCAGCAATTACTATAATAAGTGCGTGAAATGGTATATTTGAAACTGTGAAACCGATGCGACATTAATCACTTAAACAATTTTGCTCAAGCTCGATGAGAACCCTTTCGAGCATACGACCCGTACATGTGAAAGACATGTTTGGGCCGTTTTATTTTAACGTGGGGGCGTGCATATGCTAAAGTTCTATGGTCAGCCAAAATTTAGATCAGACGGAGCCACTCAACAGCCAATCGGCTATGAGCTTTTCATCCGTGAATATCAGAATAACCAGTGGTGTTTACCGCAGGATTTCTGTGCCATTACCGCTGGCCAAATTCAGCACCTATTATCTGACACTGTTCAGGCAATGCCCGACAACATCGAACTTCTTTCATTTAACCTCGAGCAAATTCAGTTTATTGATCCCGTCTTTACTGACGCCGTTGCCAGTGTGCAAGACACCACCGACATTCAGTTGTTTACCGAGTTAACGGAGCGCACTGACCGCGTGTGACGCTCAACCAACTGTCACGCGCAGCTAAACGGTTCCATGACGAAGGCCTGCTTGTCTGCATCGACGACGTGGGCACCGGCGACAATACACCCGAACTTGTTTTAGCGTTAGACGATTACATTGATGAGTACAAGTTCGCGCTGCAAAATTTCCGACCATTTAACCATATTAGTGACATCGAATCGCACGTCTCATACTGGTACAACATGGCGCAAAAATATGACAAAATGCTCGCCATTGAGGGTCTGGAAAATGAAGAAGACTTGGAAGTCATCCGCACGAAGTACCCGTGCGACGTTATTCAAGGGTATTATACGGGGATGCCGGCATTGATAGAGTGTTAGAGTGCAAGAGTGCAAAACCAGGGGCGGTTAAAGGGTGGAGCCTAGGTGACTTTGACAGAAAAGGCCCGCCTTTGGCCTTTTCTGTCGAAGTCGGCTAGGTGCAACCCTTTGCCCCGTGTCGCACGTTTAGGCTAGGTAGGATAAGTGAACTATGTAAAACGCATTTTTAGCAATAAGTAAAAGAGACAACAGAGTGCAACTCCTTGCCCCGTGTCGCACGTTTAGGCTAGGTAAGATAGTCGAACTATGTAAATCGCCACTTTAGCAAATTAACTATAGAAAATAAGTAAACTATATTAAAAACGTGTCGTTAGAAAGCGTTAAAAAAGTCAGGTACTGTTAAAGACCAGCTCTGACTTTTTCTGTCGAAGTCGACTAGGCGCAGTATCTCCCTCATTAAGCTAGAAAAATAGATTCCCCAGTACAAAAAAATTTCCAACCCCAACTGACAAAAGTCAATTATCCACACTACATACAACTCAAAGAACAAACCCGCACTTACCCAGTAATAGATACAAATTCACTCATTCACATTGACGTTTATCACGTAAACACGTACAACTAAAGAAAAGTGTTTTGTTTCTCACCTCATCCGTACAACAACAAGCCCGTTGACGGCGGTATTTAGTGCAACATACCGCCCTTTTCGCATGTTATCGCCCACCAACTTGTTTGCATCATCACGAATGCAGGCACCCAAAATGTCAGGAGGCACAAAACGGTGCACGAAATGCAACTTGTCTCACTGGGACCTTGGCTCACCCAGCTACTGATCGCTATTTTCTTTATGTCAGGATTTGTCACCTACTACCTTAGGGTGTGGAATGACGTGTTTCAGCACAATACCAAGACGCATCGTCAGCAAATTGCTGGTCGACTCTACCTCATGGCGCTTGCCTCGTAGTCGGCGGTATATTGCATCTTGCCGGCTATGTTGGGGCGTCAAACGCATGATGTATCACAATATTGGTCTTTTTGTCCTCACCTTTCCGCTCTTGGACGATAAGATCAACCTCTGGGAATATTCGGAGCGGTCAATCGCCCTCATCAGTATTTGGATCGCGCACCATATCGGCGACCTCACCTCAGCCCGTTTTATGCTGTCGCTCCTTGGCCTCGTCGTTATCTTGGCGGCTATTCGACGCTATCACGAAAAAATTCGATTGACCTACTGGCTGGCATTGCCCGGAGCCGCTGTCCTCAGCATGCTCTTCTGGCTCACACTACCCAATGTTTCGGGTGGGATGCGCATGAGCTACGAAGTGGCCGCCGAAGCCATCATCATGTTTGTCTTAATGGCCGCCTTCACTAGCCGGTATTGGATCCAACAGTACTACCAAGAACAGCATAACGAGCACATGGCGCAACTGGCCAATTACGATGCGCTCACGAACGCTAAAACGTATTCGCACTACCAGCGCGACATTACCGAAATGTATGACGAATCGCGCCAAACACACAAACCGGTATCCCTAGTGGCACTGGATGTCGACCATTTTAAACTGATTAACGATAAGTACGGTCATCTTGCGGGAAATAAGGTGCTCGTCGGCATTGCGACCACCCTGCAGGACACCCTGCTAAGCTTCGACAGCAAGCCTCAAATTTACCGGACTGGTGGTGAGGAGTTCAATATCGTTTTCCCTGACATGGCACCAAGCGACGTCTTACCGATTATCACCAACTGTTGGGAGGCCGTCCGCAGCCACCCGTTCACGTACAACGACGACAAGATCAAGGTGACCATTTCGATTGGCGTCACCGCGCTAAATGATTGCGATACGTCCATTGAAGACGCTTATAAGCGCGCCGACGAAAATCTGTACACCAGCAAACGTAACGGTCGCGACATTATTACCGTGGATGGGGTTGTGCAACGTGTTCGCGCCGATTCTGAATCCGAAACGACATACGCCTACTTCACCCAAGGGATTCACGACCTCAGTCAGCCGGGCTGGCCACTCATCCGAAACGAGCTGTTGCTTCGTCAATACGACCACACCCGCGGCATCTGGGTACTGCCCAACAAGTTTGACCTAACCGCCAACAAGACCATCAGTCTGCTGCGAGAAGAGCTCGTCAACTGTTCATGCCGCAATGTTGCCATTAATTTGACCGCCTCTCAATTTTTAAATCCCCGCATCGCTGTGGACCTCGTTGGATTCTATCAGAGCGGCGACGGACCCGATAACCTGACCGTCGAGATCATGGACATTCCGGAAGTGGACACCGTTCAGCGGATCAGCGAGATCTACCGGGCTGGCGGCGTTCGAATTGAATTGGACGACGTTGGCAGTGACAACAGCTATGAACTCGCCAAGGATACGCTAAACTACGTCGATGGCTTGAAGTTTGCTCTCCAAAACATGCGGCACGAAAATAGTGCCACCCAGCTCACACAGCGAATCAATTTCTGGTACCACACGGCTAGAGCCGCAAAACTCGCCTTCACGATAGAGGCCTTGAGGCCAAGACCGAAGTGATTGACATGGCGCACCAGTTAAACGGCTGTCTCGCGCAAGGCTACTATTTCGGCAAACCGCAACTGCCCCTTTTCGTTAATTCACCAGAAACAGTCGCCCGGTAAACGACTTCAAAACTAGGTTATTTGGCTTCTAAAACTGACGTTTACGTGAGTCTTGGAAGTCTTTTATTTACCGTCAAGTAGTAGCCTAAATTCCTATTCTGGCATAGAATAGAGAAGGATTAGATTACAAAAATGAAATGGAGCGATATGGTTATGACAAAGCGTATCAAAGGGTCTTGTACCACGATCCTCGTTGGTAAAAAGGCATCGATCGACGGCTCAACAATGATTGCCCGAAACGAAGACGGTGCGGGTCCATTAAACCCACAAAAATTCATTTTGGTGC
Organism: Secundilactobacillus paracollinoides DSM 15502 = JCM 11969; assembly: GCF_001311135.1. GTDB lineage: Bacteria > Bacillota > Bacilli > Lactobacillales > Lactobacillaceae > Secundilactobacillus > Secundilactobacillus paracollinoides. Next base: position 101,878 of record NZ_BBAG01000002.1, read on the forward strand.
AGCCTGAAGACCAGCCAAAACACTACAAAGCAGTTTTAAGCAAGGTTGAGATTGACTTGCCTGATAACCCGCTGCGTTACTCTTCAACACCTGACGCCACCGACGGCCACGGGATCTGGGCCGCAGCCGGGATCAACAGTAAAAACGTTGCGATGACAGCGACTGAAACCATCACATCAAACGCCCGCATCCTTGGCGTTGACCCACTGGTTGACGACGGGATCGGTGAAGAAGACATTACCACGATCACCTTGCCCTACATCAACTCAGCGCGTGAAGGGGTCAAACGGTTAGGTGCCCTGCTTGAAAAGTATGGCACTTATGAAATGAACGCCATGGCCTTTTCTGACAAGGATGAGGTCTGGTACTTTGAATCCATCGGTGGCCACCACTGGGCAGCGATTCGGATTCCTGACGACGCGTACGTTGTTGCACCCAACCGATTAAACATTGACGACTTCGATTTTGCGTCAGAAGATACATTGTTCGCGGCTGATCTGCCAGAACTCATTGAGACTTACCATCTGAACCCAGATTCAGACAAGGTCAACCTGCGCCACATTTTCGGCAGTGCAACGGTCAAGGATACCCGTTACAACAACCCACGCGCCTGGTACGGCCAAAAATACTTCAACCCAGAATTTGATACCGACCCAATTGATCAGGACCTGCCCTTTATTTGCCGGACTGACAAGAAGATCAGTGTTGAAGACCTGAAGTTTGTTTTGAGTTCTCACTACCAAAACACGCAGTACGACCCATACGGTACCGGCTCTGAAGCCGACAAGAAGAAGTTCCGCCCAATCGGTATCAACCGGAACCAGGAACTGCACATTTTGCAGATTCGAAACGATGTACCGGCAGAAATCGCTGGGATTCACTGGTTAGCCTTTGGACCAAACACGTTTAACGCCGTTATTCCGTTCTATGCCAACATTAACGACACACCAGAAGCCTACAAGAACACCACCGGTGACTGTGATCCAGCTAACATGTATTGGTTGAGCAACATCTTGGCACTCTTGGGCGACAGCAACTTTGCGTTGTACGAAGACCAGGAGAACCTGTTTGAAGAAAACACGGTGGCCGATTGCCGCAACATCCAGATCAAGGCGGATAAGGAAGTCGCTAACCAGAGCGATACCGCAGCTACCTGACTGAAGTGAACGCAAAGATGGCCGATGTTGCGAAGAAGTATGCGAACACGCTGTTAGGCCAAATTTTGGCGTTGGGTGAACCTCAGATGAAGTTGCAGTTTACTTTGAACGATTAAAAGCAAGAGTGTGGAAGGAGGCGGTTAAGGAGTGGAGCCTAGTGGGCTTTGTCCGTGAAAGCCCGGGTTTGGCTTTCGCGGGCGAAGTCCACTAGGTGCAACTCCTTGCCTCCTGGAACACGTTTCGGCAACGTAACCATAAAACCACGTCGCCAACAAAACAATAAACACAAAACAGGCGCCCTTCACATTTGAAAGGCGCCTGTTTTGTGTACAACTATCATATTCATTTAAAACAGCGTCCTATTCCGCCGAAGCCGAAAACTGCTTCCGTCCATCTCGAGGTGAAAATCGCGTCAACAAGAAAATCACCGACACGATGCCGAGCACGATGCAGTACCAACTGTAAGGCACAATTGACACCGCAGAGATCTGCGCAATTCCCGCCGCCATCAAGAGTTGACCACCATAGGGAATCAACCCCTGACCAACGCAGGAAAAGACGTCAAGAATGCTAGCAGTATACGATTTTGAGATATGGTAGGTATCCGCCAAGTCGTTTGCAATAGGCCCCGCAATCATGATGGAGACCGTATTATTCGTTGTGATCACATCTAGTAGCAAAATCAGAAACGCAATCGCGAACTTCCCACCGAGCTGTCCGTTCGCGTGTTTCGTAATTTTATCCAGTAGCCATTGAATCCCGCCCATGTGTGTCATGAGTGCGGCCAAGCCACCAACAATCAGCGAAATAAACGCGATGTCACCCATAGATAACATGCCCTTGTGGATGGCATCCAGGGCCGCAACGAACCCGAAATCACCGTAGATCATTCCGATCACCACCGCAGAAACAATGCCCAGCGTGAGGACGATCATGACGTTGATATTCATAAACGACAGCCCAATGACAATGATATACGGTAAAATTTTAACCCAGTTGATCGTGCCAAGATTGCCAACGTCACCGCTTCCAACCGTAACAGTCGCCAGCAAGACGATCGTGATCAGCACCGCTGGCACGACCATGATCGTGTTTGTTTTAAACTTATCAAAAATGGTCACGCCCTGCGTTTTCGCCGAAACAATTGCGGAGGCCGAGATCAACGACAAATCATCGCCAAACATGGCGCCGCTAACCACGACACCAGCCATCAGCGGCATACTAATATGCCCGATGGTGGCGATACTGGCAGCGATTGGCATCAGCGCCGCAACAGTGCCATTGAAGTGCCCATCGCAAAACTAATGATGCAGCCCAGAATGAACACACCAGGAACCAAGAATGGTCGCGGCAGATAGGTCAGCCCAATGTTGGTGACTGTTTCAACAGCATGCATGGACTTGGTCACGTAATAAAACCCACCGGCCAGCATGAAGATAACGATCATCAAGATCATGGTCTCCTGTCCTGCACCTTTGAAAAAGACGGTCAGCTTATCTTCAAACGTATCGTTTTTATTGTCACCCTTGAGCGCTAAGGCCACGATACTGGCCAAAATCATGGCAATGAGCAATGGCATATTGTCGAAATTCCTGGTAATGATGCCGGAACTAATATATAAAATCAAAAAGAAAATTAACGGAATGAGACCGATAAAGTTCCCCTTTGGATGGTCGTTATTCTGCAAAAAAATTCCCTGCTTTCTAAAATCTCATTGTTCATTCTATCGGATTTGAGGGTATTTCTCATGAGGGTTTGGTAAGAGCGTGGAAGAAAACGGGTTGAGGGCGGAACCTAAGCAACTTTGGGCGGAAATGCCCGAACTTGGCATTTGCGCCCGAAGTTGCTTAGGCAGTAGCCCTCAGTTTTCTGGAACGCGTTTCAGCTATGTGGCCTAGAATACCTTTTAAAAAGGGGTTTCGTAAAACAAATCAAACAAAAAAAGCCGAGTACCAATCAATCAGGTACTCAGCACTATAGTACATACACCACAAATCTATCGCTAAACTGCAACAGCATCCCAAATCATCGCCCGAATCGGCGCAAATTCAGCTGAATAGCGTGATTTCGCACGAGGTCACTATACCGGCGAACCAAGCCAAACACTACGGTCATGTGAAATCGCGGATCAACTGGTTTTAAAATACCGGCGTCAATCCCGTCCTGCATGAGCGCTTGCACAGTCTGGTCATCGCTTGGCAACGCGTCTTCAGCTGCCACTGGGGTATGCGGCATCGCCTTGATCTGTTCTAGAATCGTCATCGTATCCCACTCCGTCATCGCAAGCTCGCCCATGGCGTCAATGTAGGCTTTCAAGCGTGTTGTGAGATCAGCCGTTTGATCAATCCGGGCATCAAAAAACGCCTTAACGCGGGCCTGTTCATGATGAAAAACGCTGAGTAGGAGCTCGTCCTTATTTTTAAAATAGATGTAAACATTGGACTGGGCGATGCCCACCATTTTTGCCACCTTGGTCGTCGGGACTGCCGCGACGCCATCGGAAATGATAATATCTCGGGCTGCCTGCAACAGCTGTTCAGTTTTATGCGTGTCTTTTTTCTTCATGTTATTAATCATACCGAGTTTTTTTAATAATTCAAGGTTGACAAAGGATAACTGTATCTTTTATAATTGCCAGCATAAAAGATACAGCTATCCTTAATAAAAGAAGGCAAAAATGATGAAAATTACATTAATTGGGTCACTCGGTCATATCAACCGCTACACCATCCCTGCACTGGTTGCTCAGGGACACGATGTCACTGTGATTACTAGCTCTCAGGACCGTGTTGCTGAAATTGAAGCACTCGGTGCCCAGGCCGCCGTTGGTTCTATCTTCGATGTCGCCTTTCTCACCAAAGCGTTTACGAGTGCCGATGCCGTGTACTTGATGGTCACCGCATTTCTCGGTGAGGAAACCGCCTATGATGCAGCGACAAAACTGGCAACGATCTACAAACAAGCTTTGGCAAATGCGCAGGTCAAACGCATCGTCAATCTCACCAGCATTGGTGCTGATCAGGGAGATGAAGTTGGCGTTCTTCACATCTACAACATCATTGAAGGAATCTTGGCAACGCTGCCTGACGTCACCATTACTAACGTGCGCGCAGTTGGCTTCTTTTCAAACATGTACGGCAATTTGGCGACGATCAAGGCGCAACACGCCATCGTGCACAACTATGCCGACACCGTTGAAACTGGTTGGACAGACCCTAAGGACATTTCTGCTGCCATTGTGACTGCCCTGAATGACCCGCAACCCACTAACGGTGTCCACTACGTTATTAGTCAGTGGCTGACCGGTCAAGAAATCGTTGCGGCGTTTGCGGATGCCTTAAACATTCCTGATCTCCACTGGGTTCAGATTTCAGATGACCAGTTAAGGGCTGGGATGCTGCAGTCAGGGGCCTCTGAAGACGCCGCTCAAGGCTTTACATTGATGGGCGCTGCGCAACGCAATGAGGCTTTTTACGCAGATCTCCGCAAGGCCGCACCCGTCTTAGGGACCGTTAAACTGACAGACATTTTGCCTGGATTAGTTGCTGCGTACCAAAAATAAGGCCTTTGTATTTAAACATAAAACGAGACTGGGAAATGGGTAATTTCTCAGTCTCGTTTTATGTTTAAGTTATGATTTTAAATGCTATCTTGCTGTCCAACCGCCATCCGCTTTGATTACGTCACCATTCACAAAGCTGGAATCTTCTGACCCCAAGAAAACTGCCACTGCGGCAATCTGTTCCGGTTGTCCCATCGGTGAGTCATTCGCACCTGTGGCCGCAATTGCTTGGCCACCAAGGGGATCCGGATCCGTGATACTGTTACCGATGTTTGTGGCAACACTCCCGGGAGCGATTGCATTGGCGCGGATGTTTCCAAACGTGCCATAGGTGGCGGCAATGTTCTTCGTCAACCCTAATAGACCGTGCTTTGAAGCAGCGTATGCCGCCCCACCACGTGCACCGTACAGACCGCCGACTGAGGCATTATTGATAATGACCCCACCGTGTTCCTGATCCTTCATCACGTTGATGGCTTCACGACTTGCTAAGAATGGCCCGGTCAGGTTGATGGCAATGACCTTGTTCCAGAGATCATCTGTGACGTTACCAACAGTCTTGAAGTTATCCATGATACCAGCATTGTTCACGAGAATATCAAGCTGCCCATAGGTTTCAACAGCTTCCTTAACTAGATTCTTAATATCATCTTCCTTAGACATATCTGCGACAACGCTAATGGCAACGTCACCAGCATCGGTAATGGCCGTTTCGACCTGTTTTAGCGTTTCAGCGTTAATATCTGCAAGCACGACCTTCGCACCTTCATGCGCATAGGCCGTTGCAATGGCCAGACCCATTCCAGAACCCGCACCCGTAACGATTGCAACTTTATCCTGTAATTTTCCCATAGTTGACCTCCTAATTGCCTTTGATGTATTCGCTTTCATAGGTCAACCATAACATGATTAGCGGTCAATGTAGACAAACATGCTCCTCTTTTGATAGCGATAACCAACGGATTATTGAATATGTTGGTTATTTAAAACGACCATGGCGGTGAGGTTACCGGGCATGGTCGTTTTTGAAATTACGTGTTGAATTAGGTTGTGCTGGTTTTCTGAGTATTGTGATTGAAGTGTGCCCGTTTGGGGTTGTCCGAGAAACTTATCAGGTTTCAGATAGCGCTTTTTGATTCTCGTGCAGTCCTGGCAACGTGAGGATCGTTTATATGGTGGAAACGTGTTTCGCAAGGCACGGGGCTAACGTGTAACGGACTGTGACCAAAAAGTCAGGCCCGGACTTTTCGGTCACAGTCCGTTACACACCGCCCCTAACCCGCCTTGCTCCACACTCTAGACCTTGTAAATTCTCTCCGCATTCCCATGTGCAAACAACTCACGCTGGGCTTGCGTCAATACTGTTGTATCCAAAAAACTACGTGATGTTTCCGGCGTTTCGTACGGGTAATCGATCGAGTAGATCAAATGTTCCTCACCAACCTCATCCAGCAAGAACTTCAACTGTGGTTCAGTCAAAATACCACTAGGCGTCACGTAGACATTGCTGCGGTAGTAATCTGAGAACGACCGTTTCAGATTGGTGTACGGAATCAGTTCCTGGTCCAACCGTTCCAAGAACATTGGGATCAATTCACCCCAGTGACCAGAAACGATTTTTAAGTTCGGTAACTTATCAAAGATACCAGAAATAATCATCCGCATCACCTGAACACCGACGTCCAAATGCCATCCAAAGCCAGCGGTACCGAGGATGCCAGTCACGAGATCTGACCAGTTATCACTTGCGTAGTAGTGGTCCGTAATGACTGGCGGCACAAATGATGGATGAAAGTAAACGGGAACGTCAAGGTCACTCGCCATTTGAAAAATTGGGAAGAAATAGGGATTATCGAAAAATTTCCCCTGGTAGTTCCCCTTCAGCATTAAACCCTTAAAACCTAACTCCATCACGGCCCGCTTCAGCTCGGCTGCAGCCGCTTCTGGGTCGCCAACGGGTAAGGTTGCCATGGCAGCAAACCGCGTTGGGTTAGAAGCCACAGCCTTGGCCAACTCATCGTTTGCGAGACGACTCAACGGAATAGCGTCCTTAGAATCCAAGTTTTGAGCCTGCGAGTTACCGTAGGACATGATCTGCATGTCAATGTCGTACTTATCCATAAACGCAACGCGGTCCTTGGTGTAGTCCTGCATGATTTCTGGTGATGGCAGCTTCGTTTGCATGTAATTTGTCATTTCAGCGCTTAATTGCGGCACTGCTGACTTCCCCGTTGCTTTGTTGATACCAGCTGTCACTTTTGCGGATTCGAAATGTTCTTCAACAGTAATAATTTTCATTATAATCGCTCCTTTTAAATCGGTTGGCCAACCGCTATAATGACGATAATTATATGGCCTTCTCAAAAAATATGGAAGGAGAATGTGAGACAATCAAGGGGCAATTGTCTCAACACTTAAATGGCAAGAAATTTACTGGATCGACAACTTAAAATCGATAATCGGCAACACGTGACACAGAAGAAATTATTAACAGGCTTGCAAGCTGCTTATGACCGGGGTACGCCGTTTGAACAGTTAACCGTCAGCGCACTTTGCACCCAGTCAAACGTATCTCGGGCAACGTTTTATCGCCACCATCAAGACATTGGTGACATCATTGCCATTCAATTTCTGATCGTTATGCGCACCTTTGACCAGCAGATCGACGCACTATCGGTGCTGAGTTTTGAAAGTGCCAGCAACGTTGTGGTGCGCTTGATACTCGACAATCGGGCACTTTTTCAACTCGTCATCTGGAGCAATACTGCTGACCGCGTCCAGGATATACTCTCAGGCACGGCTCTGCAGGTATTGATGGCCCGCGACTTTACGGAAACGACCAGAACGTTCATTAGTACGTTTTTGGGACGCGAGATCCTCAACTTTAGCTTGCAGGTTACCGAGGCGCCTACGCGTTGTCTTTTGATCAGACACGGCGGCTGTATCAGTTGTTGATGCCTCGTGAACTGGAGTAGAGAGTGGAGGAAAACGAGTCGTAGGCGTTTCTTTTTTGACAGATTGACCTAATAGACTGCTTTTGTCGCCTCTTTCTAGGCCACCGTGCCGAAACGCGTTTCGGAAAACAGAAAGCTGCATGTAAGCCAACTCTGGCGGAAAAGCCAAGTGCGGGCTTTTCTTGTGGTTCTCTGTCCTCAAGCCGAAACGCGTTTCGGAAAACAGAAAGCTGCATGTAAGCCAACTCTGGCGAAAAAGCCAAGTGCGGGCTTTTCCGCCAGAGTTGGCTTACACTCCGCTTCCTACCGTTTTCCTCCACGCTCTTTCACGCTCTTAAACATTTTTTAACCCATTCCCCCAAAATATAACGTACACTAGGGGTATAAGTCATCATCCTGAGGGGAGAACACCATGGAAAAAACTGTGTTGCTGGTTGAAGATGAGCGGGGGCTTGTTGCCTCGCTCACCGAAGAATTTCAATTTGAGACTATCAGGTCATTACAGCTTACGACGGCCAAGAAGCCGTTGACACGTTTCACGACAACCTAAACAAAATCGACCTTGTGATTTTAGACTGGATGCTGCCAAAGCTTGATGGTCTTGGTGTGTTGCGGCGGATCCGGCGAGAAAGTGACGTGCCGATCATCATGCTGACCGCGCGGGATTATACCGGGGATAAGGTTGCTGGGCTAACTTCCGGCGCTGATGATTACGTCACCAAGCCGTTTGACATTGAGGAACTGCTGGCTCGAATGCAAGTTGTTTTACGCCGTCCCCGCCAAATTTCCGGCAGCCAGACCGATGACGTTTACCAATTAGATGACCTCGTAGTGGACACCACCAAACTACAGGTCATGCGCGGTGACCACAACATTCAGCTGACCCAGCGTGAATTCAACCTGCTGTTGGAATTGATGAAAAATGTGGGCAAGACGTTTACGCGTGACGAATTGTAGATGCGATTTGGGGCGTTAATTTCGACGGCCAGCCCAACATTGTCGACGTCTACATCCGTTACCTGCGCAATAAGATCGACCGTTTCCCCGACAAGACCAAGCTGATCCACACGGTCCGCGGTGTGGGGTATGTCTTGTCCGTCAACGACTAAGTGAGGCACCGCTATGGCAAAATTAAGGCAAAACAGCTCCGCAATTATGCTGCGCAGTTTCCTATTCTTAGTCACATTGATCATCCTGCTGTCCAGTCTCACCACAGTGGTTGCGGTGGGTCACGAATTGCTGGAAACGAGCGCGGTTGATTCACAGCACGTGATCAATAGTCTTGAAAACACCGTTATCGACGGCAACGACGACTGGAAAAATTGGCGGTTGAACAGCACGCTTGATACCAGTACCAGTCAGGTACTGGTCCATAATATGCGCAAAGATGCGGATGCCAAGTACTACTATTCGCCTGGGACAAAGCGGCTGCTCAAACACAGACAAACCAAAATTCCGTTTATTGAAAACTTGTACTACGTTGATGACACTGGCTTTGAATACTACAACACGGGCCATGCGAAGGGCATCAACTATCAACTTTGGATGAGCCTGAATGATCAGGTCGCCCTCCTATTGCGGGTGGTGATCGTGGCCATTTTCATCCTTATTTTGACCCTGTTCATTACACCCTTTTACATCAAAGTGATCTCTCAGCGCATCACGAAACCGCTCAGTGCCCTGACAGATAGTGCCGGAACTGCATCGACCGGAAATCAGCAAAAATCGTTTATGCTGCCCGTCCCTAAACGGCCAACGGAAGTCACCGACCTCGCCAACAGTTTTAACCGCCTGTTAAGTCAGCTGTACAAGCAGTCAGAACAGGAAAAACTCTTTATTTCAAACGCGGCGCACGAACTGCGGACGCCGATTGCAACCATCCGCAGCCACGCCCAACTCATTCAGCGGCGCGGTAAAGAACATCCAGAAGTTATCGCTAAATCGGTCAACTACATCAACGATGAATCCCACCAAATGCAATCGCTGGTGGAAGAACTATTGAGCCTTTCGCGCGCCGATCGGGCAGTCTTACCACTCGCCCCGTATGATCTTAGTGCCTCATTGACTGAGATTGCTGATAAAATGCGGCCTGAATTGCAGCAGCAACTGACGACTGTCATCCCTGAAAACATTCACATTACCGCGCACGCAGATAGTATCGAGCAGATCATCATTAACCTGCTCAACAACGCCGGAAAGTACACACCGGTCAGCGAACCGATTCAACTGGTCCTGTCGACAACGACCAATCACGTACGCATTCAGGTGATCGATCAGGGTGCCGGCATCACCGATGCGGATAAAGCGCACATTTTTGAACGCTTTTACCGCAGCAGTGATATCCGCGGCACGATTGCTGGAACTGGATTGGGGCTTGCCATTGCCAGTCAGTTAGCAGAACTGAACCACGCGACCTTAACTGTTGCGGATAACGAACCGCATGGGACGATTTTTTCGCTGACGTTTACGAAAGATGAGCATTAAAAAAATTCACAAAAAAAGGGAACCGAAATGGGTTCCTTTTTGTGCGATCAACAACGGCTTAAAGCTGAATCGGTGCAGTAGCGTACTTCTGTTCCAAAGCATTAATGTCGTCTAGCCCAATGAACTTGTTGAATTGTGGGAAGGTCACCATTTGATCCATTTGATTCTTGGTTGTGCCAAGCGTCACCATGTCCTTAAGCAACCGCTCCGTTGCAAAGGTTTCGGTGTACACGAGCACGTTCGGGTGAACGGCGATTGAAAAGCCCATGTCGTGAATCTCGTCGTTGGTCATCAGCGGCGTTTTGCCATTTTCAATCATGTTAGCCATTACTGGCACATCCGGGAAGCTGTCAGCCACTTTTTGCATATCAGCCTTGGTCTTCGGTGCATCAACAAATACCAGATCTGCTCCGGCTTCATGGTAGTGGCGAGACCGGTCAATGGCGCTTTGCAGCCCTGTCACGGCGTATGCATCCGTCCGGGACATAATCAAGAAATCATCATGCTGTCGCGCATTGACAGCCGCTTTGAGTTTACTGATCATCACGTCTTCGGGCACAATTGTCTTGCCATCCATGTGCCCGCATCGTTTTGGCCAGGTTTGGTCTTCAATGAAAAGACCAGCTGCACCCATGTTTTCGTACACGCGCACCAACCGGGCAATGTTTTGCTCATCGCCGTAACCGGTGTCGGCATCAATAAACACGGGAATGTCGACGGCGTTGATGATCTCGCGGGCGCTGTTGCTCATGAGGCCGAAGTCGGCGATCCCGCGATCTGGTTGGGCGAGTTTGTTAGCTGAGGTGGCATACCCTGCTTGGAAAATGGCTTTGAATCTTGACCGTTCCGCAATTTTGGCACTTAAGGCATCCGGAGCCACAACCAAATTGACCAGGTCACCGCTGAAACACATTTCTTTAAACGCTGCTCTCATCCGATCTGCTTTTGTCATTTATCTTGCCTCCACTTCTGCGTTGAATGCTTGAATTGCCAGTTGTTCGGCCTGTTTGCGGGCTGCTGAAATCGCTCCTGTGTGAAAGACCGCTGTAAAATGACTTGCCGGTTCGCCACTAAAATAGCCGTCCCGGACATCGTTTATCACCGCGCCGATCGCCTGCGTTTCTGCCAAGCGTCAACAGCCGCAAAGGTGTCCTCACTGACATGGCCCACCAAAATGACATCGGCGAGGTTATGTTGTTTCAAATAAGCTACCCGCTTTGCTAAACCATCCGCACCGTAGGCTTGCACACCATCTAATTCTGCAAACAACAGCGTCTGCGCATCGTCAAACGCATCCTTGGCCGCCTTCAGTTTCGCCACAAAATCGCTAAAGGCAATGATGGCAACTTCTGCGTCATTGGTGTGGGCCGGGAAAATCTGGTCGTTGATCACCAGACCGGCAGCACCCGAGCGTTCTAGATTCTGAGCGACAAAGTAAGTGGTCAGTTGATTACCAAACCCCGATTCGGCGTCCACAATGACTGGCCCGGTTACGTTTTCCTTCACGTGACGCAGGACATCGCCCATTTCAGACGGTGATGTCAGACCCTCGTTTGTTTGCCCTAACTGTGTCCGGACAACATCGTAGCCGTTAAGATAGGCGGCTGATAACCCCGCCTCTTGTACCGTTTGTGCTGACTGTGCATCCGCAACGCCAGGAATAATCGTCTGGTCGTCACTGGTAAATGTTGCTGCTGTGATTGTCATATGTATGCCTCCGTTTATTAAAATTTGATTAGCAACTGACTGTCATTCTAGCGCCCGTTTGGTATCTAAAAAAGGTCACTCTTTCATCATCAAGTAATGAAAAAATGACCTTTTATATCCGAAATTCCTGTAATGTTGCCCAATCACGATGGTTCGGCGGCGTGTTGATTGAAATGAGCGGTTGCGATACCGCGATATCCATATTTGTGACGACAAGATCACATTCTGACCGCTTCGGGACAAACTGAACGCGATATTGATCCGAAAGATGCGCAACAAGTTGTGCCTGAAGCCATGACCGATAAGCGGGCGCCGCATCAAGTGCTAAAAAGACCCGTAGCGGCGGATTCAACACGCTCGTATCAAAATAGCGCAGCACTAATGGAATCAAATTTGCTAACAAATAAGACTGATTTTGAAAGGCGTCGTTATCCGTCTCGGCACACTTTTTTAACAGGTCAGCTAGAGTTGCGACCACCCAGGGGCGTTGTTGCGTCAGTGTTTGTTGTAAACTATCACGTTCTAATATCAGCCCACCCTTTGGAAAAATCAGCGTATAACTGTGCATCAGATCCAGCTGATAACAAATTTCCTGCGTATCCTGTTCAGTCAGTTGCTGATCAAATCGCGCTTCCAACGCTGTCAGTAGTTGATGAGTGGCCTGACCAACCAAGTGGCCGACACTGAGTTGAACGGGCTGTTGCCGGATACAGAAAAACGCTCAGCAGTAACTCAAAAAGACCGCTTCCTGCCCTGCTGGCATGAGTGGCGTCATCCACTGAGCAACCGGCCGTGTGTGAATCTGTGCTTCCAAAACGGCTTGCGGCAATTCAATCAGATGTCCCAGACGTTGTCGTTGCGTTGAAATGACCCACCAATAGGCAAGCTGCAACTGCGCCGCTTCTCCTAAATGAATTTGCCGGTCGCTTAGCCAACTTTGAATCTTATCAATAATGGCCACCTGTGAATACTGTGGAAAAGGCCACTCAAAGTGTGAATAAGTCTCCCAGTACACTCGGTAGTAGCACAACCGAATCAACGCTTCATTGCCAACCAGTTCATTACTGGCGGGTGAATACCGCAGTCCGAACAGCGCCAAGTGGGTTTGTAACGCCTTTACGTGCCGTTTGGCAGTCGAATCACTGACAAAGTTCAGGTCATTAAATTGGCCTAAACTGTGAACCTTCCCATCAAACGTCGCTTTTAACAGTATCGTCAGCAGCGATTCATCCGTCAGCAACAACATGATCTGATTCAAATTCACGGTCGCACGCCGATGAAACTGCACGCCAGTTTTAGGCGACACTGTTAGTGCCATGTCAGCCGCTGAAAAATGCTGTTGAATCAAGGATTGCAGTGCTGCAAGATGTGTTTTAACCGTGTTGCGATCCACGTTTAACGCCCGGGCAACCTGGCCAATTTGAACCGTTTCAAGTTGGTCGTCCAGATACCGAATCAACTTAACATTAATCGTATCGCGACTCATAAATGGCTGCATGGTGGCACTTCCTTTCTGTGATAACTCCCAACTGGTCTTATTATACTTGATGCCTACCGGTGGTTATAGTCGTCAAACCACTTAAATCAATCGGATCTTTCTAGTCGTGTTACGAATTCTATCAATCAATTGTTATCAGTGACTAGCAGATTGTGAGAAGCATTGTTGTCAATGATCTTACTAGCAGTCGAGGGCGGATTCTCCGCAAACTATTTTTAATGAAATTGCGATGCTTAACTAGTTGTACAAAGTAATCTCAACGTCAGTGGAATGGAACGATTTGGCACGGAGCAGTGGTGTCGAAGATGCCAGAGTGTGTAGCAAGCCGGTTAGAATGCGGAGTGTAAGGGCCTATTGGCTGAAATCCCGGGCTTGGATTTGAGTCAATAGGTCCTTACACAGTAGCGTTCTGGCTTGCGGAACACGTTTCCACAATGTAACAGTCGAACTGGCCATTTAGTGACATGCGAGACGATGAAGATCCACTCGAGAGCCGCGCAGCGGAAATCGAGTTAGCTTCATCGCGAGCCACCACAGCGGAGTGCCAAATCGTGGAATGCAACGGACTATCACCTAGCAATGGAAGCCCCAATCAATCACGCGATTATGAATCATCTGACGACTCAGGCTTTATATAAAATGAGAATAAAATTAGAAAACCGTTGACATTTCTAATTATAAACTAGTAAAATAGCTTCTGTTAAGTTAATACAACGTGATGAAGAGGATTCATGGAGTCGAGATAAGCGTCATGTCAAGCGAGCGCCAGTGGTGGAAAGGCGTCACGACCTTATCTTAAAAGATGAATGACCCAGTTAGCTTTTTCGAGAGCTAGTGGTTGGACCGCCACTATCAGGTCAGAGTATGAATACGTACTCGTTGAGGCAGCTCGTGTGAACGGGTTGCGAATACAGGTGGTTACCACGCGGAAGCGTCCTTGAACGATTAACTCGTTTGAGGGCGTTTTTATTTTTCATCACAACATTTACTAAGGAGGATACACATATGTCAGATCGCGCAATGTCAGCACCAAGCACCACCGACGCTTACCAGCCAAAGGTGGCCGACGCATTATTACATAGAATGAACGCCATTCAAACGACAAAGACGTTTCGCCGCATCTTTTTCCTGACGGCAGCTGGTCTGTTCTTAGACGCTATGGATATTTACCTCGCCAGTGGGACAATGAGCTCCTTTACGGCAACTCATTTTTCCACCACAGCGCAAAACTCCGTCTTCCTATCACTGGGCTTTTTAGGCCTATTTATCGGGTCAGTGGCCGCAGGTGTCATTGGTGATACCAAAGGCCGGATGAAGGCCTTCCAGTGGAACCTGTTGCTGTTTGGTGTCTTTACCTTCATCGGTGCCTTCGCGCCCAACATGACTATTTTAATTATCAGCCGGTTTATCAGTGAAATTGGGCTGGGCGCTGAACTGGTCACCAGTTTTTCCATCATCAACGAATTCGCACCAGTCAAAACGCGTGGTAAATGGTGCACCACGGCCTCGTTTATCGCCAACATCGGCGCGCCTATCGCAATGGTACTCTGTTTGATCGTTATCCCCCGCTTTACTTGGCGTGGCATGTTCTTCATCAGCGGCATTGCTGCCATCATTTTCAGTTACTTCCGTCACAACTTGCCAGAATCGCCCCGTTGGAACATTGAACACCAACACTACGACGCTGCGGCAGAAACGTTGGACATACTGAATGCCGAAATGGATGCTGAGCATAAGGCACCTGCTGAAGTGGTTGAAAAAACGAGCACCACGGAAAAATCCGATGTCGATAAACACCTGGGCCGCAATACATTCGTTGCGATTGCCCTCGCCATTGCCGCCATGGTGTGTCAATATACGTTTACCTCATGGGCACCCACCCTTTTGGTCAAACAGGGTGTGAACATTGCTAATTCGCTGGTTTATTCAACCCTAATGATGATCGGTGCGCCAGTTGGTGCCTTCATCGGTTCACGACTGGTTGAAAGAATCGGCCGGAAACTCAACATCATTATTGCCTTTGCGCTGGTGGCCGTCTTCGGTATCACGTATGCCCACCTAAATTCACCCGTCGGCATCGTCATCGTTGGCTTCCTGCTCACCTGCTGCTTCTACATTCTCAACGCCACGATCATTGGTGTTTACGTCACTGAACTCTTCTCAACCAAGTACCGGTTCCGCGGATCAGGCGTCGCAAATGGGTTGGCAAAACTCGCTAACTTTGGGATGCCATACCTGGTCGTCTTCTTCCTGAGTGTCTCCTCCGTCAGCATGGTACTCTATTTCATTGCCGGTTTGGCTATTGTTGCTGCAATTATCACGTTTGTTTGGGGACCGGAGACGACTGCTAAGCAGATTGATTAGGGTAACCTGCCTTGTTATGGCGTTAAGCGATCCTTTAGGAAATACCGAGAATGAACTATCTTGTTCATCTAAATGGAACCTTGCTAGATCCTTTACTGGATTTCAGTGAGGTTCTTTTTTGTGTTTGCTGCATTTTTTATAAACTGTAGGGGTGGTCTTTCTTGGCGACATAGCCGAAGCGCGCTCCACAAACCAAAGACTTGCACAGAGGGGGACTATTTTACAAAATCCAAGCCCGGGATTTTATAAAATAGTCCCCCTCTACTCCAGTCTTTAAACGGTTTGTTCCGCGCTCTCTGAAATTTTCTCATTTTCAATTTATTTTCCCCCTCTTTTTCAACCACCCCCTTCCCGCTATGATAGACGGTGTTATCAATACTACTAAAAACACTTAACCGAAATACACCGAAAAGGGGTCTTTCCATGATCACTGCATTACTTGCATCAATTTTCAACATTCACCATCTGTTGCCGATTCTGATCAGTCAGTACGGTGCCTGGGTTTACGTTGGGTTATTTGCCGTTATTTTTATCGAAACTGGTCTGGTTGTTTTCCCTTTCTTGCCGGGCGACTCGCTCCTATTTTTAAGCGGGTCGCTGGCCGCCATGGCTTCGCATCCGTTAAACCATCTCGTGCTCATTGGGCTGCTTTCCCTCGCGGCCATCGCGGGTGATAGTGTCAACTTTGAAATTGGCCACCGTTTCGGTCACCGGCTAACCTCACCAAGGTGGCAACGCGTGATCAAACCGCAGCACCTTGCATCGGCGCAACGGTTCTTTAAAAAACACGGCAACAGTGCCATCTTCCTTGGACGCTTTATGCCGATCATCCGGACGTTGATTCCATTCACTGCCGGCGTTAGCAAAATGCCGTACCGCAAATTTATTTTGTATAACATCCTGGGTGGCGTTGCTTGGGTTGCCATTGCCATTCTTCCCGGCTACTTCTTTGGCAATATCCCGGTCGTGCAAGCTCACTTTGAACTGATCATGATTGCCATTGTGGTGGTTTCGATCTTACCAGCTGCCATTGCTACCCTCGTCAAAAATCGTAAAGGACCTAATCTCAATGCGTAAACAACCGCTGTGGCTAGTGGTCGGCGGAACTGCCCTAGTCCTCTTTTTGATTCTCACGTCAGGCGTGGTGACACACGCGGCCTGGCTGCACTTATTTGATCACCATTTTCAGATACTGTTATCTCACTTTGATAATCCGAATCGCACGTTCACCCTCAAAGAAGTCTCTCTCTTGGGCAGTCCTGCGGTAAATCTGGCCATTGCGACAACGCTGGCCGGCTGTTGCTGGTTCATTCACGACCGATTCAACGCTATCTGGATCATGTGCGCGGAACTTGGCGCTGACGGCGTGGCGTTTGTCACTAAGGAACTCGTTCGCCGGCCGCGGCCAAGTGCCCAGTTGGTGCCCGACACTGGCTTTAGTTTCCCAAGTGGTCACACCATTAGCACTGCCACGCTTGTCCTCATCGTCATTTTTGTTTTAGTGCCCTACTTCAAAGACCAGGAAGCGCAACTCGCAATCTCCCTACTAGCCGTCATTTGGCTAGCGGTCATCGTGTTTGCGCGGGTCTATCTGCGTGACCATTATCCAAGTGACGTCCTGGGTGCGCTATTGCTGGCACTTGTTTGGTGGTCCGCCATGCGTGTCACCTATCTTAAGCTGATCGCCCCGCGACTGGCGCGTCACGCCCAAGGAGAGAAAGAAGTGAATTAGATGGAAAAACTAACCATCGTCGTCCCGGCTTACAATGAGGAGGAGCTCCTCCACGAAAGCCTGCAGACGCTGTTAAAGATTGAGGATCAGTTGATTCAAAACCAGTTATTTGATTTCAAATCCAACATTGTTGTCGTTGACGATGGGTCCACCGACCTCACTTGGGACATCATTACCGAAGAAAATCGGGTTAATTCACGGATTACTGGGATAAAGTTCAGTCGCAATTTTGGCCATCAAACGCGTTGATGACAGGGATGCAGGAGGCTGTTAAAACCGCGGCAGCCGTGGTGCCCATCGACGCTGACCTGCAGGATGATCCGGCTGTGATTCCCGAAATGGTTGACCAGTTTGTTGCCGGCAAGGACATCGTTTACGGGGTGCGAAACAACCGTGAAACGGACACTTGGTTCAAACGCAATTCCGCCCTGCTGTTCTATCGGACCCTAGCGTTTTTAGGCGTGCGCATGGTCCAAAATCACGCCGACTTTCGCTTGATGTCAAAACGAGCCGTCAAAACACTGTTGCAGTACCCCGAACGTAACCTGTTTATCCGCGGGGTGATCCCCATGCTGGGGTTCTCGTCAACCAAAGTTTATTACAAGCGCCGACCGCGAACAGCCGGTAAATCTAAATATCCGCTTAAGAAAATGATTTCTTTTGCCTGGGAAGGGCTTACATCGCTGTCAATAGCCCCCGTTCGTGCTATATTGGTTCTTGGAGTAATCACCGTACTACTCGGTGTCGCAGCGCTCGTTTATTCGTTACTGTCAAAGTTCCTTGGCCTCGCCGTTCACGGCTGGTCATCGCTGATGATTTCCATCTGGATCTTAGGGGGATTACAGATGGCCAGTCTAGGCATCATCGGCGAATACGTTGGCAAGGTCATGAACGAAGTTAAACAGCGCCCGCGTTTCACAATTGAAACCATAGTTGGGGGCAACTCATGATTAAAGGCAAACCACTGATGAACGTGCTGCCGCTGCTGTTAAGCGGTGGCGTTTTGATTGGCATCCTATCAAACATTATCTATCCAAAAAATTTCTGGGTCAGCTGTCTGGTTTTGATCGGTTGTTTACTGGTCTGGGCCTTTTGGCGGCCTTTTAAAGTTTTGGTGGACCGCTTCAATTACCGTCAGATCACAACGATCACCGGAATCGGCTTAGTTGTGATCTTTATACTGCAACTTTTGGAACTGCATTTTTTCCCGGCCACTGTCTACCATGATCCGTTTCGGGTCATCTACCAGGCCGAGCTCTTGAGCCGCGGTCACTACGATTGGGGCAGTACCCTTTATTTCTGGCGCTTCCCAAATAACGTGCCGATCACGTATATGTTGGCCGAATGGTTGAAGATCACCAACGTGTTTCACCTCACCACCAACACGGCGATCCACCTCATGTCGATTGGGTTCTTAGACGGCTTCATCGCCATCTGTCTGCGGACGATTCACCGCTTCAGTAAGCGAAACGACCTTGTGCTGGGCATGCTGCTGTTCTTTCTCTGCAGCCCATTTGCGTACACCTACTACCTGCAGGTCCTGTATTCTGACCTGCCGATTCTTTTCTGCCTCGCCGTCAGCTTCAACATCATTGCCCGCTGGCAGCAGTACCAGCGGTGGGAAAAGTGGCTAGCTGGCCCAACATTATTTTTAACCATCGTTTTAGGCCAATTGGTCAAACCCAACCTCATTGTGTTAGCCATCGCCACCGTATTGATCATCGTGGCCCTGTTCATCCGAGATCGTAAACGACTGGTCAAATACGGCCTCCCGCTGGCAATCGTTTTAATTGGGTTTGCCGCATCCGTTCCCGCGCAGGCTGGCGTGTTTAAAGCGGCCCACTTCACCAATAATCCCACGTACGAAGTGCCGACCGCCCACTGGATCTGGATGAGCTACAACCCACAGGGAACCGGTAAATACATGTTTGACGACGTGCAGACCGAAGCTAAACTTCCTAATGAAGCCGCCCGAAAACAGTTTCTTAAAACGGCTCTGCCCGATCGGTTACGCGCGTTGGGACCCGTTGGCGTTGTCAAACGCTGGTTGCAAAAAGCCGCCATCTTATTGAACGTTGGCGGTATCCAACAGTCCTACATGGGCGGGTTTCGCCAGGCACCAAGCTGGTATCTCGACCACCAAAGTCGGATCCACTTTCTCAGCGAAGTGGTCATGCGCGTCTATTTCGTGACGTTTGAATGCTATATTTTGATGAAGTGCATTGCGTTGATGAAACGCAAACAGTCCCTGACCGTTCCCGTTATGGATCTCGCCATTTTAACGGCCTTAGGCTATCTGGCATTCCACACCTTCCTCTGGGAAACGGAGAACCGGTACGGACAGGCACTGTTCCCGTTGCTACTCATGATCATGGCCTTGCCAACCCCAGTCCTCCAGTATCCGGCATGGATGAAACGCCCTAACAGTCGGCAAACACTGACTTGGGGGTCCGTCATTCTGGCAAGTACCATTCTGGTATTATCCGTCATCCCGTTAACGTCGCATAAACGCGTGATCGTGGCTGCTCAGCGCAGTCAATTATCCCTGCAATTCGACGCGAAACCAACCGCCATGCAGCCGGGAACTACGATGACACAAAACGTCACCGTGAACCGGGCAATCAACGACTTTACGCTTCAAAAAATACCCGGCTCACAGGCCCAAGCATGGTTGGTCAACCAGAAGACTCATGCCCGATATGGGTTGACTAGCGGCCGCGACAACTACTTTACGAAGCAGCAACTGCCACAGGGCACCTATCAGATTCAGATTAAAAATACCACTCAGCGCGCGCAACTTGTCTCACTCGTCAAAATGCAACGCTACAAATTAGCGGCTGATCCGCTCAAAATCAACACGCACGCCTATCCACACAGCAGTTTTATCTACACCGCTGCTGCGCGTTAGACGCGACCAGTAAGGAAGTCATTCAATGATTAAAATCAAGCAATTATGGCACCAATACGCCAGTGTCATCAGCTATCTCGTTTTCGGCGTGTTAACCACCCTTGTTAACATTGGGGTTTTCGACATCCTCGGCACCCACGCCCACTGGAACTATCAGGTCGCCACGGTCATCGCCTGGTTCGTTTCCGTCCTCTTTGCCTACATCACCAACAAGCTGTGGGTCTTTGATTCGAAAACAACCACCTCACAAGCATTTCTCACCGAACTTGGCTCGTTTTTCTTCTTTCGAATCGTCTCTTTGTTTATGGACATGGGCATGATGTGGCTGGGCATCTCAGTATTGCATGCTTCGCCGTTGCTCACAAAGGTGATCGATAACGTGGTCATCGTTGTCGTCAACTACCTGTTTAGTAAAGTGTTTATTTTCCGGAAGCAGGCGACGCAGGAAGAAAACTGAGGATTCAGTTGCCGGTTTCACTGCCAATCGCCATTGGTAAACTCACCAAATCTGACTAATTAACTTAGCCACTCACCAAAAACGAAACTGGGCTAAAAATAGCAGTTTCCTAACGACGCGAATTTCGATTTCATTTGAAGGTCACGTCGTTTTTGTGTCACGTCTCTTGTTTACTACCAAGAATTTTTCGAAGCACTGTTGTCAAGGACGGATTGCTCTTCAACCATGGATTAACGCCATTGTGATACTTAACTGGTGGTAGAAAGGTAGCTCACCGTCACTGGAATGCAGCAATTTGAGAGGTTGTCGTGGTGTCGACATCAGTTAGCGACCGTTCTATGGTCGCTAACTGATGTGCGAGACGATGGCCATCCATTTAGATGGCACTGGTTCAGTTGAATTAGGGGCATCGCGAGCACGACAACGACCCGCCAAATTGTGGAATGCAACGGCCTGTACCCAATACTAGAAAGATACTCCGCCCTCAAAACGCCTTGCTGCACGTTCCATTAGTACATGTGCTATAATAGTCTCAAACGAAAAAAGGAGCGATGATGATGGCACAGACAGCCGCTCAAAAAAAGGCGCAACAAAAATACAATGCGAAACACAAGGAACAGCGCAAACTGATGTCCTATCGCAATACTGCTCGGGTATTTATCCGCAGCTATGCGACTGATGACGACCTTGCTGAACTGCAAACCTTGATGATGTCGCGGTCATTGGTTAACCGGGAACGGGCGCAATTGCCCACAGTTGAAGCCTACATGACTGCACATGATCTCGCTGATAAATTGATTATCTGGGGCCGACCAGAAGACCTGTTAACTGCTCGGCAAGCTGATGACGATACAACCGACTGGCAGGCCTGGTTTGATGAAACCATCGCGCCCCATTTTAACCGTGACGAACCCGTGATTGAGTTTAAAACCACTGGCCAATCAAAGTATTACAGTTGTTCGCAAGCTATTGCCATTCTTGACTGGCAAGATCAGGGGGCCTCATCATGATCCAAAACGTTCTTGTTCTAGGTGCGACGGGCGGCACTGGGACTGCAATTGTCGATGCCTGTCTCGCACGTGATTTAACTGTGACCGTATTCGGTCGATCACTCACAAAATTACGCGCCCACTTCCCGTCACACGTGTCGTACGCCCAGGGAGACGTCTTTGATGTCGCCAGTATCGTGACTGCTGGTGCCGAAGCAGACCTCATTATTCAGTGTGCCGCCGTGCCCTATCACGAGACCGTGGCGCGCCAGTTACCCTTAGCTGAAAGCGTCATGACAGTGGCGAAGCAATTAGGTGTCCGGGTAGTTTACGTTGACGGCATCTACGCTTATGGTGCCAGCACTGGTCACCCCGTCTCGGAAACGGCCCCGTTGCGCCCCATTTCTAAAAAGGGACAGATCAAAGCACAACTCACCCAATACCTTTTCAGTGACACCTTTCACAGCGTGCCCACCTGCCTAATTCGGCTACCCGACTATTTTGGACCCAGCACCCAAGCCAGCAGCTATCTCGGGTTAACAATGATGGGCATCGCCGCCTGCAAACCCACGTTTTACATTGGCAGCCGCAGTGTCTCGCGAGAATACGTCTTCCTGCCAGATGCCGCTGAAATGATTTTAAATGTGGCATTGAGTAAAACCAACTTTACTGGGATTTGGAACATTCCCGGTCAGCAGATCACTGGTGACCGGCTGATTAAACTCGCGAGTGATGCTTCGGGAGATCACAAACCGTTGTTCACCCTCACAAAACCGGTGCTACGCCTTTTAGGGCTGTTTGATGCCGACCTCAAAGAAATTGTAGAGATGTACTATCTCACAAAAAAGCCCGTCATCTTGGATGGGCGCAAATACCAAGAAGCCTTTGGTGACCTCATTGAAACGCCTTTTGAACGCAGCGTGCCGTTTACGATCGGGCAAATTGCCTTAGCGCACCAAAAGTAGCACAACGCAAAAAGTCACGATCAGTGTTTGACCGTGACTTTTTTATAGCCATTTTATCCCGTTATTGTGCGTTCTAGTCTGCATCCAATGCCGCCACCGCAGCCGGTAGCGCTTCAGGTGTGGCAACGATCTGTTCAGCCTGTGCAGCTTGGAGCTCAGCCAGACTGCCAAATCCATACGTGACCCCAATACTGGTCAGTGCATTGGCATGGCCGCCGAGAATGTCGCTGTCCCGATCACCCACCATGATGGCTTGCCGCTGTCCTGTTGCCCCAATATCATTAAGAGCGTACTCAATAATTGCTGCCTTCTTCACGCGTGTTTCGTCAAATGTGGCGCCATAAACACCCTTAAAATAGCTGTTTAGGTGGAAATGATCAATAATCTGCGCTGCAAATGATTCGGGTTTCGCCGTTGCAATGTAGAGGTCGTGATCGCGTTGCAGCTGGGCGAGGGCCTCAGGAACGTGCGCGTAAACTTCATCTTCAAAGAGCCCGCCCATCGCGGTAGTACTCGCGATAGGCCTCTGTTGCTTCTAATGCAACTGCGTGCGAGTAGCCGGCAATGTCTTGGAAGCCCTGCACGAGCGACGGCCCAATGAACCGTCGCAGCGTTGCGTCGTCCATGGTTGGCCGGTTCAGTTGATGAACAGCATACTTGATTGCGTTTACTATGCCCTGCTCCGAATTGATGATCGTCCCATCTAAATCAAAAAGCACTCTCTTATTCGTCATAACCACTCCTTGCTGTTGCTAATACTTCATCTTAACAGGCTGAAAGCGGTTATGAAAGTCATCCAGGATTTTTCATACATTTACATTGTTTTTCAAATGAAAATGGTGTACGCTGTGTTTGTAAAAATAATAACAAGCGATAACGTTCGCCGTAAATAATTGAACCTAATTTGATGACGTCTATTACGGAAGCCCCCGGTGACTTCTGTAATAGACGTCATCTTTTTGTTAGGGACATGCATTTTGAAGGGAGAATTATCATGACAGTTGTCATTGAACAAGTAAAAGCACGCGAAATTTTTGATTCCAGAGGGAACCCCACAGTCGAAGCCGATGTCATTTTATCCGACGGGACACTTGGCCGTGCCGAGGTACCATCTGGTGCGTCTACCGGTGAAAAAGAAGCCGTTGAATTACGTGACGGCGGCACCCGACTCATGGGTAAGGGCGTCAGCAAGGCCGTTAACAACGTCAATACTGAAATCAACGCCGCATTAAAGGGCGCTGATCCATTCAATCAAGGCCACATCGACCAACTGATGATTGCCCTTGACGGCACCCCAAACAAAGCCCGGCTTGGTGCCAACGCCATCCTCGGTGTTTCAATGGCGACGGCACGGGCAGCAGCCATTGCCACCCATCAACCACTGTACCGCTACCTTGGCGGGACCGACTTGGAACTGCCGCAAACGTTCCACAACGTCATCAACGGTGGCGAACACACTGACAACGGCATCGATATCCAAGAATTCATGATCACCCCCGTTGAACGGACCAGCTTCCGCGACGGGTTTGAAAAAATCGCCAATACGTATCACACGTTGAAGAAGGTTATCGAAAAGGCTGGCTATCAAACTGGTCTTGGGGACGAAGGTGGGTTTGCGCCCGACCTGAACTCCTCTGAAGAAGCCCTGCAGATGCTGCACGAAGCCATTGAACAAGCTGGCTACACACCTGGTAAGGAAATCGCCATTGCGTTTGATGCCGCCGCATCCTACTTCTACAACAAGAACACCAAGAACTACGATTTCGAAGACAAGACCTACACACCAGCCGAATTAAGCGACTACTATGCGAATCTTTTAAAGACCTTCCCAGAAATTATTTCAATTGAAGACCCCTACTCTGAAGACGACTGGGACAACTTTGCAACCTTTACACAAAAATACGGCAAGCAGGTTCAAATCGTTGCTGACGATCCCGTCTGCACCAATCCTGCATTGATTCGTGATGCCATTTCAAAGGGAATGGCCAACTCGATCCTGATCAAGCTCAACCAGATTGGAACCGTCACTGAAACTCTTGAAGCCATTCGGTTAGCCCGCAAAAACGGCTACACAACCATGATGTCACACCGTTCTGGTGAGACTGGCGACACCTTCGTTGCTGACTTCACGGTGGCAACAAACGCCGCCCAACTGAAGTCCGGTGCCCCTGCCCGGTCTGAACGGGTTGAAAAGTACAACCAACTGTTACGGATCGAAGAAGAATTGGGCGAAGACAGCACGCGATTAGCGCACTTCCCTGACGATGTTTCGTTTGACTAACGCAACACATCCCGTAGCAGTTTGCTTCGGGGCTACATAGTGTCACCTAGCAAGTGACAGTGAATTCTATTGAAGAGGTGATTGCAATGACCACGCTGACCGGATTAACCAGCACGGAAGCAGCTAAACGCCTTGCTGATGCAGGCCCCAACGAGGTGCCAGAACCGCAATTCAGCTTTTTTAAAGCCACGATGAAACGCCTGTGGGAACCGTCCGCCTGGATCCTGGAAGCTGCCCTGATCCTCGAAATCGTTTTAGGCAAGGACCTGCAGGCGGGATTTATCGCCCTAATGTTAGGTTTTGCTGCGCTGAATGGTGCCATTCAAGAAGGTCGTGCGAGCCGCGTCCTTCATGAGCTCTCCCATGACCTCACCGTCACCGTTGCGGTCAATCGCGATAATCGTTGGCAAACCCTTTCGGCACGCGACTTAGTCGTTGGTGACCTGATCAGCCTTCAACCGGGAGACCTGCTGGCACCGAGGTCGTTCATGGTCAAAGCTTAGCGCGTGTGACCGCAACGGGAGCGGCCAGCCGAACAGGAAAAACGATCAGCCTGGTCAAACATGCTTCGCCCAACGGCCACCTCCAACAGTTACTCGGTAAAATCATCGGTTATCTCGCGATTCTTGATAGCGTTCTAGCAGTCATTTTAATCATTGCCGCCGTGATTCGCGGTGAAAATTTGATTGCGTTGCTGCCATTTTTAGCCATGTTGTTTATTGCGACGATTCCAATTGCCATGCCCTCAAGTTTTGCCGTCGCTAACGCCGTCGAAGCCAAGGTGTTAAGTCAGCATCACGTTTTGGTCAGCGACCTGACCGGGATTCAGGAAGCAGCTAATTTAAACTTGCTCTTAGTCGACAAGACTGGGACGATCACGGCCAATAAACCGAGTGTTGTCGCCTTTCAAAACACCAGCACACTCACGGATGACGAGGTCCTTGCGCTCGCAGTGGGTGCCACTGATGAACGGCATCCCAGCGTTGTTGACACGGCCATTCAAAATGCCGCTGCTAAGACCGCATCGCCCGCTTCACAGGTCACTAAGTACGTCCCGTTTACACCTGGTCTTGGCTACTCTCAAGCTACCGTCACAGTTGACGGGCAAGCACCAAAGACTGTGCGGTTAGGCGCTTACCGGGTACTCAGCGCTCAAGCAGAAAATACACCGATCATTTCCCGGGAAATACTCTCTCGTGGTCGTTCGGTTGCCGTTTTAGCAGATAACCAGTTGTTAGGTGTGTATATTCTGCAGGACCAACCGCGTTCAACGAGTAGACAGGCCATCGCTGATCTGCAGCAGCGCGGCATTCAGGTCATCATGTTAACGGGTGACCACCAACCAACAGCGGCAACGATTGCTGGTGAAGTTGGCCTTTCAGGGCAAGTTTTATCCTTTAGCGACATCACTGACACCACCGATATCGGCCAACTAGCAGGCATTGCGGACGTCGTTCCAGAAAATAAGCTCGCCATTACAAAACAACTTCAATCGGCCGGCTACATTGTCGGTATGACTGGCGACGGTGTTAACGATGCGCCGGCACTCAAACAAGCCGACGTTGGCATCGCCGTTGAAAACGCGGTCGACCTGGCAAAACAATCAGCCGGATGGTGTTAATGACACCCGGGTTGACCCCCATTGTCGACATTCTTGATAGCGGCCACCGGGTCTACCAGCGGATGATGACCTGGGCGATCACAAAACTGTCGCGAACTGCTGAACTCACGTTGTTTCTAACACTGGGTTACCTGTGGTTGGGCAACATCCCGCTTTCACTTAACGCCATGGTGCTTGTCGCTATTTTAAACGACCTGGTCACGCTGGTTCTCGGCACCGACAACACCGTCATTTCCCACCAACCAGAACAGTGGAACCTGAAGAAACTCAGCCGCATCGCCATTCTCTTAGCGAGTGGGTGGACGATCGTGGGCTTTGGTCTTCTCGCTTGGCTGCATGTCACAGGCGTTACACCGGGACGAATCAGCACGCTGCTCTTTATTTACTTGATTTTCAGTGCCATGGTCACCATTCTAATGACGCGAACAACGCGCCATTTCTGGAAAAGTCGCCCAAGTAACGCCGTTGTGACAGCCATTGGCGGTAACTGTGTGCTCACCCTCGTTCTGTCTTGGATCGGGCTTGGTATCGCGCAGGTTACTGTTACTTCGACAATAATCGTGATTGGGCTGGTGCTGCTTACCGGGATCGGGTTGTCGTTCTTGCCGTTGGGGAATTTGGCGAATCAGGATTAACTTAAGTATTTTTTGATGTGACGCAAAAATATGAAAATAAAAAACGCTGTCTGGAATTCCCGAATTAGGATTCCGGTCGGCGTCTTTTTTGAGTTTATGCGGGTTGATATCGATTTTTCAGAACGTTTAAGCGACGGTCAAATCCCCAATCGACTCCCCATCCGCATTAATCAGCTGCAACCAACTGTTAGTGCCACCAAAGTACAAAAACAGTCCGACTTCATTGACGCTTTTAAGCTGTACATCCGTCGTTGTCACAAAATTCTGATCAAAACTGGCCTTATTTTCATCACGCAATTGCTGCGTAAACCTAGCCGAGAAGCCCAGGGAGCCATCCTTATTTAACGGGGCCTCCGCCTTCATCTGCGCGCCGGCCTTAATGACCAATGCATTGCGTTTCGTCCAGTAGACCGTTGCTTTAGCCCCTTCATGATCAACCGTAAACGGCATGGTGGCAATTTCCTGACGCCAACTGTGCCGTGGCTTGCCACCCTTTTTTGTTACTGGTGCATTGGCCAAACTAAGTCCCATAAACGTCAACACTGGCAGCAGGTCATCAAGATACGCCCTAGTTGGTTTTACCTGATTAGTTGGCACCTTGGTTGTCGTCGCTTCGCCCGTGAGTTTAATTCCCGCTTGAATGGCATCATCCGCAATCATGCGTGCGAGGTACTGATAGGCACATCGTCCTGGAGTGATGCTGGCTAGCCTGTCATACTTGCGATTCTTTGCCAACTCAGACACGCCAACTAGTTGGCCCTTTTTAAAGAAGAGGTTGACTGAGCCATCGATTGGCTGCGCATCGCCGTTTCCCAAAACGATTTCCCCCATTGCGTCGTCCAGCTGAATCGTAAACCGATCCATTTCATAATTACCCGTAAATGATTGTGACATGTCAGCACCTCCAATAATAATACCTTTATCATGAGCTGGTTCAACGACAGAATCAAGGAAAAATACGCCGAGACGAGTCCGTTTTTATTAACCGCTTACATCGCTGGTGATACAATGAGCTCAAGAAAACAAATCGTTACTGGAGGTGTTCATATGACGAACGTCATTGTAATTACCGGCGGCACTGGCGGCATGGGATTTGCCACTGCAAGAAAATTAAGCAGCCGTGAAAATACGGTCATCCTACTCGCTGATTTAAACGGCGCGGCACTCGCAAACGCGAAAACAGCGCTGGCCGGACAAGCAGCCACCATTGAAACTGTCGTCTGTGATATCACATCGGAGGCGGATGTCACCTACATGGCTGATACTGCCGCCAACCTGGGTCACATTTCCGGCGTGATCCACACGGCTGGTGTCAGTCCCAGCATGGGTGATTATCGAAAGATCATTGCCATCAACGCGCTTGGAACCGTCAATGTCGACCAAGCATTTATTGACCTCACAGACCACAATTTTAGTCTGGTGAACGTCGCGTCGATGCCGGGGTATATGCTGCCTAAAATGATGATTCCTAAACACGCTTACAAGACCGTTGACCGGGACTCCGAGATTCTCTACCACCGCCTGTTGCAACGCTGTCAGCTGTTACCAAAAAACAGACGCGCACAGATGGCTTATCCATTGAGCAAAAATTTCGTCATGTGGTATACGGAACACATCTCACCCGTTTACGGTTCCCGTGGCGCCCACGTTGTATCGGTTTCCCCTGGTTCATTTGATACCAGTATGGGCCGCCTAGAAAAGGATAAGGGCGCTGGCGCAATGGTCAACTACGCGGCAATCAAACGCTTTGGCACCCCGCAGGAAGTTGGCGATCTCTTAGCTACCTAGTCACTGATGCCCCGGCCTATTTAACCGGCACCGATATTTTAATTGACGGTGGCGTTGTCGGACAGTTGCGGTTGCGAGATATGTTGTCTTTAACTTGAACCCAAATACAAGAAAATGCCGCTTCACTCAGTATCAAAATGAGTGAAGCGGCATTTTTAATAAAGTCAGTTTATTTCGTGTTCAACGAGTCCAGTAAGGTTGTCCCATTATCTTTAAAGATCTTGGCCTTCATCGTTTCAGACAATAACCCGGTCGTTTCCAATTGGTCTGCTAAATTCAACACAGCTGGCGTTGGGGTGTAAGGCGTATCTGAAGCGTATAACAGCTTGTCTGGGTCAACCAGTTGTAACAGAGCTGGTAACTGTTGCGGCAAGACCATCCCAGCAACATCAAAGTACAATCCATTCATTGCCGTTTTAATGTCAACTTGAGCATCCGTCAATTCGGGATTCAGTGACTGTGCCAATGACACCCGGTTAGCAATAATTGGTAAAACAGCACCAGCATGTGGGATGATAAATTTAATGTCTGGGTAGCGGGTAAAAATCTGGTTTTGCAGCATATTCAGCACTGTCCGTGTGGTGTCGAAGAAGAATTCAGCAATCGGTGCTGGAATCTGTCCGGCAACGTTTGGATCCAGGTTAGCTGGGGCATTAGGATGCAGTGCAACCAACGCGTGACGCTCGTTTAAGTGCGCCATCATAGCGTCTAACTTCGGGTCACCAACGTAGGTACCGCGACTGTTCGTCGGCAAGGTGAATCCGGTGGCACCGTTTGCGTACGCGTCATCGATGGCCTTGATACTTGCATCGACATACGGGAGTGGTAATGAGGCGAGAAAACCGATCTTATCCGGATACTTGGCGTGTTGTTCCGCCGCACATTCGTTCACTTCACTCGCTAATTCAATCGTCCCGTTTTGGTCACCCGTGTTGATGTGCGGTGATGAAATCGAGATCAAGGAGTAGTCAATGTTGACTTGGTCCATAATTTCCAGCGTTGTATCAATGGTGTATTCAGGTGTTTTCACACCGTCACCCATATCATTGAACTGGTCCTTTAAATATTTTTTGTACCCTGGTGACAGGTAGTGTGCGTGAAAATCAATTTTGTTAAAACTCATCGTATGATTCTCCTATCTGAAAATAGCTTCAAGTGTCGTCGCAAATCCCTCTGGCTTTTGCGCGTAACCCAAGTGACCACCAGGAATGTCATAAATCGTGACACCCCAATAATTAGCCAAGAAACGGTTAACATCTTGTGGATATGACCCGCGAGAATCTGTCCCGTTTAACAGGCTGATCCGGTCACTGTACTGCTTCAACTGGTCAATATCAATCTTTCGACTCGTGTACTGACGAATTTCATACTGGAACCAGAACTTCATCCCAGCTACGGCAGGATCGTCGTTACCATCCAATGAAACGGCCGGCTTCGCCATCATCTTAGCGTCCATTTCGCCCATCTTCATCGCCTTGCCAAACAGCTTCATTGCGGCACCCATATCCTGATCAAAGGCGGCCTTCACAATGGCGTTGTTGTCTGCCTGACCCTGATCGGCAGTTGGCAGGAAACTGTTGATTGGCGGTTCGTGGAAGGCAATCTGCTTCACAATTTCCGGATGGTCCTGCAACGTTTCCATCGCGACGATCGACCCTGAGCTGGACCCCATAATGGAAACGGGCTCGTCTGGGCTAAGCGTCGTTGCCAGTGCGGCAACATCGTCCGCATCCGTCTTCAAGCGGTACGTGCTGTGAATGTCAGCCGCTTCATCAGGCAACGCCTGCGTTAGCTTACTGTCGCCGAAGCCGCGCCGGTCATACGTAACAACGGTGAAATGTTCTTTAAAGTAGGCAGCGGCCTGCGTAAAAATGTTACCCGTACCGTTGGCACCAGGAATCAAGATCAATACCGGACCCTCACCCGTTGTCGTGTAGCTTAAATCAGCACCATTGCGCTTTAAAATTGTCATCAGCAAATCCTCCTTAATGGGTTAAATCTCATTGTTTTTAGTGTTCAAATCAAATTTCATATGGTATCTTTAACTCATGAAATGTATTATAAACTCATGTCATGAGTTTTGCAAGACAAAAGATTCTGGAGGTCTTTCATTTGAAAAAGGGACAACTAACCCGTGAGATCATTCTTGACCAAGCGGTGACCCTCGCTGGGGAAAAGGGACTTAACAACCTGACGTATAACGGTCTAGCACGAGCCGTCGGGATTCAACCGCAGTCCATGTACCGCTACGTCACCAATATCGCGGATGTGAAGGGCGGCGTTGTGGCCACCTATGTCAGCCATCTCGTCACCTATTTATACCATGAATTGCTGCCCTATTCTGGCAAAGATGCGCTCATCCAGTTGGCACTTAAATTCGTCAGTTTTACACAATCAGGCCTTTCATTTAATGACATGGTCTGGGGCATCTCAGCGTTTGGCGATGATCCGCAAGTCGCAGAGCAAATGACCGCCCTGCACGACTTGTCAGAAAAACTAATCACGGGCATCACAACCGATCAAGACCAGGTTAAGGCGAATACAGCACTATTCCTAGAATTCATCATCGGTCACTTGGGCTTAATGACGGCAAGTTCAAGACCAGTGGATCAGGGGCTGTTTGAACCGAATGTGGAGAGGGTGTTGGACTTGATGTAGAGTGTGAAGCAGGGCGGTTAAGGGGCAGAATGTAACGGACTCCGGCAGAAAATCCCGGGTCTGGATTTTTTGCCGGAGTCCGTTACATGGCCGCCCCTTGCCCTGCTGAACACGTTTAGTCTATATAACCGCGAAGCACAGCAGCCTAGATCACGCTGTATAATAAACCCACAATGAGTGGGCCTGACTTTTTGGTCAAAGTCCGTTACACGTTAATCCCGTGCCTTTCTGAACACGTTCAGTCCATATAACAGAAATACACACCACCCCAAATCAAGCAGAAAACAAAAACCACCCTCCAAAATCTGGCAAGGTGGTTTTAATAGTCGAAACAATAGAATGACGCCGTAATCCCATCACTAAAGACAACCGCGCCGTAACACGTACTGGTCTCAGCGGTTTTCCTTCATGCTCACGGTACCAAAACAATTCGGTTCTGCTTATCCTGCCCAGTCTCCAACGCCGCATGCGCCCACTTGGCATCGTCAAAGTGCTTGATCAAAATCGCATCATCCAATAACAGGCCCTGGCTAAACGCTGCGTTAATCGTCTTAGCTGCCTGTTGCAACTGATCAAGCGACGCATGACTGATCACAAACCCGTTCACGTGCTTTTGATTCATGTAGAAATCGCGCACATTGAACGTAAACAAATTACTCTTTGGTGCGGTGATCAGCGTCGTTTCGCCATTTCTTGCTAAGAGATTGATGTTCGTTTGAAAATCAACATTACCTGAGGTATCAATAATGTGATCAACACCGGCTGGAAGGAGTGCCGTCACCTTTTCCGCAAAATTTTCATGATAGTTGAACGTGCCTTGACTACCAAATTTAGCCAGCTTGGTAAAGTCCCGTTCGTTTGAGGTCGTGACAACGTTTAACCCCATCCGTTTTGCGAGCTGGACCAGCTTGGCACCAACGTGACCGGCAGCGCCCTCAATCAGGACTGATTGCCCAAATTCAGCTTGCATAACGTCGTTTAGAATGATTACTGCGGTTGCTGACGAGTGCACTGAGGCAATTAACTGTAAGTGATCAACGCCGGCCGGTACTGGTGCGAGGCGGTCTGCCGGCACTGCTGCCAAGGTACTCGTCACGCCCTGACGACCATCGTAGCCCATAGCATTCGTCCAGACGCTGTCACCCGGTTTAAACGCCGTAACTGCTGACCCGACAGCGATAACCTGGCCAACCATATCCCGCCCAATAACGTGGGGAAACGCAATATCCGTTTTGTAGGTGCCACTTCGAACATAGGTGTCAACGTGGTCGACCGCCACGCCTTCCACCTGCACCAATACATCCGTTTGCTGAATCTCTGGATCCGGTAATTCTCCCACTTGGATACTGCTGGCATCGCCAAGTTGTTTAATATAGGCCGCTTTCATTGTTCAATATCCTCTCTGACACAAGTTCATTTGGCTGTTTTCGCGTCATTTGATACCTCTAGTTTAATCCCTTTACCTGTATTTTGGATTTATTTTTGCCATTATTTAAAGTTTTTCAGTCAATCCGCCGTCCGATTTCACACCACCAGACGACCTGCTGTAGAATGAAGATACTCAGTAAACAGATAGGAGTCTTTCAAATGACAACAGAATGGGAGAAATGCCTTAACGGTGACCTGTACGATGCACATGATGCGACGTTTAAAACCCATAAGGCTCAAACCTACACCTTTTTAAACGCCTATAACCAAACGGCTTACGACAGTGGTCAGCTCGCCACGAACTACTGACAAAATACCTTGGCGCAATTGGGCATGATGCCACGCACGCCGTTTCTGTGTGACATGGCGGCTAACATCTACATCGGCAATAAAGTCTCCGTCAACATGAACTGCAGTTTAATGGACTCAAATCGAATTACCATTGACGATGAGACCATGATTGGCCCAAACGTGCAGATCTATACGGCAACTCATCCTGTGACCGTTGACGACCGACTAAACGCAGACTGGGACGCTCATCCGGAACAACATTTTGTGCGGACCAGAGCCTTGCCCGTCCATATTGAACACCAGTGCTGGCTTGGTGGCGGCGTGATCGTTTTGCCCGGCGTTACGATTGGTGCTGGATCGGTCATTGGCGCGGGCAGCGTTGTGACGCATGATATCCCAGCAGGTGTCGTGGCCGTTGGCAATCCCTGTCATGTGGTTCGGACACTGATTCAACAAGCTTAGGGAAAACAAAATCGCGCCACTGACCATGATTGTTGGGTGTTGTGATGGTTGGTGGGCGATTTTTTGTTTGGCGCTACTGGGCGCTCTGCGGTGTAGACTTTACGCGTTTTGCGTGGCACGAGGCTAACTGTGTGAGTCCCGCTGGGCAAAAAGTCTAGCCCGGACTTTTTGGGGTGATTTTGCTAAGTAGTTTTGGCTACTGCGCGCCCTTGTTACATGGACTAAACGCGTTTCGCAAGGCTGAGGGCTCCTGTGTGAGTCGCTCTGGTCACAAAAGTCAGACTTGGACTTTGTGGGTGATTTTATTG
>NZ_BBAG01000003.1 GCF_001311135.1 Secundilactobacillus paracollinoides DSM 15502 = JCM 11969
GACCAGAGTTACTTACACTCCGCCCTCTAATCGCCTTGCTTCACACTCTTACCATTTTCCTCCTTATTCAACGTCACCCCACCATCACTCACATCCGCAATCACATCAAATTTTGGATCATTTTCTAGCGGTCCCAAATTCAGCAACGTATTTTCACCATCGTGTGCGATTCGATTGACACGGGTGCTCACAAACATCCTAATGATGTCCACGTTGGCTAACCGTTCCTTCGCCATTTCTGCTGCCTTATTTAAAGTATAGCCATTATCCAGCATCATTTTCAGATACAGAATCGTTGAAATATTTTCGAGATTGTACCGTTTATTTTGACCCTTGCCATGGCTGACCGATTCGATCAACCCGCGCTTTTCCCAATACCGAATCTGGGTCGTACTGGCTTCAGTCACCCGGCTTGTTTCGCCGATTCCCATTGAAATATCAAGATTGCGCATCCGTTTCAAAAAACCGGGGTTATTTTCTTCACCAAACGCCAATTAAGTCACTCCTGTCTCTTTTTCTACAACGAGCATTATAGCATTCTGTTACACGCTGCGCCTATTTGAATACAATCCTTTACTGACAATTTAGTCTTTTTTACACAGTCTGTCAGGTTTTAGGCGTACACTTGACTTAATTTCAGAGAAGCGAGGTTTTGAACATGACAAGACATTCATTTGAAAAGAAACTCGTCCTGCTGGGTGCCGGTATCGTCGCTGCACACTTGATGTCGCGGCCAGTAAAGGCACTCGTGCTGGGGAACGCCCCACAATACCGGCCGGATAAGGTTAAACTAAATCCAGCCTCACCATTATTTGGCAAACGGGTCGGCTACCTTGGCTCGTCCATCACCTATGGCGCAGCAGCGCATGGCGTCTCTTTCGTCGATTATCTGCGGGCGCAGGATGGTGTGATCACCACAAAATCAGCCATCAGCGGCACCACCCTGGCTGGAAACAGCCCTAAAACCTATGTCAGTCGCCTCATTACAGACTTTCCTTTAACGACCGCCTACGACGCGTTTGTCATCCAATTATCAACCAACGACAGTCGCCAAAATTTGGGGTTGGGCATTCTCACCCCCGATGACCAGCGAACTGGCTTTAATCGTAGTACAACCCTTGGCGCAATTGAATTCATCTGCAGCTACATTCAGGACCACTTTGATGCACCGATTATTTTCTATACGTGTCTGCGAAAGACTGATGCAGATTACTCGGCGCTCGTGACCCAACTGTATCATCTACAAGCTAAGTGGCACTTCACCATTCTCGACCTCTGGGCTGATCCAGTGGTAAAGACCCTGACGGC
The DNA here is from genome assembly GCF_001311135.1 of Secundilactobacillus paracollinoides DSM 15502 = JCM 11969. Taxonomy (GTDB): domain Bacteria; phylum Bacillota; class Bacilli; order Lactobacillales; family Lactobacillaceae; genus Secundilactobacillus; species Secundilactobacillus paracollinoides. The sequence goes on from NZ_BBAG01000003.1 coordinate 1,309, forward strand.
AGCGAGTCCCCTGGCAATGGCGGATGACGCACATCCAACTCAACTGGGCTATCAAACCATTTGGACCCCACTCTTCGAACAGGTATTGACGCGTGTCCTAGCGCCCACAGACTAATTATCAGTCTGCGATGGTTGCTCACACGTAGTATAGCTTCTTTTAAATTGAATTGGAATAATTTATGCCTTTCATAAGCTGTGAAAAGTGTTTCTAAGCATTTCTTTTTTACAATACGTTTTAAACAGTATTTGCTGCTTTTTGTTCATATATCCTGTTTAATCTAAAATAACTTGAAAATTGGTATGTAAATTGGGCTATTTTGTCTTGTTTTTTTCAGAAAAGACTATACATTTTAATTTACTCTGCTATAATAGGCACATCATAATGCTTACCGATTATAGGGGGATTTAAAAATGACTTTAAAAGAGACCTTAACTTACGACGAACAAGTAGCAGTTGCTAAAAATTTGATCAACTAACCCGTTAGTGCTGACGATGCTGCCGCCCACTACGCCACGCTTCAAGCATTGAAGCAAGAATTAGACCAACAAGTTAGCAGTTTAGACATTCGCTTACACCCAGTATCATCAAAGAACCTTGTCAATGCACCCCACTACGAACAATTTGGTGAAGTGCACGAGGACGCTACCGATGACGATCACAGCAACGTCATGATGGGCTTCTTAACAAAATAATGAGTGATACGCAAAAACAGCCAAGAATCCAAATCGTGATTCTTAGCTGTTTTTTGTGCTTTAGTTGTGGGTGACCTATCCTGAAGGATCATGGATTGTCCAGTTTTATACGTCTCGCCCATATGCAGCAACTTTTTTAAAAAATGAGTGTTTTGGGTTTACTTACAGTCGCTCTAACAAACTATACTACCTCTCGTAATCAAAATTCAGGAGGTTTTTAATTATGACAAATGTATGGTTTATTACAGGAAGCGCCCGCGGTTCAGGTCGGGCCATCGCTGAGAAAGCACTGGCAACCGGTGCTAAAGTTGTTGCAACGGCACGGCATACTGATGCCCTAGCTGATCTAGTTAGCCAGTATGGTGACAACCTGTTGCCTTTGCAATTAGACGTGACCGATGAAGATGCTGTTAACAAAGCAATCAAGACTGCTCAGACACACTTTGGCAGCGTTGATGTCCTGGTGAACAACGCTGGTTACGCCCAAATGGCCGCCACCGAGGAAATGAGTACGGCGGACTTCAAAGCCCAGATGGATACTGATTTTTACGGCACCCTATTTACGATTCGTGCCGTACTGCCGATCATGCGGCTACAAAAAGCTGGCCGAATCATTAACATTAGTTCAATTGGTGGCCGGGTCGGCGGTCCTGGCTTGAGCGCTTACCAAAGTGCCAAGTTCGCGGTCAACGGCTTGACTGAAGTCGTTGCCTCGGAAGTGACCCCATTTAACATTCAGGTCACGACTGTTGAACCAGGCGGGATGCGGACTGATTGGGGTGGCAAGTCCATGTCAGCCGTTCAATCAGACGTTTACGCTGAAACAGTTGGCCAGTGGATCAAGCTCGTGCACGACGGCTGGGACGCTGAAAACGACCCAGATCATCCCCGTTATGTGAGTTAACCGGCCAAAGTTGCTGATGCCATTTACACTCTGAGTGAAATGCCAAAAGCACCGACTCACCTCCTCATTGGTAAGGATGCACAAGCCTCTGCCAAACAGCACGCTGAAGCCCTCGCCAAGAGTGATGCCGAAAATGCAGCCCTAACCGAATCAACAGGTAACATGTAAGCACAAAAAAGAAGTCGTCCTATACCCAATTCTGGTATGGAGCGGCTTCTTTTTGCTGTTCAGAAGCGGCTTTAAGTTTCGCCTTCGTCGCAGTGTAGTTATCAATTTTCCATTGAATCAATTGTTTTTTATCGTTTAAAGCAGCAATCTGAGCATCGATCTCCGTCTGCTGATCCGCCAACATCCCCAAACGCTCGTCCAGCGTGTCAGTGCCTTCTTCAGTCAGCGCAATATAGTGCTTAATTTCCTTGATTGACATCCCAATACTGCGAAAAGCCATAATGTAGCGCAACCAGCCCTGCGCATCCTCCGTGAAGACACGCCGGCCGCTGTCGTTTCGAATCACGCCGGGAATCAAGTGAATGTTGTCATAGTAGCGCAACGTATAAGCTGAAATATCAAACTGTTTACAAACGTCCGTCATCGTTAATTCAGGCATCGTTTCACCTCCAATTGTGCTAAGGGTAACACGCAATGGGGTCGAACGCTAGTCCTACCAATTAAATTCTTCATAGTAGTATTTGCTGGCGGCGATCCGCCGCTGCCGCAGCGCCCGAACCCAACTTTGTCCCAGCGCATATGGACCAGAGATCAAAAATGTTGTCCGGTGACCGGTAAATTTCTGAAGCTCCGTTGCCGGTGTAAACCGTCCCGTTTGGACATGAACGGTTAGTGTTGCCCGCGTCGCTGCCCAGTGTTCCAGTTGCGTGACGTAGATCTGATCCGCAGCGGTGTGCACCGTGTAGAACAACGTGATCAGTCGTTCTGGGTGCGCATCGATAATGGCGAGCATGGGCACGATACCAGTTCCACCAGTTGCGAGCACCAGCTGATCGCCATCATTTTGCGTAATAAGCGTGTTGAACCGGCCGTATCCGCCATCAAATTGGATCAATTCCCCCAGTTCAAGTGACTGGATCTGACGTGTGAAATCACCGTCACCGCGAATCGCTAATGTGATGACACCGTCTTCGCCAACCTTGTTGACCACTGAAAACGGGTGTAATTCGCGCAGGCCACGGACGTTAGGGACCTTAATAAAGACATAGTCGCCAGGCTGGATCTTGCGCCATTTCAAATGGCCAACCTTGATTTTAAACTTATAGAAATTATCCTTTAAGGCGCGTTTTTCCACCAAGTGCCCCACTGGTAAAAAGCGGTAATCACGCAATTTCTTAACCAGGTAAGCGACCAGCGTAAAGCCGCTATACAGGTAAAACAATGCCATGTAGCGTGAATACTTGTGATATAGCCGATCAATTCTACGTGAATAAACACAAGCACCACGGCCACGATGTTCAATCGGTGAATCCAAATCGTGAGTTCGTGGTGAAAAACGTGTTCAAGCACCTTCTTCAGCTGAGCGATCACCTTTAAATGTGCAGTGAACCACCCCGCCATAAAGACCAATGAATAGACCATTACACCAATAAAGAGGTCAAACGCCCAGTTACCAGTTAACTGAATCAACCGTGCGAGTGCAAATTTGTCTTATGGATAAAGGCAAGTCCAATCGCAAACAGGCTCAACACCCCGTGAATAAAGTAGATGTTTGGCAACCCGATCAATCGGTCCAGCCACTTTGGGCGAGTACTCAGATAGATTGCCGTCAGGAACCAGACATAGGCGACTGACCCCAGTTGAATGGCCAACGCGTCAGCAGCATTTCTACCGGGTAAGCCCGCAGCCAATGCTTGAATTAGCGGTAACGGGATTACAAAAAGAACGACGACCCAGACGAGGCCAAAAATATAGGGAAATTTCTTTAGCATGGTTATCGCCTTCCTTCTATCATAAGTGTGCCATGACGCGGCACCGTTTTGCTTGTACCTGTCATGATTGAGGAGCGGTCAGCGCTAAAAACGAGTGTCTTGTTTGTCCTGCCTGTTGCCCTTATCCGTGTCATACATACCATCTCTCTTCACTTAGCGACTAAGAGTCATCGCTTCGGTTTTGTTTTGAATACATCCAGCATAACCATTCAAAATTGTCGGTGAAAGAGATGGTAAATAAATTTAATCTGAGAAATTTTAATTGAAGTTGCGGCGTTGTTTGCGCACGTTAAAAATGGGCCTTTCCATTGTTAGGTGATAGTCCGTTGCATTCCGCAATTTGGCACTCCGTGTGGTGGCTCGCGACTGAGCTAACTCGATTTCTGCTGTGCAGCTCTCGAGTGGATCTCAGTCGTCTCGCACATTAGTAACCGACCAGCTTAGCTGACCTATTGTGGAAACGTGTTCCGCAAGCCTGGAACGCTACTGTGTAAGGGACTATTGACTCAAATCCAAGCCCGGGATTTCAGCCAATAGTCCCTTACACTCCGCATTCTGACCGGCTTGCTACACACTCTGGCATCTTCGACACCACAGCTCCGTGCCAAATTGCTGCATTCCACTGACATCGAGCCAACTTTCTATCACTAGTTAAGCATCACAATTGCGTTAAAACTGGTTCGCAGAGAATCCGCCTCGAGTGCAAATAAGGCGATTAACAGCAATGCTTCTCATGAAGTGTCAATCCCCAGTAACGTTTAGGACAACTTATGACGACTTCCTAGCTATGTCGACCACTGCCAGAATTGTAGCGTAGTGGAGCCGTTCGGCATTGCAGGCTCTGTGGTTGTCGGTGATCGTTAGCGGCGGGTCTTTAGTCGGTTACGATCACGGGAGACGTAGAAGATCCTTGAATTTCTGACAAGAAATTCAAGAATTCCGAAGCGTCATTAAAGCGCTACTTTGAATCACTTAACAGTGGAAAGAGCCTAAAAAATCCCCAACGCGTATTTTAGATGACAATTATTTGAATTCTGAGTTTTTTTCATTTTCAAAGGCGATGGTATTAGGGTTTTCACCTTCGCCACCGTTTCAGCATGAAAAATGTTCATTTACGGCTTAGACAACCGCCCTTTTTGGCTGCTTCCCACTGTTCTAGAATAAATGCATTATCAGCGCCGGTACTGTTTCAGTGCCAGCGAGCGACCCATTTAATCGAAATGACACTCTATAAAGAAGGCGCATTCCTCATGAAAAAAATTCGTAAAGCCATTATTCCAGCTGCCGGTCTTGGCACCCGATTTTTACCGGCTACAAAAGCATTAGCAAAAGAAATGTTACCCATCGTCGACAAACCAACCATTCAATTTATTGTTGAAGAAGCTCGGCAAGCGGGGATAGAAGACATTGTCATCGTCATTGGCAAAAATAAACGGTCGATTGAAGACCACTTTGACGCCAATCCAGAGCTTGAAGATGCCCTGTCTGCCAGTCACAAGGATGAGATGCTCGATCTCGTTCGGCAAACAACGGACATGAACCTCTACTTCATCCGCCAATCCCATCCACGTGGTCTGGGCGATGCCGTGCTGACCGCTAAGGATTTCATCGGTAATGAACCCTTTATGGTCATGCTGGGCGATGATTTGAATGAGGGGCAAACGTCACTCACGCAACAACTCATTAAGAGTTATCAAAAAACTGGCGCCTCGACCCTTGGCGTCATGCAGGTTCCTCACGAAGAGACCGCAAAATATGGCGTGATCGATCCGCTCACTAAAGTGGCATCCGATCTTTACCAAGTCAAACGCTTCGTTGAAAAGCCGCAACCCGAAAATGCCCCGTCGGATCTCGCCATTATTGGGCGCTACCTCTTCACACCGGAAATTTTTACCGCGTTAGAACGCACCCCAATTGGCAAGGGAAACGAACTGCAACTCACCGATGCGATCGACCGGTTGAACCAGACTCAGCGCGTGTTTGCCCACCGGTTTGAAGGGCAACGTTACGACGTGGGCAATAAGTTAGGCTGGCTGGAAACCAATATTGCTTATGGATTGCGGCATCCTGAAACACGCGATGGACTCCGCGCCTACCTCAAAACACTGACGCAGCTACTGGATGCAGAAGACGCTGCACGGCCTGACAAACACTCCACCCAGAATTAAAACGCCCAAAACTCAGTGTCAGCGTGCACCATTAATCTCAAAAAGGGACTTTACACTCCGTTAAACGGTTGGGCCCCTTCAAAACCCATTAAGGAGGTGGTGCCACGCCTGGAACCACTTGAAATCATGCTGATCGGCAGGTTTGGCATATAATTGCTAACCACAAACCACCACCCGCATACTGGTCACCGTCGCCGGCTCACTGATGTATGAGCCGAAATCCCAGTGCGTCCATCACTGGGAGCGATGATCACCTGGTTTTCCAAACACCGGTTAGTAACGCCGAACTAATCCGTGACCAGCCACCGGTTATCGACTAGCGGATGTCTCACACGTTTCCCAATTAAACGTGCATCGTCACATTGAGGTGGCCACTCATACAAACAACCTCGCACCACGAAATCGTTGACTACCATCCCATCTTGTTGATAACCTGTGACGCGTTCCGACATATTTTTTGCTCACTTTCCCCGTGTCGAAGCGCTGTTGGTTCCAATTGGTTTCACGGCACTCAAGAAGGTTCCGTTTAATAACACTTGTCAAAACAGCAAAAACCGCTGAGACTAAACGCTCAACGGTTTTTACTGCTCTTTATTTTTATGCTTAAAGCTGTTTCAATGCATCCTTAACCGCGTTCTTAATTGCCCGACTGGACGAGGATGCCCCAGAAACTGCATCCACATCCGCCGTATTCTCAGTCACGATCCGCTGTGGTAACGTACTGAGCGCTTCGGCTGCCACATCGTCACTTTCGTGTTCGCGCGCGATCTCAACGTTGGTGATCGTCCCCGCTTTGGCTGTAACGCGCACGACCACCTGCCCGCCGATACCTTCATTACTCTGACCAAGGTATTGATCTGGGCCAAGGGTGATGCTTGCAAGATCATCACTGGTGGTAATGTCGTTATGGCCGTACTTTGGCAGGGCCGCTTGTAAGGCCACTTTTTCTGTGGTTTTAGCGGTTGCAGCGTTCGTACCGGCAATCTTACCAAAGATCAAACATTCGGCGAGGTTCCCACCCGCTTGATACATATTGGCGTTGATACCGCCCAATTCACCGGCGCTATAGAGGTGCGGAATTGGCGTCCCATCCGCTGCCAGTACTTCTGCGCGCGCATTACGTTGTGGCCCACCTTGTGTATTAAGCACATCATGGTTAACAGCCACTGCATAGTACGGACCGTCTTCCGCAAATGCCCGCATGGTGTCACCCAAACGGCCAAACTTAAAGTCTTCACCTGCAGCGGCGAAGTGATTAAATTGCGCAACCGTTCGTGCCAGAATTGCTGGATCGGCACCGATCTTCGCTGCCAGTTCGGCAATCGTTGGCGCTGAAATCACCTGGTCGTACCAGTCCGTATAGGGGCTTTCATCGTCATGAAGAAGGGCTTCCCACTGTTTAGCATCAAACACAAGGTGTGGATGTTCGTTAGGCCGAACCACGTGCCATTGTCCCTGTTCGTAGACGTGGCCATGCCGATTTTGCTCATCTTCCTTTGTATATCGACTGCCGTCATCCCCAGCCAAGAAAATTGCCCCTGTAAACAGCTTGGTGTAAGTCGGATTAATATAGTGCCGCGTTCGCCTTCAGGGACGGCAAACACCATCCCGTTTAGAATTCCCAGCGCTTCGTAGTTACTCATATGCCAGAATTTGGCGCCAATCTCTTCACCCATCCGAATCCCGTCGCCCTGATTATAGAGGGATCCCAACGGTGTCAGATGAGTGGCACCAAGAAAGTTTTGAACCATATCGCGATTGTTTTCAAACCCGCCAACGGTCAAAACGACCCCGTTGACTGCCCGAATATTTAGCAGTTCGCCGTTTCGTTCAATCTGCGCACCCAGGATCATTTTTGTTTGTGGGTCCTGGATCAAATGCCGTGCTGGTGATGATAACCAAATATCAATACTATCTTTGCGGTCAAGCACTTTTTGCCGCAATAGTTTCCATAGTGAGGCATCGAAAATTCCTTTGTGGACTAAGGTAAAATCAACGGTTTCGTGACCCTTAAATTCTGGGTATTCTGGCAACGTATAGTTGACCAAATGAAGATCTTTTTTCGCAGACACTGGCGTGACACCCAGATCTTGCCTGAGGTATTCTGGCAATTTTGTCATTCCGTGAACGTAGGTTTCCAACATGGCTTCATCGTAATCTTTTGGTGCGTAAAGTGACTTGTAGTAGGCCAGCAATTGGTCATAGTCGGCTCCCGAATTCAACAATTGTGCCGCGTAACGGGTATTACCGCCTTCATGCCCCAATGGCGCAGCATCTACGAGAAGTACCTTTGCGCCAGCATCGGCTGCGAACCGGGCTGCTGTCGCACCAGCACCGCCAAACCCAATAACAAGATTATCGTAAACGGCATCCCATTTTATCGTATCGACGAGATCACCGCCCTGCTGGGTCATTGTTTTGACAAATGAGGTGAAGCTGTTCATGCAAGTCTTCATCCAGTCGACACAACTTGAATCTTTCAAATCGCCGTTTTGGTCAAACGCTTCATGACCATTGGACAACAGGAATTGATGACCAGGCATGACATAGGCATCCACCCCAGGCGCGTCGAGCACTTGTCGCAGGTTCACTTGGGCAAGGTCAGTCCCTTGTTTACCAAGTGAAACACCGACGATCATGACTGGTTTTTGAGCTAACGGATGGACGCTGTAAGACAACCATTCCAACGCACTCTTCAGGGCAGCAGTGACACCGTGATCGTATTCGGGCGCCGAGATAATCACCCCATCGGCTTCACTGATCGTTTTGGCCATATTTAAAACGGCGGCTGGCGTTTCGGTTGTCGATTCGTTAAATAACGGTAGGTCTTTTATTTCTAAAATATCAATGTCGATCTCAGCTGCAAAGTAGCGTTGCATATAGGTTAGTAAAGTTCGATTGTAGGATGTATCGGCATTGGTGCCGACAATGGCTGCAAGTTTCATCGGATTACCCTCTTTGTAATTATTTTCACTAGTCATTATCTAACCGAATGAAAGACTTGTAAAATACCATTTTAAAGATAATAATATTACTGATAAGTAATGGAATATACAAAAAAATTCAGAACTTAACTGTAATAAAAGTGAGGAATGCGTATGAACATCAACCTATTGCCTTTTTTACAAACGATCCAAGAAACGGGTAGTATTTCACAAGCAGCTCGGCAACTATACGTCACACAACCCTACGTCAGCCGACTAATCAAGGAGGCAGAAACCGAGTATCACGTCGCGTTATTGAACCGTGATCAGCACCCATTGACGCTCACCAATGCTGGTCGAACATTGCTGGACTATCTGCGTCAGCAACAACAGCTTCAAGAAAACATGCGTCATGAACTCGCCGATTTTGCTGATAAAAAAGTCGACGCATTAACCATCTGCACCAACTCCTCATTCGGTCACGACTGGTATGCGCAAATTCTCCAACACTTTATCCAAAAACAACCTCACGTCATTTTAAAAACCATTGAGTTGCCCTATCAAGAAGCGGAAAAACAATTTCGGGCGGGGTTGGTCGATCTCGTGATGGATAAACCAATCATTGACCGCAATGTCACCTACCAACACATTCTGGACTTTCCTATCCTGTTGCTTATTCCAGCGAGTTCGCCACTGTATCTGCCGGATATGACTTGGCGTGACTTTCAGACACTCGACTGGAAGGATCTGAATAACCAACCATTCATCAGTGTCAATTCAGGATCCTCGTTTCAACAGATGATCAACGCTAAACTACTGTCCTTAAATCTCACCACCCGGCGCTTTCTAGAGGTGACGAATCTGCAGACAGCAACATTATTGGCATTGAAACAAATCGGACTAACCTTTGCACCGGACCTGGTCATGCAAACATTACCGATGGCGGTTGATACACCTGTAAACATCATCCCTCTACCAAAGGATGTGCTGACTTTTGATTTTGGTATTAACGTGCCTGATCGATTAGTGGGCAGTCCTTTAGTGACTGATTTGATTGCATCGATTAAAACGACCATCGGAATTTAAAAATAATCATTTGACTCATTTGCGTAGTTATAGTTCGCGAGTGAAAAGGCTTGGATTGACCATCCGCTTTTTAATCGTGACGAACACGTATTGCACGTGTTATACTATAACTAAGGAGTGGCGACCATGCCGATGACGCAGAAACAAATGATTAAGCTATTGATGACACACGGATGGCAAAAAACAGTGGGCGGCAAGGGCTCACATGTTAAGATGCAAAAGTCTGGTCAGCGACCGATTATCGTGCCCCATGGTGAGTTAAACAAATATACCGAACATGGCATCAAAAAAGAAGCTGGTTTGTTATAAGCCGATTTTATCGAAAGGACTGATCACATGTTAATGACCTACCCCGCACTATTCTATTTTGACCCAGATGAAAGTGTCCCTTACTTTGTCCACTTCCCCGATTTTCCTAATTCGGCGACACAGGGTAAAACCATCTCTGATGCCATGATGATGGCATCAGACTATCTCGGCATCACCGCTGCGGATATGTTGCAACAAACACACCCTCTGCCAGCACCAACAGACATCAATCAACTCTCACTGATCAACAATAATCCGTTTAAAGATGACCCAGATTTTAAGAACCATTATGATATGACAAAATCATTTATTTCAATGGTAACTGTTGATTTATCTTCTTATTTAGCTGCCGACAAACCCATAAAAAAAACACTCACGATTCCAAACTGGGCTGACAAACTCGGTAAGAAACTTAAACTCAACTTTTCTCAAACATTGACCGATGCGATTACTGATATTTCATTGAAGTCAGGCAATCGATAACAGAAAAAACACCCCTTAGTCTGATGACTTTGGGGTGTTTTTTAATGATGTCATGTTTAATTGGCTTTACGATTTTATCGCCTATTTTGAGTTCAATGTTGGATAACGGTAGGATACAGGCAGGATAACCGCAAGGTACCTCATTATGAATGCCTATTTACCGCCATTATCTTCCTCATCTGTCTGCAAAACAGCCATGAACGCTTCCTGAGGGACGTCCACTGTTCCAACCGACTTCATCCGTTCCTTACCACGTCTCTGCTTGTCCAACAGCTTAGCACGCCGGTCCGGATCACCCGTATGAATCTTAGCAGTAACGTCCTTCCGGTAGGCTCGAATATTAGTCCGAACAATAATTTTCGCGCCAATCGCGGCTTGAATTGGAATCTCGAAGTTTTGTCGAGGAATGATACCCTTTAACTTGGTGACGATGTCACGCCCCCGCTTTTCAGCAAAAGTTCGGTGAGAAATAAAACTCAGCGCATCGACCTTGTCGCCATTTAACAGGATGTCAATTTTAACCAAGTCACTTTGTTGGTAGTCGTCTAGTTCGTAATCAAGAGAGGCGTACCCCTTAGTGCTAGATTTAAGCTTATCAAAGAAATCAAAGATAATTTCTGATAGCGGCATCTCGTATTCAACGTTGACCCGATAATCATCCAAGTATTCCATGGTGATAAACTGACCCCGGCGCCGCTGACACAGTTCCATGACTGGACCAACATAGTCGTTTGGCGTCATAATCGTTGCTTTAACGTATGGTTCTTCAATGTTCCTAATTTCCGAAACTTCTGGCATCTCAGATGGGTTTTCAACTTCTTTTTGCGTCCCATCCGTCAGGTTCGCATGGTAGGTAACCGATGGCGCCGTTGTGATCAGATCAAGATTAAACTCACGCTCCAACCGTTCCTGAACCACGTCCATGTGCAGCATGCCCAAGAAACCGGCCCGGAAACCAAATCCCAACGCCTGTGACGTTTCAGGTTCAAACTCCAGGGCAGCATCGTTCAACTTTAATTTTTCCAAGGCTTCCCGCAGGTCGCCGTACTTGGCATTATCCGTTGGGTAGAGTCCGGCATAAACCATGGGCGCCATTTCACGGTAACCTGGCAGAGCTTCCTTAGCAGGATCAGCCGCGCCGGTCACCGTATCACCAACACGGGTGTCGGTAATGTCCTTGATGCTGGCTGTAATGTACCCAACTTCGCCGGCCATCAGCATATCACGTTTGATGGGATCTGGTGAGTTCACGCCAACTTCAGTGACTTCATATTCAGACCCACTGTTCATCAATTTAATTTTATCGCCAGGTTTGACGGTGCCTTCAAACACCCGGACACTCAGCACAACACCACGATAGTCATCATAGATTGAGTCAAAAACCAACGCCCGCAACGGCGCGGTCAAATCGCCATCTGGGGCCGGCACCTTGTGCACGATCTGTTCCAGTAATTCTTGAATACCGATACCCTGCTTCGCACTTGCTAACACAGCATCCGACGCATCGATACCGATCACGTCTTCAACTTCTTTGCGCACCCGCTCCGGGTCGGCTGATGGCAAATCAATTTTATTGATCACGGGGAGAATTTCCAGGTCGTCATCCAGCGCCAAATAAACGTTCGCTAGTGTCTGGGCTTCAACCCCCTGGGCAGCATCGACAACCAAAACGGCACCTTCGCACGCCGCCAAACTCCGTGAAACTTCATAGGAAAAATCCACGTGCCCTGGGGTGTCGATCAAATGAAATTCATAGGTGTGGCCGTCCTCGGCCTTATACTGCAATTCCACGGCGTTCAGCTTGATCGTGATGCCACGTTCCCGTTCAAGATCCATGTTATCCAGCAATTGATCTTGCATGTCGCGCTTCGCAACAGTATCCGTCAGTTCCAAAATCCGGTCCGCAAGCGTTGATTTACCATGATCAATGTGCGCCACGATGGAAAAGTTCCGGATGTACTGTTGGTGCTCCTTCATTTGTTCAAGATCCATATTCGTTAAGTCCCTACTTTCTCAGTTAAGCTCGTTTCGTTAATCAGTCTATTATACCAAGTTACTAGGGCGTTAGACAAATGTTTTCCACTTGTTGTGTTTAATGTGTTTTTGGGTGGTTTGCGACCTGAACGAACCGATTTCATGATGGACGCTCTTGCCATTCTGCATTGTTCTTACGCCCTTTTCCTGTATCAATAAAGAGACCTCAGGCTAAAGTCCTAACGTGGATTTTGGTCTGGGGTCTCTTGTTGTGAGCTAGTTATTTTGGATCGTACGTCGAATTTTGGCTCGATTAGTCAAGACTTTTGATAGCTTTATTGGCTACCGTGCGGAAGCGCGTTTCGGAAAACTGAGGGCTCCTGCCTAAGCAACTCTGACAAAAATGCCAAAATCCAGGCATTTCTGTGGTTCTCTGTCCTCGAGCCTAAACGCGTTTCGGAAAACAGAAAGCTGCATGTAAGCCAACTCTGACAGAAATGCCAGGTTCGGGCATTTCTGTCAGAGTTGGCTTACACTCCGCTTCCTACCGTTTTCCTTCACGCTCTCTAATTATCAAACGCATCCCGCATCTTATCAAAGAAGCTGCCCTTCTTACCCGATACGGGCTTGTCGCCGCTAGCTTCACCGAAGGCCTGCAACGCGACCTTTTGGTTCTTGTTGAGGTTCTTTGGCGTTACGATACGGACGGTCACCCGCTCGTCACCGTTGCCGTTTCCGCGAAGACGTGGGGCACCCTTGCCCTTTAAGCGGAAGATCGAACCCGTTTGTGTTCCGGCTGGCACCTTCATTTTGACGTCGCCATGAACAGTCTGAACATTGATTTCGTCACCTAAAGCAGCCTGAACGAAGCTAATATCCTTGTTCAGGTAAATATCGGCGCCGTCACGTGTGTAGACCTTGCTTGGGGCCACTTCAAAGACAATGAACAAATCACCGTAAGGGCCGCCGTTTGAACCGGCTTCCCCTTGGCCTTGTAACCGCATTTGTTGGCCATCGTCAACGCCGGCTGGGACGTTGACTTCAACTTCGTGACGTTCTTCTTCACGACCAGAACCGCCACAGGTTGGGCATTTTTCTTTGATTTCTTTACCAGTCCCATGACATACGGGGCAGACCTGTTGACTGCGCATCCGGCCAAGTGGTGTATTTGTTTCACTGACCACGTAGCCTGAACCACCACAGTTATGACACGTTTCTGGGTGTGTACCAGGCTTTGCGCCGGTCCCGCCACAGGTGTGACATTGCGCCTCACGACTGTACTTGATCTTGGTCTTCTTGCCAAAGATGGCCTCTTCAAATTTAAGGTTCATCTGGTACTGCAGATCACGACCGGCTTGAGGCGCGTTCGGGTTTTGCGAACGACCGCCACCGCCGCCACCAAAGAATTGGCTGAAGATGTCTTCGAAACCGCCACCGGCACCGCCGCCGAAACCGCCGAAATCACCAAAGCCGCCGCCAGCACCACCAGCACCGCCGCCAAACCCGCTTGGGCCGTCAGCAGAACCGTATTGGTCATAGTTGGCTTTCTTCTGGTCGTTACTTAAGACTTCATAGGCCTCTGTAATTTTCTTAAACTTCTCTTCAGCACCAGGTTCCTTATTGATATCTGGATGGTACTTCTTTGAGAGTTTCCGGTAGGCTTTCTTGATCTCATCTTGGGAAGCATCCCTGCTGACCCCAAGCGTTTCATAATAATCCTTGTCAGCCATTAATTATCCTCCAATTACGCGTTTCATTTTTAAGGTATTGTTGTTCCCGTCCACGTTATTTCATAACACCTCAATATACCATATTCTGAGGGTGAGGCCAACTGGAACAACATCATTTGCAATGAAACAAAAAGCCAAAGCCCACTTTCGAGCCTTGGCTTTTTGCCAGCTTGTTTAAACGAGCCTACTTCTTGTCGTCATCATTAACTTATGAGAAGTCACCGTCAAAGGTCTTGCCATCACCCTTGTCATCTGACTTGGATGAATCAGCATCTGAGCCGGCGTTAGCGCCATCAGCACCTGCAGCTGCGCCATCAGCAGAACCCTGTTCTTGTTGGGCTTGTTGATACAGCTTGACTGAAAGGTCTTGAACGATCTTGTTCAAATCATCCTTCTTCATCTTCATTTCTTCGACGTTGTTATCTTCTTGGGCCTTCTTCAGGGCGTCACGAGCGTCCTTAGCCTTTTGAATTTCGTCGTCTGAAACTTTGCCCTTCACTTCGTCCAAGGTCTTATCAACCGTGAACAAGAGTTGGTCGACTTCGTTCTTTAAGTCAGCCTCTTCCTTACGAGCTTTATCAGCTTCTTCGTTTTCTTGAGCTTCCTTCATCATCTTATCGATTTCATCGTCTGATAAGCCGCCTGAACTCTTGATGGTGATCTTTTGTTCCTTACCAGTGCCCTTGTCCTTAGCGGAAACGTTAACGATCCCGTTACGGTCAATATCAAAGGTCACTTCGATTTGAGGCACCCCACGAGGTGCAGCTGGAATGTCAGTTAATTGGAAGTTACCCAGTGTCTTGTTGTCAGCAGCCATTGGCCGTTCACCTTGCAGCACGTGAATATCAACGGCTGGTTGGTTGTCGGCAGCAGTACTGAAGACTTGTGACTTGCTGGTAGGAATCGTGGTGTTCCGGTCGATCAGCTTAGTGAACACACCGCCCATGGTTTCGATACCCAGTGATAATGGGGTAACATCCAAAAGCACAACATCCTTAACGTCACCGGTTAAGACACCACCTTGAACAGCGGCCCCTAAAGCAACGGCTTCATCAGTTGATCGAGTGGCTTGGTTCCTTACCAGTCCACTTCTTAACAGCTTCCTGAACGGCTGGAATCCGAGTTGACCCACCGTTTAAGATGACAACGTCGATGTCGCTGGCTGATAAGTCAGCATCCTTCAAGGCGTTTTCAACTGGGATCCGCGTCTTTTCAACGAGGTCAGCAGTGAGCTCGTTAAACTTAGCACGGGTCAAAGTTTCTTCCAAATGCAATGGGCCGTTGTCGCCAGCAGAGATAAATGGCAGGCTGATTGAAGCTTCAGTAACACCTGACAAGTCCTTCTTAGCCTTTTCAGCAGCTTCTTTTAACCGTTGCATGGCCATCTTGTCCTGTGATAGATCGATGCCGTTTGCTTGTTTGAACTGGGCAATTAACCAGTCCATGATCTTCTTATCGAAGTCATCACCACCAAGGTGCGTATCACCGTTGGTAGAAAGCACATCGAACACACCGTCACCTAAGTCAAGGACGGAAACATCAAAGGTCCCACCACCAAGGTCATAAACCAAGATCTTTTCGTCAGCATCCTGCTTGTCCAAGCCGTATGCTAATGAAGAAGCAGTTGGTTCGTTGATGATCCGCTTAACATCTAAGCCAGCAATCTTACCAGCATCCTTAGTTGCTTGACGTTGTGAATCGTCAAAGTAAGCAGGCACCGTAATGACAGCCTGGGTCACCGTGTCGCCAATGTAGTCTTCAGCAAAGCCCTTGATGTATTGCAGGATGAATGCTGAGATTTCTTGTGGAGTGTAGTCCTTGCCGTCGATGCTGACCTTGTAGCCGGCTTCGCCCATGTGGCTCTTGATTGAAGAAACCGTGTTAGGGTTTGTGATTGCTTGCCGCTTGGCAACTTCACCAACCTGTGGCTTGCCGTCTTTAAAAGCAACAACTGAAGGTGTCGTCCGACCGCCTTCTGGGTTTGGAATGATTTTTGGTTCGTTACCTTCAAGAACAGCAACAGCTGAGTTCGTCGTCCCTAAATCGATACCGATAATTTTATTACTTGCCATTTATGCAATACCTTCTTATTTTAATTTAGTTCAAAATGTTATTGTGATACAACAACCATCGCTGGCCGTAAGACACGGTCCTTAAGCTGATAGCCCTTTTGCAGGACTTGAACAACGTGATCCTTATGATCATCGTCTTCAGCCGGCACCGTTTGAACGGCCTGATGAATGTTTGGATCAAATTTCTCGCCAGCTGCCTTGATCTCGGTGACACCGTTGTTGGTCAATGCATCCAGTAAGTGTTTTTGAACCATTTCAATGCCTTTTTTCAATGATTCGCCCTGTTCGCCGTCAACCTGCGTTTGCAAGGCACGTTCCAGGTTATCCAAGGCCGGTAGCACATCGTGTGCCAACTGCTGCCCATCATACTTGATGAGGGCAGCCTGGTCCTTCTTGTTACGGCTTTGAATATTTTGAATCTCGGCCTGTGAACGTAAATTACGATCGTTTAAATCAGCAACTTGCTTCTGCAGATCGGCAATTTTACGCTGGGCCTCTTGAAGCGGATCGTCAGCCTGAGCATCCTGATCAGTTGCCGCTTGGCCCTGGTCAGCTGCATTTGGTTCAGTTGCGTCAGTCTTTGAATCCTGTTGTGCGTCAGCCGCCGTGGTTTGGTCGGCCTTCGTTGCATCAGTCTCGTCAGCCTGAGCTGAATCTTCTGGCTTGTTTGCTTCATTTTTAGCCACTCATAACACCCCTTTACTACTTATCAAATTGATGACACAAATTACTGATCAAAGTAACGATAATAGTCCGTCAGCCGCTTGGCAAGCTCCTGTCTAAACGTGCCGACTAACCCGATCATCCGTGAGTAAGGCATCCGGGTCGGCCCCAGCAGAGCTATCACACCCTTGCCGTGGTCGCCCACCTCATAGGTTGCTGTGATCAGACTGTAATCTCTCAGGATCGCATTCGTCATCTCACTACCGATCTTCACTTGAATATGATCGCTTGGTCGGCCTAAGACGGTCGCCATGTCATCGGTCCGGTCCATTAACGTGTACAGCGACTTCAACTCGTCAACGTCGCTACTATCCGAGAAGTTAAGCAAATTCAGCCGGCCACCAACGTAGTAACGTTCTTGCGCCGCCTGAGTTAACACATCACCGAATATCTTAAGGAACCCTTCCGGACTCTGGAGGTACTTGGTGACTTCTTGGGGGATCTTGGTCTGTCGTGCCTGCAAGACTTCTCGCAGGGACTTGCCAACCAGCTGGTCGTTGATCAACCGAACCACAGCTTCAAGCTGGTCACCAGTGACGCCGGGTGCGAGGTTAAACGTCTGGGTCTCAGCATCGCCATTATCAGTCACAAGGACCGCCATGACCTGACGTTTACCCAGCGGTACGAGCCGAAAACCGCTTAACTTACTATCCTGCAGCTCTGGTTTCAACGTAAAGGCCGTATACGAGGTCAGGTTTGAAAGGATCTGGGCCGAGGTCTCAATGAGCTCGTCGATCTTTAAAAACTGACCATCCAGTGAAGACTTGATGATATCAATATCATTCGCCTTCACCGGGTCAGGTTGAACCAAATGATCCACGTAGTAGCGATAACCCTTAACAGATGGAATTCGACCGGACGAGGAGTGCGTCTTATTGATCAGACCCAACTCTTCCAGCGCAGCCATCTCGTTTCGCACGGTCGCTGAGCTCACATGCATGGGCAGCTGTGCCGCCAAGGTTTTTGACCCAACTGGGACACCGCTGCTCGTATAGTCGCGAACGATCGCCTTTAAAATCATCTTCTGTCTGTCCGTTAACGTGATCATCACCTCTTTTTAGCACTCATCTAACCTAAGTGCTAAGACACATATATAATGTATCAAATGGCGTTTTTTTAAGTCAAGCATTACACCGTGATTTTTAGCAATTAATTTAGTCGAGTGCTAATTCATGAAAATCATGCGCTAAATACTGACGCGCATGATCAGTATCCGCGGTCATTTGAGTGACCAACGCGTCAACTGATGCAAATTTTTCTTCACCGCGCAACCGGTAGCACCATTCCACCGTCGCCACTTCACCGTAAACCGCTTCGTTAAAGTCGATGATATAGACCTCGACCGTCACGGGACGACCTTCACCAAACGTGACGTTGTGGCCAACAGAAGTAACGGAAGGATACCAGGTGTCGCCGATCTTGATTCGGGTCACGTACACCCCAACTGCGGGCAGCCAATAGTGGACGTCATGACTGACATTCGCGGTTGGAAAACCAATCGTGCGACCGCGCGCTTCACCGTGAACAACGGTGCCAATCGTTTGATAATGGTAGCCCAGCAGCTCATTGACCGTTTTGATGTCGCCATCGGTAATATTGCGCCGAATCCGACTGGAACTGATTTTTTGATGATCAATTTCCTGCTCACCCACGGTCACGATCTCAAATCGCTCCTGTGCATATTCTGGTAAACGCGCCATAGTCGCAATATCCTTTGGTCCATAGGTGTGATCGAACCCCGCAACAACCACCTGCGCGTGAAAGCCCATCAGATACTCGTCCACAAATTCCTGCGGCTTCAGGGCTGAAAACTGACTCGTGAAGTTCACCATGTAAACGATATCCACCCCTAATTTTTCAAATAGGTCCAGCTTACGTTGTCTCGTGGTGAGATACTTGTTTTCATCTGCGCTTAATTTCGCGTATACCAGCTTTGGATGGTGGTCATACGTCAATACGGCTAATGGCAGCCCGCGTTCCTCAGCAATGGTTTTGGCCCGTTTGATCACGGCCTGGTGTCCAAGATGCAGCCCGTCAAAAAACCCATAGCAAGAACAATGGGCTTGTTGATCGGCGTATCCGCTGACATTGGGTGATGAATCTGAATGACTTGCATGCTCGCTCATCTCGACTTTCTCTACTTCGTACTAAACATTTTTAACGGCTTGTACTTATCATCAACTAATTTGTACAACGCCTTAATTTCGTTATCATAACGCAATGCAACAATTGGCGCATCACTATTGACCTCTCGCTGTAACAACCAGACGCCGTTTTGCACGCCCCGCCAAAGCGCGGTCGTTAGTTCAATTTCAGGGTAGTTATCCAATGCCCGGTCTAGTGGCCGTAGAAAACTCAGGTCATCATCTTCAACCGCGGCCTTGACCTGTGCCAGAGAAATCGTCTCCTGCAGCGTAAAGCCCCCGCTTTCGACCCGGGTCAACGATGCCATCACTGACGGCACACCCAATGCTTCACCGGCTTGAACGGCAAGCGTCCGGACATAGGTGCCCTTTGAACATTCCACCTCAAACGTAAAGGTCTGGGTGCCGTTGTTTCATCAAACGTGCTTGGCGCTGTCCGGTCGAACCGGGCCACATGAATGGTGCGGACGGGGCGCTCAACAGTTTCGTGTTTTCGTGCGTATTCGTACAGTTTTCGGCCGTTGACCTTCACTGCTGAATACATTGGTGGCGTCTGTTGTAAATCACCCGTGAGTGTCTGTAAAACAGTATCAATTGCCTCATCCGTAAACGGGGCACTTAGCGGTTGCCGGTCGACTTCATCACCGTCTAGATCCTCAGTCTCAGTGGAAAAGCCAAGCGTAACGCTGCCACGATAAACCTTTCGATGATTCAGCAAATAGTCCACCACTTTAGTGGCACTGCCGACACAAACTGGCAGCACACCATCAACACTTGGGTCAAGCGTGCCCGAATGACCAACCTTTTTTTGGTGTAAGATTTTGCGAAGCTGACTCACACAGTCGTGACTGGTCATGCCGCGCTCTTTATACAGTGGGATAATTCCGTTCATCGCAACTTAATGCTCCATTCTAAAATTCGATTTAACAGTTCATTAAAACAACTGCTGTGCAATAAGCACACATACAGCATTATATCATAATCACTTGCTGATAGCGGTTTGGGGGTTAATTTCTCTTTTTACAATTAGCAATCTACACAGAAGTATGATGCCGTTTCTTTCCACCACTAGATAAACAGTCCGTTGCATTCCGCCATTTGACATTCCGCAGTGGTGGCTCGCGATGAAGCTAATTCGATTTCTGCTGCGCAGCTCTCGAATGGATCTCCATCGTCTCGCACATCAGTAACCGACCAAAGTACGGTCGCTAACTGATGTCGACACCACCGCTCCGTGCCAAATGGCTCCATTCCACTTTCGTTGAACTTACTTATTACTACTGGTTAAGCATCACAATGGCGTTAACCCTAGTTTGCGGAGAATTCGCCCTCGACTGCGAGTCAGATCATTGACAGCAATGCTTCTCACCATGTTCTACTTGCAGGTAACGATTAATTAACGGGTTTCATGACACTACCTATGAAGCCTTACCATCTACGATGAACTATTACAAGTATCGTAGCGTAGTGGAGTCGGTCGGCATTGCAGGCTGTGGTGTCGGTGTTTGTTAGCGACCGTTCCTTGGTCGGTTACAAACACGGGAGACGTAGGAGATCCTTGAATTTCTTTCAGAAATTCAATAGCTCCGGAGCGACCCACCTCAGCCTGCAGGGCCGACCGGCGCAACGCAGCGACATTAAAGCGCTACTTTGAATCACTCAACAGTGGAGAGTCTACAAAAAAACACTCTGTCAATCGCCCACTGAGGACGGTTTACAAAGTGTCTTTTTATCGTAACGTCGTCAAATCATTACAGATTCGGATCGTCGCGGTGGAGCTGATTCAGTAGTTGGTCAATATGACTCCCGTATTGAACGGATTCGTCGCGTTCGAAGAACAGTTCTGGGGTCTTGAAGATGTTTAACCGAGCGCCTAATTCACTACGAATCAGACCGGTAGCCTTCTTCAACCCAGCCTCTGCCTTTTCACCGTCAGATGCCAGATCAGATAAGATACTGTAGTAAATCGTTGCCTGTTGCAGGTCACCCGTCACAACGACGCCCGTGACAGTGATGCCCTGAACGCGAGGATCACGAACACGCTTCAATAAAATATCGTTAACTTCCCGTTGAATCTCTTGTTCAAGTCGACCAATTCGATAATGTGCCATATTCTTTCACCACCCTATTTTAATGTGCAATGCTGTTATTCGATTGGAATTTCCTTCATGACATAAGCTTCGACAACATCACCGACTTTAATGTCGTTGTAGTTTTCGATGGTCAACCCAAGTTCGTGACCCTGCTTAACGTCCTTCACGTCATCCTTAAAGCGTTTCAAACTGCCTAATTTGCCTTCGTAAATGACCACACCGTCACGGATCAAACGCACATCAGCGTCGCTTGAAACATGACCATCAGTGACCATCCCACCAGCAATGGTCCCAATCTTAGAAGCCTTGAAGATCTCACGGACCTCAACTTGGCCGATGATTTCTTCTTCATAGGTTGGTTCCAGCTTACCCTTCATGGCATGTTCAATTTCATCGATGGCATTGTAAATGACCCGGTGTAATCGAATGTCAACTTCGTCTTGGTCCGCTTGGGCCTTTGCCTGTGGCGTTGGTCGAACGTTGAACCCGATGATGATGGCGTTACTTGCTTCAGCCAAGGTCACATCACTTTCGTTAATGGCCCCAACAGAAGTATGGATGATGTTCACCCGAACACCCTCACTTCGATCTTGTTCAAACTGTTAGCCAATGCTTCAACAGACCCTTGAACGTCGGCCTTAATAATAACGTCGACTTCCTTCATTTCCCCTTCTTTCATGGTATCAAAGAGGTTATCAAGGGTCACACGGTTCTTCGACTTCCGTTCTTCCATCAAGCATTCTTAGCCCGTTCTTCACCAGCTGTCCGAGCAGTCTTTTCATCATCAAAGACGACGAAACGATCACCGGCCTCTGGCACATCGCTCAACCCAGTGATTTCAACTGGTGTTGATGGTGCGGCCTTCTTGATGTCCTTACCACGTTCATTTTGCATGGTCCGGACACGCCCAAAGGTGTTCCCAACAACAACTGGGTCACCAACGTGCATGGTCCTTGTTGTACCAGCAAAGTGGCAACGGAACCAAGCCTCTTATCCAACCGCGCTTCGATTACAGAACCGGCAGCGTTTTGTTGTGGGTTGGCTTGTAATTCCATCACTTCAGCCTGCAAGAGGATCATGTCCAGCAAGTCATCGATGTTGGTGCCAAACTTAGCTGAGATCTGAACAAAGATGGTGTCGCCACCCCAGTCTTCAGGAATCAAGCCGTATTCAGTCAACTGTTCGATAACGTGGTTCGGGTTAGCACCCGGCTTATCGATCTTGTTGACGGCCACAATAATTGGTGTTTCAGCAGCCTTCGCATGGTTAATGGCTTCGATCGTTTGCGGCATGACACCGTCATCAGCAGCAACCACCAAAACGGTGATATCAGTGATGTCAGCACCACGCGCCCGCATTTCGGTAAAGGCCGCATGTCCTGGGGTATCCAAGAAGGTAATGGTCTTGCCGTTATGCTTCAGTTGGTAAGCACCAATAGCCTGCGTGATCCCACCAGCTTCACCAGCTGTAATGTGAGAGTGACGCAAGTGATCCAACAGGGTTGTCTTCCCATGGTCAACGTGCCCCATGATCGTCACAACTGGTGGCCGGTTTTCAAGATGGTCAGTGTTTTGTTCTTCTTCTTCAAAGAACTTGTCGATATCAGAAACATCAACTTCGACCTTTTCTTGTGCTTCGATCCCGTATTCAGCAGCTAAAATTTCAATGGTGTCCTTATCAAGTGACTGGTTTTGGTTCACCATCACACCTAACATGAACAACTTCTTAACGATTTCAGCTGGTTCCCGGTGAAGGATCTTCCCAAGGTCTTGGGCGTTCATCCCGATGCTGTAGTTCAGTACTTCAGGTAAAGCTTTATCCTTCCGTTCTGGAGCACCCTTTGGATGGTTCACTTCTTTGATCCGTTGGTTCTTCTTGTTGTACTTTTTGTTATTGTTCCGGCGACGATTATTGTTGTTACGGTTGTTTCGACTGTTGCCGTTACGCCCGCCGCGAGAGTTGTTATTGTTTAAACTGCCGCCAAACCGCCCTGAACCGCTGCGGTTTTCTGATGACCCACCGTTTGACCGGTTGCTGCTACGGTTTTGGCTGTTGTTCGAACGGTTGCCGTTGTTACTATTGTTGCTACGTTGACCGTTGGTACTTCGTTGCCCGCCACCGTTATTGTTCGAGCGTTGGCCATTGTTGTTTGACCGTTGGCTGTTATTTGAACGGTTGCTGCTCGTGGTTGACCGTTGGCCGTTACCGTTGTTTGACCGGGTAGTATTGCTACGACCCTGACTATTGTTTGACCGTTGCGTGCTGGCATGTTGACTGCCGTTGTTGCTCCGTTGGCCATTCGTCGTACTGTGCTGAGTGTTAGAACTGTGATTGTTGTTCTGACGGTTTTGATGGGTTTCATCACGATGTTGACGGTTAGCACTGCTGCCGTTTCCACCGTTGTTTGAGGTGTTTCGATTATTATTAGTTGTCATATTATGATTATTATTACCATTATCCTTAGAATGAGCACTCGACTGGTTTGCACCAGCGTCTGTGTGCGAGTGACTTACGTTTTGTGCGGGTGACTTGGAGGCCGAAGTAGGTTTAGGTTTACTGAACGCCGCCCGTAGTTGCCGTTCCTCATTATCACCTAACGATGACATATGATTTTTGACGGCAAACCCCTTGTTCTGGGCGGTATCAACAATCGCCTTACTTGAGACATTAAGCTCTTTTGCTAATTCATAAATTCGCTTTTTGCCCATATCTTCACGCTCCTTTATTCGTTTACTAGGGTACTCAACTTTCTAGCAAAACCAGGATCTTTCACGCCGTAAGCCGTACGGGACATGCCCGTTGCTTGGCTAAGGTCACTTTTAGTATACCGGTCGATCAACGGAATGTGGTAGTAAGACGCCTTGTCCCGAATCTTTTTGGCACTTGCCTGACCAGTATCACTGGCAATGATCACAAGTTGGACACTGTTGTTGCGAATCGCTTTTAAAACAAACTCTTCGCCAGACTCCAGCTTGCTTGCCCGTCGTACCAATCCCAGTAATTGCAGAAAGGCATTAGGCTTTTCCATTGTCAAATAATTCTCTCCGTGCTTGTTGGTGATCAACGTACGCAATCAAATCGTCGTAGAAGGTATCGTCAACTTTCGTTTCAAACACCTTATCAAACGTCCGATCTTTTTTGGCTTTCTTGGCAACATCAACATTTAAGGTGATGTAGGCCCCGCGACCAGACATTTTCCCAGTTGGGTCAACTGCGACATTGTTTTCCTTGTCCCGAACGATCCGGACCAATTCCTTTTTGGGGGCCATTTCGCCGGTCACAATGTCTTTACGCATTGGGATCTTTCGTTTTTTCACAGTTCCACGCCTCCTTAAAGGGTTTCAGAATCGTCGGTACCGTTGTCAGTCTCAGCGTCGTCCGGTTCAGCATCCGTATCAGCCGTTGCGGTGTCATCTGTGTCAGCAGTGTCGTCATTGTCAGTCGTCTCATCGGAAACAACATCGGTTTCCTCAGTCACTTCTTCAGAATCAACTACGGTTTCATCGTCACTGTCATTTTCTGCAACGTCCTCGGCATCATCAGCGGGCTGGGCATCTGCGTCAGCCTGGTGTTGCGCATGAATTCTTCAGCTTCTGATTCAGACTTAATATCGATCTTGAAACCAGTCAGCTTGGCAGCTAACCGGGCGTTTTGCCCGCGCTTACCAATGGCTAATGACAACTGATAATCAGGCACGATCACAGTGCAGGCCCGTTCATTGTTTTCGTCAAAAATGACATCAATGACTTCTGCAGGGTTCAACGCGTTGGCGATAAAGGCTGCTTCGTCATCCGTCCATTCAACGATATCCATGTTTTCACCGCCGAGTTCAGACACGATGGCTTGAACCCGTTGCCCACGAGGACCAACGCTGGTTCCAACCGGGTCGACGTCGGGGTTGTTAGACCGAACGGCAACCTTAGCCCGGTCGCCGGCTTCTCGTGCAATTGACATAATTTCAACAGTGCCATCGTAGATTTCCGGAATTTCTTGTTCAAACAGACGCGTCAGTAACCCTGGCGCAGTTCGACTAACGAAGACCTGTGGGTCCTTAGCGGCGTTCTCAACACGCGTCACAAACACTTTAATGTGGTCGTGCATCGCGTAGGCTTCGTTTGGCATCTGTCTTGACGCCCCATAACCGCCTCAACGTTACCCAAGTTGACGTAGACAAAACGGCTGTCTTGACGTTCAACTTCACCAGTGATGACTTCGTTTTCGTACTGACTGTACTGGTCAAAGATCAATGACCGTTCAGCTTCCCGAACCCGTTGCATAATGACCTGTTTAGCCGTTTGAGCAGCGATCCGGCCAAAGTTCTTGGGGGTCACTTCAAACTTAATGTCATCACCCATTTCATAACCGCGGCTGATGGTCATCGCGTCATCCAAGCTCACTTCCAACCGTGAATCGTACACTTGATCAACGACTTCTTGACCGCGTAAACGTGAACGTCACCCTTTTTTTGGTCAAATTCAACGTCAACGTTTTGTGCTTGGCCGTAGTTTCGCTTGTAAGCCGAGGTCAAGGCAGCTTCTAACGCGTCGATCACGATTTCTTTTTTGATACCCTTTTCTGTCTCTAACGTATCTAGGGCACCTAATAATTCTTTACTCATTATTAGTAGTCTCCTTTAAAAACTTAGAACTTAATTGCCAGTCTGGCTTTCGCAATTTTGTCACGCGGAATCGTCAGGTCTTTTATGCGCCCTTTCAAATTCACCTTTAGCGTGAGCTCATCAGGTGTCAGGTCCGTCATGGTACCTTCATAGGCCTTCTCACCGTCAAGCTTTTGGTACAGGGACACGTGGATGTAATGGTTCAGTGCCCGTTCATAATCTTGTTCCTTCTTCAGGGGCCGTTCTGCACCCGGTGAAGATACTTCTAAAAAGTATGCTTGCGGGATTGGATCCGGATCGAGTTCATCCAGTTTTTCGCCCACCTCATCGCTAACCAGGGCACACTCGTTAATGGTGATACCACCAGTCTTGTCGATATAGAGCCGAAGATACCAACTCTTTGCTTCCTGTACAAATTCAACGTCAACCAGTTCAAACTTGTGCGCATCAACGATTGCGTTGCCAGGTTAGTGACAATGTCTACGACGTTATTATCCAATCTTTTACCTCCGTGTCCATTTTTCCATTAAAAAGAGTGAGCATTGCTGCTCACTCCTTTCCGAAATATCTACAATAAATAGTCTAGCACAAACTGTATAAAAACGCAATTGTTTGCTGTTATCTCGGCGATAACTCGCGATTTATGAATTTGTAGTCGGACGTTGTGTGTTGGGTTTACGCGTTGGGAATTTGGGAAATATAGTGTGATTTTTTTGATTGTTAGTGAATTTTTAATATTTTTTGGTGGGATTGGAGCAAAAAGGGCTCTCTGTGGTAGAGAGCCCTTTTTTCTAGGGTAGTTTGTTTGTAAGGCAAATCAGTTCTTCAGCTTTTTTGTTTGCGCAGCTTTTTTGTTTGCGCGTAGAAGCCAGTTCCACGAGTGAACCCATGTAACTGACTCTGACAAAAATGTCAAGATCAGGTTTTATGCCACATCGCTTTGTTGGCGACGCGCTTTCCTCTCACATTGCCGAAACCGTGTTCCGCAAAGTGAGAGGGCTCCTGTGTAAGCAACTCTGGTCAAAAAAGTCAGGACCGGACTTTTTTGCCTCATCGGTTTGTTGGCGACGCGCTTTTCTGTCACATTGCCGAAACGTGTTCCGGTCTCGGCACAGGGCTAACGTGTAACGGACTCTGACAGAAATGCCAGTTCGGGCATTTCGGCTGCAATGTCTTGTAGTCGACGCGCTTTTCTGCCACATTGCCGAAACGTGTTCCGCAAGGCACGGGGCTAACGTGTAACGGACTCTGACCAAAAAGTCAGGCCCGGACTTTTTGGTCAGAGTCCGTTACACACCGCCCCTAAACCGCCTTGCTCCACACTCTACATCATATCAAACAAACTCAACTGATTCTCATCCGGCAGTCCTTCAAGAACGCCATTTTCAGTCATAAAGTCGATCAAGGTCTTTGACACCTTGCCCCGTTTTGCTAAGTCTTCCTTTGACAAGAATGGCTTATCTTCACGGGCCGCAACGATCTGTTTCGCCACGTTCAACCCTAATCCTGGTGCCGCGTTGAACGGTGCTATCAACGTGTCGCCGTCGATCAGCCACTGGTTGGCTTCTGACTTTTCAATATCGATCATCTTGAACTTGAAGCCGCGCTCCAGCATTTCGTTGGCCAGTTCCAAAACAGTCAGCAAATTCTTTTCCTTTGTGCTGGCGTCCATTCCCTGATCATTAATTTCCTTCATCCGTGCCTTAACGGATTCCTTGCCCCGTGACATGGCCACGACGTCGAAATCTTCGGCTCGAACTGAGAAATATGCAGAATAGTAGACCAGTGGGAAGTAAACCTTAAAGTAAGCGACCCGCAGCGCCATCAAATCGTAGGCTGCCGCATGGGCCCGCGGGAACATGTACTTGATCTTTAAACAAGAATCAATGTACCAGTCCGGCACGTTTGCTTCCCTCATTTTATCCTGCCACTCGTCGGGAATCCCGCGGCCCTTCCGAACGTGCTCCATGATCTGGAACGCAATTTCAGAATCCATGCCCCAGTGAATCAAGTCGGTCATGATGTTATCACGACAACCGATCACATTGGCGATGGTCGCCGTCCCATTTTTGATCAATTCTTCTGCATTTCCTAACCACACATCCGTCCCATGTGACAGGCCGGAAATCTGGAGGAGATCTGAGAAGTTTTGCGGGTGGGTGGCTTCAAGCATCCCCCGAACGAAACGGGTCCCGAATTCAGGCACACCAAACGTCCCGGTCTTAGACTGAATCTGCTCCGGCGTGACACCAAGTGCTTCTGTCCCTGAGAACAGTGACATGACACCTGGATCATCCATTGGGATCGTGTACGGATCAACGCCGCTTAGATCTTGCAGCATCCGCACCATCGTCGGATCATCATGTCCCAGAATATCAATTTTTAAAATGTTGTCATGGATCGAATGGAAATCAAAATGGGTCGTTTGCCAAGCCGCGTCCTGATCATCGGCTGGATACTGGATCGGCGTAAAGTCGTAAATGTCCATGTAATCTGGCACAACAATGATCCCAGCGGGATGTTGCCCCGTGGTCCGCTTTACACCGGTCGCGCCCTTAGCCAATCGGTCAATTTCAGCACCGCGCAAATGCTGTTCCGTATCCCGTTCATAAGCCTTCACATAACCGTAAGCCGTTTTATCGGCAACGGTCCCAATTGTGCCGGCCCGGTACACGTTCTTTTCCCCGAACAACACTTTAGTGTAGTTATGGGCAATTGGCTGGTAGTCCCCCGAGAAATTCAAATCAATATCAGGGACCTTGTTCCCGGTAAATCCCAAGAACGTTTCGAAAGGAATATCATGACCGTCGCCGATCATGAGCGTCCCACATTCAGGACAATTCTTTTCAGGCAAATCAAATCCGGAACTGTACTCACCCTTCGTAAAGAACTCAGAATGCTGACAGTTAGGACAGCGGTAGTGTGGCGGCAACGGATTGATTTCAGTGATTCCGGTCAGGGTCGCCACTAAACTAGACCCGACAGACCCACGAGACCCAACCAGGTACCCATCCTTGTTACTCTTGGCCACCAGTCGTTGCGCAATCAGATAAATAACGGAGAACCCGTTACCAATGATACTCTTCAACTCACGGTCAAGACGGTGTTGAACCAGTTCTGGCAAGTCCTTACTGTACCATTCGTGAGCTGTATTCATCGTCCGTTTCTGAATCTCGTCTTCAGCGCCTTCCATCCGCGGCGTGTACAGTTTATCTTTCAACGGGTGGACGTCCTGAATCTCATCGGCAATCTTATTGGAATTCGTAATGACAACTTCCTTGGCTTTTTCCTCGCCCAGGAACTTATAGTCTTCCAGCATTTCGTTGGTTGTCCGGAAATGCACATCCGGCAACTTCTGCCTGTTTAGTGGGTTGGCACCACCCTGAGAATTGATCAAAATGTGCCGATAAATGCCATCTTCTGGATTTAAGTAGTGCACATCACCGGTGACAACAACGGGTTTACCAAGTTCATCACCAAGTTTGACCATGTTCCCCAGGATTTCTTCTAGGTTGGTCCGATTTTGAATCAGGCCGCTGTCGATCAGTGGTTGATATGCCGCTTTAGGCTGCACTTCCAGGTAATCATAGAACTTGGCTTTTTCCTTTGCTTCGGCGTACCCCTTTTGCATCATGGCGGTAAACACTTCACCAGAATCACAAGCTGAGCCGATCAGCAGGCCTTCGCGGTACTTTTCAAGTTGGCTGCGGGGAATCCGCGGGACCCGATAAAAGTACTCAACGTTAGACATGGAGACCAACCGGAACATGTTCTTTAAGCCGGCCTGTGTTTGGGCCAGCACAATGGCGTGTGACGGCCGTGCATGTTTATAGGCGTCGTTTTCACTCATGTGTTCATTCAACTGGTCGTGATACTGGATCCCGTAGCGGTCTTCAGCATCAGTCAAGAAAAGATAATTCAAGTGACCAGTTGATTCCGCATCATCAACAGCCCGGTGATGGTGTTCCAAAACAACATGGAACTTTTTAGCCAGCGTGTTTAACCGGTACCCCTTCAAATTCGGGTATAAGAACCGCGCCAACGTCAAGGTATCGATAAT
This sequence comes from Secundilactobacillus paracollinoides DSM 15502 = JCM 11969, assembly GCF_001311135.1. Classification (GTDB taxonomy): domain Bacteria; phylum Bacillota; class Bacilli; order Lactobacillales; family Lactobacillaceae; genus Secundilactobacillus; species Secundilactobacillus paracollinoides. Next base: position 31,230 of record NZ_BBAG01000003.1, read on the forward strand.
GGGATTCGTGACTGGCGGCATATCGTACCGTGCATAGCCAGCGTTCATAAACCCGATATCGAAAGTGACGTTATGGCCAACGATAATTGCGTCGCCATAAAACTCACGGAATAGTTCGAAGACTTCTTTTTCAGACTTCGACCCGTGCACCATGTCATCGGTAATACTCGTTAGATCAGTGGTGAAATCAGACAGATGGAACCCAGGATCAATGAATTCCTCAAACTGGTCAATGACTTCCTTTCCCTGCATCTTCACGGCAGAGAGTTCAATGACCTTGTCATAAATGGCTGACAGCCCAGTGGTTTCCACGTCAAAGACAACGTAGGTCGCACCCTTCAACTCGCGGTGGTCGCTATTGTACCCAATCGGCACGCCATCATCCACAAGGTTAGCTTCAACACCGTAAATCATTTTGACGCCGGCTGATTCACTAGCATGATAGGCTTCTGGAAAGCCCTGGACGCCAGAGTGGTCAGTAATGGCGATTGCTTTTTGACCCCATTTTTTTGCCTGGTTCACATAGTCGGTAATGGAATTGGTTGCATCCATCGTGCTCATCGCCGTATGGAGGTGCAATTCGACCCGTTTTTCACCCTCCGGCGCCGTGTCTTGGCGACTTGGCACCTTCACTTGGTTGATATCATAGGCGTTCATAACCAGGTCGCGCATGAAGTTGTCTTCTTGAACACCCCCGCGAACCTTGATCCAATCGCCTTCATTTAAGCCGTTAAACTGAGCCTCGTCACTCTCGTCTCGCGAAAATTTCTTGATGGCGATCGATGACGTGTAGTCGGTGATTTCTAGAATCATCAATTTTCGGCCAGAGCGCAGGTCACGCACTTCCTTATTGAACACGTACCCTTGCACAATAACCGACTTTTCTTCTTCTTGAATATCGATCAGTTTGGTTGGGTCTTCATCAGGCTTGATCTTTCGGCCAATAACCGTTGGCCCCTCAGCGATATTCTCACTGGCGTTCTTTTCACGTTTTTCATTCGCTTTTTTAATCGCAGCAACCGCTTTTTGAGCCAGTTCAGCATCCGACTGAGCGCGTTGCTGCTTAAATTCTTGAATCTTTTGTTGAGAAGCAGTTTCGTCCACCATCGTGTGGATGGAAAACTGTGGAAAACCGTATTGCTGGTACTGCGTTTCGATTGGCCCCAGCGCCTGATTCACGAGGAAGTTTTTGACGACTTCATTTTCGGACATAAAAATAGCCCGACCATCATCCATCGTCGGCACTTGTTTGTGACACAGCTCCTGAACCAGTGGGGAATGCAGGTCACTATGCTGAACGACCCATTCCCAGTAATCGCCGAGCAAGCGATCATTGAGGTCTTGCTGGTCTGTTTGAATACTAAAATCTACCCGCGCGATTTGCTTAAACGCGGTATTTAATTGAGATTGAAACGTCAAGAATGTTTCAAAGGGTAAAATTTGGGGCAGCTTGAAGTCAAAGTGCCACCGTTTTGATTTTTCGTGAATCGTTAATTTTTCGAGTTGAGCCCCCGCAAAATATGGCTGATCCGCTTCATCACTTAACTGCAGCTGTTGCAGTAACTTTGCAAACAACTGCTGATGATCCAACGCCATATTAATTCCTCCTTCTCACTTGCCAATTAGTGGTAAAGAAAGCCCGGAGACAAAACACGGTGTTTTGTTTTCGGGCTATTTTTTACCGTCATAAACGATTATTAGTTTAACACATTTTTGAGGTTGGTAACGCAATTTGACTGTCGCTTAACATGAAGCACGATTTAATTGACACACTATTCTGCTTCAGTATTGTCTGTTTCCTTCAACAGGATGCCAACTGAGTTTTCAACTTCTTCAGTCTTCACTTCAATCGTTTCGCCAGTCTTCCGGATCTTAATTTCAACGATGCCATCAGCGGCTTTTTTACCAACCGTGATTCGAACGGGTAAGCCCATCAAATCAGAATCAGCAAATTTAACACCGGCACGTTCCTTACGGTCATCTAACAGAACACGGTAACCGGCCTTTTGAAGCCGTTCTTCCAAGTCAGTAGCGACTGTCATTTGTTCGTCATTCTTTGCATTTACTGGGATGATGTGCAAATCGTAAGGTGAGATGGCACGTGGCCATACCAGCCCATTTTCATCAGCCGTTTGTTCTGCGATTGCAGATAACAACCGGCTGACACCGATCCCATATGACCCCATGATCACCGGCACGTTGCGGCCATTTTCATCAAGCACATTAGCGCCCAGTGATTCAGAATAACGGGTGCCTAACTTAAAGATGTGCCCAATTTCAATTCCACGAGTGAACTTCAGCACGCCGGAACCATCTGGTGACACATCGCCCTCTTGAACTGTTCGCAGATCAACGAACTTGTCGACCCGGAAATCACGTTCGAGGTTGGCATTCTTAAAGTGGAAACCAGTCTCATTTGCGCCGACGACAGCGTTGACCATGTCCTGAACGTACTGGTCAGCCAAAATGGTCACATCATCACTCACGCCAACCGGACCAACGTTGCCAAAGGAAGCGCCGAGATACTTTTGGGCATCTTCGTTTGTTGCCGGTGCCAAGAAATCAGCTGACAGATAGTTCTTCAACTTGGTCTCATTCAACTCATGGTCGCCACGAATCAACGCTAAAACAGGCTTTTCGTCAGCAATGTATAACAGACTCTTGATGAGTTGTGAGGCCTCAATATCAAGTTGTTCAGCAACTTGATCGATGGTCTTCGCGTCACCCGTATCAATCTTTTCCAAGTCTTGTTGAGCGGCGTGAGATTTCTTAGGAATGTACAAGCTGGTTGCCATTTCAAGGTTGGCAGCATAATCAGATGAGTCTGAGTAAACGATGGTGTCCTCACCAATTGGGGCAATGGCAGAGAATTCCTTAGAATCCTTACCACCCATGGCACCGGCGTCCCCGATGATGGTCCGATAGTTCAGACCGATCCGGTCAAACACGTTACGGTAAGCCGTCTCCATTTGCCGGTAAACGGTATCCAGATCATCGTAGTTTGTTGAGAACGAGTACGCATCCTTCATAATGAATTCACGACCACGTAGCAAGCCATAGCGAGGACGTTCTTCATCACGGTACTTGGCCTGAATTTGGTAAAGGACCAAGGGCAACTTCTTGTAGGATTTAATGTTATCCCGGATCAACGTCGTAAACGTTTCTTCGTGGGTTGGTCCCAAAATAAAGTCGGTGTCGTGACGGTTCTTGAATTTGAACAGGGTTGGTCCGTATGTGTCGTAACGACCAGATTCCTTCCAGAGGGACGCTGGCAAGACTGATGGCACCACCATTTCAACCGCATCAATTTTTTCCATTTCTTCACGAATGATTGTTTCAATGTTGGTCAAGACCCGAAAGGCCAGTGGCAGATACGCATACATACCGGCCGTTACCTGACGGACGTAGCCAGCCCGAAGCATCATTTGATGGCTTAAGGCCTCAGCATCGCTAGGCACCTCTTTCAAGGTCGGAATAAGCATTTTTGACTGTTTCATATCAGAGAAAACCCCTTTAATTTAGTTATTTACCTAATAAAGTAACGTTCAATATCGTTCCAGGTGACAAGCACCATTAAAATCACGAGAAAGACGACCCCCACCAGTGTAATGCCTGTTTCAACACTTTCTGGCAATGGTTTACGCCGAATTCCTTCGATGACATTCAATAGTATTTTACCACCATCCAGCGCTGGAATTGGCAGTAAATTCACAATTCCAAGGTTAAGCGACAGGAAGGCTAGGAAGTTTAACACCCCTGCAATACCCTCAGACGCTGCTGTTGACGTCGTCGCAAAGATGGCAACCGGCCCACCCAAATCGTTTAGACTGAAGTGACCCGAAACCATTGACCAGATTGCCCCGATCAACCGCTTGGTCATATCCCAAGTCTGGGTAAATCCGGAGAGCAGCATTGCGCCGATTGCATGGTTATGATACTGCGTAATGCCGATCTGGCCCACGGTCTTCTTTTGCACCGTTTCGGCCTTTGGCGTTAACGTCACTTGTTTAGTGGCATCGTCGCGTTTGATGGTCAGCGTGGTCTTCTTATTGGCCCGCTTTTGAATCTGTGTTGCCAGGCCGTCCCAAGTTTTAACCTTGGTCCCGTTAACTGCTGTGATGTAATCGCCGTTTTTGATGCCAGCATCACGGGCGATCGTAACCCCCGATGACGTCGGATCGATTCGGTTATTATTACTGGTCACGCCACCCACAACAAAGGTCAAAATGGTGTAGACAATGATGGCCAGAATAAAGTTGTTCATTGGGCCCGCAAAGTTGGTCATCAACCGGTGACCAAGCTGTCAGACTGAAATTGCACATCCGTTGGCGCAATGCGGACTTCGGTCCCGTCCGATTCAATGATCGTGGCATCGTGCGCCACCGCGTACCGTTTTGTTTCAGACTCGTCGCCATTTTCGTACCCTTCGATCCAGAGGTCGTGCTCTAGATCCGTTGCAGTGACCTGCATTGGGATCCCATTGAACAGGGTCGTCTTCTTACTAGTATTGATCCGGGTCACCTTATCCTGGTCGCCCACAAATAGGCTAACCGGCGTCCCCGGTTTTAATTCATCTTCGTCATCCTCACCACCGGCCATCCGAACGTACCCGCCGACTGGTAAAAGTCGAATGGTGTACGTTGTTTCGGCAGTCCGGTAGTTAAACAATTTCGGGCCCATCCCAATGGAAAATTCGCGCACCAGAATGCCCGCCCGTTTTGCAAAGTAAAAATGACCAAACTCATGGATGAACACAATGACCCCAAAGACGATAATAAATGTAATGATGGTCGTTAGCACAAGCGTCGATCCTTCCGTGTTAGTTTTGGGTGCCTACTCTTAAATAAACGCCAGCAGATGTAGTGCTGGTAAGACAAGTAATAAACTGTCGAACCGGTCGAGGATCCCACCATGTCCAGGTAGGATCTTTCCGGAATCTTTCACACCGTAATACCGTTTCAAAGCAGATTCAACAAGGTCACCAATTTGGCCGATGATCGACAGTACCAGAATCAGTAACAGCGTCACTGGGAAGCTAAAGTTGCCGACTGGGTAAAAGTAACAGTAAATGCCAACGATAATGACCGCAACAACGGTTCCGCCGATCGACCCTTCCCAAGTCTTGTTCGGACTGATATTAGGTGCCAGTTTATGACGGCCCAATTTCCGCCCGATCATGTATGCCCCGGAATCGGTGATCCAAACGATCAGCAACGCAAACAGCAGCATGGTAAAGCTGACCGCCCGAGCTTCAATAAAGAAGTGAAACCCATAACCGATGTAAAGCACACCCAGGGTTAAAACCGCTGCATCGTCAAATGAAAACCGGTTGCGTGAAAAGACCGTGTACATCAGCATTAATACGACCAGAAAATAGACGATAAATGACGTTTCAATATTTTTTGAAATCAATTGCCGCCAAAAGTCTGGCAGAATAACAACTAATATCGCTAATCCTGACAGAACCGCTTCCCAGGACACAATTAACTTATTCCGCATTACTAACAGCTCAGATAGCGCGATCAATCCCAATACTGCGGCGGCAATATCCACCCAAATACCGCCCGCAATAATGATTGGGATAAATATGATCAACGCAACCACGGCTGTGATCACCCGTTGTCTCATAACTACTAACCCCTTTTTCAAAATTACTTATTTTTTAACCCACCAAACCGGCGTTTCCGATGTTGGTACGTGTAGACTGCCTCTTGCAGCAGTTCTGGTGTGAATTCTGGCCAGTGCGGCGTCATAAAGACAAATTCACTGTACGCCATCTGCCACAACAAAAAGTTCGATATCCGCTCTTCACCTGATGTCCGAATGATCAGGTCAGGATCGGCATACTCGCCTAAACTGGCAGTCATCAAATGTTGACTGATCATGTCATCAGTAATGTCGTCTGGCTTAAGCTGTCCAGCCGCCACTTCCTTAGCAATGTCAGTCATCGCCGTGGTGATTTCAGCGCGACTGCCATAGTTCAACGCAAAGTTCAGCACCATTCCAGTACAGTCCTTCGTATCAGCCATGGCGTCATAGACCGCCTTTTGCGTTTGTTTCGGCAATTGATCGAGATAGCCCATCACATTGACCCGGACATTGTTCTTGATCAGATCCGGCACAAACGTATCGAAAAAGTCGACTGGGAACTTCATGAGATAGTTGACCTCATCTTCAGGCCGCTTCCAGTTCTCTGTCGAAAAGGCGTACAGTGTCAGGACCTTAACACCGAGATCACTCGCCGCAATGGTGATGGTCTTGACCGTGTCCATGCCCTGTTTATGCCCAGCAACTCGCGGTAAATGTCGCTTTTGCGCCCACCGACCGTTACCATCCATAATGATGGCAATGTGTGCCGGAATATTATTGGGATCAAGTACCAGCTCGTCAGGCGAACTCGGCACCGCATCTTTTTTTAACCATGAAAACACAATGGCACCTCCATAATCGTTATCCAAAATCTTATCATACCAAAAAACAGAGTTGGCGACTATTCCAACTCTGTCTGAACGATGATATTTAACAGAATTTAAAACAAGCTTACTGAAGTAATCGCCATTCACCACGGTTGGCATCCGATAATGTGTTGAAGTATTGCAGTAACTTGTTTGCATCATCAGGAGATTGGTTACCCAACATGTTTAACCCTTTCCCAGTTGGAATGGGTTCGCTTAGATCCGTAATATCACTCTCATTTTCAATGGTTGCTTGAGAAAAGGCAACGATCCAGTCGTCTTCAATCAATTGGGTGACGATAAAGAATAGATTAAAGTCATCGGCAACATAGGCGGGCTGTGCATAAACGCCCTCTTCGATCTGTTGTAATTCGTTACCGTCGTAGTTCAAAATAGCCAGGTTTTCAGCATTAACTTCTTGGTTCAGCTTAAAGACCATTTTTTCAAACTCGGGGGTGCCAGGCGTTAATTCAACGGTTTCATCGTCTTGTGCCATTTAATAATCCCTTCCTTTTTAACTTCCAGACTAGCCGGAAATGATTTCAGTTTCTTTTTCATCGGTCAACTTATCAATGCCCTTAATGGCATCGTCAGTCACCTTTTGAACTTGTTTTTCAAGGTCATGCTGGTCGTCATCAGTGAAATCGCCATTCTTGTGACCCTTCTTGACGGCGTCCATAGCTTCACGCCGAACGTTACGAACCGCAACCTTACCCGTTTCAGCCACCGCACGAACCTGCTTTGCAAGTTCTTGACGGCGTTCTTCAGTGAGTTGTGGGACAACGAGCCGAATGGCAGTTCCGTCATTGGCAGGCGTAATGCCCAAGTCAGATTCCATGATGCCCTTTTCAACATCTTGTAAGGACGACTTATCAAACGGCGTGACCATGATGACCCGTGGTTCCGGCGTCGTAATCGAAGCCACCTGGTTGATTGGTGTATCGACACCATAATACTGCACAGTGACCCGGCTCAATAAACTGGCGTTAGCGCGACCGGCACGAATTGTCCCGAATTCACGACTCAACGCTTGTTCAGCCTTTTGCATTTTTTCTTTTGCTTCATCAATAATTGGTTGTGCCAAAACTATTTCCCCCTTACAGTCGTTCCGATTTGTTCACCTAAAACGACCTTCTTTATGTTACCTGGTTGGTTTAAGTTAAAGACTTCCAGCGGAATATCGTTGTCCATTGACAGCGTGCTGGCAGTTGAATCCATGACGTGCAGGCCCTTGTTGATGATATCCATCTGGGTCAGATGATCATACTTCACCGCGTTGACATCAACGTTCGGATCAGCTGAGTAGACGCCATCAACACCGTTTTTCGCCATTAAAATAGCATCGGCATTGATTTCAGCAGCCCGCAAGGCAGCCGTTGTATCCGTCGAGAAGTATGGACTTCCAGTGCCACCGGCAAAGATGACGACCCGATTCTTTTCAAGGTGCCGAATTGCCTTACGACGAATGTAAGGTTCAGCAATCTCCCGCATCTCAATTGACGTCTGGACACGAGTAGGAACATCCAATGACTCCAGATTATCCTGTAAGGCCAGGGCGTTCATGATGGTCGCTAGCATCCCAATGTAGTCCGCCTGGGCACGTTCCATTCCCATTTGGGCACCGGATTCGCCGCGCCACATGTTTCCGCCGCCGACAACGATCCCAATCTGAAGACTGAGTTCGTAGACATCCTTCACTTCTTTGGCAACCGTTTTGATGACCGGTGGGTGAATGCCAAACCCTTGATCACCTGCTAAGGCTTCACCGCTAAGTTTCAGGATAATTCGCTTATATTTTAAGTCCGTCATGATGGTCCTCCTATTAGCTTGTCTGTGTTTGATTTTATCATAATTAGCAATAATTCGATACCGGTAATCCGGTTAAACTACAATAAAGCTTGACCTTTTTCGAATTAAGTCGGATCCCAATTAGATTTGTTTAGTTATCTAATGCCGTTCCGTTCCACTAGTCGGCCCTGCAGGCTGAAGTGGGGTCGCTCCGGAGCTAACTTTTGCATGCAAAGTGGATCTCCTACGTCTCCCGCTAGCGTAACCGACCTAAGAACGGTCGCTAACGCTAGCCGACACTACAGCCTGCAATGCCGACTAGTTCCACTGCACTACTTTGTGGTATCTCCCTGGATTGCGGCATTGTATTTCTAGTGACATCCTATTTTAAAATTAATCACATTACTCAATCACAAGTGAGTCAACATTATTCCAAAACTGTCATCCTAAGCATTTTGCAAATTCAGCCACGCAATCATTCTCTACACACGAAAAGAGACTGGGAAATCTACATTCCCCAGTCCCCCGTAATCATGATTAAAATTAACCGTTAATTTGGCTGTTCACTTCGTCTTCGAAGTTTTCAACCTTCTTTTCGATTCCTTCGCCAACTTCGTAACGGACAAACTTCTTGAGCTTGCCACCCTTTGAAGCAACGTATTGGCTAACAGTTTGGTCAGAATCCATAACGAATTCTTGGTCAGCTAAACTAATTTCTGACAAGAACTTACGTAACCGACCTTCGACCATCTTTTCAACGATCTTTTCAGGCTTACCTTCGTTCAAGGCTTCCTTCTTCAAAACTTCGCGTTCGTGGTCCAAACGTTCTGCAGGAATCTCGTCGCGTGAAACGAATTCAGGGTTAACGGCTGCAACGTGCATTGCAACGTTCTTAGCAACTGATTCGTCAGCTCCTTCGAGTTCAACCAAGGCAGCGATTTGGCCGCCGTTATGCAGGTAGGCACCAAAGACATCGCCATCGGCCTTTTCCAAAACAGTGAACCGACGTAACGTGGTCTTTTCAGAAGTAACTTGGGTCTGTTCAACGATCAAATCGTTGATTGATTGACCCTTGTCGTTGGTCAATGCCATTGCGGCATCCAAGTCAGCTGGCTTGTTAGCAGCAATCAAATCAGTGATCGTGTTAACCAAGTTCTTGAAACGGTCGTTGGTTGCCACGAAGTCAGTTTCTGAGTTAATTTCAGTAATGGCAGCAACGTTGCCATCAACGGTAATGTGAGCTAAACCGTTAGCAGCCACGTTACCACTCTTCTTTTCAGCCTTGGCAATCCCCTTTTCACGCAGGAAGTCGACAGCCTTGTCCATGTCACCATCAGTCGCTACCAAGGCCTTCTTAGCGTCCATCATACCAACGCTGGTCTTGTCACGAAGTTCTTTAACTAATTTTGCAGTAATGCTTGCCATTTAATTGGCCTCCTTATAAATACTGGATCATTTCAACACAATAAAAGGCTGACAGAAAATATCAGGCCGCGTGGGTCCACATTTTTCAGCCAGCCTAGTACTGATATTGTTTTTAACTTAATGGTAAGTGTAACAAATTATTCAGCGGTGTTTTCGCTTGAAGCGTTGTCGCCTTCAACAGCATCAACAACATCTTGCATGTCGGTGTCGCCTGCTTGAGCTGCTTCGTCTTCGCCTTGACGACCTTCAATGATAGCGTCAGCCATCTTGCTGGTAATCAAACGAACGGCACGAATAGCGTCATCGTTAGAAGGAATGATCACATCGATATCGTCAGGGTCAGTGTTGGTATCAACCATGGCAACGATTGGGATGTTCAACTTTTGAGCTTCCTTAACGGCAATTTGTTCCTTGCGAGGATCAACAACAAACATCACGTCAGGCAACTTAGGCATATCTTCGATACCGCCTAAGAAACGTTCCAACTTGTCAGTTTGCTTTCTCAGTAAGGAAACTTCCTTCTTAGGAAGACGATCAAAGGTCCCGTCTTCAGCCATCTTCTTCAGATCTTTAAGACGCTTGATCCGAGTTTGGATGGTGTTCCAGTTAGTCAAAGTCCCACCTAACCAACGATGGTTAACGTAGTATTGACCAGCACGGGTAGCTTCTTCAGCGATTGAGTCTTGCGCTTGCTTCTTAGTCCCAACGAACAGAACGACAGCACCCTTAGATGATTCGTCCTTAACGAAGTTGTAAGCAGCATCGATCAACTTAACCGTCTTTTGTAAGTCAATGATGTAGATCCCGTTACGTTCAGTGAAGATGTATTCCTTCATCTTTGGGTTCCAACGACGCGTCTGGTGACCAAAGTGGACCCCAGCTTCAAGCAATTGTTTCATTGTGATAACAGCCATGAAATATAGCCTCCATTAAATTAGTTTAACTCCTCCCCCACGTTCATTTACACCGGGAACTCCGAAGAGCACCGCCCAGCGTATTGCGTGAGGTGTGAATTGTGGCAATTAGCCGACAATTAGTATACCTGTTTTCAGGCGCTACCGCAAGCTCAAAAATTGCAATTCTCAAAAAAGTTTTGTAAAGTGTTACGGTTATGTTACAATGTATCTCGCAGAACTGCGTGAGGAGGAACCAACCATGATCAAAGCCGTTGTTTTTGATCTTGATGATACCCTGTATGACCAGTTAAAGCCCTTTAAAAAAGCCGTTGAGGCAACGCATAAGGACCTCCACCTAACTGAGGTGATGGTTCAGCGCCTATACCGTGCTTTTAAAGTCGCCACTGACCAAGCAATTCAGGCAACTGACACGTCGACCATGGCCCGCCAAGTTGACCCAGTCTTAGAAGAACTAGGGCTGCCACCATTCACTGGCGAACACAGTGAGACTTTTCGGGAACATTACCGACAAGAATTGACCCACATCGATTTATTTGCCGATATTCGGCGCTGTCTATCATCATTGAAAGAACACTATCAGCTCGGCGTGATTACAAACGGCGAGACTGATCTACAATCAAAAAAGGCACTCCAGTTAGACCTGCACCACTGGATCGACCGGGACAACATGCTGATCTCTGACGAAGTTGGGTTACAAAAACCTGATGCGCGGATCTTTACCTACTTTAACCGAATGTTGGACCTGCAGGCGAACGAAGCTGTCTATATTGGTGATAACTACAATACGGATATGATTGGGGCCAAGCAAGCCGGCTGGCAAGCCTTTTGGTTTAACCACCGCCACGCCGAGTTACCTGGCGCGAACTTTATCCCCGACCAGACCGTCGAAACAACAGAAGAATTAGCTGACTTATTGGAAGCTATGTCTGTCGCGTCTTATCAGATAACGTGAGCACCACCATTTTAAGCACGGACAAAAAAGCCCTTAATGCCCAGTCTCTAATCGAGATGATGCATTAAGGGCTTTTTGCAGCGTAACAAGTATTTCACGTTCATTTTTAGTCGTGATTCTGAACGGGTAGCATCCAGAGTACCCCCTACTTATCACTAACTATAAAAACGAGATCCGACAATTATCGGACCTCGTTTTTTAGTTAGTGTACGTTTAACATTGAAAGTAAATTAGAATTTAACTTCGCTGTCGTCAGTACCCTTAGTAATTAAGTTAACGTTGCTTGTCAAGGCGAACTGTGTCATGTTCTTAGCAGCAGTCTTGGTGTAGAAAGCAATATGTGGGGTAACCAAAACGTTTTCGCGCTTCAGTAAGTTCTTCAGGCGTTCGTCTGGAATAGCATCGAATGAACCAAAGTCAGTGTTGAAAATACCAACTTCGTCTTCGTAAACATCCAAGGCAGCAGCGCCGACCTTGCCAGAATCAAGGGCACGAATCAATGCATCTGTATCGATCAGGGCACCACGAGCAGGGTTCAAGATGTAAACGCCATCCTTCATCTTGCTGAATGCTTCGTCGTTCAACATATGTTCGTTTTCCTTAGTTGCTGGTGAGTGTAAGGAAATGACGTCAGCCTTAGCATATAATTCGTCCAAGGTGTCAACGTAGATACCTTCCTTTTCCAATTCCGGATTGTGGTAGATATCGTAAGCGATGATCTTGGCACCAAAGCCCTTGTAAATGTTGATTGCTTTACGGCCGATACGACCAGTAGCAATAACACCAACGGTCATTTGATCCAATTCGTCGGCAATGTCTGGTGCCCAACGAAGGTCACCATTAGCAATTTTACGATCAAACGTGTTGGTCCGACGAATCAAACGCATCAATTGAGTTGCTGTCAATTCAGCAATGGCGTTTGGTGAGTATGCTGGCACGTTAGTAACCTTGATACCGTTACGCTTGATAGCGTCTGCATCAATGTTATCAACACCAACGTTACGCAATGATAGTGACTTGATACCGAAGCTAGCCAACTTGTCCAATACTTCAGCGGTGTAAGGCTTTTGTTGATAAACAACCGCACCATCGTAGCCGTTAGCTAAATCAACAGTGTTTTCGTCCAACAATTCTTTAACGGCCTTAACCTCGATGTTGTTGTCTTTTGACCATTGTTTCAAGTAAGGCATTTCATCGTCACGCATACCATATGCAATAATTTTCACAATTGTTTCCTCCATTCAAAGAATCTGTCATTATTTTACCATGTTTTAAAGCCTTTGATAATCGTTTTTAGTGAATTATATGAATTTCTTCACAAGTAAGCGTTTTCACTCAACAACCACCCCGTGTTGTGCCAAAAAGACAATTTTTTGCGACCGGGGCTGGTGCTTAAACGCGTGCTCCGCCTTAAGAGCAGCTGACTTTGTGTCAAAGGCTTGTGAATAAATCAGTTTCAGTGGGTGGCGACTCTTGACCCGCGTATACTTTGCGCCCTTTCCAATCTCATGCTGGTGAAACCGGTGGGCAACGTCGTTTGTGAATCCACCGTACAGTGTGTGGTCAGCGCACAATAGTACGTAGAAAAAGTAGTGATCACTCATTCGTCTGACACTTCCCCATATAACATCTTGTGAATCGCCGGCGAATAAGCACCATCATCACCGTACGTCATGATCGGCGGCAACACTTTCAACCCAGTTGCCTTGCCATCCTTGATTGCCTCAACTAAAACAATGTTCGCATCACGACCAGCCTTGGGGTAAACGAATTGGAGCCGTTTGGCCGCTAACCGGTTGGCTGACATTAGCGCCAATAATTCCACTAACCTGTCGGGACGGTGAACAAAATAGGCTTTGCCGTTCATTTTTAACAAGTCACTCGTCGTTGCAAGCACCGTATTCAGCGTGGTCGTGATCTCGTGACGCGCAATTGCAAGATAGTTGTTCGGATTTTTTTTACTCGTCGGCAAGTCGGAAAAATACGGCGGATTGCAGGTGACCACATCAACGCTATCCTTTGGAATCTGATCCGTGATCGTTGCTAAATCTTGATGGTAGACTGTGACTTGTTCTGAAAGGTCGTTTAAAACAACTGAGCGTTCTGCCATATCGGCCAATCTCGCCTGCAATTCCACCATCGCAATTTTTCCCCGAGTACGAGGCGCCATAAACAGACCAACGGCGCGTTACCGGCACAAAGGTCTACTAACCGCCCCTTTGCAGAGGTTGGCGCCTTCGCAAAGTTCGCCAGCAAAACAGCATCCAGCGAGAATGAAAAGACTTGGCTGCTCTGAATAATTTGTATATCTTGACTGTAGAGCTGATCAATACGTTCCCCAGCAAGAAGTTTGACGTCCCCCAAATAATCACCCATTTCATTGATGTTTGTCGTTATTATCATTATAATATAGGATATCATTATACAACATTAAAGTAAGTGAGGTTTCACAATGTTCTACTCGTTTTTACGTGTTCTCGTTAGAATCATCCTTTTTGTGGTCAACGGTCATAACCGTTTCATTAACAAGGACCGCTTACCTGAGGGCAACTACATTCTGGTTGGCCCCCATCGGACCTGGTTTGATCCAATTTACTACGCACTGGCAGCCAGTCCAAAAAAATTTAGTTTTATGGCAAAAATTGAACTGTTCAAGAATCCAATTCTCAGTTTTATCCTGCGCCACGCCAATGCGTTCCCAGTTGACCGGAACCATCCAGGCCCTTCCGCCATTAAAACGCCGGTAAAGACGCTTCGCGATAAGGACCTCTCCTTGGTCATGTTTCCCTCTGGTACGCGCCACTCTCAAGAATTGAAAGGTGGCGTGGCCGTCATCGCAAAAATGGCTAAAGTGCCGATCGTGCCAACCGTGTACCAAGGCCCCTTGACGTTCAAGGAACTATTCAGCCGCCACCCAGTAACAGTGTCCTTCGGAGATCCCTTCTATGTGGATCCAAAGCTGAAGTTAAACGAAGAAGGCTTAGCCAAGGTGGAACATCAGATGCAGTCAGCCTTTGATGCCCTGGATAAGGAGATTGATCCGAATTTTCGGTATGTGGATGTGACGAAGTAGAGTGTGGAGCAAGGCGGTTTAGGGGCAGAATGTAACGGACTCTGGCAGAAAATCCCGGGTTTGGATTTTTTGCCAGAGTCCGTTACATGGCCGCCCCGTGCCTTGCGGAACACGTTTCGGCAAAATAAAGAGAGAGCGCAGAGGCCCGCACCACTCAGTTACTAAAAACCAGAAAAGTCCGGGCCTGACTTTTTGGTCAGAGGCCCTTAAACGTTAGCCCCGTGCTGAGACCGGAACACGTTTCGGCAATATACCCGAAAAACCACGTCGCAAGTACTACTCAGCGGTAAAAGAGCTCATTAAAGTTGCAAACTATCACCCTGATATAAAAAAGCTCAGCATATTTTTTTAGATATGCTGAGCTTTTTGTCTAGAAACTGATCAAGTAACGATGAGTTTGTCTGCTACTTCAATTTTTAAAGTCTATTTTTTTCAGTTTCAGTGCTCCCCTGTTTTATAGCCCTTCCGGTTTTCGGAAAAATGAGGGATCCTGCACAAGGGACCCTGGCTTTCTATGCTGCATAGCCTAAACGCGCTCCGGAAAACTGAGGCTCCTGCGTAAGGGACTCTGGCAAAATGCCAAACCCAGGCATTTCTGCCAGAGTCCCTTACGCTCCGCCCTCACCCGTTTTCCTCCGCGCTCTCTAATCCAAATGCGCCGTATTCTGCAACCGAATCATATCATAATAGACACCATGCTGCTGCATCAGCTCATCGTTGGTGCCACGCTCCACGATTCTGCCGCGAGATAATACAAGAATCAGATCTGCGTTTTGAATCGTTGATAATCGGTGCGCAATGGCGATCGTTGTTCGGCCTTCACGCATCTGGTTCAGGCTTCGCTGAATCGTTTGCTCCGTTTCGGTGTCAATGTTGGCCGTTGCTTCATCCAAGATTAAGATCTTGGGATCCGTTACCACCGTTCCGGCAAACGAAATGAGTTGTCGCTGGCCGCTCGAATACCCGCTCCCACGTTCAATAACCCGCGAGTCGTACCCCTTTGGCAAGTCCTCAATAAAGTTATCCGCATTGACAAACCGAGCGGCGGCCCGCACTTGCTGGTCGGATAAGGTCTCGTCAAACATACGAATGTTCGAGCCACCGTGCCATAAAACAAAAACGGTTCCTGGAGAACTAACCCCATCTTTTGCCGCAGTTCTTTCATATCATACTCGCGAATCGAATGGCCATCGATCAACACTTCGCCAGACTGGTACTCATAAAACCGCATTAAAACGTTGATTGTCGATGTTTTGCCGCTCCCCGTTTCACCAACCAGTGCCACCGTCTGTCCCGGTTCAGCCGTGAAAGAGACATCGTTTAGAACCGGATGCTCGCCGTCATAGGCAAACGTCACGTGCTTAAATTCAATTTTGCCATCCGTGATCTGCCGATTTGCGCGGACATTCTGGTTGGTGCCGCAGTTGGATCGTTTAAAAGCCTGATGACCCGTGACCCCGATACTACCCCGTCTTGGAAGTCACTCAAATTGTCCATCATGGACGTCATTGGGTTATAAAAATTGTCCACGTAAGTAATAAACGCGTAGATCATCCCAGCCGGAACGTAACCGTTCAGACCCTTCACCCCAAATAATCCCAGCACGACCACAACGCCGAGTGCATAGAACAGGTTAATGATGGGACTCAACAGCAGCGCATTGATGCTAATCATTGCCTTTCGTGTGTCAAAATAGGCATTATTTGTGTGGCTGAATTCGTCACTCATCCGTCTTCCCTGACGAAATTGCTGAATCGTACTGACACCCGTAATTGCTTCAGCCAACCGGGAGTTCAGCTCACTTAACCGTTCTCGCATCCGCCGGTATACCCGCGAACTATACCGCTGGTAGTACCAGATAACGATCATCAGCAACGGCATGAAGGTCAGCAGCAACAGGGCCACCGTTTTGTTTAACATAAACATCGCTATCGCACACGAAACGACTGAAAAAAGGGCAACGATCAGGCTGCTGAATAATTGCCAAAACGTGGAAAACGACATCGTATCGTTCGTTAATCGTGAGACTATCGATCCGCTTGGCACCTGGTCAAAATACCGCATGCCTAAGCGATGCAATTTTGCAAAGATCCGTCGCCGCACGTTTTCTAGCATGTACTCAGCACCCATGCTGTACAGAAAGTCCTGACCAAATTGCATGACCGCTTTAACGATCATCGTAAATAAATACAGTCCCGCAAAGAACCACATGATCTGATAGTTTGCCTTCCCAACTTTAAGGTAGGTGTCCATATAGATTCGGATAATCGTGGGTAAATAAATGTTCACGACACTGACAGCCGCGGACAGAACAATGGCGCTGATAAAGTGGCGCCAATAGGGTTTCGCAAATCCGATCAGTTTGCCGACGATTCGAAACTGTTCCTTAATGGGCAGTGAGGTCGCCCACGCCGACTTGCGTTTTGTTTTCTTCATCACTCTTCCCCCCTAACCTTTAACTGCAAGGCTTGCCGGTCAAACATTTGCCGGTACCAGCCGTTGCTTGCCATCAAGGACTCATGATCACCACGTTCAACAACGCGGCCGCCATCCATCACAATGATCTCATCAGCATGCATCACCGAACTCAACCGGTGTGCCGCAATAATGGTGGTCTTATGTTGTCGTTCCTGCGCAGTTGGCCCAGAATTTGGCTTTCCGTCTCGGCATCAACAGCTGACAGGGCATCATCTAAAATCAGGAGTTCCGGATCGATCATCAACGCGCGGGCAATCGCCAATCGCTGACGCTGACCACCAGAAAGCGAAATCCCATCTTCACCGACCTGCGTGTCATAGCCGTCCGGAAACTGGCTGATCTGGTGCGCCAGGTCGCTCTTTTCAGCAGCGGTTTCAACTTCTGCCATCGACGCGTCAGGGCGCGCAAAGGCAATGTTTTCTCGAACTGAATCAGAAAACATAAAACTGTCTTGCGGCACGTACCCAATCGCTGGCAAGTACGCATCTAACTGGTAATCGCGAACATCGTCACCGGCCATGATGATCCGGCCCTGGTAGTGTTCAAACTGTCGCAAGATCAACCGCATAATGGTGGACTTTCCAGAGCCGACCCGGCCAACGATTCCAAGTGTCTGCCCCTCTTTTACCGTAAAGGCTACATCGGTTAAACTCGGATGGTCATCACCTGGATATTGAAACTGTTGAATATCAAACGTTAAATCGCCCTGAGGCGCAGTTTGCCGCCCACTTTCACCGTCGCTCACTGCCGGGACTTCGTTCAATAAATGCATCACACGGTCATAACTGGCATTCCCACGTTCAAGTGTGTTAAACAGCATTCCAACTGCAAAAATCGGCCAGACCATCATGCCAGATAGGTGATAAACGTCACGAGATTTCCAATCGTAATCGTCCCGTGAACGACAAGTGACCCGCCAATCACAATGGTTGCAACGTATGCCAGCGCAATGATCAGTGTTGTCAATGGATCAAACATGGCGTCTAATCGGTTCACCCGCCGATTCACGTTGATGGTTTCATCCACCTGATGATTAAAGTCAGCCATATCTTCTCGCTCTTGGCCTAAACTTTTAATAACCTTGATACCCGTAATACTTTCCTGGGCTTTGTTGTTGAGTCGTGAAAACGCAGCTTGTGACTCCCGAAAGGCAATGTTCATCTTTTGGCCAAGATAAAATGCCATGACTGCCAATAGCGGAAATGGCAGGACCGCAATTAAGGTCAAGCGCCAATTAACCAGTGTCATCATTGCAATTAGCGTTGTGACACCAGTAATGATGGAATCCGCAAACTGTAAAATCCCACCACCAGCAACCCGTTGAATTGCCTGCAAGTCGTTGGTTGCACGGGCCATCAGATCTCCCGTACGGTATTTTTGATAAAATGTTTGGTCCATCACCATGTAATGTTTAAATAGCCGCGTCCGCAGCAAGCGTTCAAGTTCAGCCGCAGCACCCCAGATAGCGGTCCGCCACATGTAGCGGGTCACGTACTGGCCAATGGCTGCCACTACAAGAATAGCTAAATAGATGAGTAATCGCCGCACCGTCAGCCGATGGTCGTTGATGGCGTCGACCACCATCCGATCAATCGTGGCGGAATAATCGCAAATAAAGCGGTCAACAGTAACCCTAAAACGCCAATTAAGTATGTCCGACGCTCCCGCTTAAAATACCACCCTAGTTTTCGAAAAATACCCATGGTGTTCTTTCTTACCTCTCATTTCCAATAATCACTTGACTCACATAGAACTAGCGTATCACAGTCTTTAAAAATATACTTAAACAACATCTTGACCCTATCCTGTTAAAAAATAGCAGCCTTTTAAACGCAAACAACTTTAAAACTGTTAATTCTGGAAACTACTAGCCCTTGATAACCTAGGCATGAAACAAAGACGCAATCGGCAATATAAGGCACCTAACACCAAAATCCAACTTGGGTCGGGATTTCAATCTTAGGTGCCATAGACGCTGCGCGAAAATTTTTCCCGCGTTCAAAATAAAGAGTCAGGACCCGAATACCGGTCCTGACTCAATTATCGACTTATTTTTTACTTGTGTCTTGTTGTTTCATGCTGTTCATCATCTGACGCAGCTTCTTTTCAGACGGGCGTTGTCCCATCTGCATCATCATCGTCCGAAGTTGATCTTCGTTAAATGGCGGGTTTTCTTTGATGTACTTTTCCATGTAGCGCCGTGCGCCAAATAACCCACCGGCAAGACCAACGATCAGTGCGACTGCAACGATCAATATCCAAATACCAGTTGACAAGCGGATGTGCCTCCTTTTTTAAAACTTCCTTAAACAATATTACACAATTCCGCCTGAAATGAAAAGCGGTTCTGGAAAGTTCTCAAAATTTAGTCACGTAAGCCCTTTTTGCGTTGGATTTTTTGGACCTTTTCCGGTGTGACTTCTTTACCCGCCTTATCGAAAACCCGAACCATTTCGATCTGACTCTTAAAGGATTCACGGAACTTCTCTAAATAGCGTTTTCGTAGTTTTTTGCGTTCGATTTCTTCAACTTCAGTAAGCTCGTCTTCCTTGGCCTTCTTAGCAACTCATTGATCCGAGCAATTAATTTTTTCATTTCATCATCTGCCATATGATCACTCCTTACACGCAGTTTCATATTCTACCAGCATTTGACCGATTTAACAATTGAAATGCCCCCCGATTCTGCCAGAAGTTAACCGTATTTGCCATAACCGAACGTTTGTTTGAAGTTGAATGGGTTTCATGGTACAATAAACACAATAAAACAACGAACTTCGAGGTAAACTCATGACAAAATCTTCAGAGACAAAACAACTCTCCATTTTGCAATATATTTATGACCAAACACAGGAACACGGATACCCGCCGACCGTTAGAGAAATCGGGGAAGCTGTTGGCCTTAGCTCAACATCGACCGTCCACGGCCACATTGCCCGCCTCACCAAAAAGGGGTACCTCATTAAAGACCCGACCAAGCCCCGGGCACTAGAAGTCACCGATATGGGGATCGACGCACTAGGTATCCAACTGACCCCAACAAAGATTCCAGTGCTTGGTACCGTTACTGCTGGACAGCCAATCTTGGCCGTCCAAGAAGCAGTGGACTACTTCCCCATTCCTGACGAACTTGAAGACGAGGCCAGTGACCTCTTTATGCTGACGATTCGCGGGGAGTCAATGATCAACGATGCTATTTTAAATGGCGATAAGGTCATCGTTAAAAAACAATCAGGCGCAGATAATGGCGACATTGTCATCGCCATGACTGAGGATAATGAAGCGACCTGCAAGCGGTTCTACAAAGAAAAGAATTACTACCGTCTGCAACCGGCAAACGACACCATGGCGCCCATTATTTTGGACAGTGTCACCATTTTGGGTAAGGTCATTGGCGTTTATCGTGACCACATTCAATAAATTGACTTACACCTTAAAAAGACCCTAGCCATCGTTTGACGGCTAGAGTCTTTTTACTGTCTTAATTATGCTTGCCGATCAACGTACTGGCGCTGGTCATGCCTGATGCCGGTCAACACGAATCTGGCATCATCAGCTCGGGTATCTAACAACACGTCATGCGCGGGCAACTGCTGCTGAAATTGTTGTTCGTATGCTGCCACGGAACATTCACGACGCTGTTTAAAGTAGGCGTCAAACCAATTCCGCAAGTTTAACTGTGGCGTATCCTGAACCAACGTACCGCTATAGAACTCACCCTCAGCACCGGAACCATAGCTGAATAACCCGATCCGGTCGCCCGCCGTTAATTCAGCATTAGCGAGTAACGAGATTAAACTTAAATATAATGACCCTGTGTAGAGATTACCGACCCGCCGGTTATAGGCACGACTCGCTTCAAAGTTTGCCTTTAATATTGCTTGTTGTTGCTCACTAGCCTCAGGCAAGACTGCTCGTAACCCCTTCAATCCCATCTTTGTAAATGGCAAATGATAGGTCAGTGCTGTAAAGTCCGCAATCGTTCGGCCAGTTTGTGCACAGTAGTCGTGGAAGACCGCCTTGAAAAAATCGACATAAATGTTTTCCGAATAACGTCCATCTACTAGGGCTTCCGTCCGGTATAATGGCCGCCAAAAGTCCATGACGTCTTCAGAACGAAAACTAGTCGCATCATCAAGCGCCAAAATTTGTGGGTCAGCCGCAATCGTCATGGCCACTGCCCCACCACCCTGGGTCACTTCACCAGGCGTATTTAAACCGTAACGCGCAATGTCGGCGCCAATAACGAGCACTTGTTTATCCGGATTGGCCCGGACGAAATCCTTGGCTGTTTGCACACCAAAGGTCGCCC
The DNA here is from genome assembly GCF_001311135.1 of Secundilactobacillus paracollinoides DSM 15502 = JCM 11969. Classification (GTDB taxonomy): domain Bacteria; phylum Bacillota; class Bacilli; order Lactobacillales; family Lactobacillaceae; genus Secundilactobacillus; species Secundilactobacillus paracollinoides. Next base: position 52,629 of record NZ_BBAG01000003.1, read on the forward strand.
CATAACAAGCCTGCTTGACCTCAATCGCTCTGATCTGGTCTGGCAGCTGTAACAACCGTTTCACATACATCGCTGCCGATTTTGAATGGTCAATACCCGACTCCGTGCCAAAAATCACCATTGCGATCTTATCGCGATTATCGTCTGTTATGATCTGGCTGGCTGCACTCGCCGCCATAGTCACAACATCTTGGGTAACTGGAATCACAACCTGCTCACTCTGGCCGATCCCAATGAGATACTTATTGGGATCTTCATTGCGGGCCTGCGCCAACGCTGTCAGGTCTAAATACTGGTTTGGGGCATAAAAGCCAATCTGATCAATTCCTACTTGCATGTTCTGTGCTCCTTTAATCTAATTGTCCATATCCTAAATAATGATAATTATAATCCATTCCGTGCGTATAAAGCGCAAATGCTGCCTCTCGTTCATCCGCAAATGTCACAACTATGGCTGGGGTCGCCCATGACGAATACCCCCAAAACACGGTGTCATCATAATCGTAGCTGTCATTGGGCCGCCGATGAAAGCCCTGGGTGACATCCCAAACGGTCCCGTGGGTGCGCACCCAGTCTTCAGCCAGACCAGCCTTAACTTCTAATAATTGCTCTGAATTATCATTGACCAGCGTGTATAACCGACGCCAATCAATTTGCCAGTCATGCAAGTGCGGCCTATCCTGTGAGTTGCTATATACAGATGACTGTGAGATTAAGTTTAATTGAATTGGTGTTAACTCTGAAAACCGCATTCGTTTTCCTCCCGAATCGCGACTTGTAATGTCAGCTCACCATGCTAGAATAACTTTAACACTTAATGTGAGGATGTGTCCTGTGAGACTTCTAACTTCAAACACTTATAATATTTTAATTGCTGTTTTAATCATCGTCTGCGGGCTAGTTGGTGCGCACTATGCAGAACAGTCTTCACTGCGGCACTGGTTGCGCGCGTTATCGCTTGTAGCTGCCGTCTTCCTTGTTTTTATTCGGAGCGGTTTGGCTTGGATTAGTTGTGACCTACAACGGGTTTAACCCCATCGTCAATTAAACAAGTGTCAGACTTTAATCCAAATCACTTGTTAATGAAAGCGTCATTATATTAAATTTAGAGTGTGTGTAGCGATTACACAACCAATTTGAGAATGTTGAGGTGTTCAATTTGAAAAGTACAAAAGTACGTGTCATTGCTAACGGTGGCCTAACTGGCGACACTGTTAACCAACTTACCAATGAATTATCAAAGTTTACCTTTAAGATTATGCTCAAGTATAACGGTACCACCACTATCGCTAACAGCAGTTTGGGTGTCATGAGTCTGGGTGTTCCAGCTGATGCCGAAGTTGAGATCAGCGTTGAAGGTGACGATGCGCAGCTACAAGAAGTCATCACGGCATTAACTGACAAGCAATTCGTCAAGACACTTTAAGCACTCGCATTCGCTAACCGTATTGGAGGGATCACGTTGAATCAATACACTATTAACTTTAGTAATCGTGTGACGCACGAAACGGTCACCATTTCGTACAAGATTATTTTGGCCGATCCCGAAGAACACAAAAGTATCACCCAAGTCGGCAGCGTCTCCTACCAACGGTTCGCCTCACAGCATATTTTCTTTCAGTCTGGCCAACCAGCGCTCAACCTCATCCGTGATATTGACGACGCGATGGACGCGGACAAATACCGTCTCGCTACGATCAATTTTGCTTCCAGCGAAGATGAACACGTTCTAAAAGTCCCCTCGAAGGAAGCAATCGTTCAAGTTGTCGCTGAACATCAGGGTGACTCACCACAGATCAAGGTCGCGCACCAACTGCTCCTTGGCTAATTCAAATAGGAGGCTGTAACTTATGGCAGATGCCAGCTTTGAAACAACGTACAGTACCTTTATCGATGCCTTTACAAAGCTCGATTATGATCAACAGCAACAGGTTCTTCAAGCCCTTAATGAGTTGTCGGCAGCAAGAAAGAACCGTCATTAAATTAATTGTATATAGCAATAGTGAAAAAGGCTGGTATTCCTGATACCAGCCTTTTTCCTTTTATTAGCAATACTCACCGCAATAACCATCAAGCAATTATTATCGTTATCTTGCGTTGAAGCGTATACTGAACATAAAGGGAGGTCCTCATTACCATGACCGAAGAACCAAAGAAATCGACCTTTAAAAAAATCGCACGAGGCGTTCGTGGCACCTGTCCACAATGTCGCCGTCCAATGACAATCTATCACGGCATCAACCACTGTCCTTCATGTGGCTATATTTTTAAATCTAATTTTGACCCTAAATAACCACCTAAAAATGATCCAGCTGACACCCCTTTTGGCCGTCGAGCTGGATCATTTTTGAGTCTTATTTTTTAGCTTTAGTCACGACTACACGGTATCCTGGTGGGCAATGTGAAAAGCTGCTTATTGGTTGTCCCTGCTGTTGGTTACGCCTCCGGATCTTCTTGCGCATTGACCACCAGCACCCGAACAGTGGCGTGGCGCACCACATAGGCAGTGGTCGATCCAATGAGTAACCGATTGATTGCATCCGCCCCCGATTTACCAATCACGATCAGATCAATGTCTTCACTCTGACAATAATCCACAATGACATTTTTCGGGATACCCGTTTTGATCACACTCGTTGTCTGAATACCGGCCTTATCAGTGATTGCCCGCCTTGAGCGAGTAATCTTTCTGCCCGCTCACGATAATCTTTTGTAATATCTGTTGCAATGCTCCCTGACGCTGCAATCCAGTTACTATTGTTCACCACTGTCAGTAACGTTAGTTTCGCGCCAAAAACACGACTTAGTTCAATAGCTTCTTGAAGCGCCTGATTTGAATTTGCACTGCCATCTAAGGGGACTAAAATGTGTTGATACATTATCATGACTCCTTTCGGTAGGTACTGCCGCCGGGTGTCTGTTCTCGCTGTTTCATCCTATAGTGTTATTATCACCAAATAATGCCAGAATAGCAATGTAAATGCCCACGTTTTCATCCCATTATTTTCCCAATTTGGAACACTATCGCCAACGAGAAAAACAGACAGTTATTAGTAAACTGTCTCGTTTATGAAATTTTCATCATCTCGAGTCATTAACGCTAGCAATTCCGCTCAGAATCAGTTACATTAGAGCATGTGATTTCTTTGCAAAGGAGTGTTTACAAATGCAATTAACAAAAGCAACCATCGCCGATTTAGACAATATCATGGCGATTTTAAGTGACGGGCGTGATCAGCTCGCGGAAAAAGGTGTCGACCAGTGGCAGGGGGACTACCCTTCCGCTGACCAAATCACTGACGACATCAATCACGGCTTTGCATATCTTGCCCATGCCGACGATAACCAAACAGTTGGGGCGATCGCAATCGTCACAGCACCAGACCATTCATACGATACCATGACGGGCGACTGGCTGAATCATAACGACAACTACCTGGTGATTCACCGGGTCGCTATCCATTCAAACCACGGTGGCAAAGGCTATGCAACGCAACTATTTGAAAGTGTGATCAGTCACGTTGAGGCCAACCACCCTGAAATCGATAGTATTCGCATTGATACCCACGCCGATAATAAGGCCATGCAACACCTGATCGATAAAATGAACTTCACTAAAGTCGGTGAAATTTACGGCGTCTATCACAAGGATGATATTAGTTACGTATATGAACGACTGACGTCTAATCCAAAAACGATGCCCCATGCCAGCTAAATTCACCACCAACGTCTGAGAGATGATCTCAGACGTTTTTTATGCACATATTCTTTTGATGACACAAAAAAAGCCCATTCCTCACGGGAATCGACATCTTTTGGTAGTTGAGAATAAGTACGTTCGTACTGGAAAGTATGTTGACAAGAATACACCCAATAAATTTATTTGTAAACAATTTGTACGATAATTTTCGACTTTTAAAGCGCTATCATCTTGTTTTTTGGCAATATTAACTTTTGTGTTGGCAAAACAACTCGCCGAATCCCTTTTTTCAACCCATGCTAAATAAAAAGCGCGCCCACCACACCGGTGAACACGCTTAACCATTTATTTACCTAACATGAGTCCCATTGTACTCAAGTTATTATGTCATTTTATGCCGGTTTCTACTAAATTTCAAGAGGTGTTTTGTACTGGTATTGCCAGTTGAGACAGTATTTCAATCAAGCCGTACTTTGCCTAATAGAATGCTGATTTAAGCTTGTTTTAAGGCCATCGAAGTTATTATAATAGTGACAATCACTAATCACTAAACTGAACTTAAATATCGCTATAGGTGTGTTCACTTCAACAATATCGCTATCAACAGTGCTATTCTTGAACCGCATCTAGGCAAAAGGATGCGTAATATGACCGAAAAAATAATTATGCCTGCCGTGGCAGACGACCTCACCGACCATTACCTGACAAAGCAGGGCTTTGAAGTCTTGACCGTTGACAATCCAGACGCAGAAAATATCCTAGCGACTGCTCCGGACGCTGCCGCCGTCATGATGATCAGCAATAAAATTCCCAATTCGTTGTACGATAAAATGCCCAACTTAAAAATTATCGCTCGGCGCGGTGTTGGGTACGACAATATTGACGTCGCATTTGCTGCGAAAAAAGGGGTTTGGGTAACGAATACGCCCGGTGCCAACGCTGTCAGTGTTGCTGAGGCTGCTGTTCTGGATATCATGCTGATGGCCCGGCAATTCGATGCCATTTCAAAAAAAACTGCGCGCCGGCGACTGGACTGGTGGTTACCACATCATGGGGCATGATTTAATTGGGGCAACAGTTGGTATTGTTGGTTACGGCCATATCGGTCAAGCAGTCGCCAAAATTTTAAGCAGTTTTGGCGTTACCGTTTTGATCTATAACCGGACCCACTACGAGACCGCCTATGGCGAATATGTCGACTGGGACACCCTCTTTAAGACAGCCGACTTTGTAACCCTTCACCTCGCAGCTGTCCCAGAAACGACGAAAATCATCAACGCGGAAACACTCGCTCTAATGAAGCCCACCGCCTCGCTAATTAATTTGGCCCGTGGTGCGATTGTAGACGAGAAAGCACTAGAGTAACTGCCCTACGTGAGAAAAAGCTCGCAGGCGCCGCTTTAGACGTCTATGAGAAGGAACCCATCACCACGGACAATCCGCTTTTATCCTTGGACAACGTTTTCGTAACCCCTCACGTTGGATCCAACACCGTTGAATCCAACCAACGCATGGCTATGGGCGCTGCAAGATGATTGAACAGGTTCTTCGGGGGCAGAAACCGCAGTGGGCCGTGAATGCGCCTGAAGTGTAATTAATATAATTTAATTTCAAAAAAAAGACGCGCTTTACCTCTTTGTCAAAACCGTTAATCTCAATAGTTAATGATGACTAAAACCCTTGCAAGTTATCTCAGTTTTGGTATAATTATTTAGTGTTGTTAGTTAATGGAGAGTTGGCAGAGTGGTAATGCACCGGACTCGAAATCCGGCGAACCGGCTAATACCGGCGCGCAGGTTCAAATCCTGTACTCTCCTTATATTTTTAAAGGTTTTGACGACCATTTGATGTGGTTGTCAAACCTTTTTTTGTTTTTAATTCTGTCTCGTGTTGATGTGGGAATGAAACTATCAAAAAAGTGTGGTAAGTCTACTTGTCCAAATAGGATTTGTAAGCTTACCACACTTTTTATTCACGTTTTTCAATTTGATAATGATTATTTTAGCATTTGGATTTCTAGCAGTCGAGGTGAAATGCGTTCTGCAGCCATGGTGGCCACGTAACATGGCTTTGGGAAAAATGGCAGTTTAGGCATTTTTTGTTTTACTTTCTATTAGCCTCGAGCCGAAACGTGTTCCGCCCTCAAACCGCCTTGCTCCACACTCTTTAATACTCCATCAAACTAAAAATATCATGCCCCTTAATCTTATCACGGCCATGAAGGTCCTTCAGTTCAATAATAAAGGCAGTTCCCACAACGATACCGCCAAGGTCTTCAACTAATTGAATCGTTGCAGCAATTGTGCCACCCGTTGCCAACAAGTCATCAGTCACTAAGACACGCTGACCTGGCTTGATTGCATCCTTGTGCAAGTACAAAGCACTTGTACCATATTCAAGGCTGTACGTTGCTTTAACAGTCTCTCGGGGTAACTTCCCTCCTTACGAGCTGGTGCAAAGCCAACGCCTAATTCATAAGCGACTGGGCAACCCACGATGAACCCGCGAGCTTCTGGGCCCACAATCATTTCAACGTTCTTGCCACGCGCGTAGTCCACCAGCTGGTCAGTTGCATAACGGTAGGCTTCACCGTCTGCCATCAATGGGGAAATGTCCCGGAACATCACGCCGGGTTCTGGATAATCTGGAACAGTCGCGATGTATTGGGTTAAATCAATTGCCATTTTAAATAAACTCCTTTATTTATCGGCTGTAAAGCTCGTCAAAAGTTGTTTTAGAACCGCTGATTCGCTATACAGTAGCTGTTTCTCGGTTTCAATCTGGGTTTGTCGGGATTGATAACTCGGTGCCGTTTCGATCTTCTGATTCGCCGGCTGTGCAATGGGGGTTAATTGACCGTTCTCAATGGTTACAAAGTGCAGTTCCGAAAAGATCTGAAGCATTAAAACGAGTTGACTGGCGTCGATCTTCAAATAGGCGGCTAATTCAGCCATCCGTTTGCCAACGTCCACGTTTTGATGCGTTTTAACGAACCTAAACAGTTTAGCATATTGTGCGCGTTCTGGCATCCCCAAAAGGTAATGACTTTGCTTAAGATAAAAATAAGCAACGATTCGATCAGCCGTAATATGGCCCAAAACCCGCTGTAGATCAGCAATTGAGGCAGGACAATCCACTAAAAATAGCGTGTTGATCTTTTGGTCAGAAATTTCTTGTCCAGCCGTAACAACGATACTTACCGCGGTTGGCGGCAATTGCGTTCGGAGTTGCTCGTAGACTCGTTGATTAAAGAAGACATAGGTACCAGCTTCACTGAACATCGTTTTGTGCAGCTGCTGAGTCCGTTTATCTTCAACGACCATGCCGGTTACAGCGATATCTTTAACCATCAACTGCATGTTGGTCCGGCCCTGCCACACATTAATGTCGATCTGTGCCAACAATTTCACTTGATCAGGCGCACTGGCTAACACCGGTGCAAGCGCACCCTGGCCAAAATCAATGGCATCCACCGCCTGACCGTTATCTTCGACCTTAAACTTCAAATGTTTGCCGTCAGCCCCGATGGCCTTCACATTTTGTAAGGTTTCAGGATCGAACGCAAACAATGGGACCGGGTTATCGGTACCAAATGGTGCGAGAAGCTGAAGTTGTTCATACAACGGCATCGTCACCTTGTCAGCCGTTAACCGTGCGGCAACGTTAAGCTGGCCCTTAGGTTGATCAGTGAGATGCTGCGTTTCAGCAGCGTCATCAAACGCCGTCTGAAGTGCCGTTAGCTGATCGGCTTTGGCCGTCATTCCGACGGCACCAGCGTGACCCCCAAAGGCAACCATCAGGTCACGGTGCCCATCAAAGGCTTCAAATAAGTTGAAACCAGCCACACTTCTACCGGAACCCTTGGCGGTATTGCTATCAGGATTCACGTTCAAGACGACGGTCGGCTTCCCCATCGTTTCAACGACCTTGCTGGCGACGATTCCTAAAACGCCTTCGTGCCAGTGTTCACCTGTAATGACCAATGCTGGGTGGTCGCGGTGATCAGCATCCTGTGCTTGTGTCAAAGCTGTCTCACTAATATCCGCAACCAGTTGCTGGCGATACTTATTCTGTTTTTCAGTTAGTTGCGCAAGCTCACTTGCCCGCTCATCGTCCAGGGTCGTTAACAACTCAACGGCCGGGGCGGCATCATCTAGGCGTCCCAGTGCGTTGAGTCGCGGTGCAATGCCAAAACCAATGGATTGTTCCGTTAATTGGCTGGGATCGATGCCCGCGCCCTGCATCAGATTCACAAGGCCCAAACGATCCGTTTGCGCTAAAATCTTAAGGCCAAGGGAAACGAGGACCCGATTCTCGTCCACGACTGGCACAAGGTCAGCAACCGTCCCAATAGCAGCAAGATCTAAGAGTTCCTGTGGGACCTCTTCTAATAGTGCAGTGGCCACTTTAAAAGCCACCCCAGCACCGGAGAGCCCCCCAAATGGGTAATCTCCTTCTGGATGCCGCGGATGAATCACGGCTGCAGCGTCCGGTAACGTTTCAGGCAGTTCATGGTGGTCAGTCACCACCACATCGCATCCCAGTTCATTAGCACGAGCAATGGCATCATGACCAGAAACCCCGTTGTCAACGGTAACGATCAGTTGGGTACCCCCTTCAATCAGCCGCTCAAACGCTGCTGTGTTAGGGCCGTACCATCTACAAACCGATTGGGAATAAAGTAGTCAACGTTAGCACCGAACTGATCAAGCGTTTCATACATGATGGCCGTACTTGTCACACCATCCGCATCATAATCACCATAAATCGTGACTTTTTCAGCGTTCATGATGGCGTTTTGAATCCGATCGACCCCCTTTTGCATATCGTGCATCGCAAATGGGTCGTGCAATTGACTCAGGTCTGGCGTCAAAAACGTCTGCATTGTGTCAATGGTATCGTACCCCCGATTGATCAAAATTTGCGCGATCATCGGGTCAATCTTCAGTTGTTCAGCGGCCTGTTGGGCTGCTTCCGTCGGTTGGTCAACATCTTTGACCTGCCAATCATAGTGCGATTCGATCACTTACGGTCATCCTTTTCGTTTTGATCCTGCGTTGTTTGAGCCGCCTTGTTTTGCTCAGCGACCGCCCCAGTAATACGCCGGTTATGCTGTTTGACAGTTTCCGGTTCAAGCTTAGTTGCCGGTTGATCAGGCTGCTGTTTGTCCTGCCGGCGTTTTTGAAAATGCGTCACCGTCGTCAGCAAAAACATCAGCAGTGCACCAATGAACACCGCACCCAGCAACACAATGACCAGTGGCCAGCGAACGGTCACGAACCAAAATTGATTGGGACCGGTGTCACGTTTAAAATCGAAAAAACGGCAATAATGATAATCAAGATAATGCCTAATATCAACTGTCCTTGACGTTTCAACCCCATCGTCCCCCTAGTTTGTTTGACGTTCTTTATCAAACGGAATATCGATTAAATCGAAATCCTTAACGACCTTCGTCCGCGGAAAGATCGACTTGGCCTGTTTTTCAAGCTCTAACGCCATTTTTCCGGTATAACGTGCCGAAATATGGTTGAGCAATAGCCGACCAACGTGCCCGTCACGGGCGATATTTGCAGCCTGCATATTTGTTGAGTGGTAGTAGTTATGTGCTAAATTGGCTTCGTCCTTCGCAAACGTGCTCTCGTGCACCAGCACATCCGCATTTTCAGCCAACACACTGCTATTCGGTGTCCGTCTGGTATCACCTAAAATCGCGATAATTCGGCCTTTCTGTGCGTGCCCGATATAGTCGTGACCGTTGATCACCCGACCGTCAGGCAGTGTGACCGTTTTTCCAGCTTTCAGCTGGCCGTAGACGGGACCGGACGGAATCTGGTCCTCCCGCAATTTATCAACCATCAATTCACCCTGATGGTCGTGCTCTTCAATGCGATACCCAAAGCATTCGATCTTATGATCCAGCTTGCGCGCATAGACGGTAAACTTATCATCGCTATAGATTTCACCTTCGTTTTCAATTTCAACAAATTCAATGTAGTACGACAACTTGGTTTCGGAAACCTTTAAGCTCGTCAACACAAAGTTGCGAATGCCCTTTGGACCATAAATCGTTAATTTTTCGTTGCCACCCTGAAATGAGCGACTGCTCAGCAACCCAGGCAGACCAAAAATATGGTCGCCGTGCAGGTGGGTAATAAATATTTTATCAATTTTACGTGGCCGAATGGTCGTCCGTAAGATTTGATGCTGCGTGCCTTCACCGGCATCAAACAGCCAAATTGAATTCCGTTCTTCAAGTAGCGAAGTGCCAAACTGCTGACGTTTCTAAATTTTCCCGGGGAACCAGCACCCGTACCTAAAAATTCTATTTGCATTTATGTCGTCCTTTTCTAATGTTAAGTCCGCAGGTGAGCGCAATGGTCGCCATAACTGAGATGTTCATTTCAGTTCGTCACCACCGCTCACCTCAACCTTACAATTGTAGCATATGCCACCCTAATTTTCGTCCTTTAACGTCGATTAAAATTGGAATCTTTGCTGTTCCTTTCTGAACTGCGAAGATGGTGGTTCTGCCAAAGTACGGTATAATGAGATACGACACACCATGGTATCAGCAATATCAAGGAGGCCAGCATGAACGTCATTGAATTAAAGATCCTGACCAGTCACTTTGATCCCGCATTGAAGATTGCTTTGGATCAGGATCCATTGTGCCGATTACGCGCATCACACTGGATCATGACGGCTTTCAGTTTATCAGTCAGGCCGGGCATGAGCCTTTAGATCTGGCCACATTGAAGCACCAAACAAGAGAGTTAAAGGGGCAGCCGACCCTCTTTTATCAGGGGCAACGACTATTTGGCTTTCGCCATAGTCAAAAATGGCTGTTATTTAAATAAGGGGGAATCATCACATGAGTCATCGCAATCACTTGTGGGTCGCCGGTCTAGCCGTCATCGCTATTTCCTTAGCCGGCTGCCAGCAATCCACCAAGAGTCAAGCAACCTCGTCGGGATCACAATCCTCACAGGCAAGCCAGTCTTCAACAAAAAAGGCAGAATCTGCGGCGAGTGCGTCGTCGTCTAACAACACCGCTGCAACAATGAAGAATTATCAAGTACCAGCTAGTGAAAAACAGAAAAAATCGTATGTTAAGTCTGGCCTGCTCACGATTCCAGGTGAATTTTCGTACGACAAAGCGGGCACAAAGTTAACGTTGAAAAAGAAACAGAACTCCACTCGAAAAACGGCTAGTACCGGATTAAGTTACCAAATGATCAGTACCAAGATGATCACGAACAGCGCCAAAACGTCGGCGGCTAAGCAAATGGCTGAACAGGCCTTTAATGTGACCACCATCGCTAACCCCTACCAGACCATTCAGATCAACTTTAAAATTAACAACCAGCTTGATCAAGATGTTCGGACTGATGGGATCAATAAGGTTGTCTTTAACGGCACCAATACTGCAACAAGTGCCAGCGGTCTCAGCGACAGCAGTGCTGGCCAGACCATTAAGGCACACCAAACAAGAACCTTTCACGCCATGGTGTTGACGGGAACCGCTGACACTACTGTGACGAAACTTGCCATTCAGTTTTCCGGCAGTTTTTCTGCTAATGGTGAAAAACGGTCTTCGTCGCCGAAGACGTTGGATGTTGCATTGAATTAGAGATTCTTTGAATAATTGAGACACAAAAAGACCGGGAATTGACGTTCCCGGTCTTTTTGTGGTTTTATGGTTTCGTTGAACCTGATTATACAATTGACACATTGCATGTTAGGCAGTTCTGGCACTCAAGCCACATCTGGTTATAAGTCCGTGCCTTTCTTGGCTGCCTTGCCAAAACACGGTACAGAAGGCAGGCGTTGCATGTAAGGCACTTTCGGGACCAAATCCACATCTGGTTGAAGGCCGCGCCTTTCTTGGCTACCTTGCCGAAACGCGTTTCGGAAGGCAAGGGGCGGCCATGTAAGGGACTCTAACAAAAATGCCAAGTTCAGGCATTTCTGTTAGAGCCCCTTACATTCTGCCCCTTAAGCGCCTTCCTCCACGCTCTTTAATCCGTCATATGCTTCGCCACCAACGCCGTAAAGTACCTATTCCCTGTTGGGTTGGGGTGCACATTGTCGTTATAGAACCAGCTCTTATGGTCGGCGCTCAAACCGTGCCAATCGATTACTGTCACGTTTGAGAAACGCTTGCTTGCTTCGTGGATCGTTGTATTTGTTTGGGTTTCCCAATTTCTTGTTGGGACGTGCGTGGTTACCCAGAAAATATGCCGCTTTGGACCAATTGCGTGAATCACATCATTGATCTGCTGCGTGGTCATTGGGCCATTTGTTCCCAAATTGATCAGCACATTTTGTGACAGCGCGCCCTTTGCCTCTAACCCGTGGATCTCAGACGGTGCTTGCCAAACTTGACGGCCAACTTTCGCCATCACATAGGTGTTTGGAAAGACCTGACGTAAATCCGTTGAGACGTCGACCATGACCGAATCACCAATCGCTGTTACCGGCATATTTTTTGCTGTCAGCAATTGCGTTTTGGTCAGGTCATAGTCCTTTGCTACACTGCGTTGCTTAGACGTCAGCTTAACCTTGGCGTACTTACTTGCCGCCGTCTTCGGCTTAGCGGCCTTCTTTTGGGCCGTTTTTTGCTTCGATAAAACAGCCTCATTATCCTTCGTCACTGTTTTTTGGTTGCGCTGAATATGATTCTGAAGCGCGTTATCCTTTGCTGGTAAGTGGTTTGGCGCCGCTGCTGCACCATAAAGGGCAATCAATGTCACCATGACTGCCGGAATAGCGACCCACCGTTTCCAACCATATTGAGACTGCGAGAAAAACAGTTTTTGACCAACTGTGGCAATTCATGATAGTGATAGTGCCGTGTTGGTGACTCTAGGTACCGGTAAGACAGATCGCTCACCACTAAAATTAAAATGGTTTCGATCAACGCATTTAAGACTGGATGTGCGGCAATGTTTGTCACCCGTGCCTCATAAAAGATCATGATCGGGAACTGGTACAGGTAAATACCATAACTGCGTTTCCCGACCCAATCAAATAGCCGGTTGGTCAGCACCTGGTTCATAACCCCTGCCGGATGTGCGACCGTGGCGACTAGTACCGTTGACAGCAGTGTAAAGATAAACATGCCGCCGCGATAGGTAAAGCTCGTTTCACCAGAAAGTTTAAAGAACAGGATCACGATCAAGATAAGACTCACAGCACCAGTTATATTCAAAGCGCGGCGTGCCTGATCTGGCAATTCCGTTTTGAGCTTGGTTGCGGGCCACATAAAGGCCAGCCCGACACCCAGTAAAATGGCAAACATTCGCGTATCCGTCCCGTAGTACACCCGGTTCGTATTAGCAGGATCGTAGAGAACTGCCATCGCAATTGCGGACAGAACCGCCACGCCGATGACCAGATAAAAGATCGTCTTACGCTGATGGAACACATAGAGCAGCGCAATTAAAATCAGTGGCCAGAACAAATAGAATTGACCTTCGATCGACAGCGACCATAAATGGGTAAACGGTGATTCGCCGTTAAACCGGTCAAAATAGGATTGGCCGTGACCAATTTCCCACCAGTTGTACACGTACAGCAAATTTGTCCAAATAATTGACTTCAAATTCACAAATAATGATCGCTGAAACAGGGTAATGTACGCTGCAGTCGTTAAGACCATGGTCACTAACGCCGGGTAGAGGCGTTTCATCCGGCGCCCATAAAAGGCCCAAATGTCGATCGATCCGTTTTGCTCGTACTCCTGTAACAGCAGATCCGTAATTAAATATCCTGACACAACGAAAAATATTGGTACCCCCAAATAACCACCTTTTAGGCTGTAAGGTAGCAAATGGTACACAATAACACCAATAACTGCAATCGTTCTAATGCCATCAAACCCTGAGATGTAGCGGCTGTGTTTTAGCCGCTTGCTCCCACTTTGTTGTTGCATGATTCTCCCCCGTTCTCCTTTAATCACAACCTAATGTCGTTCATTGTGTTACTTATTCAACGAATTCAAAGGTAAAGTCATCAATTTGAACGAGATCACCATTCTTTGCGCCCTTTTCTCGTAGCGCATCATCAACACCCATTCCCCGCAACTGACGGGCAAATCGAAGGGTGCTTTCTTCGTGGTCCATGTTGGTCATCTTAAATAAGCGTTCCAACTTCTCACCACTAAGGACCCAAGTCCCGTCTTCATCCTGTTCAACTGTAAAGTCGCTATCAGGTTCGGTCGGCAGACCCAATGCTTCATCCAGATCATCCAAGCCCTTTACAGGGAATGCTGGCGTTTGGTCAAGAATTTCAGCCGTTTTAGCAATCAGTGGTTGCAGCCCATCATGAGTGACACTCGAAATCGCCATCACAACCGGTGGTGTTGGCAACGTATGGTCGTCAGCCAACTTCGCCTTAAGTTGCTCAAGGTTCTCCTTAGCATCTGGGAGATCCATCTTTGTCGCCACCACAATTTGTGGTCGGTCCAACAGCGCTGGATCATACTTCTTTAACTCTTCATTGATCTTTAAAAAGTCTTCATACGGATCGCGTTGCTCGTATCCGCCCACGTCGATCACGTGCAACAGAACACGGGTCCGTTCAATGTGGCGTAGGAATTCGATACCGAGGCCAACCCCGTTAGCGGCGCCCTCGATCAACCCAGGAAGATCCGCCACCGCAAAGTCGTGATCCACATCAATGCGAACCATTCCAAGGTTTGGCGATAACGTTGTAAAGTGATAATCCCCAATCTTTGGTTTGGCATCCGTGATCACTGAAAGCAATGTTGACTTTCCGGCCGAAGGAAACCCAATCAACCCCACGTCGGCCAACAGCTTCAATTCTAGTCGGACTCGGCGTTCTTGACCAGGTTCACCGTTTTCAGCAAGCTCGGGAGCCGGGTTCTTCGGCGTCGCAAAATGGACGTTGCCCCGTCCGCCACGACCACCTTGAACGGCAACGATCTCATCATCTGGATCAACCAGGTCCGCGATAACCGCGTTCGTTTCGTCATCAATGATGGTGGTTCCTGTGGGACGATAACGATCTTATCGTCTGCACCGCGGCCAGTCATGCCTTTGATGCCGCCGTTTTGGCCACTATCAGCTTTAAATTTTTGGTTGTACCGGAAGTCCATCAACGTCCGCAAGCCAGTGTTCACTTTAAAGATCACACTGCCGCCACGGCCGCCATCACCACCAGCAGGCCCGCCATTTGGCTCATATTTTTCGCGACGGAACGCAACCATCCCGTTACCGCCGTTTCCTGCTTTTACATTTATCGTTACTTGATCTACAAACATATTTTATTCTCCATAACTCTTCTAAACTAGTTACCTTGCCTGTGTCATTATCTAATGAATCCAGGAAAATTACCATCATAAATTGGAATATTTTCACTGAAAATGATAATTTTACGATTTTTCGACCTTTTGCGGGGTCTCATTGGCAAGTGTCAGCTTGATTGTATCCACCACAGTGTGGGAGATGCCAAGCTTCGTGAGTTCTTCCGTATCCGCATCCGCAATCTTTTTCAGGGAGCCGAACTTCCGCAACAACTTTGTCCGGGTCTTTGGCCCAACCCCTGGAATATCATCCAATCGCGAACTGAGGGAATGCTTGGTATGGACTTGGCGATGGAAGGTGATGGCAAACCGGTGCACTTCATCTTGAATTCGTTGCAGGAGATAGAACCCCTGTGACTTAGGATCAAGATGCATCGGCGTATCGTTGACTTCGGACAGCAGGTCGGCCGTCTTGTGCTTGTCGTTCTTGACCATCGCCGCTACAGGGACGTTCAAGCCCAACTCATTTTCCAGCACATCACGCGCTGCATCCAGCTGAATGTCGCCACCATCCATGAGAATTAAATCTGGCAACTCAGTGTGTTCCTTGAGCACCCGACTATACCGTCGCCGAATGACTTCCCGCGTGCTGGCGGCTTCATCCGCATGGTCCACCGTTTTCAGTTTGTATTTCCGGTAAAGATTCTTGTTTGGCTGCCCATCCACGAAAACCACCATGGCAGACACTAGATCAGCCCCTGAATATGAGAGTGGTCAAAGGCTTCGATCTTGTGTCCCGGGCGAATCCCTAACGCATCCGTAATTTCCTTCATCGCACCGGTCGTTTTTTGTTCATCTAGCTCCAATAGCCGGAACTTCTCTTCCAAAACAAGTCGGGCGTTCTTGCCCGCCATGTCCAGCAGCGCCCGTTTTTCACCCCGCTGCGGCGTCCGAAACGGCACCCCGAGCACGTTACTTAAGACGTCCTTAGGCATCTCTTCCGGGACTAGAATTTCCTTTGGCAACACGCTGTTCTTTCGATTGTAAAACTGCGTGATAAAACTACTCATCTCAGAGACCGCATCATCACAATGGGAAACAAGCGCTTCTCTCGTTTGATCAAACGGGTCTGACGAATGAAGAAGATCTGAACGGATAACCACCCCTTATCGAGATAAAAATTAAAGATATCTCGCGGTGTCTTATCTGTTGAAATGATCTTTTGCTTTTCAACCGTCACCTCAATGTAGTGCATTTGATCACGGATCTCAGCAGCCCGTTCAAATTCCAGCTTATCGGAAGCCGTCTTCATCTGACCGTTTAAGTGCCGCTTGACCTCAGCGACATTTCCATTCAAGAAAGACTTAATGCGTTCGATTTGTTTTGCATATTCTTCTTCCGGCACCTCTTTAAAACAAGCACCCAAACATTGCCCCATATGATAATAAAGACACGGACGGTGCTGAAACCCATTACACCGACGTAACGGATAGACCTTTTGCAGGAAGTGCAACGTTTCTTCTGCCGCGTAAACGTTCGGATACGGGCCAAAGTAGTACGCGCCATCTTTACGCACCTGACTCACAATTTTTGTTTCTGGATCTCGTTCGTTCGTAATTTTAATGTAGGGATAGCCCGTCCCCTGCTTTAATTTAATATTGTAATGCGGTTGATGTTTTTGAATCATCGTAATTTCCAACAGGAAGGCTTCCTTGTCATTGGAAACGATGATCGTCTCAAAGTCCGCAATTTCAGATACTAACCGGGCAGTTTTGCTTCGTGACTGCTCTTAAAATAGGAGCGGACCCGGTTCTTTAAATTTTTAGCCTTACCCACATAAATGATGTGCCCGTTGATATTTTTCATCATGTAGATGCCAGGCAGATCAGGCAGCAACGCCAGTTTATGCTCTAAGTATTCAGATGCCACGCTGAGCCCTCCTTTTTACAATGCGCTCGATTGTTCAGAAGCCCTATTATAACGCGAATACGTGTTTGGTTCAATGGAAGTGCGTGTTTGGTATGGGATACCCCCTTATCACTTTGTCACACAGCCAATAAATGGTTGTAACCGACAGAATTCACTTGTGCGTAGTTTAGCACAGTTTGTGACAAACGGGGCCGTGTTTGCACCTTGTTTTCTGATTGGTTCATTCACAAAAAAGGGCCTTGCAACCTGGGTGGTTAGGCAAGGTCCTTTGATTTTTGAGTTTTATGGTTTGACATGTTCGCTTGGGCACGATTTTTGGTGTCTTTGATTGTTTATTATGGATTAGACTATTCTCAGTTACAACAAACAGAATGGTTCTTGCTGCGGCTTTCTTGGTTACGTAGCCGAAACGCGTTCAGCAAGGCACGGGGCTAACGTGTAACGCGCACTGACCGCCTTGCTTCACGCTCTAGGCATTAATAATCTTCCCAATAAAGTCCTTCGCCCTGTCGTTTTGCGGGTTGTTGAACAATTCGTTTGGTTCGTTCTTTTCCAGGATATAGCCATCGGCCATAAACCAGACCTCGTCGGCCACCTCACGCGCAAAGCCCATTTCGTGAGTCACAACGACCATGGTCATCCCTTCATCCGCCAATTCCTTCATAACGGCCAGCACTTCGCCGACCATTTCAGGATCCAACGCACTGGTTGGTTCGTCAAACAACATCACTTCTGGATCCATTGCTAAGGCACGCGCAATCGCAACCCGTTGCTGCTGGCCACCTGACAAACTGCTTGGATAGACATCCGCTTTTTCTGCTAGGCCGACCCGTTCCAGTAATTCTGTTGCCTTCTTTGTAGCGTCCGCATCACTCATATGCTTCACCCGCACCGGCGCCAGTTTCAAGTTTTCGATAACGGTCATGTTGGGGAACAGGTTAAAACTCTGGAACACCATCCCCATTCGTTCCCGCAACGTGGTCAGTTCGTTGGTTTTTAACGACACCAGGTCAGTGCCTTCAAACAAGACGGTTCCCGATGTGGGTTTTTCCAACAGATTCAGACACCGCAAGAAAGTACTTTTCCCGGCACCAGAAGGCCCGATCACACAGATGACTTGCCCCTGATTAACGACGCCGTTGATATCCTTTAAAACGTCTGCTGAATCATACTTCTTCTCTAAGTTTTTAACTTCAATAATTGGTTTACTACTTTGCATGGTTCATCTTCCCTTCGTAGTGGTTCAAAATTCTGGTTAGGATAAAGGTCATGATGAAGTACAGGATCATCGCGATGAAGACTGGCATTACACCACGGTAAGTATCTGCCCGCACAATGTTTAACTGGTAGATCAGATCCGTGACCCCAATGATGGACACGATTGAACTTTCCTTAATCAGGGAAATAAATTCGTTCCCAAGGGCTGGCCAGATATTCTTTAAGGCTTGTGGCATCACCACGTACCGCATCGTATCTGTTCTGTTTAACCCCAGTGATTGAGAGGCCTCAGTTTGTCCCTTAGCAACGGAATCGATCCCGCCACGGATGATTTCCGCGACGTACGCCCCACTGTTCAAGGATACCGCAATGATACCAGATAACAAGGCCGGCAAATTAATAATGATCCCGATTCCAAAGTAAACGAACATCACTTGAACCATCAACGGTGTCCCACGAACGAATTCAATGTAGGCAACGGCAATGGCGTGCACCAGCTTATTGTGGCTGAACCGCATCAGTGCCAGAATCGTCCCAAGCAGAACCCCAAAGACAACTGAGATGGCTGAAATGATCAGGGTGTATTCGACCCCTTTTGCGAAGTACTTCCAGTAATGGAACATGCTGGTGTTGTTCGTGTTGGTCTTCATGTACGTCCCGGCGGTCTTGAGATAGCCGTCAGTCAGGTTTTGTTTCTTGATCTGGTCAACGCTCTTATTCATGGCATCGATCAGGGCTGTTGATCCCTTTGGCGCGGCAATCGCTGCCCCAACATCGTTCTTATTTAATTTATAACCGGAAGGAATCATCGCTAAGCTTGAATCGTTTTCGACGTAGGCCTTAGCAGTTGGGGTTTCCATCCCGACAGCTGCGATCTTGTGGGTCTTTAACGCCAACACAAGGTCGGTGTTCTTATCCATCCCCTTGACGGTCACGCCGGGGATTCGTTGTTTTGCTAAATCATATTGGAGGGTCCCAGTTTGGCACCAACCTTTTGATTCTTAAGCTTCGCTCGGCTGTAATACTTCAACTTTTCAGCTTGTTAACAAGGAAGCTTTGACCACCTGAATAATAAATGTGGGTGAAGTCAACGGATTGACGCCGCTTAGCCGTCGGGTTGATTCCCCCAATGGCAACGTCAGCTTTACCAGTTTCAATCGCAACCAGCAACGAGTCAAAGCTCATGCTCTTCACGACAAGCTTAACGCCCAAGCCCTTGGCAACTTTCTTGGCGACGGACATATCCATCCCAACAATTTTACTGTTCCCATTTTTAGTGGTTTGAAATTCATATGGTGGATAATCTGGTGATGTTGCCACCACCAGTGTCCCCTTTTGCTTAATCTTTTGTAAAGAATTATCAGCCGCATAAGCTGTTTGGTCGTTGGTTGTCACATTGCTGAAACTGACAAAGAATAATAGCGATAAACATAATGCAAGCACGACTTGCAACACGTGTTTCCCCTTAATGGTCATCCGCGAACTTCCTCTCTAAATTTGTATCCTCTAATTTTTGATACTATTAACAATACACCATTCACATTCTTTATGCAATAAAATTTAATAAAAAGACTTTTTTATACACATATTATTGATGTAACCGCTTTTTTATTCAAAAATAATCTGAGATTTATTTATGAGAATCCGTAAAAAATGACAAATGGCGCAAATTCTGATAAGATATAGTCCAAAGTAAGGAGGCATCAACCATGGGTCTTAAGGTAAAACGACAAGATAATCTCGACTCCATGTTCGGCAAATTTGCTGAAATGGATTTAAAAGACGACAAGCGCGATAAGTTCCTGAAGCGCGATGAACAAAAAGATACAACTAAGGCAGCCAAAGATTTGATTAAAGAAAAGCGGAGTTACCACAAGTAGAGTGCGGAACAAAGCGGTTAGAGGGCGGAGCATAAGTTAACTCTGACAGAAATGCCTGAACTTAGGCATTTTTGTCAGAGTTGGCTTATGCAGGAGCCCTCTGCTTTGTGGAGCACGTTTCGGCGTGGTGGCCTAGAAAGACTAGCCAATATAAAATAAAGAACACTCAATTAACTCGCGATGTTATCCGCTGGTTAATTGAGTGTTCTTTTTGGTTGTCTTTAGTTGATTGTTTTTCACGGCTAACCATTTTCAGTACTGAGTTAACAGCAACGGACCAAAGTCAAACCTGGACTTACCGGACTTAGACAGCCGAGTAATTTTGGCTACTGCGCTCCCTTTTTACGTAGACTAAACGTGTTCCGCAAAGCAAGGGGCGGCCATGTAACGGACTCTGGCAAAAAATCCAGACCCGGGATTTTCTGCCGGAGTCCGTTACATTCTGCCCCTTAACCGCTTTGCTCCACACTCTCACCCATCCAACCGATCACTATCCTCATTAAACCGCATCCCAACAAGCACGATCTGCATCACCACGACCACCATTTGTAAAGCTGGCAGATACATCAGAATGATCACCATCACAATCGTTTGAATCAACACCAGCTTCCAGTTTGTGAGATAGCGGTAAATATTCATCCGTTTAATATTGGTGGCCACCTCAGGATGGCCGCTCGCTTCGTTCGCTTTGATCAGACTTCTCGATAATTCAACATAAGCAAAACTCCACGCCGAATACACGATGAAATAAAAAATCTCCGGTCCCTGTTTGTTAATACCGCGACCAACCCAAGCCGTTGCCACAGGTAAAAACGACGTCGTAAACATCCAGAAGTTGTTTGTCCAATAGATGTCACGCGTAATATGGCGCGTTTGCGTAAACATATAGTGGTGGTTATACCAGGCAGTCCCGATGAATAAGTAACCGATCGCATATGAAATAAGATAGGGTAACTGTGCCAGCATGGCTGACAACTGAAACGACTCTGGTACCTTAAACTCGAGAATCATGATTGTTAAAATAATGGCTAAAACAGCATCCGTGAAGGCTTCAATTCGTCCTCTATTCATTTTGCGCACACCCCCGTTTAATCCAGAATACCCCACCATTATCCATATGCCTATTATTCCGTCTCAACGCATAAAAACAGCCAAGCATGTGCTTGGCTGTTTTTATACATTATAAACTCAATTCTTGCTTTGCAACTTCAATTTGGTGACGAACCTGATCAAACCCAGTACCGCCCTCGGAATGCCGGCGTTCCACCGCAACTTCCGACTTTAAATCATTGTACACGTCGGCTTCGATTGCTGGGGAGGCCTGTTTAAGGTCATCTAGGGACATATCCTGCAGATTCTGGTGCGTTTGGATGCCCTTGAGCACCAATTGACCAACAATCCCATGTGCTTCTCTAAAGGGAACCCCCTTGGCAGCTAAGTAGTCTGCTAACTCAGTCGCGTTTGAAAAGTCATTTTCGGTCGCATGCTGCATATTTTCTTTCTTAACGGTCAGCGTTGACAGCATCCCGTTGAAGACCCGCAGTGCTGGCAGCAAGGTCTTGACGGTATCAAATACGCCCTCCTTGTCTTCCTGAAGGTCCTTGTTATACGCCAACGGCAACGACTTCATGGTAGCCAATAAGCCCATTAAATGTCCATAGACCCGGCCACTCTTACCGCGAATCAGTTCCGCCATATCGGGGTTCTTCTTCTGCGGCATGATAGAGCTGCCAGTAGTGTAGGCATCGCTGAGTTCCAAATACTGGAATTCATGGCTCACCCACATGCTGAGTTCTTCACAGAACCGCGACAGGTGCATCATGAGAATCGAGCTGTTGCTGAGAAATTCAAGCGCAAAGTCCCGGTCAGAGACAGCATCTAGCGAGTTTGCGTACACTTCAGAAAATCCGAGTGTTTTCGCCGTCATTTGCCGATCGATTGGAAACGTGGTCCCCGCAAGCGCAGCTGCGCCCAATGGCGACATATCGGTGTGCTTCTCGTTGAACGTCAACCGTTCCTTATCACGCTTAAACATTTGGTAATACGCCATCAAGTAGTGGCCATATGAAATCGGTTGGGCGTGCTGAAGGTGGGTGTACCCCGGCATAATCGTTTCAACATTTTCTTCAGCCATCTTCACGAGCGTCGTTTGAATCGTCGTTAATTCATCAATGACCTTGGGCAACCGTTTCTTTAAATATAAATGAAAATCAGTTGCCACTTGGTCGTTTCGTGACCGGCCCGTATGCAGTTTCCCAGCAACGGCGCCGATCCGCTCCGTTAAGATCGATTCAATATTCATGTGGATATCTTCGTTTTCAACGGAAAATTCAAGGTTGCCAGCTTCTAAATCGGTCTGGATACCCTCCAAGCCAGCAATGATCTGGTCACTGTCGTCAGCGGTCAGAATCCCGGTAGCCTTCAACATCTTCACGTGGGCCAGTGACCCTTCGATGTCTTCCTCGGCCATCAGTTGATCAAAGGAAATGGAGGCACCAAAAGCATCGACCCAAGCGGCAGCCTGTTCCTGAAACCGACCGCCCCATAGCTTTTTGGTACTCATTATTTAGCCCCCGTTTTTTCGGATTCAGCCTTCTTGTCGGTCTTCACAGCGACCTTGACCTTACTCTTGGCATTCTTGGTCACAGCGTTCACAAAGGCTGATTGTTGGTTCTTCATCTTAACTTGTGAGTATACCTGAGTTGGTAAGCCCCAAAGCTTAATGAAGCCTTTAGCAGCAATTTGGTCAAACGAATCTGAAGCCGTGTAAGTTGCCAGGTTCTTGTCATACAATGAATTGTCTGACTTCCGACCAAGTGTGATCACGTTGCCCTTAAAGAGTTCCACCTTGATAACGCCGCTCACAACTTCCTGAGTCGTTTTTAAGAAGGACTGTAAGGCGCCCATCAATGGTGAGAACCATAACGCGTTGTAAATCATTTCGCTTAACTTGTCTTCTACAACGGGCTTAAAGTGCGCCAGATCACGTTCAAAAGTCAGGTCTTCAAGTTGTTTGTGGGCCTTCATCAAAACGGTTGCTGCGGGTGCTTCGTACACTTCACGAGACTTGATACCGACTAACCGGTTTTCAATGTGGTCGATCCGGCCAATGCCGTTTTCGCCGGCAATCTTATTTAAGTCTTGAATCAGGTCAGCCAGTTTCATTGCCTTGCCATTCAGCTTGGTTGGGACCCCTTTAACAAACGTAATTTCAATGTCCGTCGGTGTATCTGGAGTCTTATCGATTGGGTTGGTCAGTGCATAGGCATCTTCAGGTGCTGAAACCCATGGGTCTTCCAAGACGCCGGCTTCGTTAGCCCGGCCCCAAATGTTCGCATCGATCGAATATGGTGAGTCCAGATCAATTGGAATTGGAATATTGTGTTCCTTAGCATAGTTGATTTCTTCTTCACGAGACCAGTGCCAGTCACGAACTGGACTTAAAACTTCCAGGGCTGGATTGAGGGCGTGAATGGCAACCTCAAACCGAACCTGGTCGTTTCCTTTACCAGTGCAACCATGGGCAACGGCGGTAGCATTTTCTTGTTGTGCAACTTCAACAAGTTTTTTACTGATTAATGGACGGGATAATGCTGAAATCAATGGGTATTCACCCTCGTAAAAGGTATGACCCTGTAACGCAACCAGCGCGTAATCTTCGGCGAATTCGTCTAAGGCGTCAATGACATAAGCTTTGACGGCGCCGACATTTAAGGCCTTTTCCTTGATGAAATCTAAATCTTTTCCCTCGCCGACATTAATACAGCAGGCAATCACGTCATAGCCCTTGTCTTTAAGCCAAGGAATGGCAACTGAGGTATCTAAGCCTCCGGAATATGCTAATACTACTTTTTGGTTTTCTGTCATATGATTATCCCTCTCATTTCTTAATTTCAACTTAATAAATTAGAGGTTAACACCTTTATTCAGAAATTACAACCTTTTTTGAAATTTATACATGAATTTAACGATATTCACGTTTAATATACATTAAGTTTTCTAATATTCAGGATGAAAACAGGTAATAAAATTAGAATAGTTGTAATAATATACAAAAAAACGACTTAAAATCATATAAAAATTGATCTTAAGTCGCTCTATTTTTGATTTTTTAATGTTGTTTTCTGAAACCGTCACCAATGGTAATAATTGCAAGTCACTTATGATTCCGGTTGGTTTTGATACCCGTTTGGATAGCGTTCGTTCAATCGTTGGATGTTGTCCTTAGCAACCTCGTCAAAGGGAATGTTTGCCCATTCAGCAACCTGTGACAGATACCAGAGAACATCACCCATTTCCTTGGTCAGTGTCTCACGGTCGAGATCCTTTCCTTGAAACGTGTACTGCTTAACGAGGTCGACAACTTCGCCAGTCTCGCTTGAAAGTCCGAGGGCGCAGTTTGTTAACACCTGTTCACTGCCGTAAAGTGTCCGGTTCGCTGCTTGTTGGTAATCGTTAAAATTCATCCTAATTTGCCTCCAAATGCTTGTGTCTCGATCCAATCCCACACCGCATCCTTGCCCATTTTCGTCTGGGCGGAAAACGGCAACAACGCGTCTTCAGGCTTCAGCTGCAACGTCTTTTTGATCATGCTGAGCTGCTTATTCCACTTTCCCCGTGAAATTTTATCCAATTTAGTGGCAACGACTAGGGTTGGAATATCGTAGTACGCCAGCCAGGTATACATTTGCTGATCATCCTTGGTTGGCTCGTGACGACCGTCAACAAGCGAAACAACGCCGCGCAATTGTTCTCGTTGGGTTAAATAAGTTTCAATCATTTGCCCCCATTTTTCCCGATCGGTTCGCGAAGCCTTGGCATAACCGTAACCTGGAACGTCAACAAAGTACATCTGGGATTCAACGTGATAAAAATTCAGAGTCTGCGTCTTACCCGGTTGACTAGACGTGTGCGCGTAACTGTTTCGATTGATCAACACGTTGGTCAACGACGACTTCCCAACGTTGGAGCGTCCCACCAACGCAATCTCCGGATCCCCGGTCGTTGGATATTGTTTGGGGTCAACGGCGCTCATTACTAATTCCACATCATGGACTTCCATGCTGAAATCCCTCCTTAAATATGCTGTGTTCTATCATATCATGGCTGGCGAACTGGGTGTACAGAATTTGTATGACCCAAGCTCGTCACCTGTAAAAAGGCCACAAAAAATGCCCATCAACGCGACTGTCATTCACATACAGCCGTTGGTGGACATTTTTGATAGCCGCTATAAGTGGCAATTGGTTCCCCAATTAAGAGGCTTTTTGATCCTTTAAAATCAATTGTGGTTCCTCATGGTCCTTTACCGTTTCACCGGTAACCACAACTTTTTCGACATCATCACGACTTGGTAATTCGAACATGATATCGCGCATAACGTCTTCAATGATGGACCGCAGACCACGAGCACCAGTATTACGCTTCAGGGCTAATTTCGCCATTTCACGCAGTCCTGCAGCGTCAAATTCCAATTGGACGCCATCGAGGGACAAGAGCTTTTGATACTGCTTAACCAGCGCGTTCTTTGGTTCGGTCAGAATTCGCACAAGGTCTTCTTCTGATAACTTCTCAAGGGCTGTCAAGATTGGCAACCGCCCGATAAATTCTGGAATCAAACCGAATTCAAGCATGTCTTCTGGAACGACCCGTTGCATCAGACTTTCAGAACCATTGATTGGTTGGTGCGTTGAATCCGTCCCAAACCCAATGGTCTTGTCACCCAACCGGTTTTTAACGATCGTTTCGATGCCGTCAAAGGCCCCACCCACGATAAACAAAATATTCGTGGTATCGATCTGAATAAATTCCTGTTGTGGGTGCTTACGACCACCCTGCGGCGGCACGTTGGCAATGGTGCCTTCCAAGATCTTTAAGAGTGCTTGTTGAACCCCTTCACCTGATACATCACGAGTGATGGAGACATTTTCAGCCTTCTTAGCGATCTTATCGATTTCATCAATGTAAATGATACCCTTTTCAGCCCGTTCAACGTCATAATCAGCGTTTTGCAGCATCTTCAGCAGGATATTTTCCACGTCTTCACCAACGTAACCGGCTTCAGTCAAAGTCGTTGCGTCAGCAATTGCAAACGGCACGTTCAAGATCTTTGCCAGGGTCTGGGCAAGATAAGTCTTCCCGGAACCAGTGGGTCCAATCATTGTGATGTTACTCTTCTGTAATTCAGGACCCTCAGCGCCCTCGCTGGTGGCCATTTCGTTCACACGTTTATAATGGTTGTAAACCGCTACTGAAAGCGTTTTTTTTCGCTTCATTTTGGCCAATTACGTACTGGTTCAAGGAATCCACGATCTGTTGTGGTGTTGGAACATCAAAAACAGTCTCTTCTGCAGTTTCGTTGAACTCTTCATCAATGATTTCTTTGCATAAATCAATACATTCATTACAAATGTACACACCAGGACCCGCAACAATTTTCTTAACTTGATCCTGTGATTTACCACAAAAAGAACAATTTACGGGGCCATTTACGTCGGTATTTTCAAACAATTTATGAGTCACCCCTTCGTAGTTTTAAGGACACTAGGACGATTTCCCAATGCAATTGCTACTATACCATAGAACAGTCGGCATGCAAAAGAATTTACCCTAGCTCCAAACAAAAGGCCCTGGCAAGATCAGAAATCTCATCTCAGGGCCTTTTGTTTATGACGATTGAGTTGACGATTAAAGCTTACTTCTCGTCTTCTTTTTCGTCCTTCTTAGACTTGTCTTGCTTAGCTGTATCGCGGACCAAGGCAACGGCGTCTTGAACAGCAATATCATGCTTCAACATATCGTCACTCAATGCTGAGCGAACAGCTGATTCTTCCATACCATATTGGCCGGCAAGATCAGTGACTTCTTTGTTGATTTCGTCGTCAGAAGGTTCGATCTTTTCAGCTTCAACGATGGCTTCCAAAACAAGGTTCGTCTTGACACGACGTTCTGCGTCTGAAGCAAATTGCTTGTGCAGGTCGTCTTCAGTCGTCCCAGTTAACTGGAAGTACGTCTTAGGATCGATGCCTTGTTGTTGCATGTTAGCCAAGTATTGGTCCATTTGACGGTGAATATCGTCTTCAACCATGGCAGCAGGAACGTCTTCGATGGTGGCGTTGTCAACAGCTTCGCGAATTGCTTCATCTTCGATAGCTTCTTGAGCAGCGTTCGTCTTTTGTTCCTTTAATTCGTCTTTGATCTTAGCCTTTAATTCGTCAAGACTGTCAACTTCTTCGTCAACGTCCTTAGCAAATTCGTCGTCAAGGGCTGGTAATTCCTTAGCCTTAACTTCGTGAATCGTCGTCTTAAAGGTTGCTTCTTTACCCTGAAGGTCTTCAGCTTGGTAGTCATCTGGGAAGGTGACTTTAACTTCAACATCTTCACCAGCTTTATGGCCAACCAATTGGTCTTCAAAGCCAGGGATAAATGAGTTAGAGCCTAATTCAAGTGAGTAGTTGTCAGCTTTACCGCCATCAAACTGCTTACCATCAACGTAACCATCAAAGTCAATGACAACAGTGTCGCCCTTGGCTGCAGGTTGGTCTTCTTTAAGCACTAATTCAGCTTGTTGTTGTTGACGACGTTCGAGTTCGGCATCAATGTCCTTTTGGTAGACACGGGTGTTTTGCTTAGTGACACTTAAGTCCTTGTATTCGCCTAACTTAACGTCTGGCTTAACGGTAACAACCGCCTTTAATACCCAAGCTTGACCCTTTTCCATTGATTCAACGTTAACTTCTGGTTGGTCAACGGGTTCGATTCCTACTTCTTCAATAGCAGCAGCGTAAGCGTCTGGTAAGACGATGTTTAAAGCGTCTTGGTAAAGTGCTTCTTCACCATACATTTGGTTGAAGATTTGACGCGGCACCTTTCCCTTACGGAAACCAGGAACAGCTAAGTTCTTCTTGGTTTTAGCAAAGGCTTGATCCAAGCCCTTCTTAATTTGGTCGGCACCAATTTCAAAGGTCAGTTCGCCCTTGTTGGTTTCCTTCTTTTCCCATTTTGCAGACATTATTTTCCCTCCGAATCAAATATCTCTTGAATACGATCATATTCAAATTGCGTACAGCTTTTAGTTTACCGTATACGCGAAAAAAAGTAAAACTATTTCGGCAAAAATCACCGTCAATCCGGTGATATTACTGAATTTGTAACCATTATTAACAATAAAAAAAGCCCGAAAAGGAAACCTTCTCGGACTTCTCTTGTTCATTTAGGCTAAAAGTTTAGTCCATGATGTCTGAAACGACACCGGCACCAACAGTATGGCCACCTTCACGGACAGTGAACTTAGTACCCTTTTCAATGGCAGCTGGGGCAATTAAGTCAACTTCGAAAGTGACGTTATCGCCAGGCATAACCATTTCTACGCCATCAGGCAATTCGATAACACCAGTGATATCAGTGGTGTGGAAGTAGAATTGAGGACGGTAGTTTGAGAAGAATGGCGTATGACGGCCACCTTCTTCTTTAGAAAGGATATATACTTCACCCTTGAACTTCTTGTGAGTTTGGATTGAACCTGGAGCTGCAAGCACTTGGCCACGAACAACTTGTTCACGGTTAATACCACGCAACAGAACACCAACGTTATCGCCGGCTTCACCAAATTCCAAAGTCTTACGGAACATTTCCAAACCAGTTACGGTACTCTTCAAGATTTCTTCTTTAAGACCGACGATTTCAACTTCGTCACCGACTTTGATCGTACCACGATCGATACGACCAGAAGCAACAGTACCACGACCAGTAATGGTGAAGACGTCTTCAACAGGCATCAAGAATGGCTTGTCGTTATCACGAACTGGTGTTGGGATGTATTCATCAACAACGTCCATTAAGTGTAAAATAACCTTTTCTTGTTCTGGATCGCCTTCAAGGGCCTTCAATGCAGAACCGCGGATAACTGGAATATCATCACCAGGGTAATCGTATTCTGAAAGTAATTCACGGACTTCCATTTCAACCAAGTCGATCAATTCGTCGTCATCAACTAAGTCGGTCTTGTTTAAGAATACAACGATGTATTCAACACCAACTTGGCGAGCCAACAGAATGTGTTCACGCGTTTGTGGCATAGGACCATCAGTTGCGGCAACAACTAAGATAGCACCATCCATTTGTGCGGCACCAGTGATCATGTTCTTGATGTAATCAGCATGTCCTGGGGCGTCAATATGTGCATAGTGACGCTTTTCAGTTTCGTATTCAACGTGGGCAGTGTTGATCGTGATACCACGTTCACGTTCCTCAGGTGCCTTATCAATGTCAGCATAATCTTCAGCCTTAGCCAAGCCTTTAGCGGCTAAAACCTTAGTGATTGCTGCAGTCAAAGTGGTCTTCCCATGGTCAATATGGCCAATAGTACCAATGTTTACATGGGGCTTAGTTCTTTCATATGTTTCCTTTGCCATTAATGAAACCTCCTGTATTTTTCACAAAGATAATGCTGGCCATAAAAACCAGCAACCCTTTGGTGTAAATTATACTACTTCTTCCCGAAAAGGTAAATCGAGAATCCCTCAAGAAGAATCCTTAAAACATTATATAGACTGGGTAATCGTTTGTAAACAAAAATGTGTGTTTTTTCGTGATTTTTCACGATTTTTTTCAATTACGACGTCATTTCCTGCATCATTTCACCTAACCGCCCCTGCCAGTCGATCATCTGCTGGGTCGTGGGGTCATCATCCCCATCTGAAATCTGACCAGTCAACACGCACACCCATTTTTGTGGCGCCGTCACCGCCCGATTTACAAACGGATAGAGCAGCGATAACTGGACCCTCAGTGACTCGGCATAGAGCTGCTGCGTGATTGGGTCATCATCAGCCAAAAGCGTCTGTAGTGCGTCTTGCGTGGTCTGAACAACAGGCAGATCATCGAGCAGGCTTAACTGACTGGGCACCACATCGGTCGCCGTACCATCTAGCCAAACATAGCTGACTGGGTCAGTGACCTTCAGCTTGGTCAGCATTTCCAACAGGCTCACCCGAACGATTGGTTTGACAAATGGATCCGTCAGTAAATGCGTCACTGCTGTTTGCCACTCGGCTATCGGCAGTGCCTTTCCCATTTCAAACTGGTGACGTTGTTCTGTCACATCACCAGCGCTTAATTGATAAAAAGTTTGATACCGTTGTTTAAAATCAGCCGTTGGCGAACGGCGGCTTCGTACTCAGTGACCAGCAACGTCATTTCCTGTGGGACATCAGGTAACGTGACCATTGCGATTCGGACCATGATGTTCAGGTGATTTGCCAGCATGATCTTGGCCCATAAAATCATGTGGTAGTGATCCTCAAAATAGCTTTGTTCCTGTTCCCGCATCACTGCTAAGGCGATCTCATACTGTGCCAGTTCATAGTGGCACTTGACTACCAGATGGTTCAACTTAACCGTTTTGTTTTCTTGATAGAGTTGATCATAAAGGCGCGCCGCTGTCGCCCAATCCTCAGCCTTAAAGGCATCGTTTGCAGTTTTCAACACCCGTTCATTTGCCATTTTTGCCTCCCTAAAACAGCGACCGTGCTCCATGCCTGGAGTACGGTCGCTGTTTGATTATCTTAGTCGTTAGTGGTTTCTTTAGATGGCCCCTTTTTGGCAGGCTTATCCGCAGCTGGCTTGTTATCAGCTGCCTTTTTCTTTTTACCCTTATTGCTCTTGGCTTATGCCGCCGTGGGTCAACTTCCATAATAACGGGCAAGATCACAGGGTGACGTCGCGTTTGGTCAAATAGATAGTGATTTAACTTCTCGCGGACATCCTGCTTCAGATGAGTCCAGTCATATTCCTTATTATCAAGGTTAGCTTGAACAACATTCTTAATGATCTCGGCACTTTCATGCATCAGATCTTTATTTGCTTTCACGTACACAAAACCACGTGAGGTGATCTTTGGTTCTCCGATAATTTGTTTTTTCTTATGGTCGATGGTCACAACGGCGACAAAGATCCCATCTTCAGACAGCACTTTACGGTCACGCAACACGATGTTGCCAATGTCACCAACACCGATACCATCAATCATGGTGTTACCAACCTCGACACTGCCGCTCAACACCATTTCACCCTTATCATAGACCAGTTGGTCGCCTTTGGCCGTCAAGAAGATATGGTCTTCTGCCATTCCGACTTCTTCAGCGGCATGGCGGTGGGCAGAAAGCAACCGGTACTCGCCTGAACGGGAATCAAGTACGTTGGGTGCAACAGATTGATCATCAGTTGCAGATCATTCTTGCTGGCGTGGCCTGAGGAATTCAACTCATCAGAAATGGCTTTCACTTCACCGCCGGCCCGGTAAATCATATCGCGAGTCTTTGCCACAGTGGTTTCCATTGCGTGTGACGGTGTCGTTGTGATAAACACGAGGTCACCCTGGTTAATTGATAAGCCTTTTTCCTGACCGTTTGCCATCCGTTGCAGGGCTTTGATGGGTTCGCCCATCCGCCCCGTTTGAATAATGGCAATTTGTTCCGGTGCCAATTTTTCCAGATCATCCTGTTTAATTAAGAGATCATCCACCGGCAAGATCAGCTTATTCAAGCGAAGTGCTGTATCCACGATCTTTTCAATGTCGCGCCCGGTAAGCAGTACCTTACGATCGTTGCGCGCAGCAGCGTTAAACACCTGCTGTAACCGCATAATGTTTGAGCCAACACTCGCCACAATGACCCGACCGTTATGGTAGTTCAACGTTTCATCAACCATCTCAGCGATGTCGCGCTCGCTTGCCGTTTCGTTCGGATTTTCTGCATTTGCTGAATCGCTGAGTAGCGCCAAAACGCCCTGTTTACCGATTTCAGCTAGCCGTGCGTAGTCTGTTTGATAGTCCTTTGAGGCTGTCTGGTCAAACTTAAAATCGCCGGTGTACACAATGTTGCCTGAGGCTGTGCCCAAAACGATTCCCATTGATTCAGGAATTGAGTGGGTCGTCTTAAAGAACGACACCGTCACATCGCCAAAGTCGATTTCTGTGCGTTCATCAACAACGTGAAAATCATCAAAGTCCTTCACGTTGGGATCATCTTTGACGTTAAGCTTTGCTAATTCAATGGTCATTTCAGACCCAAAAACGGGCACATTAAACTCACTTAAAAAGTAAGGCAAAGCACCAATCGCATCCGCGTGGCCGTGGGTCAAGAAGACCCCGACGATCCGGTCTTTATTTTCCCGTAAATAGTTATAATCAGGAATGACAATATCAATTCCCAGCAGTTCGTTTTCCGGGTACTTCAACCCGCAATCCAACACATAGATGCCGTCATTAATATCAACGACGTACATGTTCTTACCGTTTTCGCGAACCCCGCCCAACGGCATAGTTTTTACTGTTGCTTCTTCCATAATTCACCTCAAACTGTCTTCTATCTCATTTTTGAAAGTGTTCCCCAAAACTGAGAAACACACTGCATTAACTTTTTCCCTAAATTCACTAATTTAGGCACGACTACAAGCTGTCATTAGTTTATCACACTTTAGTAGCCTGTGGAAGAAGGCGGTTGAAGACTGGATGGAAATTAAAGATGTATTACCTATTTAGCTGTTGCATCAAGTTAGTTGTGAGGTGAAACGGGACCTCTTGGCATTTTTAACTCGCACGCCGATGAGGATTATTTGCATGACTTGTTGGTAACTTGTTCGAGGGGGCCACCACTATTTTGTAGAGCAGTTTGGCTCAAATGGGCGGAGTTGTTTGTGTTTTAGTGCAGAGACCCCTTTTTATACTGCGTGCCTGCTCCCTTGCCGAATCGGGCTACAAAAGGGCAAAACGTTGCACACAAGGCCACTCTGACACGGTTTCCGGACCCAGACATTTCATTCAGCACCCCTGCTCTCTACCGAATCGGGCTACAGAAGGGCAAAACGTTGCACACAAGCGCGCCCCAGCACGGATTTCAGACCCAGACATTTCATCCAGCACCCCTGCTCTCTAGCCGAATCGGCTACAGAAGGGCAAAAGGTTGCA
The DNA here is from genome assembly GCF_001311135.1 of Secundilactobacillus paracollinoides DSM 15502 = JCM 11969. Classification (GTDB taxonomy): domain Bacteria; phylum Bacillota; class Bacilli; order Lactobacillales; family Lactobacillaceae; genus Secundilactobacillus; species Secundilactobacillus paracollinoides. The sequence goes on from NZ_BBAG01000003.1 coordinate 85,592, forward strand.
CACAAGGCCACTCTGACACAAATTCCAGACCCAGGAATTTATGTCAGAGTGGCCTTGTGCTCCACCTTTTAGGCGCCCTTCTTGCGCACCTTACAAAAAAAGAACCGCCTAAGCGATTCTCTAAAAGACTTAATTTTAACGACGCAGACCCAATGATTGGATTAAGTCACGGTAACGTTGAACGTCTGACTTACGGAGGTAAGCTAAGAGGTTACGACGGTGACCGATCTTCTTCATCAACCCACGTTGTGAATGAAAGTCCTTCTTGTGAGCTCTCATGTGGTCGTTGATGCTGTTGATGTCAGCAGTTAAAACAGCAATTTGGACTTCGGCTGAACCAGTGTCGCCGTCGTGACGTGCATATTGCTTGATGATTTCGTTTTTCTTTTCTTGACTAATAGCCATGGTAAAAATTCCCACCTTATAAATATTTTTTTGATCCACCCAATACTGAGTTACCGTGAGTGAGATCACGAGAAACTAAGTATGGGCATATGAACCTTAATCATTGTACACAACATCGCGGTTGAACACAAGGCATTTCATTATCAAGTATTTTTACTTTACATTTCGACCAGAGGTGTTGCAATCACCCCTTATCTTCTGTATAATGACATTCGTTGAATATTAAAAAGACCGTTTGGCTCTTTTTTACTGTGGAGGTGAAATCATTGCCAATTATCAAATCTGCTATCGAGCGTGCAAAGACTAACGTTAAAGCAAACAAGCGTAACTCATCACAACTCAGCACGATGCGGACAACTGTTAAGAAGTTCGAAACTGCTGTCACTGCTCATGATGAAAAAGCTGCTGCTTTATACGTCGCTGCATCAAGCGCCGTTGACAAAGCCGCATCAAAGGGTTTAATCAAGCGTAACAAAGCTGCTCGTGACAAGTCACGGATGGCTGCACGTCTTGCTAAAGCAAACGCCTAACTTAAACGACCCATCATAAAAAGACTGATTCCTTGCGAACCAGCCTTTTTTGTGCCCTTTTTTAGGCCACTTCGTTTAAGAATTTCAACATAAACAGTTCAAATAAAGTCTCCGGGTCCTGACTAGTCGACTTTAATGACCGTTCAATGGCGATCAGACCAAGATAAGCCCGCTTTAAATCATCCAACTTAAGTCGTCGGGTGCTCTGCATGGCAAGCTTGACCCGGTATGGATGTACCTTAAGCGTACTTGCGATGCTCCCCTGGCTATACCCATTCTTAACTAAAATCTTCGTTTGAATCAACAACCGAAACTGACTCACTAAGACGGTATTGATCTTAAGCGGTTCTTCTTTGGTCAAAATCAGTTGCCGGTATAACGTCAGGGCCGCATCAATATGTTTTGCCATCACGTCGTTCACCAGGTCAAACACATTTTGGTCGAGAGACTTTGTGACCAATTCCTGCACCACTTCGGCCGTGATCTCCTTTGACTCATAGCTGGCCATTTTTAGCTTAGGCAGTTCATTCATAATCAATGAAAGATCTGACCCGGTCCGCTGCAGCAACTGATTAAACGCGTCCGGCTGAATCTTAAACCCATTGTTTTGGAGGTCATTGCCAACCAGCTGTTTGATCTGCGTTTCACCAATCGCCTCAAGGGACACAACATCAGCCACTTTTTTAAGCGTTTTAACAATTTTTTTACGGCTATCAAGTTTGCCAGTAGTCGCAATAAAAACGATGACCGTTGTTGGCTCAGGATGTTCGAGGTAGGTCAGCATCCCATCTATATCATGGTCGACTTGATGCCCTTGTGCGGATCCGTCGTCAAAAAATAGGCGTGCTCAACAAATACCAGTCGGCGTTCGCCAAAAAATGGTGCTGACATTGCATCGTCAAGCGCCTGAGCAAGTGGCGTTGATTCCATATCATAGCTTGCAAGATTCATCGTCCGCTCTTCTTCAGGAATCAAATCTGTGAACGCTTTTTTGAGTCGATTCACCAAGTACGCTTGATCACCAGTTATGAGATAAACAGAAACCGGCGTGTGGTTGTGTAGTGATTTCATGACCGTTTCGTAACTCAAGTTGCATCCTCCTTCATCACTGTTTCCCAGTACCCGGGGTGATGTGCCCGAAATCGGTACCGGATCATGCCGTTTGTTTGCGTATTAAAGTATGGGACGTGTTGTTGTTCCAGTGTTGCCAGCGTTTCTTGGTTCGGGTGGCCATACCGGTTATGCCGCCCGGCTGAGATGATACCCACCTTGGGTTGTAATGCCTGAATGAATTCAGGTGCCGAGGATGTTTTACTCCCATGATGACCGAGTTTTAAAACATCCGTTCTCAGTTGCGGATAGTGGGCAATAATTTTCTTTTCGCCATCCTGCCCCAAATCACCCGTAAACATGAACTGCAACCCGCCATACTGACCCGTTAAGACCATGGAGTCTTCATTCCCACCAAGTCCTGGCGTAAAGGGATGAACGACCTTCAAGTGCGTGCCAGGATGGTCTGACCTGCCCGGACACTAATCAACTGAGTCTGATTCAAATTGGGTCGAATCCGCTGCATAAATTGCGGGTTGGCTGCCATTCCCCAGGGAATATATAACCGTTTTACGGCCATGGTTTTCAACACATCGCCGACAAAGCCAACGTGGTCAGCGTCTTGATGGGACAAACATAGTGCGTCAATGCGGTGAATGCCCATACTCTGCATGTAGTTGATGTTCAGGCGTAATGCCCGACTTCGTTTTTTGACCTGATGCCCGCCAAAGAAAACATCACCCCCGGTATCGATCATGGTGATCTGTTTACCATAGGGTTCTCGAATCATGAAACTGTCCCCTTGGCCAATGTCAAAAAACGTTACCTCGCCCTTAACTGGATAGTGGATCATTAAAAATGATGCGGCATACGTCACCGCAAGCGCAATAATAACAGTCCGCTGCCGGTGGCGTGTCAAGAGCACTAAGGTAAGGCCAACCAGCAACACCACCAAAACGATGTGCGGCTTGCCAAAGGTGATCATCCCAGGGAAATGGGCAATCGTATCCAGCCCCTGTGTAAACCAGCCTAACAGATGCGTACACAGTTGCGCAACCACCGGAAATTTCAGACCTAGGAGACCGCCGATCAGCGTCACTGGAAAAATGAGCCAGCTAAACACCGGTAAGATCAATAAATTGGCCATCAATGACCACACGTGCCACTGATAGACGTGATACAAAACAAACGGCAGACTCACCATGTTTAATAACACTGTTTCATCAAAGTTGAGCGACCCTCAACAAAGATCAGGGCAAACGCCAGTGCATAACTTAACTGACCCCCTAATTGCATCAACAACGCTGGGTACCACAGTAAAGCCAGCATAAGGCTGAGTCCCCAAAGCGTTAGTGGTGTCACTTTCCAGTGCATTAGAGAAGCCCCCAGAGCCAGCATCGACACTAAAATTGCTCGCAGTAAACTAGGCGCCGCACCGGCTAACACAAAGTAGCTGGGTAAACTCAAAAGGATGATGACATTCACTGCGGCCTGGGAACACCGTAATCGTTTCAAAACGAATGCCATTACTGCCGTTAGCCAGACCACATGGAAGCCAGAAATGCTAAATAAGTGGATCAGGCCGAGGTCTGTAACGGCGGCCAGGTTGTCATAAAAATTATCTGCCCGGTACCCCAAGAACAGCCCCTGAACGTAGAGTGCCAGCAACGGGGGCAATTTTTTAGTTTCAATAATCAATCTTGCCCGCAAGGTATGACACGCATTCAGCCAGCGTTGCCACACATGCCCACCGGTCGCCGGCGTGACAGCCAATAACTGTGCGATTTTAACGCGGTTCAACACCCCGTTCTGGCGCTGATAGGCACCGTAATCAAATTCATTCACATTCGTAGCTGGTTCAAACTGCATGACATCGCCGGCAACAGTCAAAGTACTTGCCCGTTTGATCTGCCACTGTGGCGCCGGTCGTTCTCCTTCTGCAGCGTAATATTGGCCTGTAACTTGCTGGCCAGTTGGCAGCCTGCCCTTAAGTTGGACGCTGTCCGGCCCAACCAGGACATCATCCGGTTGCACCTGCAATTTCACCGTGGTGTTCGACATCTCAGGCAACGTTTGTAAGCGACGCTGATCACGTTGAAACACAAACCAGCACCCAAAAACAAGGCTAGTCACGATTGCCCAAATCAAAATACTGCGATCCTTCAAGCAGACAATTCGAATCAGCCAAATACCGGCCAGTCCCGCCGATACCCAAAAATTGCCAAACACACAGCCACTCAAGCAGCCCACCAGGACCGCTAACCAAATAATTGTTTTATTGATGGTCAGTCAAATAGGTCTCAAAAGAAGCTCGTTTAATCATTTCTTCGTCTAATGTCACTTGATTGAGTTCAACATTTTTCATCTTGATCAATTCCATTGCGTAAGGATCATTGTGATAGTTACGCAAGTAGGATATTTTTTTGATGCCCGCTTGAAGCAACATTTTCGTGCATTGCAGACAGGGAAAATCGGTCACGTAAATCTCCGCGCCATCCGTTTGTTCCCCAAACTTTGCACACTGCAAATGGCATTCATTTCTGCATGAATTGTCCGGACACAATGCCCGTCAACGAGGTAGCAGCCCTCATCGATACAGTGCACATCACCTGAAACAGAACCGTTATAGCCACCCGCAATGATCCGCTTATCACGCACGATCGTGGCCCCCACAGACAGCCGATTACACGTACTCCGACTGGCTAACAGGACAGATTGCATCATAAAGTATTGATCCCATGGAATTCTCTTTTTTGTCATGTGATTGCCTCCGCTTATTCGGTAACGCTCAATTCTCTCGATAAAGATTGAAACAAAACTCAGTATACCAAAAAATTGAACAACCGACTAACATCTCAAAAATCACACCGCAAGTTGTGGCTTTAACCGCTCAAATGTTTTATCACCGAATCCAGAAACGTTCTTAATATCTTCGATGGTCTTAAACTGACCCTTAGCCGTCCGGTAATCAATGATCTTTTGGGCCTTTTTTTCACCCACACCGTCCAACTGTTGCAGCTGCTCGAGGTCTGCTGAATTCAGGTTCACTTGCGGCGCTTCACTACTGGCACCCGCACCACCGCCACCCGTGGCAACTGGCGGTGCGGTTTCTCCGTGCTTTGGAATAAACACGACCTGCTGATCAGTCAGCCGCTGGGCTAAATTCACCTGTTTTTGGTCAGCATTGCTTGCAAATCCGCCGGCCAACTGCACAGCATCGATCACACGCATGTCACCGGTCACCTTTTTTAATCCTGGATTCTTAACGGCACCCTTAATATCAACATACATCGTCATTGACTGGCTAGACGCCACAGTCGAGTCACTACCGCCACTGCTCGCCACCGCCATGCTATCTGACATTACGGCTGATTCCGGTTGCGTAGATGCCTCCTGTGGGGCCTGGTGTACCATCAAAAAAACGATACCAATCGTTGCTACCGCAATTCCCGCAATGATCCAAACCTCTCGTCCCATCGTTCCTAACAGTTCTTTTAACCTATCCAACACTATTCCTCCCTTCTTACCCGTTAACTACGCAGGGAAAGTTGGAAATGGTTGTCTAGGTAGTAAATTATTTTTAAATTTTTATATGCAATGGAAAATGGGTACGAGCGGTATCTGTTTTAGTGCTCTTTTTTTGGGGATTATAAAAGCCTGAAACTAAGCTAGTTTCAGCTTTTATATTGTTTCAGGATGATTAATTTCACTGTTTGGTTAGTTATATGTGGAATTTTTTTAGTGGTTTGGGTAAGCAAATTCTGATTAGAAGCTTATTTACCACTTAGCTCTTTTTGGCGACGCACTTTGCACTTTTTAGTGGAAACGCGTTCCGCAAGGCAAGGGGCTACTGTGTAACGGACTCTGGCAAAAAAGTCAGGCCCGGACTTTTCTGTCACTGAGTGCTTTTGGCGACGTGCTTTGCCCTTCTCTAGCGGAAACGCGTTCCGCAAGGCAAGGGGCTACTGTGTAACGGACTCTGGCAAAAAAGTCAGGCCCGGACTTTTCTGCCAGAGTCCGTTACACTCCGCCCCTTAAGCGCCTTGCTCCACGCTCTACGCTCTACTTATGTGTCTCCAAATACCGCACCGCCTGCTTAAAGCTCGTCACAGGAACGACCTTCATGTTTGGTGCAACCTTCTTCGCCGTCTTCTTAGCGAGTTGATAGTTTGTTTCATGGTGCTCTTCTAACTTCAGCACCGCCTTCGTTGGTTTAATATACGGTGCGAAGAAAATTGTTGCACCGGCTTTTTTAGCCGCCACGATTTTTTTATCGATCCCGCCAATTTCACCAACGGAGCCATCCGGATTGATGGTTCCCGTTCCGGCAATTTTACGGCCGTGACGTAAATTGGTGTTGGTCAATTGCGTGTAGATCTGCAAACTCATCATTAAACCACCTGACGGGCCGCCAATTTGTCCCGGATCCACTGAAACCTTTGGCGAGGTCTTGATCTTCACGTTATCCGTCAAAATGATGCCAATCCCAGGTTGACCGCTTGATAATTTAATCAGCGGTTCCGTCACAGTGTGCTTAACGCCGTCTCGTTCATAAGTGACGGCCAATTGCTTACAAACCTTTTGCTTGCGAATATAGTTTTGGAACCCAAAGGCACTCTCAAAATGGCGACCGTTGACCTTTGTGATCGTATCACCCACTTTGAGCTCACCCTTAAACTTGGAGTTCTTCTGAACTTCCATGACATAGATGCCCAAATAATCCTTGGTCACCTTGTCCCCAGCCGCCTTAACTGCAACAGCCTTCGCTTCGTTGATGGCACTTTGCATATAGAAGTTCTCCATCCGCATGTAAGTGGCACCGCTCTGGCCGCCAGTAACGCTCTTTTCCGTGTCGATCTCATGGTAGGGCAGCACCTTGGCTAGCGCGTATGTAATGGGTCGCGCACGAGCAAGCTGCACCGTCATGATCATGTACTCACCGGGACGCTTATCCGGGTGGGATTTAATCGTCACAAACGACTTCAGATTTGTGCCCGATCCCGGCGTTTCAATGTAGTACGGCAACGGCCAAAACAGGCCAACCAGTACTAAAACACCGACGATCACCCCGAGAGTAACCTTAGTCGCCCTTTTTTTTAGGAAATTTTTCATTGGTCCCCCAACCTCACTTTTTAGCCAATGCGGCCACAACTGCTGGCGGCACGAGCTCTGAAATATCGCCGCCAAAGTGCAGCACTTCTTTTAAGAGGCTTGACGAGATAAACGCATATTTCGCGTCCGTCAGTAAAAATAACGTCTCGATGCCATTATCCAGATAGTGGTTCATCTGTGCAATACCGGCCTCATAGTCATAATCTTTTGAATTGCGCAGACCCCGTAAAATAACGCTGGCGTTGACCGATTTCACAAAATCGACCGTTAACCCGCTTTCCATCTGCACGCGCACATTGGACAAATCCGCGACGCTCTCTTGAATAAGGGCCACCCGCTCATCTGGCGTAAACAACGACCGTTTACTTATATTCGTCCCCACCGTCACAATCAGCTCATCAAACAAGCCGCTAGCGCGTTGAATCAAATTAAGATGGCCCATCGTCAGCGGATCAAAACTGCCAGGAAAAACAGCCTTAGTCATCAGTCTCCCCCTCTTCCGGCATCTCGTAGATGGTCACCTTCGTGATGCCATAAGATTTTTGTTCGACCAGTTTTGCAGCACCGACCATTTCTGGCAGTTCAGCTTCCTGGTTCGTTTCACACATAATACAACATTCTGGTGCTAACAGCGCCAGATCCTGTAAAATCTGGATTTCCTTCATGATCTTTTGTTCGCGATACGGCGGATCAAAATAAACCAAATTAAAGGCTAACCCTTGGCTCTTTAATTGCGGCAACATTTTTTCAGCATCGCGTTTGTAGACACTAAATTTGTCGGGTTCTTTTGTAACCTCAATGTTTTGGTGAATCGTTTTGATGGCAGCGCCCTGCCGATCAATTAACACCGCATGGTCGATGCCCCGAGAAACACCTTCAATACTAAGGCCGCCAGAGCCCGCAAATAAATCCAGACTCGTCCCGCCATCAAAGTACGGGCCAATAATGTTAAAAATAGCTTCTTTCACCTTATCAGTGGTCGGCCGGGTCTTCATACCGGGGACGGCTCGCAACCGACGACCACCGTATTCACCTGAAATGACACGCATCTAATCGTCGTCCTCCTCGGCCTTCGCCTGTTCGTCTTTCGCAACCGGATTACCAGAAAGTCCCAGTAAATCGATCAATGCTTTATGCGGCGACGTAATGATTCGTTTCACAAATCGCAGCTCTTTTAATTGGGCAGTAACGTCACTGATTGATCCGTGTTGACATAAATCACGGCATACCGCATCCGTTTGGACACATAAGCCACATGACCATAGCGTTTTAACTGTCGCACCTGTCGCAAATTAGACACGTAAACGACTAAATCTTCTCGTTCTTGAATTGCCGGCACAGTTTACAGCCCCTTTCGTCTTGCAATTTTTTCCTGAGCACTCACGTTGATGAGCAACCCCAAACAAAGTGTGAGGGACATCATACTCGACCCCCCGTAACTAATAAATGGGAATGTCACCCCGGTAATTGGGAGAAACCCAACCACCCCGCCAATGTTCACGAAAGCTTGGATGGCAAAATACGTTGCCACACCATAGCAAATTAAAATATTAAACGTGTTTTTTGAATGAATGCCAATGTAGATTGCGCGGCAGACGATAAACGCCAGCAAACACAAAATAATGAGCACCCCGATCAACCCTAACTCTTCACTAATGATCGCCATAATAAAGTCGGTGTTCGGTTCGGGTAAATAACCCCGTTTTTGAATCGAATTGCCAAGACCGACACCAAACAATCCACCGTTACTGATGGCATAGTAAGAATTTACCAGTTGTGAACCAGAACCAGATTGGTGACCAAACGGATCCACAAATGCCACGATTCGCGCCAGTTTATAGCTCGTGACGTGAGTTGCTTTACCGATTTTAAACATGATGGGCAGCAAAATACACAGATAAAACGCGATCCCGCCGCCAACAATGGCGCCCATGAGTTTATAAGAAAACCCACTGGCAAGATACATCATGACTAAGATACCAGAAATAATCATGGCACTCCCCATATCAGGCTGCAGGAGTACGAGCATAATCATCAGCAGGCTCAGTGCCAACGGTTTTGCGTTAGTGGTCCACCAGTGCCCATTAAGCATCGGTTCCTCGTCACTCCTTCTCCCAAGACGAGACGCCGTAGCCACGATCAAAAAGAATTTTACAAATTCAGCAGGTTGAATGTTGATTGGGCCAAGCGTGATCCAGCCAGCGGCCCCGTTGATCGTCTTACCGCCAACCAGTAAGCCAGCCAGCATGACGTCAAGAATCAGCATTCCGCCCCAGTAAAATTGCTTATAGTGAAGGTACCGCGTGTTCATAGCGGTCATAAAAATGGTGATCAACAGGCCGATCACGACCCAAAATGCCTGACGTACTAAATAAGCGCCCGGCGTTGTACCGTTTTCAATGGCAACGTTAGAACTGGCTGAATACACCATCACGATGCCGATTGCACACAATAATAAATATGGTACGATCAAAAAATAATCTAAATCTCTTAACCTTTTCATTTAACTATCCCCACACTCGTGAATACACCTGCGTACAGCAAGTCTTTTAAATTATAGCATACCCGTGAAAAATCGTGGTTGTTGAGTGTGAAGCTTAAACAAATTATTTTGAATTGAGCGGCCACATTCAAGTGGGTATCAGGTGTCTGTCATTATTTACTGTACTAGTCCCCCTATGACGGAATAAAAAACGCCACCCACCAGTTGTGAGTGACGTTTTTGACTAAGATGAACTCAGTCAATTATTTTTCGAATTACCGTGAACCGGCACGACGCTTCTTAGCTTCCTTTTCACGAGTGTTCGTGTCAAGGATCTGCTTACGCAAGCGAACGTGGTTAGGGGTAACTTCACAGAATTCGTCTTCGTTCAAGAATTCAAGTGATTCTTCAAGTGATAAGTGGGTTGGTGTCTTGATCCGAGCCATGTCGTCAGAACCGGCAGCACGAACGTTGGTCAAGTTCTTACCCTTGGTGATGTTAACCGTAATGTCGTTTTCACGACTGTTTTGGCCGACAATCATGCCTTCGTACACATCGGTACCTGGATCGATCAGCAAGGTCCCACGAGATTCAACACCCATCATAGCGTAGGTCGTTGCCTTACCGGCGTTCATGGAAACCAGCGTCCCCTTAGTACGGCCTGGGTGCCAGTTCTTGATTACTGGGGCGTACTTTTCAAAGGTATGGTTCAAGATCCCATAACCACGAGTCATGGACATGAATTCGGTTGAGTAACCGATCAACCCACGTGAAGGGGCAATAAACGTCAAACGAGATTGGCCGTTATCAGTTGATTCCATGTTTTGCATTTCACCTTTACGTTGTGACAGACTGTCAATCACGCTACCAGTGTATTCTTCAGGGGTATCGATCTGAACCTCTTCAAATGGTTCGCTCATAACGCCATCAATATCGCGGTAGATAACTTCTGGCCGTGATACTTGTAATTCAAATCCTTCACGACGAAGGGTTTCAATCAGAATTGACAAATGCAATTCACCACGTCCTGAAACGACCCATGCGCCTGGTTCGTCAGTGTCATCAACACGTAACGACACATCGGTTTCCAACTCAGTCCTCAACCGGTCTTCCAATTGACGACTGGTAACAAACTTCCCGTCTTGACCAGCAAATGGTGAGTTGTTGGTTTGGAAAGTCATTTGCAAGGTTGGTTCGTCGATCCGTAAGATTGGTAATGCTTCTGGGGTGCTTGGGTCAACGACAGTTTCACCAACGTTGATGTCTTCCATCCCGGAAACAGCAATCAGATCACCGGCCTTAGCGGTCTTGATCTCCAACCGCTTCAAGCCAAAGAACCCGAATAACTTAGTGACCCGGAAGTTCTTCTTTGTGCCGTCAAGCTTCATCACTGTAACGTTGTCACCAACGCTGACAGTCCCACGGAAGATCCGGCCGATCCCAACACGACCAACAAAGTCGTTATAATCCAACATGGCAACTTGGAACTGTAATGGTTCGTCAGAGTTGTCAATTGGTGCTGGGATGTGATCAACAATGGTGTCAAAAATTGGCTTCATGGTGTGTTCTTGGGTTGCCAAGTCAGAATCGTAGCTTGACGTCCCGTTCATAGCTGATGCGTAGATCACTGGGAAGTCCAGTTGGTCTTCATCAGCACCTAATTCGATGAAGAGGTCAAGGACTTCGTCAACGACTTCTTCTGGACGGGCGCCTGGGCGGTCAACCTTGTTGATGACCACGATTGGGGTCAAATGTTGGTCCAAAGCCTTCTTTAACACGAAACGGGTTTGTGGCATGGTCCCTTCAAAGGCATCAACAACCAGCAAAACACCGTCAACCATCCGCATGATCCGTTCAACTTCACCACCGAAATCGGCATGTCCTGGGGTATCCAAGATGTTGATCTGCTTGTCGCCGTAACGCACGGCAGTGTTCTTTGAAAGGATCGTGATCCCACGTTCCCGTTCAATGGCGTTAGAATCCAAAGCCCGGTCTTCAATCTGAACGTGTTCGTCCAAAGTGTCAGATTGTTTCAATAATTCATTAACCAAGGTCGTCTTACCGTGGTCAACGTGGGCGATAATTGCAATGTTTCGAATATCATCTCTGGTTTTCAAAGTGTGTATCTTCCTTTCATAGTGACTCGTTATTAAACCTGTTGCGTGAAAATGGTTAAACCTGGCCGCTCAATGAGCACCCTACGCTGACCTTGCGCCATAAAAAAACTGTGACTAAGTGTCACAGTCAGACGCTTTAACCGATGATTGGCAGAATGTCTTGTTGTGCTTTTTCCGTTGCTACCATTACGAAGTCTGATGATAGCATACTCAGTGGCGTCCCGTCAACTCTAGTTACCCGAAGTCCTAAGGTTTCGGCTAAAATTTTGCCCGCACCGAAATCCCAGGGTTTTAAATAGGAAACATACGTAATAAGTTCACCAGTTAACATGAGACTGAACTCAATCCCCGCTGAACCATACGCCCGAAAGCCAGCGCTTTGTCGGATGACCTCCGGCATATTCATGACATCCTCTGTAACAAGCGGGCCGCTGATGGCCACAAGCCCGTCGCGCAACGCAACGTTAGCTGGTTTGGCCACCGGCTGGTCATTTTTAAAGACGCCAAGCGAAGGCCCGCCAGAATAGAGGCGTCGTTGATCACATCGTAAATGTAACCCAAGACACCTTGCCCATCAATGTATAAGGCAATCATCATCGCAAAGTGGTCACGCTGTTTGACAAAGTTCATCGTCCCATCAATGGGATCGACCACCCAGACCCAGCCCGCCGTATCCGTCACTTGATCGCCGAAGCCTTCCTCGCCTAACACTTGACTGTCCGGTGAAAAAGCTCGAATCTTGCTCACCAATAACCGCTCATTTTCCTTATCCACGTTTGTGACCAGGTCTTTGCGGCCGGTCTTCTGGTCAACGTTTAACGGCGTTGCCATCCGCTTTAAAACGAGGTCGCGGGATTCTCTCAACCAGGTCTTGACCGTTTGATCAACCTGTTCAAGTGTTGGTTCACTCATCGCGCATCCCTCCCAGTGCTCATTTTCACTGATTTCTTGGTCGTTTCTCGGGATTGTTTCATCGTCAAATAAATACTGTACCCCGTGACTTTGCCAAAGGCTTTATCCAACTGCTTTTCTTGGGACTTTGAGGTTACGATCGTTTTAAACGCCCGGTAAGCCGCTGTTAACTCGCTGATCAAAACGCCCTGTGAGAGTTCATAAGCATTTTCAACCAGTTGATAAAAATGCGTGACGGTGATGATTTCATCCGTTGACCAATCATCCGCTAAAGGATACGCATAGTTTTCACTCATTCGGTGCCACCTATCTTTCCGTTTTCAATTTCTGTAATGGTTTGTCTGAGCTGGCCAATGATCGTCTCAAATTCGGTCTCTTCAGAATCTGAAAGTGTTAGATCAGTTAACCGATGGACCCCTGCTAGGCTCACCAAAACCGGTGTACTGATTGCTAATGGGCCAACTTCATGGTCGGTCTGGATATTCGACACCGTCGCAATCAGAGGCTGGTCGTCCACCAAGGCCATCAAAAGACGCTCCAGGGCCATGTCTTGAATCACCCAATTATCAACCAACGCCTGGCTGGAGGCTTCAGTCTCCAATTCCGCAATGTCCTCAGCACTAAAATGGTTGTCCTGATTGGCCAAATACATCAAAACGGGGGCCGGTCCAACGTAACTGCGACTCCAAACAATCAACTGCTGCTGCGGTGTCCCGACCACTAACGCCCGCACATCATTTTCACCAACGTGTAGCCGATGCTTTAACTGAGACTGAAGAAACAGGGTCTGACTGAACGTCCCCACGCCGACCAATTGCGTTTGCGGTAAGCCGGAGAACCGCCAAGCAAAGTACACCAGCAATTCGTCAAACGGTGCGGATATCAGTATTTTCCCCTTAAACCCATTTTCAATCACGCTATTCACAAGCTGACGAAATCGGGGCATAATGCCCTGAACATAGGATAACATGTCCTCAGCCGCGATTTGTGGCCGTTCAAGGGCAATGATGACAACATCTGCACTTACCAGATCTTCATTTTGACCCAGTGTCAGTGAAAAATGCTGGCATAATTTAGCGGCCGTCTGTAAGGCTGCGAATTCAGTTGACGTTTTGGCCGGTTCATCAGCGGGCAACACAACACCTGCCACCGGATGATCCTTCATGATCAAGGTCGCTAAAAGACTATCGATGCGTGATGAATCCCCGCAAATGACAACTTTAGCTTTCATAGACAACCCTCCATTTTCTCTGAAAAACTGCTAGTTTAATTATAGGTTAAATCCGAAGTTAATCAATAGATAGAATTTAGAGTACGATCTCAGAGCCCTGCCGCAGTCGATACTATAAACAAGCGTGTTCGCTACTTGTTTCCATGTTTAGAGGCTAGTTCAATGCATGCTGTTATTTCATACAGCATCAAGATCGATTGCGATACAAGGCAAAATAATGGTTTTCAGTTGAATGGCGCTTATTTAGACATGGATTAAAAACGACAACAGTTTTAATCACTACTGAAGAAAATCAGCACTGAACTGCCACCATTCTGCGTTCTGCAATGCAATGATTCACTCCATTCTTTTGATTCCCTTGTCCACTGCCAATTCTTGGCAGCAATTCGGCGGAGCGGAGGTGTTCGGCATTTTACCACTATTTTAATATAAGAGACCAAAAAAGACCCGGAGCAATCTCCAGGTCTTTAATCATCGCAAAGTGTTTAGATATGGGTTGGGAATCCAATCGCAATATCGGCAGCTTCTTGAATTGGTTCGCTTAATGTTGGGTGTGGGTGAATGGTCAAAGCAATATCTTCGGCGTTCATCCCGCTGTTAACAGCTAAGCTTAATTCAGCAATCAAGTCAGATGCACCGGGTCCAACAACTTGGGCACCCAGAAGATTGTGGTTGTCGTCTTTAGTCGTCACCAAACGAACAAAGCCATCTGGTTCGTCAAGTGAAACGGCACGGGCGTTACCAGCAAATGGGAACTTGGCAGTTGAAACTTCAATGCCCTTGTCCTTAGCTTCGGTCTGAGTTAAACCAACAGTGGCTAATTCAGGATCAGCGAAGCAGACTGCAGGAACACCGACCCAGTCATTGGCTGTCTTGTTACCAGCAATTGCGCCGGCAGCAGTCTTAGCTTCAAAGAAGGCCTTGTGGGCCAAAGCTGGACCAGGAACGATATCACCAATGGCATAGATGTTAGGTACTGAGGTGTGACCCTGAGTATCCACTTCGATCAAGCCACGGTCAGTCGTCTTAACATCAGTCATTTCAAGACCAATGTCATCCGTGTTAGGCTTCCGGCCAACAGTAACCATGCAGTAGTCAGCCTTGATAGTGGCTTCCTTGCCGTCAACTTCGTAGGTAACAGTGACACTGTTATCGTCTTGAACAGACTTCTTTGCCATGGCACTTGTCACAACATCGATGCCCTTCTTCTTCATTTGCTTCAGAACAACAGCAACCATGTCCTTGTCGAAGTTAGGTAAGATCGAAGGTGTCCCTTCAAGAATGGTCACGTGTGACCCTAAGTTGGCATAGGCGCCAGCCAGTTCAGTCCCAACGTACCCGCCGCCGATAACGACGAATTCTTTAGGGATTTCTGGTAAGTTCAAGCCACCAGTTGAGTCAACGACCCGACCATCAAACTTGAAACCAGGAATTTCAACAGGACGGCTACCAGTAGCAATGATCAAGTTCTTAAATTCGATGGTCAGACCATCGTCAGCACTCATAAATTGCTTTGGACCGGTTGAAACGACACGAAGCTTAGTATCTGAATCCAAAACTGCTTCGCCTTGGATAACATCAACCTTGTGCTTCTTCAACAGCATCCGAACACCGCTGGTCATTCGATCAACGACCTTCTTTTGCTTCCATTCTTGCGTCTTTGAGAAGTCGATTGAAGGTGCTTGGGTAGTAATCCCAAACGTTGAAGCATCCGCTGCTTCTTGGAAACGATGACCAGCATTGATCAACGCTTTCGAAGGAACACAACCAACGTTCAGGCAGACACCGCCGACAGTTTCAGATTTTTCGATCACTGTGACGCTTTGGCCTAATTCAGCTGCCCGGATAGCGGCAACGTACCCACCAGGGCCGGCACCGATAATGACAGTATCGCGTTTTTCAACATCTGACATATTAAGGGTCATCCTTCCATTAATAACAATTCTGGTTCATGAAGCAGATCATTGAGTTTGTTCAAGGCACGTTGTGCTAACGCCCCATCGATCAAACGGTGATCGTAACTCAAGGATAGCTTGAGCATGTTGCCAACTTCGATTTCGCCATCTTCGTTGACATATGGTTCCTTGGCAATCTTGCCGACACCTAAGATTGCAACTTCTGGTTGGTTGATAACAGGGGTGAAGAAGCCGCCACCAATTGAACCAACGTTACTAATGGTGATTGAACCGCCGGACATTGCGTCGGCACTCAGCTTGTTATCCTTAGCAGCTTGGGTGTTTTCAGTAATTTCCTTAGCAATTTCAAACAGACCCTTAGCATCAGCGTTCTTAACGTTTGGTACGTAAAGACCGTGATCAGTATCCGTTGCAATACCCACGTTGAAGTAGTGCTTGTAAACGATTTCTTCTGAAGCGCTGTCAATTGACGCGTTGAATTCAGGGAAGTCCTTCAAAACAGCAACCATTGCTTTAACAATGTATGGTAAGAATGTCAAATGGATATCCTTATCAGCTGCCAATGCCTTGTACTTCTTCCGGTTAGCCATCAAAGCAGAAACTTCGACGTCTTGGAATGAGGTAACGTGAGGTGAAATATCCTTTGAAGTCCGCATTGCCTTAGCGATAACCTTACGAACCATTGACATTGGTTCACGGGTTTCAAGTTCAGGTGTTGCTGACTTGTAAGGCTTGATTGGTGCGGCAGCTGGAGCGGCAGCAGCAGCTGGTGCAGCGGCAGCGGCCGGAGCAGCAGGTGCAGCGGCACCGTTAAAGTTGTCAACATCGGCTAACAAGATCTGCCGTGGTTACCAGTTGGGGTAACGGCTGAGATGTCAACACCCTTGTCACGTGCATGTTGACGCACTGAAGGCATTGCCAAAACGATCTTGTTAGGATCTGATAAGGCAGGCACGCCAGTTGCGGGTGCTGGTGCAGCAGGTGCAGCAGGTGCAGCAGGTGCGGCTGGGGCTGCTGGTGCAGCGGCAGCTGGAGCAGGTGCGGCAGCTTCTTCTTTAGGTGCTTCTGCAGCAGGGGCTGCGTCGCCACCGTCGTCAGGTGTGTCAGGTGAACCGTCATCGATTTCAACTAACGTATCACCAATTTCAGCAGTTTCGCCTTCCTGCTTAACGATTTTCTTAATTTTACCGGCTACAGGTGATGGCAATTCTGAAACGGACTTATCGTTTTGGATTTCAACTAAAACGTCGTCTTCCTTAACGTCGTCCCCTTCTTTGACAAGCCATGATGCAATTTCACCTTCGGCCATCCCTTCACCAAGCTCTGGGAGTTTGAATGCAAAAGCCATGGGAAAACTTCCTTTCTATATCACAAAATCACAAAGTATTCGTTTGAGTGAGCTATCTTAGTAGTTCAAAATTTCGCGAGCTTTTTCTTCGATGTCATCGGCATTTGGTAACCAGTCGTTTTCAACTTGAGCCCATGGATATACTGAATCTGGGGCAGCCACACGGCCGATAGGTGCATCCAAGTTCATGATAGCGTGTTCAGCGATTTCTGAAGCAACTTGTGCCCCAACGCCGGCCATCTTTTGTGCTTCTTGAACGACAACTACTTTGTGGGTCTTTTCAATTGACTTGAAAATGGTGTCAGTGTCAATTGGAAACAATGAACGAAGGTCAATGACTTCAGCAGAGATGTTGTCCTTAGCTAAAGCATCAGCAGCCTTGAGAGATTCGTTGACTTCTGCACTGTAAGCAACCAGGGTAATGTCAGTTCCTTCCTTAGCCACCTTTGCAGTGTCTAGTGGAACAGTGTACTTGCCATCAGGAATTTCGTCCTTCATTGAACGGTATAACTTCAGGTTTTCCATGAACAGAACTGGGTCGTTGTTTTCAACGGCAGAAATGATCATGCCCTTTGCATCGTATGGGTTAGCAGGTGTGACAACACGTAAGCCTGGGGTCCCAACGAAGTAGTTTTCAAGGTTATCAGCATGCATTTCAGCAGTATGGGTACCACCACCAAATGGGGTCCGGATAGTGATTGGCATTGCACGCTTGCCACTGAACCGGAACCGGTTACGTGACATTTGACCGCCAATTGAGTCAACGGCTTCAAAAGTGAAGCCCATAAATTGGATTTCAGGAAGTGGACGCCAGCCAGTTGCAGCTAACCCGATTGCTAATCCTAAAATACCTGATTCGGCTAATGGTGTATCAAAGACCCGGTCTTCACCATACTTGTCTTGCAAGCCTTGGGTAGTCCGGAACACACCACCGTTTTTACCAACGTCTTCACCGAAGATCAACGTCTTTGGATCTTCGCCTAAAACAACGTCTAAACCATCTGTAATCGCTTTGATATAAGTTAATTTAGCCATGGTTACTTCGACTCCTTTGCTTCGAATCTTGCAATGTCAGCCTTGATTTGTGGAGTTGGTTCTTCGAACGTGGTCTTCAACATATCAACAACTGATTGCGTTGGTGTATTTTCAGCTTCCTTCATTGATGCCTTGAAGCTGTCTTTATATTCTTCGACAAGTTTGTCTTCTTGATCTTGTGACCATAAGCCCTTGTCAGTTAAGACTTTACGCATACGGATCAGTGGATCAGCATCGAACCAAGGTTTTTCTTCTTCCTTAGTCCGATAACGACTAGGATCATCACCAGCACTTGAGTGAGCACCGAAACGATAAGTTAAGGTTTCAACTAATGCTGGACCATTGCCTTCAGCGGCAAAGTCACGGGCTGCTTTGGTAGCTAAGTAAGTCGCCAAAACGTCCATCCCATCAACTTGAACACCTGGAACACCTGAGCCAACACCCTTTTGTGCTAAGGTTTCAGCAGCGTTTTGCTTCTTCCGTGGAACGGAAATAGCCCAACCGTTGTTTTGAACCATGAACACTGCAGGAGCTTGGAAGGCTGAAGCAAAGTTAATCCCTTCGTAGAAGTCACCCTGTGAAGTACCACCATCACCGGTATAAACGAAGGATACGGCATCTTTTTCACCGTTCTTCTTAATCCCTAAGGCTGCACCAGCAGCTTCAACATATTGTGCACCGATAATGATTTGTGGGAACCAGTTACGCGTATCGCCATAGTCATCACCAACTGCGTTACCCTTTGACCATAAGAAGCCTTGAGCAACTGAAGCGCCATGCTTAATTAATTGTGGTAAATCACGATAAGCAGGGAACAGGAAGTCTTGATCTTTGAAAGCTGCGATTGAACCCATTTCACTTGCTTCCTCACCATAGGTTGGGGCATAGAAGCCTAACCGACCTTGACGAGAGAAGTTCATTGTTTGTTCGTGCAATGCACGCTCCCAAACCATGTCTTTCATGAAATTGACGAGTTCGTCATCTGAAAAACTATCGAAAAGTTCCTGATTTACGATCTCACCCTTTTCATTGATAACTTGGAGTGTTTTCTTGTAAGGATCGCTCATCTTGGCTTTGATTGACGCAAAATCAACTACTTGCCCAGTTTTCTTCGCCATAACTAACACTTTCCTTTCCGTTTGTACGCATTCAATCTATTCGGCCTTTCCAAACCGAGAAACGATTGTTTGCTTTCTCAACTACACTCTTAAATTAACACGCTTTCACAGTTCACGCAAGCCCTTTCATTACTTTTATATCGCAAAAGTCACCGTTTTGCCGTAACGGCGGGGAATCCCGTTTTCAGAAAAAACATTGTTATTTTCTTCACATTTTTAATGGTTTCATTCTTTCTCATTTTTATGCTAAAATTAACTATTAAGTGAGTTCCATTTTTATTGGTATGCGGAGGTAATTTTTTGATTTTAATGAAAGATATTACGCGTGACGGCAATCCCGTTTTACGCAAAGAAGCTGCTAAGGTCACCTTCCCCCTCTCAGAGGAAGATCAAAAGTTAGCTGCTGACATGATGGAATACCTGGAAGTGAGCCAGGATCCAGAGTTATGTAAGAAGTACGGCCTGCGCGCTGGTGTTGGTCTAGCAGCACCCCAGGTCGGTGTTTCAGAAATGATGGCCGCGGTACTGGTTCCCGCTGAAGAGGAAGGTGGCGAGTCACCCTTTAAGCAAGTCATCATTAATCCAGTGATCATTAGCCACTCCGTTCAGGCCGGAGCATTAACGGAGGGCGAAGGCTGCCTTTCAGTCGATACGGAAGTCCCAGGCTACGTCCCACGCCACGACCGAATCACGTTGCGTTACCAGGATCTGCAAGGCGAACAACACAAGGTACGGCTGAAGAACTACCCAGCAATTGTGTGCCAACACGAGATCGACCACCTGCATGGTGTTTTGTTCTATGATCACATCAATAAGGATGCACCGTTTGAGATCGATGAGGATACGGTGATGTTTGATTAGAGGCAGAGCGTGGAACAAGGCGTTTAGAGGCGGAGCATAAGGTAACTCTGGCAGAAAATCCCGGGTTTGGATTTTGTGTCAGAGTTGCCTTATGCAGTAGCCCTCTGCCTTGTGGAACGCGTTTCCACTATGAGGACAAGAAAGTACACTATCTAGCTACTTTCAACCAACCACTGAAACCCATTTCAAACACCAAAAAATGAAAAGCAACAAAAAGACACCATCCACTAACAATCCAGGATGATGTCTTTTAATTTATCCAGAAACCAAAGCAAGACCACGCAATCCACTACTCAGCCCGATCCCCCTTCTCCGGATGTTCAAGCCGGTGCAGATCCTGCAAATACTCCACAGTTGCCTCATTGACCAAATAAGCGATACTCATATGAATTCGCGTCTCATGGCGCCAAATATCGGTAATGAAAAATGCGGACTGTTGCGCGCCGTCAGCTGACGCAATTTTATAATCTTCAGTAAACTCGGCTAAAATATGATTGAGGCGCTGCCGTAAAATGGGCAGCTGGTCATCGGTCACGTGATCCAGCTTGATCACGTATTCAAACGCCATGACACCCCGGCCCCAGCCGTCAGGATTAATGGTCGATTTCACAAATTCTGCCGGTTCACTAATAAACCGATCATCAACCAACCGCTGTAATGACGCCTTAACAGCAACGTTCGTCTGGTTCAAAGCTGCTTCTTGTGCATTTTGTGTCGTGCGCCGGACAATCAGCCGGTGAACGAGCATGTACACGATGAAAGCAACGATCACCGCGATTACGATTGTAAGCGTAACCCCCATTTTCAACACCTCCGTTTTCGTTTTCTTCTATAATATCACTTATGACGTGGATTATAACCTACTATACAAAATGACATGGGTATGCTAATATTTAACCAACTGTTGTTTCATAAACAACTAAGACGTTCGGTACAAATAGTTTAGAAAATGAGGTGCCCTGTTTCAGGGTGCTGATTATGAAAGGATGTTTAATAACCCACTATGATTTTTAAAGTCTATTACCAAGAAGATAATGTTCGTAACCCGAAGCGTGAGGACACTAAGTCCTTATTTATCGAGGCGGACACCGAAGTTGAGGCCCGGGCAGAGGTTGCCGCAAACACCGACCACAACATCGAATTCATCGAACCGCTTGAGGGTAAGTTCCTTGAATATGAAAAAGAAAACCCGGACTTTTCGTTGACGGAGTTTAGTAAATGAAAAAACTGAACGTCAAAAATAACGAAACTGCAATTTTTGGCGTTGGTGGTTTAGGTGAAATTGGTAAGAACACGTACGGTATTCAGTTCCAGGATGAAATTATCCTGATTGATGCCGGGATCAAGTTCCCAGAAGATGACCTCTTAGGAATTGACTATGTCATTCCTGACTACCATTATCTGGTCGCCAACCAGCAAAAAATTAAGGCACTCGTCATCACCCACGGTCACGAAGACCATATTGGTGGTGTTCCTTACCTGTTAAAGGACCTCAACGTTCCGATCTATGCTGGTCCCCTAGCCCTAGCGCTCATTAAAAACAAACTGGAAGAACATGGCCTCTTGCTCCAAGCTGAACTCCACGAGATCGATGATGATACCGTGCTGAAGTTCCGAAAAACAAGTGTGTCGTTCTTCCGGACCACCCACTCAATCCCAGATACAATGGGAGTTGCAGTCCACACTCCGTCCGGCGTGATCGTGGAAACGGGTGACTATAAGTTCGATCTCACGCCCGTTACCAACCAGCCGCCTGATCTGCAAAAGATGGCCCGGCTTGGCGAAGAAGGTGTGCTCTGTTTAATGGCAGACTCCACCAACGCTGAGCGGCCCATCTGGACCAAGTCAGAAAAATGGGTCGGCAAATCAGTTCGTAAGATTTTTGACCAAGTCGATGGCCGGATTATTTTCGCCACCTTCGCCTCAAATATCTCACGGATCGAAACGGCTTGCGAAACGGCACTTGCGCACGATCGTAAAATTGCCGTGTTTGGCCGAAGCATGGAAGCCGCAATCGTCAATGGGCGTGAGTTAGGCTATCTGAATATTCCAGACGATGCCCTTGTGGATGCCAACGATTTAAAGTCGTTGCCTGCAAACAAGACGCTGATCCTGTGTACCGGTTCTCAGGGTGAACCAATGGCCGCCCTGTCTCGAATTGCGAACGGGACCCACCGGCAAATTGCGATTCAACCTGGTGACACCGTGGTCTTCTCAAGTAACCCAATTCCTGGGAATACTGTGAGTGTTAACCACGTGATCAACGAGTTGGAAGAAGCCGGTGCCAACGTGATTCACGGTAAGGTCAACAACATTCATACCTCTGGTCATGGTGGCCAAGAGGAACAAAAACTCATGTTACGGCTCATGAAGCCCAAGTTCTTCATGCCAATTCACGGGGAGTACCGGATGTTGAAGATCCATACCGAACTTGCCGAACAATGCGGCGTGCCGCTTGACCACAGCTACATCATGGAAAATGGTGATGTGCTCGCGTTGACCAAGGACACCGCTCGAATTGCCGGTCACTTCACTGCTGGTGATGTTTACATTGATGGCAGCGGCATCGGTGATATTGGCAACGTGGTCTTACGTGACCGCCAACTGTTGTCAGAAGAGGGCTTAGTTGTGGTTGTTGCCACGATCAGTCTTAAGGATAAGATGATTCAGGCTGGCCCTGACATCCTGTCTCGCGGGTTTGTGTACATGCGCGAATCCGGTGAATTACTCAATGAAGGACGACGGCTTGTGTTCTCAACAATTCGCCGCGCAATGCGTTCTAAGAAAGCCACTGAGGCTTCGATTCGAAACGCGATCATTGATGATTTACAAAACTTCCTATTTGAAAAAACTGAACGTCATCCAATGATTCTGCCAATGCTGATCATGGATTAATAAAAGACACCATCACACTTTTCGGTTGTGATGGTGTCTTTTTTATGGTTTACTATAGCAGGCACTCATTTAGGAGATCACCTCACTCCTGAAATAAGTCTAAACTTTTACGGGTTCAATCTAGCCTGGAACTATAAAGTTCGTTATAATTAAAAAGTATGTATTTTGAGAGGATGGTCTTGTTGTCGTGTCAGTCAATTTTTACGTTATTTTAAATGAATTTGCCGGTGGCGGCAAAGCGAAGAACTTGTGGCCCGAAATTAAAACGGTGCTGCAAGAACGCCAGGTCAGCTACCAAGTGGCGAAGTCCACCTACCCTGGCCAAGCCACGTTACTGGCACGGCAGTATGCTAAACAGCACCCAGATCTCACGACGGCCACCAATGTCGTTTTAGCTGTCGGCGGCGATGGCACGTTGCACCAAGTGCTAAATGGACTTGCGAGTGCAAAACTCACGCATCCCATCCCCGTTGCTTACTTACCCGTTGGTAACGGCAACGATTTTGCGAAGGGCATTAAGATGGCCACCCGTTGGCGCTCGGCCCTTGACCAGATTCTGGGCTGTAACAGTGCATCATGGCTAAATGTTGGCACCTATCGGGACGCAGAAAAAAATACAACTGGGGTATTTACCAACACTGTCGGCATCGGTTTTGACGCCGCTGTCGTGAATGATGCAAATGGCAAGTCACCTAAACGGTTGACCAAGCGGCTTCACCTCGGGTGGCTCAGTCGACTATCATCGCTAATCAGCGTCGTTTACAATGAATTGCCATTCCCGTTAACAGTCCATGTGGGCCAGCACCGTGACATTTATGCCCATGCCTACCTTGTGACTGTTTCGAATCATCCCTATCTTGGCGGTGGCATTAACATTGCTCCAACAGCAGAGGTCACTGACCCTAACCTGGATCTAATCGTCATCGAAAAACCGCATTTGCCAAAGTTACTGTTCATTGCACTGATGCTGCGTCTGGGAAGACACATGCACTTGAAGTCAGTTCATCACTACCACGAACAAACTGCACCTCATCGTCCCATCAATTGAGTATGGTCAAGAAGATGGTGAAGAAATGGGTGGGCGCTACTGGGATACCTATTTTGAGATTGCCCAGTACCCTTTCTGGATTGATACAACAATCTAGACTAATAACTTGTATGATACAAAATTAAGCAGTAACAGTTTTTATAATAAGTTTGATCAAAAGATAATTGCATGATGCAATTAGCATTTTTTCGTGGTTAACATGTCCATTTTCCCGATATCACCTAGTTACTAATATTAAATCAGGCGCCGTGCTCATCTTTTTATTAAGTCGACAACTGAGATAAGGACTTCACATTCTAACGAACATCATTCCCCATAATCATGCCAGCCTAATTGTCACCAGTGCCAACTTAATTTGCGTACCTGGAATAACGTAAGCGGGTTCTTCTTAGGGTTGGGCGACAGACAGCCCATGATTGTGATTTCTGGGCGCCTACTGTGTCATTTTAGACTCACACCACAATTCACATTTAAATGCGTCTCTGTGCAATTTTGCCCACAAAAAAACTGGCCCCTATTCTCCCACAGAAAACAGGTTACCAGTTATTAACACGCACGATCAATCTTCCGATGCGTCCATAGCTTCAAGGATCGCACTTAATTCTGAACACTGCTCAGATAAGGCTGCCATCTGCTGACCGTATTTCGGTTCAATCGTTATTGTGTCGGTACAGGCCTCCACGTGATGCGCTTCATCACGCTTGAGGTCATCTAATTCACGATTCTTTTGTTGGTATTCTTCGATAATTTCTGAACGATTACTCATCAGATTACACCCCTTTAACTAGCATAATAATCTAAGCAACTTAAGCGACTCAGAAACTATAACACCAAACAATCAAAATGTGAACACTTATTTCAAAATAAATTAGCTATTCACAGTACCAGCAAAACTTGGCATGAAGTATGAACTGATCGTCTGAATCTGAACATTTTCACCAGGTTCTGGTGCGGCAACGTATTCGCTGTTACCAATGTAAATGGCAACGTGATAGGTTGCACCGGCACTCCCCCGGAATAAGAGATCGCCCACTTGAGCCTTGCTGACTGAGTGTTTTGAAACCATTGCTTCTTGGGAAACCGTGTTATGTGGTAATGAAATGCCCGCAGCGTGTTGGTAAACGTAGCTGGTTAATCCAGAGCAATCCATCCCCTTTAAGGAAGCACCGCCCCAAACATATGGGATCTTTTCACTCGCAAGTTTAACGGCATAGCTGGCAACTGAAGCCGTCGATGCAGAAGGAACAGCATCAGCTTTATCGGTTGTTGCGGCCTTCTTTGTCGTTGTCGTCGTGGCTGCTTTTTTAGTCGTCGTTGCGGCGGCCGTCGTGGTCTTGCTTGTGGTGGTCTTGCTTGTGGTTGCCTTCTTTGCAGTAGTGGTTACTGTGCTAGTGCTTGTTTTAGCCGCACTGGCAGAGATGACCAACTTTGGCCCGTGGCAATTGAGTCACTCTTTAAGTTATTCCATTTTTGAATTTGGCTTACGGTCACGCCGTACTTTGAGCTAATTGCCCACAGCGTGTCGCCAGACTTAACAGTGTATGTAGTCTTTGAAGTCGTGGCTTTAGTCGTCGACGTTGATGCTAACTTCGTTGTCGTTGCTGCCGCAGCATTAGCCTTAGTTGTTGTTTTTGTGGTGGTCTTCGTTGTCCCTGGCAACGTGATCTTTTGACCCGCAAAATTTGATCCTTTGTGATATGATTGGTCTTCTCTAAAGCACTGGCAGAAACATCGTACTTACTGGCCAGAGCTGAAACTGTATCTCCCGACTTAACAGTGATAGTTTTGGCGCTGGCAGATTGAAATGACCCGGCAATCATAAAGCCGCTGCGCCAATAACACCCGCTGTCAGTACCTTTACAGATGAATATTGTTTTCCCAAATCGGATCACCCCTCCTGTTTTGCCATCTTGGCGTATACAAAAGCTCATATTTGATTCAAGTTACAAGCTTATAGTACCACAGTTTCTAAAATTTACGTTTTAAAGTTTAAGAATTCCTTGCGATTCCTAAGATTCTCTGAACGTATGTTCCACGAAAAAGCACGTTCTGATGGCGTTTCCAACGTCACAGAACGTGCTTTTTGGGTTAATTATTACATCTTTGTTACAGACTAGAACAGATTTGAAAAGAAATTAACGATTGCCTGCCAAATGCGACTCAGGAAGCCCATAATGCCACTTGTGTCTGCCCGACTAGCAAAATCCTTGAGTTCAGCCATCTTGTTACCTACAGAACTACTCAATGAGCTGGCCATCGACTTCACGTTTGACACGTAACTGGACGTGCTTGAAACCGGTGCTTTCTGCACTTTGGCTAATGCAATTACTAAGTTGTTGATCACCGTAGTCGACGTGGATGACTTGATACCACGACTGGCTAACGCCTCGTTCAACATCTGCTGAATATCGGCCTTTGTTGCGTATTCATTGTTATTCTGGCGCTGCTTAGCAGCTTAGAGGAAACATCTCCAACAGCTGACATGAGCTTACCAGGGTAACTCTTATTATTAGAATTTGAATCAATTGCTGGTTGCGTTGCATCCAGAACACTGTTGGCTGCAGATGTGTTCTCAGAGTTCAGCGAGATACCATCTGCTGCCAGTGCCTTATAAACACCCGTCAGCGCCGATTCACCCGAAACGGCCTTATCAGCTGTAACGGTAATAATGACGTCCTTAACCCCAGCCATTGTAGCGACCATGGCATACTGTTGGGAGGTCACCTCAGTAATGTTATCCTTGCCGTCAAAGTCCGCAATGTTCACTTTAACGCCTGAACCGGGATCAGCTGGCGCTAGCGATACAGAACTGATCATGCTGGCATCCGTCGTTCCTGCTGAATTGATGTATGTTGCATAATCCGATCCCGTCACTGTTAGTGCCTCATAGTTTGACTGCACACCCAGTGCCTTCGCAACGGCATCCTTGTCCTCAGAAGCAAGCCCGCTGCCATAAACCACATACGATTTGGACAGCGCCTTCGTTTGCACCGCGCTGCTTGAATCAGCACTATCACTGCTGCCCGCCGTCGCACTAGACGTGGTGCCAGTGGTCGTATCCGCGTGACTCAATGCACTACCTGTTCCTAAAGTTAGCAATAACACCGCAGCTAAGAGTCCTAACCGAATTGTTATTTTCATGATTGTTATTCACCTGACTGTGATCAAACCGCCTCACAGATCAGGTGAGTCTCCTTTCCTTTACCGCAAGATCTGCTGAATCCCAAGTAAAGACTGGGCTCAGCTGCGGCAGCTCATAAAAAGTAACTCAGAAAAACTGGCTGATCCGCCCATGGTCAGGTCATAGCACACAGCAAAACAGCAAATAGCATATATGCTACCCAGACCCTGGAAGTTCAACTATCATCAGTGTAGCATGCCAACAAAAAGTCGCATAAACTTGCGACTTTTTTATAAAAATTTATACGCCTGTTAAAGATTACTTAAGAGTGTCTGGGCAATGCACTGGCCAACGCGCTGGTGCAGCAGAATAGCCTGCGACCGGTCGGCGATGTCTGCAGTGAGCAGTGCCACGTCATAGTAATCCGTCCCAATGAAAAACCGGGCAACGTCGTGATCAACGGCTGGCCCTTCACCGGTTTTATTGAGGACTGTGATCGGTGTCTCAAGCTCATCAATTGTCGCTGGTAATTTATAGCGAAACTGCTGATGCGCGAACCACGCCTGTGTTTCAGGGTAATCGGTCAGCGCAGTGCGAAACAATTGCCATGCATCTTGAGCTGTAGTGACATTATCAAGCCCCTTTTTCACAGATTTTGTATCCATTAAATAACGCTGTAATTTGGTGTTGACGTCACCGTGATCAATCAGCCACTCATTAATAGCTGTCATCGATGATCGGGCAAGCATCAAATTAGCTGCATAGTTATCAGAAACCGCCAGCATCAGCTCCAACACCGTTTTAAGCGGCAGGTGCGTCACACTGGGCATTAATTGCAGCACACCAGCACCGCCAACCACCGGCGTCGTGTCAAGCGCAATAGGGGCTTCCAAGTCGGGATGTTGGCTAAGTGTCTGATTTAAAATGGCTAATTTAATCAACGACGCAGCCGGAAACACCTGGTTTGCTTGCCAAGAGAGGATAATCTGGTCACCGTGGCTGACAACCAACCCGACCTGATGCGCCGCAAACGGCGTGACGAGTTCTCGTAACTGGTCAGCTAAACTCATCGCCAATACCGCCTTGCACCCACGTATTCAGGTGCGTATCGCATCTCAGTCAACTTTGCAATATCGACTTCTTTACCCGGTGTCCGCGACTGGATCATCTGACCATTGCCAATGTACATCCCAACGTGGTGAACGTACCCCTTGCCGTGATCATAAGCGTAAAACAACAAGTCGCCAGGCTGCAGATTTTCAGGTGCAACTGGCTGCCCATTCACGGATTGGTCATCTGCATCTCTGGGAATCAGGAACCCCATGACCCGGTGCAAGGTATACATCAAGCCGGAGCAATCAAACCCGTATGACGAAATACCAGCCCACAGATAACGTAGTCCTAAAAACTGTTTGGCCATCGCTACCATCTGTTCTCCGGTAGTTGCACCTTCTGCAGTTACAATAATGCTTAACTGTTTAATGTAGCCCTCGCCAAATGGGGTGGCAACCTTAAGCCACTCACCTTCGTTGGCCAGCTCCGTAAAGGTCGTGCCCATGCTGACATCAAAAATCGGCGTTTTATGCTGATCGTATAGTGTTGTGGTCGGCTGAGCAACGACAACGCGCGCCGTGGTGGTTGGATAGGTCACTTCAGTCTCAGATAAGGACGCCGTTGGCACCCAGCCAGCGTACCCGCGCGGATCACTATCATCCGTCTGAGCTGTAATAAAAGCACGGGTCCACGACCCCTCAATGTGATCGATAATCACTTCATCGTTAAATAGTGCCTGTGTCTCTAGCCGCTTACTGTCGCATAGATCAATGGTCTGTTCAGTGGTCATTTGCGCCACCCAGTTCTTCACATCACCCTTTAACGCTAAGGCATCAACGTCACGCGGGGCATCCTTACGGGTCCAAAAAGTGGCTACTGGCACGATTACTCTTCTCGTCTGCATTCTTATCACCTCGTTTGTCGTTCAACTTACTGTTGCTGAAGACTGACACCGATGCCGGGCGTATCGGGTACCGTGATCACGTGACCATCATGGGTGATGCCACCGGTCGTCGGTTGATCACGAAACATCATCGCTGCATCCAGGTCATAGTACTGAATATTGGTCTTTGCCGCCGCTAAATGTGCCGCCGCTGTGACGGATACCTGCGACTCGATCATGCTGCCCACCATACAAGGCACGCCAAATGCTTCTGCAAGCGTGTTAATTTTGAGTGCATTGTCAATTCCGCCAGCCTTCATCAGCTTTAGATTAATAATATCACAGCCATCCATATTTAAGAGCCGAAGTGCATCGGTCACGGAGAAAATACTTTCATCCGCCATGATTGGAATTGGCGTGTGCGCAGTAACGTACGCCATGCCTTCAAAATCCGCCGCCGGAACGGGTTGTTCCACCAACTCCAAATCGAGCCCCTCATCAACCATTGCGTTGATGGCCACTGTGGCCTGTTTTTTTTGCCAGCCCTGGTTCGCATCCAACCGAATCTTGATAGCGGGGCCGACCGCCTTGCGAATCGCACGCACCTGTTTCACATCGTCAAAGGCTGATTGATTGCCCACTTTGACCTTTAAGGTATCAAACCCATCCTTCACCAGCTGAAGGGCGTGGTCAACCATCGCATCTGTCGTCCCAACACTGACCGTATAATCGGTTTCGATCTGCTGACGGTAGCCCCCTAGCAACGCATTGAGCGACACACCGTAGTGTTTAGCCAGCAAATCATTGACCGCAATATTAAGGGCCGCTTTTGGACTGTGATTATTCACAATGCTTGTTTCGATCAGCGACTTGAGGGCTTCTGGTTGGGCTAACGAAGCCCCAATCAATTTTGGCGCAATAATGGTCTCAATGGCATAGCGAATGCTTGCCATGGTATCCCCTGTAATGGCAGCCGTGGGTGCGGCTTCCCCAAGCCCCGTGACCCCATCTGAATCCGTGATCTGGACTAACAGGCTCTCCGCCGTGGTGACGGTACGCAGCGCGGTTTTAAACGGCGATTTAAGTGGCACGGCGATTGGAAACACTTGAACAGTTGAAATGGTTGCTGACATGAACAACGTCCTTTCCTTCTCAGAAAACTGTTATTCAATTTTCATGAGTTCTTTACCTTTAACCATAAAACGAAAACACGCTTACGGCAATATAAATCTTGCAATAAGCGTGTTTTTATTCAAAATAATGGTGTTATTCGGCCACGAGGTCCGGATTTGCGTGTCGTTTAAACAACTCATAGATCGTTCTTGCCCGATCTTCATCAGGACTAAACAACACGATCGTATCATGACCGGCCAGCGTGCCAGAAACTTCTTCCAGCGTCAGGTCATCTAAAATGGCGGCCAGCATGTTCGCGTAGCTCGGTAACGTGTGCACGATCGTCAAAAATTGGATGCGCTCATACTTTGTCACCGTTTCGCTAATTTCACGATACAAATGTTGCAGTTCATTTTGATTGCCGGCCTTGTAGATCATATACCGAGACGCACCAGTCGCGTCCTGTTGTTTCACGATCTGCATTTCACGAATGTCACGCGAAATCGTCGCCTGGGTTGCATTAATGCCCGCATCTTTCAGCCGTGCCATCAGGTCATCCTGAGTGGTCACCGCAAACTGATTAATAATTTGTTCAATTTTAGACTGACGCACTTCTTTTTTCATGGTTGACCTTCACTCACTTTCTACTGATTAAAACAGTTGGTTAAACTGGCTCCATGTGAGGCCAGTCACACCGTCAACGCCCAAGCGGAAGAGTTCAAAGACCGTCAATACCGCAATCAGAAAGACCACGATGGCAATGATGCGTTCCGTGTTACCGAACACTTTTTCTGCCTTGTTATCCCGTTTTTGCAACAAGATGTAGACGGGAATCCCCACTGCGAATAATAAACTCATCAGCAGAATGTAACCCAGGTTGGCAGCAAACAGCAGCCACAGCGCATAAATACTTGCGATTGCCCCAACCGTGATGTTACCGCCACGTCCGGGTACCTCTGGTGATTCTTGAATGGAATACTTGAACTGGTAAAAGGCCGAAAACGCATACGGAATGAGAATGGCTGCACTCGCAATCGAATAGAAGAAATTGTAAGCTGATGCAGTGACCAGGTACGAGAACATGAAGACTTCCACACAGATGTTGGTAAACAGCAACGAGTTCACTGGTGCACCATTCTTGTTTTCCTTTGCGAAGATCTTCGGGAAGGTCCCTTCCTTAGCAGCTTCGTAAGGTAATTGTCCAGCAAACATGGTCCATGATAACCAAGCACCGACAACGGAAATGATCAGCCCGGCGTTCACAACGACGGCGCCCCACTTACCAACAACGGATTGCAGTAAGTCGGCCATGGCTGGTTGTGTCAACTTGGCTAAGCCTGCCCGTTGCATCACCCCTAAGGATAACAGAGTGATCAACGCATAAATCAAAATAACAGTAATGATACCTAAAACAGTTGCCCGGCCAACATCCTTCCGGTTCTTTGCCCGGCCTGAGAAGACCACGGCGCCTTCAATACCAATGAAGACCCAAACCGTCACTAACATGGTGTTCCGAACTTGACCCATGACGTTACCGAACTGGAAAGTACCAGTTGGTGTGTACCAGAAACCGTGCGTAAAGACGCCCAGTCTAAAGGCAATGATCATGGTCACTAAGAAAATGAAAATTGGAATCAATTTAGCAATGGTAATGATCGTGTTCACGAAGGAAGCGGATTCAACCCCGCGCAAGATCATGAAGTGGCAAGCCCACAGAATAAATGAGGCGGCCACAATCGACCAAATGTTTTGGCCATCGCCAAACACTGGGAAGAAATAGCCCACCGCACTCATCAGCAATGTGGCGTAACCAACGTTCCCCAACCAAGCTGACAGCCAGTAGCCCCAGGCTGAGTTAAACCCCATGTACTTCCCAAAGCCAGCTTCAGCGTAACTATAGACCCCGGCATCCAAGTCGGGCCGTTTCATGGTCAAATTTTGAAATGTCTTTGCTAACATCAACATCCCAATGGCGGTAATGACCCAGCCAATGATGATTGCTCCGGCACCAGCGCCGGCGGACATATCATGCATTAAGTTGAAGACCCCACCACCAATGATCGACCCAACAACTAACGCAATAAGTTCAACGAGGTTTAATTTTCCTTTATCTGATTCTTCCATTAATGACACTCCCTCTCGAGAAGTTTAATGTAATGAACTGGGATTAAATCGAAAATTTTTGTGCTGATAAACTACCGTACCTTCTTCAGCGAGTTTCGCCACAACCTGACCCGCAGTCTCCCGCGTGGTGCCGCTGACGCGTGCAAGTTCAATCAGTGTGATCGGATAATTGATGGTCATCGTCCCATCGGTCTGCGCTTCCCCGAGATCCTCCCCCAGCATGATCAGGGCTTGTTGCACCCGACTGCTGGCACTAGAGGTCACCATGCGCTGAAGCCGATTTTCCGTCGTATCAATAATCTGACCCATTTGCGCAATCAAACGCTTCATAATATCGCGATTCGTCAGGAGGACTTCTTCAAATACCGGCATAGAAAATGATGCAATGACAATGGATGTCATGGCTGATGCGGTATAGGGATATTCATGATCAATGAACATGCCCCGATACGGAAACGCCTTATTGGCTTTCACGTAATTGATGAAGCTGTAGTTTCCAGATTCATCCGACCGCTCCAGACGCATAACACCCTTAATAACGTAGTATAAACGATCCCTGGTATCTCCTTGATCAAAGAGGACCTGCCCCTTCCCAAACGATTTAACTTTTAACGTTGCTGCTAACTGATTGAATTCTTCTGAGCGAAAGGCTCGAAATTCTGGTTGTTGACGAATAAATGATCGATATTTATCGAAGTCATCTTTTTTATTCATGAGTTAATAGGACCTTTCTCCGCATTTACTATAGTCCTATTATACCCCAATCCAACACGTTACTTACTAGTGACGGCTGTCTTAGAAATAATTGTCCCGCTCCCATCTGATAGGAAACGACCAACGTTTTCAAGTGACGTCACAACGGCTTTACTGTCCGGCCGATTGTCGACAAAATCAATGGCTGCTTGGACCTTAGGCAGCATACTGCCCTTCGCGAATTGGCCTTCCTTAATATAGGTGTTCAATTCGTCAACGGTGACTTCATTAAGCTGCTTTTGGTTTGGCTTATTGAAGTTCACGTAGATGTTGTCAACTGCAGTCAAAATAATCAGCAGGTCGGCCCCAACAAGTTCGGCCAATTTTTCAGAAGCAAAGTCCTTATCAATCACGGCTTCCTTACCCACGTATCGGTTGCCCCTCTTAACAACGGGGACACCACCGCCACCAACTGAAATTGGAACGATTCCGGCATCAACTAATTTATTGACCACCCGAGATTCCTTCACACCAATTGGTTTAGGTGACGGAACAACGCGCCGGTAACCACGACCAGCATCTTCAACGAAGGTCTGGTCAGGATTCTGGGCCTTGATAAGGTCGATCTCATCCTTAGTATAAAATGGGCCAATCGGCTTCGTTGGATTCGTAAAGGCTTGGTCGTCTTCACTCACTTCAACCTGGGTCACCACTGTGGCGACGTCAACGTCTAACTTGTTTTCTGCGAGGACTTCACTCAGGCGTTTTGCATCCAGTATCCGATACTGCCTTGTGTCATGGCAACGGCTGTGTCGAGTGGCATTGCGGGGTTCTTGTCTGTACTCCCGGCAGCTTGCTGAAGTAAGAGATTCCCAACTTGGGGACCATTCCCGTGAGAAATGATCAGTTGATCGCCCTGCTTAATGAATTCGACAAGGTACTTGGCCGTTTCCCGAAGTGCTTGTTGCTGGGCCTCGGCTGAAGCATCCTTTGATAAGATTGCGTTCCCGCCAAGGGCTACCACAATTTTTCGATTTGTCATTATAATCACCCTTTTTAATTGATTTTGGATTTTTTGTATCAGGCTAATGCAGGAAAGTTTTGGTTTCGAGAAAAAGCCGTACACATTTTTTTGCTTCTTTTTTGTTTTGGTGGGCCTGCTGATACTCGATCTTTGTGTGCTGATTTTAACCTTTATCTTTAGGGCACTGACTGGCGTTTAATCGTCTTCTGTCAAAAATTCAGGCCCGATATTTCTGACAGAAGACGATTAAGACTTGAAGTCTTGAATCGCCCTGATTTTGATTGGTAAAACGTTTTTCTTCAGGCCAGCCAAGTAACGGATGTTGGTAATACTGCATCTGTTTAACAGGTTTACCTATATTCATTGCTGGCTGACGTGCTCTTTGGTTACATTGATAAACGTGTTTCGCAAGGCAGAGGCTCCTGCCTAAGCCAACTCTGGCAAAAATGCCAGGTTCGGGCATTTCTGTCTCTGAGTGATATTGGCTACCGCTCTCTGCTGTTTTATTGCCGAAACGTGTTCCGCAAGGCAGAGGCTCCTGCCTAAGCCAACTCTGCAAAATGCCAGGTTCGGGCATTTATGCCAGAGTTAGCTTAGGCTCCGCCCTCTAACCGCCTTGCTCCACACTCTTACAAAAAACAGGCGAAGCCATTTCTGCCATTCGCCTGTTTTCGAAGTTGTTATTAGACTCGAGGAATGAAGAGATTGCCAAGTGTCGCAGCCATCATTGCCTTGATTGAGTGCATCCGGTTTTCAGCTTCTTCAAATTGGCGAGCGTACTTTGAACGGAAGACTTCATCAGTCACTTCCATTTCAGTGATCCCGTACTTTTCTTCAATTTCTTGCCCATATTCAGTCGTTGCGTCATGGAATGCAGGTAGACAGTGCATGAAGATCAATTGATCATCAGGGGTGCCGGTCTTCTTTAAAGCAGCCATGTTAACTTGGTATGGCTTCAATAATTTGACCCGTTCTTCCCAGTTATCTTCACCCATGGATACCCATACGTCGGTATAAACAACGTTTGAGCCTTCATACCTTCGTCGAGGTCATCGGTAATGACTAACTTGGCGCCTGATTCCTTTGCGAACTTGTTGGCAATGTCTTGCGTCTCTTGAGTTGGGAACAGTTCCTTTGGTGCAACGATATGAATGTTGACACCGAGGATCGCCCCAGTCACAAGTAATGAGTTTGCCACGTTGTTACGACCATCACCCATAAAGGTTAACGTTAAGCCCTTTAAGTGGCCAAAGTTTTCCTTAACGGTCATGAAGTCAGCTAACATTTGAGTTGGGTGCCATTCATCCGTCAAACCGTTCCAAACTGGAACGCCTGATAATTCGGCCAGTTGTTCAACTGAGCTTTGCTTAAAGCCCCGGAACTCGATACCATCAAACATGCTACCTAACACTTTGGCAGTATCTTCGACAGATTCCTTCTTCCCTAATTGAATGTCACCAGCGCCTAAGAATTCTGGGTGAGCACCTAGATCAATGGCAGCAGTGGTAAATGCTGACCGGGTCCGAGTGGATGACTTTTCAAACAGCAAAGCAACGTTTTTACCTTCAAGATAATGATGAGGAATACCAGCTTTTTTCAAAGCCTTCAAATGTAACCCAAAATCGATCAAATATTCTAATTCAGCTGCGGTAAAGTCCTTTTCGGCTAATACTGAGCGTCCTTGAAAAACGCTATTCTTGAAATCTGTCATAATGTTAACTCCTTCTCAATTTAGGTATTATAGGTCTTCACGAACTAATGGCATGCTCATGCAACGTGGACCCCCACGACCCCGGGATAATTCACTTGAAAGAACTTCCAGAACCTTCAGGCCATGTTGACGCAACAATTCGTTAGATACGTAGTTTCTATTATAGGTAACAACCACACCTGGTGCAATCGCTAACGTGTTTGAACCATCGTTCCATTGTTCACGCCCGGCAATGATTGGGTCGCCGTTACCAGTTGGGATCAAATCAAGGTCGTCAAGGTGCAAAGCATCCTTCAAAACTTGTTTGAGATCCGTTCTGTGGTCAAGGCTTAATTCACCATCGTTACCCTGAGTGATCGTCCAAGTATCGATATGACCGCCTTCACCTAGGATACCTGGGTGAACGGTGAATTGATCCTTGTTGATCATGGTGAACACAGTGTCCAAATGCATCATCGCATGGTTATGCGGAATGCGAATGGCAATGATCTTTTCGTAACCACTGTTACTGCTGAACAGATTGTGGGCAATGTCTTCAATCGCGTCTGCTGACGTCCGTTGGGAAACCCCAATGGCAAGTACTGAGTCGCTTAAGACAAGTTCATCCCCACCTTCGATCCGGGTGGTGTGGTTCCGATCACGCCATACCTGAACACCTTGGTCTGCAAAGCGTGGATGGTATTTAATGATGTTTTCCATAAACAGGGATTCACGTTGACGGGCTGGGAAAGTCATATGGTTAATGCTTAACCCATCGCCAATGGAAGCCGCAGGATCACGTGTAAAGTAGAGGTTAGGCATTGGATCCATAAAGAATTCATAGTCCTCTTCTTCAGCGGCACTGACTAAGTCGCGTGGCACAAAGTCAAGTTCGTTCTTGCGAATCCCACCCATGATCTTGTTGACCATGTCCTGAGTCGTCATAGCGCTCAGGTATTCCTTTAAAGCATCGTGCGTAACACCGGCAGCATAGCCAGATTCAGCTAACATCGTTTCAAGGAAGGTGTTCTTCACTTCGTCACCGCCAGCATCAAGTGCTTCAGCGGCAAGTTTTTCAAGATACAGGACTTCGACCCCGTTATATCTCAGAGTATCAGCAAAGTAGTCATGTTCCTTCTGGGCAGTTGGCAGGTATGGAATGTCATCGAACAGTAACCGTGGCATCATATCTGGGGTAAAGTTTTCAACTTCAACGTCTGGGCGTTTCAGCAGAACGGTCTTTAACTTCCCAATTTCGGATGTTACATGAATAGGTTTTGTCATTTTGCGTTACCTCCTATCTCTTTTGAACATCTCTAGAATACAATGGAATGTAAGCGATTTCTAAAAGTTCTTAACAGTCAGAATGTAGACTATTTCACATTTTAATTTTGCGATGAATACGAACGTGTTAAATACACATTTATTATGAATATTCAGGCGTAAATCATTTATTATACACACATATATGTATAAAATTAAAATATTAAAAATAAATTAATTTAAAAAAGTTCTAAAATCCTATATTTTATAAGGATTTTAGAACTTTCTCATAAATTCTTCACATATTATTCATATTTAGATTGTATACAAGTGTGGGAAAGTTGAATACCATTTATGAACTTATTGTATATTTTGTTAAGAAATGATGACCTTTTTTATAAATTCTACACATTCTTTACACTATCCCGCACAATCAGCTCTAACGGTAACTGTTTATCCTGATGGGCTAACCGCGGATTTTGAATGCGTTCGATCAGCAATTCGGTGGCAACCTGGCCCATTTCAAAGGCGGGTTGGTGAATTGTCGTCAGTTTCGGCATCATAAAGTCAGCTAAATCAATATCATCGTAGCCCATGATTGACACATCTTCAGGAATCCGGTAGCCGCGTTCCTGAAGACCGCGATAAACCCCGATGGCCATTTCATCGTTGATGGCAAATATCGTGCTCGGTTTTCGTGCGACTAAATCATCAACAGCCTGATAGCCGCCTAGCTTTGTCATCTTGTTTTGAACGACCATGTCATCCGTAAAT
Source organism: Secundilactobacillus paracollinoides DSM 15502 = JCM 11969 (assembly GCF_001311135.1). Classification (GTDB taxonomy): domain Bacteria; phylum Bacillota; class Bacilli; order Lactobacillales; family Lactobacillaceae; genus Secundilactobacillus; species Secundilactobacillus paracollinoides. Next base: position 123,390 of record NZ_BBAG01000003.1, read on the forward strand.
GACAAATGATACTTCTCCATCACCGACTGGAAGCCATTGATTCGCTGCTGAATGTTTTGCGTAATGTCATCGCCTACCAGCAACGCGATGTCACGGTGGCCAGCTGATAATAGATAATTGGCAGCCATTTGGCCACCCTTATAATCATCCACCCAGACCCGGTCACCGACCTGTGCATCATTTTGATCAAACAGCAGGTACGGAATTCCGTTTCGCGTCAGGATCCGATCAATATCATTTGCATCTAACGTGGCGCTCGCAATAATCAACCCATTTGCGGCGCGCTTGATCAATTCTTCCAGGTACATACTCTGCAATTTTTGATTGTGGTTCGCATCAAAAATAATGGGCACAAACTTATTGTTTTGTGAGGCTTGTTGAATCCCCTTAATAAACATACTAAAGAATGGGTTCGCCAAGTTGGGCACCAACACCCCGATTGTCTGGGTTGACCGCATAATCAAATTCCGCGCATTAAAGTCCGGAACATAGCCCAATTTTTTCTGCAATTTCAACACTCGTGCCTGCGTATCACTGGAAAAGCGTTCGCCCTTTCCATTTAAGATTTGCGAAACAGTTGTCACTGAGACCCCCGCTGCTTCGGCAAGGTCGCGAATGGTTACTTTCTGTGTCAAGGTGTGCCCCCATCCTGCTGCCTGATTTGGATTAAATAGCGTGCGCTACTATCAGGTGCAATTCAACAAGTCTTACGAAAGGCCTCCATTTCGATCCGGTGATTGAAATAGAGGCCCATTAACTCACATGACTAACGATTAAGCGTGTAGAATTTTTTCGATCTGGTCCAGTTCATCCGTTGTAAACGTCGTGTTTTGAACCGCCTTAAGATTGTCTTCCAAATGAGAGACTTTTGACGCCCCAGTCACAACACTGGCCACAACGTCATCCTTGAGTAACCAAGCTAAGGCCATCTGAGCCATGGTTTGATCACGATTTTGGGCAATCTCGTTTAATTGATTCAACTTCTGCGTCAAGGCTGATCGACCCTGATCCATCACAGCAGTACTGCTCCAGTGGATCTGGAAGTCTTCCGGAATACCACCGAGATACCGGTTGGTCAACAAGCCTTCAGCTAGCGGACCATAGGCCACCGTTGCGACGTTGTTGGTCTTTAGCGTGTCCAAAACACCGTCTTCTTCAACTTCGCGATTTAACATGTTATAGGACAGTTGATTAACAACGAACGGTGTATGGAAATCGTGGAAGTATTTAATAATTTCTTGCGTTTGCGCATTATCATAGTTCGAGATTCCAACGTACAGCGTTTTACCCGAACGAACCAGGTCATCAAGTGCCATCGCCGTTTCTTCAAGGTTCGTGTCCGGATCAAACCGATGACTGTAGAAAATATCCACGTAGTCGAGACCCATTCGTTTGAGACTGTTATCTAGCGCAGTCATCAACGTTTTGCGCGAACTCATTTGGCCGTATGGCCCCGGCCACATGTGAAAGCCAGCCTTGGTCGTAATCACTAATTCATCCCGATATGGTTTCAGATCTGCTTGATAGATCTGACCAAACAACTGCTCAGCGGCTCCGGATTCTGGGCCGTAGTTGTATGCAAGATCATAACTGAAAATGCCACTATCAAACGCTTTAAGCAAAATCTTTTCACTATCAGCATAGTTGCGTCGTCGCCAAAATTATGCCACATGCCAAACGAAACGGCGGGTAATTGCAACCCGCTGTTGCCGGCACGCCGAACGGGCATCCGCCCATCATAACGGTTCTCATCTGCCAGATACATCAATAAATCGTCCTCTCTTCTCTCAAATCATCATACCTATTAATTTTAAAGGGACGGGGGGATAATGCAAGGGCAGAGTGTAAGAGTGTGGAGAAAGGCGGTTAGAGGGCGGAGTGTAAGCAACTCTGGTCAGAAAAGTCCGGGCCTGACTTTTTTGACCAGAGTTGCTTACACAGGAGCCTCTGCCTTTCGGAACACGTTTCGACCATGTTAATACGGCGCCACAATTGAGTTTATTGTTAAAAATCAAAACAATGGCGTGTGAAAGGACACGTTCAAAGACTGGAGTGCTAAGCCTTTATGTCCTGGAAAACGTTTCGACAATGTATGATCAACGTACAATTTACTGAGTATTCTATCGTCACTTTCAGCAATTAATTGAAGTTCTTTACTATAATACATAGTCATTGATTTCTTTATATTAGATTCAAAAAATGCACACGTCTCTCCGTCCTGGATTAACGTGTGCATTTATTAAATTCTCTTCTTGATTTTTACGTAAATTGAGACGAAGATAAAACCGCCTTTCTAGCCAACTCAGATAAGAATGCCAAACTTGGGTAAATTTTATTTGAGTAGTATTTGCGACAACCTTCTATTTCACATTGCCGAAACGTGTTCCGCAAGGGCTAACTTGTAACGGACTCTGACCTAAAAGTCAGACCCGGGATTGGCATTTTTTACTGTCTGAGTGGTGCTGACGACGCGCGCTCTGGCTCATAGACGAAACGTGTTCCGCAAGGCACGGGGCTAACGTGTAAGGGACTCTGACCAAAAAGTCAGGCCCAGACTTTTCGGTCAGAGTCCCTTACACACCGCCCCTAAACCGCCTTGCTCCACACTCTCTACTGCAAGCTCAACTTCACCGCATCACTCACATGACCACCAGACTGAGCCAGTAGTTTCTTAGCTTCCGCGATAGTGCCCTTTGTTTCAATTAGCAGAATGGCCAGCGGCACATTGTTATCCGCGCGAGCCAAGGCTCTTTCTGCTGCCAATGTTGATGTTTGCGTTGCCGCTGCAATGATTCGCTTTGCCCGGCGTTGCGTTTTTTCGTTAGTTGGCGTCACATTGATCATCAGGTTTTGGTATACCTTGCCTGACCGGATCATAATACCGCTCGACAGCATGTTAAGGACCATCTTTTGCGCAGTCCCGGCCTTCATCAAGGTTGCACCAGTAATGACTTCTGGTCCCACGATTGGCAGATGGCAACGTCCGCATTCTTTTCCAGAGGACTCTCGGGAACACAGGCTAACGCAATCGTCAGTGCACCCTGTTTTTTAGCGTACGCCAATGCAGACACCGTGTAGTTGGTCGCCCCACTAGCAGCAATCCCAATAACGATATCCTTTTCAGTCACCGACGCATCCTTCAAGTTTTCTTCAGCCAGTTCACCAGAATCTTCCACCCCTTCAATCGTGTGGAACATGGCTTCGGGTCCGCCAGCAATGATTCCAAAGGTTTGTGATTCTTCAAGCCCGTACGTTGGCCGCAACTCCGTGGCGTCCAACACACCTAACCGGCCAGAGGTTCCGGCACCAATGTAGATCAACCGGCCACCCTTATCAAACCGCTTGGTGGCGAGGTTAATCGCTTCAGCGACTTGTGGCAGCTGTTTTTGCACCGAGCGGCCCACCCGCTGATCCTCACGGTTGATAATATCAACCATCTCATTTGAATCGGCCTGGTCGATGTGGGTTGAGTGACGGTTTCGCTGTTCAGTTAATAAGTCTTCAAAGTTCATGGTGCATCCCCCAATTGTCATAATAGCCTGTGCCGAATCGACACAGTGTTTGTGGTAACGTTTTCATTTGTTCTTATTCAGGTATATCATGTTTCATGATAAATTTCAATAAATTTCGAGTATCTGCATTTATTTTCATTCAATAGTGAAAATAATGTTATCCGGATAAAATATAACCGCTTTCTTTTCTAAATTATGAAAGTGTTTGATAATAACCAGTTAATTGAACTAATGTTGCACATATTGGTCTAAATTGTACCATCAATTTTGAAAAATAAGAGCTTATCGTTGAAAACAAGCCATCAAAAAAACAGCTGTCATGTTAGAAACACATGACAACTGTTTGTATTGATCCGTTTATGAGTAACGATAGTCGCTAATCCCTTCTGCCAGGTGACAAGAATCTGCAGAAGCGTATCGCATACCTATTTTTGCGTAATGTAGACTTCTTTATAACCGCGACTCATTCCGGCTGGATTCCAAACGTACCCATGAATTGTCGGCCGCCATAATTCAGTGACTGACGGTTGATACAATGGGATAACGCCCTGGTCCTTCATCAGGATCTTTTCGGCGTTGACCAAATCTTCATACCGCTTTTGCTTGTTGTTAGCGTCCTGGTTGCTGGAAGCTGAGATCAACTTGTCGTATTCGCTGTTGACCCAGTGACCATTGTTGGTTGGGTTACTCTTCGTTTGCAGATCCAAGAAGTTGATTGGATCAGCGAAGTCCGCGCCCCACGAGGAGATAACGAGGTCGAAATTACCGCTTGATGACCGTGCCAACCGGTTCTTGTTCGGCACGTTATCAATGTTGACCTTCAATCTGGCAGTTTCTGGAATTGATCCTGCAGATATTGGGTGGTCGTCTCAGCCTGATCCGTATCATCACTCAGTAGCGTCAACGTCAATTTCTTTTCGCCGACTTCCTTCATCCTTCACGCCAAAGTTTCTTAGCGTTCTTGGCATTGTAAGTGACGCCCGATTTGACATAAGCGTCAGTCGCAAAGTCTGCGCCGGTCTTCGGGTTCTTATAGAAGTTTGTTGAGACAAACCCCTTTGGCGCCGTTGAGCCGTCACGCAGCACACTGGTTGCAAGCGCCTGCTTATTGATGATTTGAGACAAGGCCTGGCGAACTTTCAGATTCTTCAAAGCCTTATTGTGGCGTTGATTGATCTGAAGGTACTCCATAGAGCCGCCGACAAACGTCTTAAAGCCGGCCTTGTTCTTGTAGTTGGCAACTTGTGTTCCTGAAAGTGGTGTCACATCCAGTTTCTTTTACTCATACAAGTTTAACCCAGTTGCCGGACTCTTGACTACCTGGAAGTTGATCGTGCTCAAATGAACATTTTTCTTGTCCCAGTAGTTTGGATTCTTAACCAGTTTCCAGGTATTGTTCGTCCCGTTCCAGCCCTCTGACTTAAACGGTCCGTCATAGGCAGATGTTGCACTGCTTGTCCTATATTTGGACCCGTACTTTTCAACCATTGACTGTTGTTCTGGGAAGAACGTTGGAAACGCCAGCAACAATTTGAAGTATGGCACCGGTTTACTCAATTTCACGACCAGCGTTGAATCATTTGGCGCACTAACGCCCAATTTATCAGGCTCATCTTGCCGTTTTAAATCGCACTAAAGTTCTTCAGACCGTCATAAATGTAGGCATAACCCGCTTGGTCTTCGGGTCAGCGGTTCGGCGCCAACTGTAAACGAAGTCCTTAGCGGTCACCTTTTGACCATTTTGCCACTTATCATTCGTCCGGAGCTTAAACGTATAGGTCAGACCATCCTTAGACTCCGTTGAACTCTTAGCCAACGTATTCTCCAGCTTGAAGTCCTTACCCAACCGGTAAAGGCCTTCGCCAGTTGAATATAATTGCGTTAAACTGATCGATTCAGACGCCTGAGAATCATCTAACGTCGAAATCGTGTCCGTCGTACTCAGGTTCAAGACCTGCTTGTCAGCCATCTTACCACTGCCTGACTGACTACTCTGGTTGCCGCACGCTGCCAGAGTCAGGGCAAGGGCCACACTGCCCAAGCCAATAATTACCTTTTTTAACCCCATCTGTTTTTCCTTCTTTTCCCTACTTTTTGTCACCAACTATAAGTTTAACAAATGAAACTGATTTTCACGCTCAAAAAGCTTAGCAGTTTGCAATAATAATGCTTCTTGCCCCTTTAACGCGGTTAATTGAACCCCTAACGGCAACCCTGCATCGGAAACGTGCGTTGGCAGACTGGTTGCGGGTTGCCCCGTCAAGTTAGCCTGTTGCGTAAACGGTGATCGGGTCAATGCTGGTAACCACTGATCATAGATCAACTGTTGTTGCTCATCAGGATTGAATTGCTCGATGGCCTTGATTTTTTCAAGGTTTTCATCCGAAATTAACGGATCATCCACACTTGGGGCAGGCATGGCTGTTGTTGGCGTCAGGTACAGCGGGTACTGTGCCTGGAACTTGGCCATGGTGTAACTGGCCTGGTCCCACAGTCCAAGTGACTCACTGTACTGTGCTGCTGACAAATGCCTGCCAGTTTCACCAAGCGCCCAGGTCAGCGGTTCGACCTCATCACGCGTGATTGCCCGGCCAAACGCTGTTGCTAATTCGTCAAACATCGCGGTCGTTTCGGCTTCGTTCATCACGTAATAACTGTCCATGAGGGCCACGCCATCAAGATCCGGGGCAGCCTCAACTAGGTCATACCCCTGGTCACTTAGAAAGCTGGCCGCATCCTCAACTGCCTGAACCGCATCCGCAGACACCGGCGTGCCTACGGGTGATTTGGTGCTATAAGCTACTTTTACTAGCTTAGCATCATTGAGGGTTGCAAGATACCCGTGCTCATTTAGCGGCACCTGGAACACAGCAGCTGGCTGAACAGTCTGCATTGCATCCAGTAATGCCGCGGTATCATCAACAGATCGAGTCAACGCAAAATTAATGGCTGCCCCCTGCCAGGACCGCCAATCGCCAGGCCCAACTGGTACCCGCCCCCGGGTTGGTTTCAGCCCAACTAACCCGCTAAAGCTGGCTGGGATTCGAATGGACCCGCCACCGTCACTGGCGGCAGCAATCGGTACAATTCCAGCTGCCACACTGGCTGCGGAGCCACCACTCGAACCGCCCGGAGAATAGGACCGGTTCCATGCATTATGCGCCGGCCCGTAGAGTTTTGAATCGGTGATATTCTTAAACCCAAATTCAGGTACGTTGGTCTGGCCAATGATAATAAAACCAGCTGCCTGCAGTTGCTGTACGAAGAAATCCGTTTGGCTGGCAACGCTTCCTGCTAACAAGCGTGATCCACTGGTGTTGGGGCTTCCGGCCAAAGACTGGCCAAGCCCCTTGATCAAGAGCGGCACGCCGAGAAACGGTTGGCCGTGGTCCTCGAGCGCTGCTGCCTCGGCCAACGCCGCCTGTTCTCTAGTTGCCGTAACCGCGTTTAACGCGTCGTTACCTGCGGCCACGCGCTCAAGAGCTTCCTTAACCAGCGTCGTTGCTGAAACGGTGCCTTGTCGAACTTGCTGCGCTAACGCTAATGCTGTTTTCATGATAGATTCGCCTCACTTAAACCCATTTTTAGGGCACAACACCCGGATAATAACCAATGACGGTGACTATCCGGGTGCCTGCATCTTATAACAGTTGAACTTATTTAGGATCAGACTTGGTAGATTCGCGTTCTTCCTTTAAGAAGAGCTTCCCCACACTGCGTTCCTGATAGATTCGCCGAATGGTGCGGCCAATCAGATCACCGACAGAAATAATTTCGATCTTATCAAACATTTTTTCTTCCGGTAATTGAATCGAATCCGTGACAATGACCTTTTTCAATGGTGATTCAGTCATGTGCTTGACCGCATCCTGACTAAAGACCGGGTGAGTGGCGACGGCGTAAATGTCGTTTGCGCCGGCATTCTTCAGCGTTTGGGCTGAAATTGAAATGCGGACCGCCGTATCAATAATGTCATCAACGAGAATGGCATTTTCCCCTTCAACTGACCCGATCACTGCCTCCGGGTTGGTGGTTGATTTATCAGGATCCCGGTTGTCGATAATTGCCAGTGGTGCGTGCAGCAGATCAGCCATCCGCCGGGCCTTTGAAACGCCCGCGTGGTCTGGTGACACAACGACCAGGTTATCCAGCAGATCATGTTCGAAGAAGTACCGCGCCAAAAGTGGTGTGGCTTCCAAATGATCCACGGGAATGTCGAAGAACCCTTGCAGTTGTGCGGCGTGCAGGTCTAAGGTTACGGCCCGGTCAACACCGTCGGCTTCAAGCATCGAGGCTATCAGCTTGGCAGTGATGGTTCCCGTGACCGGGCTTTCCGGTCAGCACGTGAGTAGCCGTAGTATGGAATTACGACGGTAATTGAGTGGGCACTGGCCCGGCGAGCAGCATCAACCATGATCAATAACTCCATCAACATCGTGTTGACAGGGTCTGAGACTGATTGAATAAGATAAACGTCGGCACCGCGAATACTTTCGGTGATGGTAATGGAAATCTCGCCGTCACTGAAGTGTTTAATACTTGCCTGGCTGAGTTCGACACCAGGCGGCGGCAGCAATTTTTTCTGCAAGCGGCCGGTTTGAGTTCAGCGCGAACAATTTAAGCGGATGCTTTGTTTGTTTTTGATTAGGCATGGTGAACCTCCATGAATTTTTGTGTGATCTGGCGTCAATGATTGCGCCAGGTTTATCGCGTAAATGATGTCAGCATCGGTCTGCTGGCCATAGCCCCATTATCGCAATTATGGGGACTAAGTACAAGGATTACTCGCTGGTCATAAAGGATTTAGGCGAAAGCTTACCCATTCCGATCATCGGGTTGATCTGACCAGATTGAATCAGCGCCATGGTCAAAACGCCATCGTTTAAAACAGTATCCCGCGTGTCTGCGGCATCCTTGGCCGGGGCAGCACTATCAGTCGTCGTTTCTTGACCTGTACTGGCCGTGGTGGCTACTGACTCCGCAGGCTGTTGATCAGCACTCGTAATTGAATCGGCATCAACTGGTGCCTCGACGATCTGGTCACTCGTCACTGGTTGTTCAGTGGCAGCCGATTGCACAACCGCATCAGCTGGCAAGGCAGCCAACGTTTGCGTCAGTCGGTCCACCAACATGGTTTTTCGATTGATCGACACGCGTTGAACACTTTGTTCAAACGCTCGTCGCTCACCCAACAAGATCAGCGTTTTCTTCGCCCGCGTCACCGCAGTGTACAACAGATTACGTTCCAGCATCCGCGAGTACTGCATCACCATGGGGAGGATCACCATCTGAAACTGGCTCCCCTGTGCCTTATGGATCGACGTACAGTAAGCCAACGTTAGCCGGTTCCAATCGTTGCGGTTATACGTCACTTCGGTCTGGTCAAACGCAATGGTCAGCTTATCAGCCTTGTCTTCATTACCCTTATCCTTCGCCATCGTAATCCCGACAATTTCACCAATATCACCGTTAAACACGTTGTTTTCCGGACTGTTCATCAGGTGCAGGACCTTATCACCAATTCGAAATATCTCGCCACGAAAGTCAACTTGTTTACGATGGGACTCGGTTTGCGGATTCATGATCTCTTGTATGATCGTATTTAACCGGGTAATGCCAGCTGGTCCGCGATACATCGGGGCAAGTACCTGCACATTTTCTGCGGAAAAGCCCTTCTTTTTGGCGCGACCAATGATCTGTTCGATAACCGACGGCATTTGCGCCTCCGAACAGCTAATGAATGACCGGTCAGGCTGGTTTTGGTCAAAGTCATCTGGCAACCGGCCCATTTTAATATCGTGGGCCAGCGGAATGATCGATGATTTTTCACCCTGACGGTAAATGGTATCTAGTTCCATTGCCGCTACCCGTTGACTGGCTAACAGGTCATGGAAGACCTGTCCAGGGCCAACTGATGGCAACTGATCCTTATCCCCAACAAGCACGACCTGCATCGTGTCCGGAATTGCCCGCAGGAGTGTCCTGAACAAAAAGACGTCCACCATGGACATTTCATCGACGATTAGGAGCGCACCCTCCAGGTCCTTAGCAGCGTTGGCATCATTACCTTCGCGACCAGTCAGTCCCAGCAACCGGTGAATGGTGCTTGCTGGCAGTCCGGTGGTCTCACTCATCCGCTTGGCTGCCCGGCCGGTTGGCGCGGCGAGCAGAATCGGAAACGGTTTATCCTTATACTGATTGATATCGAGCGAATAGTCGTGTAACCGGGCATATAGGTTCACCAGCCCGTTGATGATCGTTGTTTTACCGGTCCCAGGGCCACCCGTTAGAATAAATACTCGTGACTTCATAGCGGTCAAAATGGCTGTTTCCTGCGAGTCATCATAGTCAATGCCGAGATTACGTTCAACCACGCGCATCTGTTTTTCAATGGCATCGTCGTTAAAGGACTTCAACTCGTCGCCGTTTGTGATCCGGTTCAAGTGTTCCGCAATCTGCCATTCCGTGTCGTAGAGGGTCTTCAGGTAGATCTTGTCACCCTCACCGACCACTTTTTGAACCTTCGCCAGGGCCAGCAATTGATCAGCAACCAATTTGGGGTTAACCGCCTCATTTCGACTGGATTGCAGTGACCGAATGGTCCCGGTTAAGAGCGGTTGGGCAGTCGTATAGGTATTGCCATCCTGCATGGCGAGTTCGTTAAGTTCCTGCAGCAGACCAGCCTGAATTCGCTGGTCAGACAACGCACCGATGCCGAGTTGCTCTGCAATTTGGTCCGCCCGTTTAAAGCTGACCCCGTTAATGTCTTCGACCAGCTGGTAAGGATTGTCCTGAATGATCGATAACGTTTTTTCCTTGTAACGGTCGTAGATAGCACTTGCGAGCAAACTCCCAAAACCATAGCCGTTTAAGCCGATGATAATTTGTTCAACACCGTTGTTTTCAGCAAGATTGGCCACAAGCGTTTGTTTGACCTTAGCTGAAAGCCCGATATCGGCCAAAACGCCGGCATCTTTATTGATCTGATCAATTGCGGTCGGGCCCAAGGCGTCCACAATTTTTTCAGCCGTCTTTTTCCCAAGTCCGGGAAATTCATCACTGGCAAGGTACCCGATCACGCCTTCACGAGACGTCGGGACTTCGCTTTGATAGTTGGCCGCCTGAAATTGTTTGCCGTATTTCGGATGGTCAACTAGCTGGCCAAAAAAGCGGTACGGATTTTCTTCCTTAATGTTGGCAAAATTTCCCGTGACCACAATTTCACTGTCCGTCCAGGTCATGTTGGTCTGCTGGACTTTCACTAACAGGACCTTATAGAAACTATCGGGACTTTCAAAGAAGGTCGTGGCAACTCGGCCGACAATGTATAGCTGGTCATTCGGCTGGTCGTCGCCAAACAAGTTCATATTTTCGCTTGCCATCTTGAAACACCCTTCCTACTTTTGATTGTCCTGATCGGTTTTTTGCTTATTGAGAAACGTTTGAATATCTTTTAAACGAGATTGACCTTTTTGGTAATAATCCGGGTCAAGCGTCTTTGCTTGGTCAAAAAAACTTGTGGCATCCTGGCCTAAAACAACTGCGGCAATTCCGCGGTCAAACTGGGCATGGCCGTTTTTAGGTTCAGCCTTCAGCACTTGGTCGTAATAGTCGGCTGCCTGGTTGAAGTTCCCCAGTGCCAGTAAATTATCGGCAATCAGTTGGTTGACCTGCGGATCTTGTTTATGCGTATCGCCGGCTGTGATTGCAAACGCCAGCGCTGTTTTGTGGTCACCGTTGCCCATGTAGCTTTGCGCCAGCATAAGGTAGGCGTCAGCTTGGAGTTTTTTATCCTTCACCTGTGAAAATTGTGCGATGGCCTTTTGGTACTCGCCTGCTTCGTAGTAGACGTTGCCCAGGCCATACGTCAACGTATCCTTGGCCTGACGACTCTTATCACCAAACATGCCCATGGCCTTCATCAGGAGCTCCTCAGCTTGCGAGTAACTCTTAAGATTAACCAGTAAGGCGCCTAAATCATAATAGGTGTGATAGTTATCCGGGTCATCGTCAATTTCTTGAATCAATTGGTGCATTAATTTTTCGGAAGCTTTTTGTTTTTCATCGCGCTCCGTCGTTTTCTTATCGTTAGCCATTTATTAACCTCGTTTAAATTGTGTCGGTTGCATCGAGTTGCCGTTTTAAATAATCTGTTTTATTCCACGCAATCAGTTGAAAACTGGCACCGTTGTCAGTTGTTTCAAGAATCGTCGTCGACGTGTTCGTCAAGCCGCCGCGGTCTCGTAGATGCGCCAATGGCGTCCCCAGCAGGGCATTGATTTCAGCGTTTAAGGCAGCCCCGTGACTCACAACAAGCACGTTTTGATCTGCTCCGCCATTGGCATGCACGATCATTTGGATGGCCGGCGTCATGCGGTTGATCAGTTCTTGAAACGATTCCCCGCCAATCTCAACCGGCTTGTACTTGTCCGGGGCATTGCGAAACGCCTCAAATTCAGCCGGAAAGGTTTTCTTTGCGTCAGTAAAGGTCATGCCTTCCATCCGTCCCAGATGAAACTCTTCCAGTCGGCTCAGCAAACTTAACGGTATGTCATCAGGCAGATCATTCAGCACAGTCAATGCTGTGTCGCGTGCCCGTTTGATGGGACTGGCGTACACGTGACTGAACGTGACCTGTTTTAAAAATGTCGCCGCCTGATGAATCTCAGCATAGGATTCGGGTAGCAGTGGCGAGTCACCGCCAGCGCCTGATAGCGCGATTCCAAGTTCCATTCAGTCTTGCCATGACGCAGAAAATATAGTCTCAATGCAATCCCTCGCTTACTCATTTTCTTAAAAACAATCAGTACTATTATGCCAGTTTTCATAGCGAATTTCAAAGTTTTACACGCTGACGAGCCCGGTGAGGCACGTCTTTTTAAAAC